>CAIQDI010000019.1 GCA_903870545.1 uncultured Pseudomonadota bacterium
AATTACGATACAAACCGTGGCGCGTCATTTCGTCATCAAACCGAATCGAGTTATAACCCAAATTGCACGTTTCCGGCTGCGCGAGTTGAGCGTGAATTTGGCGCATAAATTCCGCTTCGTTCACGCCTTTTTCATCGGCAAATTGCGGCGTAATATTGGTAATCAAACACGCTTCCGGATGCGGCAAAACATCCAAACTCAATTTACAAAAAATGGAAATTGGTTCGTCAATCACATTAAAATTTAAATCGGTTCGCACGCCCGCGAATTGTAACGGTCGGTCTTTTTGCGGATGCGTACCGGTGGTTTCATAATCGTGCCAAAAAAGTGAGTGCGTCATGGTATTATTTTGAATTGAAAATTAACTCACACTTTAACCTAAAATTGTCCTATGCAAAACGTTGATACCTTAATTCACGCCCGTTGGGTTATTCCGATTGAACCCGAAAACGTCGTTTACGATTATTACAGTTTGGCGATTCACGCCGGTAAAATCGTAGACTTATTGCCGACCGAACCTGCTAAACAAAAATATCACAGCGACAACATGGTGGAATTGAACACGCACGCGCTGTTGGCGGGTTTTGTGAACGCGCACACGCACGCCGCCATGACCTTGATGCGTGGTATTGCCGACGATTTGCCGCTGATGGATTGGTTGCAAAATCACATTTGGCCCATCGAACAAAAATGGATGAGTGAAGAATTTGTGCGTGACGGCACGGATTTAGCGATTGCCGAAATGGTACGCGGCGGTACGACTTGTTTTAACGATATGTATTTTTTCCCCGATGTGACCGCGCAGCAAGCCATTCAACACGGCATTCGCGCCAGTTTGGGTTTAATCGTAATTGATTTCCCCACGGTTTGGGCGGAACACAGCGGCGAATATATTGAAAAAGGCGTGGCGTTGCATCATGAATTACTCGCAGCGGAATTGATTAGCACGCCTTTTGCGCCGCACGCACCGTATACCGTTTCCGATGAACCGCTGAAACGCATTAACAAATTAGCACACGATTTTAAATTACCGGTTCACATTCATTTGCACGAAACCGCGTACGAAGTGGAATCGGCGTTGGCTGAAAAAGGTCAACGCCCGATGCAGCGTTTGCACGAGTTAGGATTGGTGAATTCTTCCTTGATTGCGGTTCACGCCACGCAATTAAACGATGATGAAATTCAATTACTGGCTGACGTGGGCGCAAATATCGTTCATTGTCCTGAATCGAATTTGAAATTAGCGAGTGGCTTTTGTCCGGTGGCAAAATGTTTGGCGGCGGGTGTCAATGTTGCGCTGGGTACGGATGGCGCGGCGAGTAATAACGATTTGGATATGTTGGGCGAAATGCGAACGGCGGCGTTATTGGGAAAAGCGGTTGCTCAAAATGCCAGCGCAATTCCCGCGATGACCGCGTTACGCATGGCGACCATTAACGGTGCGAAAGCGTTGGGTTTGGCGGATAAAATCGGTTCGTTAGAAATCGGCAAAGCGGCGGATGTGATTGCCATTGATTTGAGCGAATTGGAAACGCAGCCGTTGTATTGTCCGATTTCACAAATTGTTTACGCCGCCAGTCGCCACCAAGTTTCCGACGTTTGGGTTGCCGGTGAACGTTTATTAGCTGCACGCGAATTAACCACGTTTGACCTGGCAGAACTCAAAGCGATTACCGCGAAATGGCAAGCTCGTTTAACGGAGAAAAATTCATGAGCAACATCTTTAACGACATTCCTGCCAATTTGCCCGAAGAACTTTTCACGCTGTTATTAGAAAACAAAAACGTGCGAATTGAACGAATTGTGTCAGAAGGACAGCGCACGCCAGCCGGTGAATGGTACGACCAACTGCAAAATGAATGGGTGATTGTGTTGCAAGGTGAAGCGGTGATTGAATATGAAAACACCGAGCAGCGCACGTTAAATGCCGGTGATTATTTGTCAATTCCTGCTAACACGCGCCACCGTGTCGCGTGGACAAGTCACGCACAGCAAACGATTTGGTTGGCGATTCATTGGTTATGAAATAATTGAAAGTAAAACGTTACGGCGTAAAATGCCAACGTGTGGTTAAATCGATTTAATTTAAGTAATCTCAACTGACTAAAGGTGATTCTGATGAACTCCAAAAAGAAACTTTTTTTTCCAATAACCAGTTTATTGATGACACTTCTAACATCGTGTCAGGTTATTGCAGACAATAACAGCGATAACAAAAACTATAATTGCGCGACGTTAATAAAAATTAGCACCACTATTCCGAGTTACGCGCTCTCCAGTGATGGCAAAGTCACAATTTGCCACAGTACATCCAGCAATTCCAATCCATTCGAGTCTATTACCGTTAGCACTAACGCACTTAATGGGCATCAACATCACAATGATTATTTCAGTAAAACGGGTGCGTGTCCGACAGATTTAGTGTCGTGTCCGCCACCTCTCACTTGCACACCTCCGCTTGTTTTTAATACAGATAAAACTGCTTGTGTTTCGTCCAGTAACACTTGCCCGACACTGGAAAAATTTACCACCACACACATTCCGACTTATGCTTATTATGACAGCAACGATGACAATGACAGAAATCATCATGATGAAAGTGAGGGGGATGGTGACGACAGCAAACACCATGATGATGACAAAGTAACCTTTTGTGATCACACGGATGATGATAGATTTGTACTCACCACAACAATCCGTAAAGAGCTGCAAAATCATGATGATGATTATTTCAGTAAAACTGGCGCGTGTCCGATAACTTCTACGCCTTGTCCACCAATCATTTGCCAATCGCCCGAAGTTCTCAATGCCGCTGGAACAGCTTGTATTCCAGGACAAACAGCGATTACCCCAACAGTGAATTTTCTTTCTACCTACGATACAACACCGACTTTAACCGGTACAGTGGGCGTGACAGCGTTGTTAAACTCAGACACTTTCACGGTAAAAGTGGGCGTTACTACTTACAGCAAATCGCAAATGACTTTTAGCGGCACAAACAACACAATATGGACGTTACCGATTACAACCGCCTTACCCGTTGCAACATACGACGTGATTGCCACCCGCAACAGCACATTTGACACCAGTGTAGGTGAATTAACCATTTTGGCATGTAGTCCACCAAAATCATTAGATTCCAATGGTTTCTGTAATCCTCCTAGCCTTATTCCAACAGTGACTCCGTTAACCACAACAATCACTGCGCCGGAGATAATAGTACGCGGAACCATCGGTGAAGTTGCGTTAGTCCCAGATACTTTTGCTGTAACAGTGAACAACGCCGCACACCCCACTAATATTACTGGCACTTTAACAGTAACAGGTTTGACGTGGGCATATACACTGACGAAACCATTTTATGAAGGTACGTTTGACGTTAATGCAATCCGAATGGTTGGCGGTGTATCAACTCCAGATACAACCCACGGTGAATTGATTATTACCGACAAGATTGATATTTGTAACGCAAACGTAAATCAATCGATTAACCGCAGCGCGTGGGTTGGCAGTAAAGAAAGTTCAATCAATTATTATATGGGAAAATGTAACATTACCGGCGATTCACCTCTGCCACCTTCTTTTGATAATCGTTGTCCACTAATTTCTGCCCCTCCCTATGTCAAAGTAACAAAAGAGCTTTGTGATAATGGTGGCGTTAAAAGCGATGCGTCTATAAATACTGTCACCGTTAGACAGGCGCAAATCGTGAATGCGTCAACGGAAAATGGCACGATTAGTGGTGCGATTAGCGGAAAATTGAAATATGGGATTAAAGCTGAAAATGTCGGCGCGTTAGAACTTAATAATGCCACAGTTAGCCAAAACCAAACAACCGGTGTAACACTATCAGGCGGCGTAACACTGACCGGCGTTACACTGACCAATGCGTCTATTGATTTTGCTGACACGACTCTTACTTGTACTAATTCTGATGGTACTTGGAACGTTTTGGGCGGAACAACAAAACCCACAACAACCACAACTGATGGAACGATTAACGGCACGATTGTCAGCGGCATGATTACAGAAGGCAAGGATGCCAGTGGCAAACCCATTCGCGGTAATGTAACTACAGGCACTTATGATTCAAACATTACCAACTTAAATAACGTTACCACCAAAGGTCGCAGAGTCACGGGTACGCTGATAAACGCGACCATTACAAACGCACAAACGACGACTATAAATGGTCAAACATTTGTTCTTGATGGCACCATTACCACCGGTGAAATGTTGCCAAATACGGCTTCGACGTTCGGCACGGTTTTTAACGCTACTCTCACGAATACCAATGTTTCCAGCACGAATCACTGTTTTACCAGTGGTACAGTCGGAACCCGTGGTCAGTTGAATTGGAAAGAAGTTGTAAAAGAGTGATTTTGGCGTTCCCGCTTTTTTAAAAAAGGCGTGTAGTTTAAAAAGTCGATGCTAATATCATCGACTTTTTTTATTGCATTCATGAAAACGAATACCTTGCGCCATCAAATCAACACACGCATTTTATTTTTAGCGTGTTGTATCTTTATCAGCGGCGGAACCGTCACGCTTTGGCAAGCTAAACACGCCGTGCAAGATGAAATGCACTCGTCCATTCATTTGGCTGAACACTTGATTACATTTAATCTTTCGCAATCCAATCTTCGGACGGAATGGCTTTCACAACTCAATGCGTTAAAAGAAACGCGCCATTTACGCATTCAACTCAAAGATTCAGCGGGAAAAGTGTTGAATGTTCCGCCGATACAAATCACGCCAATTTTAGAAACACCGCCGCGTTGGTTTGTGAATTTGGTCACGAGTTCACCTATGAAAATCGAACGCGCTTTTTTTACCAATGACGGACAACAACTGATTGTGTCGATTGAAGCGAATCCGCTCAACGAAATTAGTGAAGTTTGGGCAGAAAGTTTGGCATTTTTTGGGCTGTTTTTTTTGTTCATTGCGCTGATTTTTGGGGTAATTCACGTTGTTTTCAATCGCGTTTTAAAAGCAATTTTGGTGATTGTGCAAGGATTAGAACGAGTAGAATTGGGCGATTATCAAACTCGTTTGCCGACTTTTTCCAGCGATGAAATGAATCAAATTGCCCGCGCCACCAATCAATTGATTGAAAAATTAAACGCCAGTCAACATGAAAATCGCGCCTTGACGCAGCACAATTTGGCGATTCAAGAAGATGAACGCCAACATCTCGCGCAAGAATTACACGACGAATTGGGGCAATCACTCACAGCGATTAAAGTGATGGCGGTTACGATTGCGCGTGTGGAAAATTCTCAAAATACCATTATCAAACAAAGTACCGACGCGACGATTCAAATTTGCGACCATTTAATGAGCGTTGTGCGTTCGATGATGCAACAATTGCATCCGTTGATTTTGACCGAATTGGGTTTAAAAGCCGCGCTCGACGATTTGATTTCACATTGGCAAACGCGCCATTCGCACACGTTCATGACGTTTCATTGTGATAATAACCTCGAATTTTTGCCCGAAACTGTCAGTATTCACATTTTTAGAATGGTGCAAGAATGTTTAACCAATATCGTTCGGCACGCCAACGCCAATCACGTTGTGATAAATTTAACGCGAGAACAAAACGAAAACTTATCACTCATCATTAGCGACGATGGGCAAGGTTGCGACGCGCAAACCATCAAAAATGGTTTTGGTTTGTTGAGTATGCGCGAACGTGTGCGTAGTTTGAATGGTGAATTTACAATTGAAACACAACCTCAAAACGGCATGATAATTCATGCAAGAATTCCCTTATGAAAACAGAAAAAATAACCGTTATTCTCGTCGATGATCACGCGATTGTTCGCGCGGGGTTTCGTTTATTATTGGCAACCGAAGCCAACATTGCGGTCATTGCCGAAGCGGAACGCGGTGAACAAGCGTTACAACTTTATAGCGATTTAAAACCCGATATTATTATTATGGATTTATCGATGGCGGGAATGGGCGGTTTAGAAACCACGCGCCGTTTGGTTTTGCGGCATGAAAACGTAAAAATTATTGTGTTTAGCGTGCATCATGAAAAAGTGTATGTGCAACGCGCGATGAATGCAGGCGCGAAAGGTTATATTTGCAAACACGCGCATCCCGAAGTCTTAATCACCGCGATTAAAAAAGTCGCAAACGGTGAAATCTACGTTGAACCCAATTTGATTGATGAGGCTGAAAATCCGTCTGATTCGATGGATTATCAGGCAATTATCGATGCGTTTTCACCGCGAGAATTCGACGTATTTTTATTGCTGGCAAAGGGTTTAACCGCACACACCATTTCTGAAAAATTATGTTTGAGTTATAAAACCGCCGCGAATTACGGCACAAACATTCGTCAGAAATTAAACGTAAATTCAGGCGCAGAATTGGCACATATTGCGTTGTTGTTGAATTTGACGAAATAAGTTTAGGAAAAAGTCCTATAGAATTTCAAGGAGTGTAAATTTAGAATGGAAACAATGTAAACAGGGTCACTTTTGAAAAACTTTCGATGAAAAAAATTATTTACGGCGTTTTGATTTTAACAGCTTCGCATTCTGTTTTTGCCGAAGATAAACCACAAGATTTAGGCATTATGAATATCGTCGGTGTTTCGCCTGTGGGTGAAAATAATATCGACGCGCTCAAATTGCCAACCTCCGTGCAAACGGTTTCGAGCGAGCAACTCGACAAAGCCCAAACGATTTCACTTTCGGAATATATCAATCGTTATTTGGGCAGCGTTCACGTCAACGAAGCGCAAAATAATCCGCTTCAACCTGATATTTCGTATCGGGGTTTTGTGGCTTCGCCGTTGATGGGTTTGCCACAAGGTTTATCGACTTACGTTAATGGCGTGCGTTTCAATGAACCGTTTGGCGACACGGTGAATTGGGATTTGATTCCACAAGGCGCGATAGATTCGATGGCAATGTATTCGTCGAATCCTGTTTATGGTTTGAATTCGCTCGGTGGCGCGATTGCGATTAAAACGAAAACGGGTTTTTCATCGCCAAAACATCAAATTGAAACGTACGGCGGTTCATTTGGGCGGCATTCGGAAGAATTAACCAGCGGTTGGAATAATGGAACGTGGGGTTATTTTGTCGATTTGCATCATTTCGAGGAAGACGGCTGGCGTGATTTTTCACCGACCAAAGCCACTCAAGGTTTTGGCACATTGAGTTGGCGCGGCGACAAAGGTTCGCTCGATTTAACGTTGGGCGCAAACGACAATGATTTGCGCGGAAATGGTCCCACGCCGATTCAACTTTTGGCGCAAAATCGACACGCGATTTTCACCCATTACGACCAAACGATTACGCGAATGTTTTTCTCAGAATTGGCGGGAAGTTATGACGTAACCGACAACATTGAAGTCAGCGGCAACACTTATTTTCGCCAAAATCGCATGAAAACATTTAACGGCGACAACAGCGATTATGCGGCTTGCGCGGATGAATCGGGTTTATTATGCGGCGACGAAACGCCAGTGATAAACACGAATGGCGATTTAATTTCATTCGATGATTCGGTAAATGGCGCGACTCGCAACTCCAGCGCAACGCAAATGCGGAGCAAAGGCGGCACTTTGCAAACGGCTTTTACGGGCGATTTATTCAAGCACGAAAATAATTTAACCGTTGGCGCGAGTTACGACGCGGCAGAAACACATTTTTCATCGAATACCGAATTAGGTTCATTAAGCGCAAGTCGCGGCACGATTGGCAGCGGCATTTTTGTCGATGAATCAAAAGTGCGTTTGAACGCCAAAACCGAAGCCGTTGGCGTATTTTTAACGGATACATTTTCGATTACCGACAAACTCGCCGCCACGATTGCAGGGCGTTACAACCACATCAGCGTTGATATGAAAGACCAATATATTAACGATGCGGAAAAGAATTTAAACGGCAGTCACGCTTTTGAACGGTTGAATCCGTCAGCGGGCTTGACGTATCAGCTTTTAAAAAATGTGAACGTTTATGGCAATTATGCCGAATCCGCGCGTGCGCCCACGCCAATGGAATTAAGCTGCGCCGACCCAGAAGCTCCGTGTAAATTGCCGAATTCATTTTTGTCGGATCCGCCGTTGCAACAAGTGGTCGCTAAAACGTGGGAAGGTGGTTTTCGTGGCAATTTAAATGACGTTGTTAATGGAAAATGGGATTGGAATTTGGGTTATTTTCACGCCGTGAATAACAACGATATTATTTTTCATCGTGCCGGAAATATCGCCAGCCAAGGTTATTTCAGCAACGTCGGACAAACGCAGCGTTACGGCATCGAAGCGGGAACGTCGATGAACAAAGAAAGCGTTTTTAGTGCGATTGACGATTGGCACATCGACGCTCACTATACTTATTTAAACGCGCAATATCTGAATGGTTTTAACATTCAAAATCCGTTAAACGCGGATGAAATTGTAGCAGTTCAAAAAGGCGACAAAATTTCGAGCATTCCCGCGCATATTTTCAAAGCTGCGTTAAACGTGGATTTGTGGAAAAAAGCATCGTTGGGAATCAATGGAATGTACAGCGGCAATCAAGTTTTTCGCGGTGATGAAAGCAATATGACTGCGCCACTTTCGGGTTATTGGGTTTTCAACGGCACAGCGGAATATAAATTCACCAAGAATTTCACGCTGTTTGGCAAAGTGAATAATTTGTTTGATACGAATTACAATACGTTTGGCGTTTATGGTCAGGCGAGCGAAGTGTTAGGTGCAGATTATAACGATGGGCGTTTTGTTTCGCCTGCCGCGCCACGCGCTGGTTGGATTGGTGTGCGGTTGAGTCTTTAAAAGACAAAAAAAAGCCCCGCTGATTTAATCAGCGGGGCAGTTATAAGCTAATGAAACTTAACTTTTGAGCTTACCAATCAAGCTGTACGCGCGTTTCAATCATGTCCAAATCGGCATTATTGAAAGATTTGTTGCCAGTGCTAGTCGGTGCGCCAGTGTTAATATCCAACGCATGAACGTAGTTGGTCATAACGCGAACGTGTGGGTTTGGATACCAGTTCACACCTAATTTAGCAGTCGATGCACGACCACCTTTAATTACGCCATCATTCAAATTCATAGAGTCGTAACCTGTTGCCAATTCCCATGCACCCCAGCCGCCTTTCATATCAAAGTTGCGAGTTGGTTTGATTCTGTCCCATGCACCTGTTGTGCTTTTGTAAGCACGCGATTCACCGGTTAAGAAGTAGGTAGCGTAAGTGTAATAACCACTCAAAGATTCGTCTTTATAGCCAGCACCTGAAATATCTGTTTGGATATATTCACCTTGTGTTGAGAATGGTCCATAAACTAAAGCCGATTCCGCACCGAAACGCGTAAGGTGGTCAGCTTGACGATATGCAGCTGTTCCTTTTGTGCCAGAGGTTAAATTTCCTGTGCCTAATATAGCTCCACGATCTACGTTACTAGCTAAACCGTTCGCAAAAATCACACCACCATTACTAAACGAACCATCTGATTTGTAATTGTTGTTGATGTCAATGTACGATCCAGATGCGCCAATGTGTAAGAATTTAGTCTTACTTTCCATCCACGGCATACCCGTAACACGCGCATTCACTTCCCAGCTTGTATCACCGCCGCCGCCGCTACGGTTTACGCCACCGTTAGAACCGATTGCGCTGCCCGATGTTGCTGAGTCAAATTTGTTATTTGAACCATAAGCGTTGTTATAACCACCCACTCCTTCCGTTTGAAAAGAAGTAGCCGCTTGCCAACGTTCTTCTGCGTAGTTAGCTCCAACACCTACTTTGTAAGTATTTAAGTTATCAACGAACGTATTAGTCGCCATGTTACGTTCGATAAACGTGGTGTAACGGTTGCTGGTTGCTTCTTCCATGCTGAATGGTTCTTTAAACGCACCGAATTTAATCGAAAACGGTTTAGAGAAATTCTGACGAATATAAGCGTCAGTAATACCACCCGCATTCAAACCATTACCGCGAGTGAAATCGTATTCAAATTTATAATCGGTATTTTTGAAGAAAGTTCCTTCAACACCAATTCGAGCGCGACGAAGAGCTGCACCGTTGTTTAATGTCGCTGGCATCGTAGCTGCTGCGCCGCCTGCACCAACATAATTACCTGTTGTGTTAGGCAAATCTTGATTGACGTTCATTTGCGAATCAACTTGTAACCGTCCGTTGACTGCCATTTTGAAATTACCGTCACGGCTTTTGAATTCGATGCCACCGTCTTTTTTGATTTCGACCATTCCTTCTTCTTCAGAGGCTTTGGCGTGTTCTTCTAAGGCTTTAATTTCGTTGCCTTTCATTTCTAAATCGTTTTGAATTTTTCTTAATTCAGCTTTGTCGCTGCTGGCTTCTTGGTAAGCGTGTTCGCTGCTTACAAAGTTTTTTGATTTTGGTGATTCGTCTACTTTTTCAAATGAACCCATTTTTTGACGACCTTTGCCAGGTTCTGCGAAAATTTGTTTAGTTTTTGTATCAACATACAAATCCATGGCGAACGCGGATGTCGTAACGCTTGCGGTTAATGCGGCGGCAACCGCAAAGGATAGTTTGGATAATTTCATGAATTTTCTCTAAGTAGATTTAAAAAATTTTCGTAAGGATAAAAAAGTTAAATGACAGCTTAATGACATTTTGTTATTCAACAACAAAATAAGGCAACTGTTGTTAAATTGTATTTTATGTTTCTCTTTTGCAACAATGGCTTTTTTATCGGCTGTCGTCAAAAATTCTTTAATGTTGTGTTATGTTAGAACTTTACGCAAAAGCAGTTATCAATCAGGACAAAATCATGAATTTGAAATATGCCGTGAAATACATTAGCGAGGCTGAGTATTTGGAAGGCGAAAAAATTAGCGATATAAAACACGAATACATTGATGGTGAAGTGTGGGCGATGGCAGGCGCGAGTCTTCGTCACAATATCATTACTAGTACCGTATCACGCCACTTTGGTAATCATTTGGAGGGTACGCGCTGCACAGCCGTTTCATCGGATTTGAAAGTAAAAACAAATGACAGCTTTTTTTATCCCGACGTAGTAGTTTTATGTGTCGATGAAAATGAACACAACTATTTCACTGACAAACCACTAATTATTGTTGAAGTTTTATCAAGAAACACCCGCAAAATCGATCAAACTATCAAAATGGCGGCGTACAAAACCCTGTCTAGTTTGCAGGAATACGTTTTGATTGAACAAGATTTTGCCGAAGTTGAAGTGTGTCGTCGAAACAACAACTGGATTTCAGAACGCTACTTTTTGGGTGACGATGTGACGTTTGAATCGATTGATTTAACACTTTCAGTCGAAGCCATTTATAACCGTGTGCAAAACGAAGATGTTTTAGAATTTTTACAAGCAAAATTACAGGAAGCCTAATGAACTTAACGCTCGCACAATCTGCCCAAACTTACGCTATCGATTCATGGGGCGATGGCTATTTTTCAATCAATCAAAACGGAAATGTATGCGTTAAACCGTGCGCCGACAAAACGATTGAAATTGATTTGTATGAAGTCGCGCAATCGTTGAACGATAAAAATTTATCGTTACCGGTGTTGGTGCGTTTTATCGATATTTTGAAAGATCGCGCCACTCGTTTGGATGACGCATTTCAAAACGCCCGCGCCGTTTTCAATTATCAAGGCAGTTACACGCCGGTTTATCCTATTAAAGTGAATCAACAACGCAAAGTGGTGGAAGGTATTTTAGCGGCGGATAACATTGGTTTAGAAGCTGGCAGCAAACCCGAATTATTAGCGATTATGGCGTTGTCGAAATCGAAAAACGGCGTGATTATTTGCAACGGTTATAAAGATCGCGCTTACATTCGCCTCGCGTTGATTGGGTTGAAAATGGGCTTGAATGTTAATTTAGTGATTGAAAAACCGCTCGAACTCGAATTGATTATTGACGAAGCCGCGAAACTCAACGTGATTCCACAAATGGGCGTACGCGTGCGTTTGTCGAGTATCAGCGCGGGGAAATGGCAAAACAGCGGCGGCGAAAAATCAAAATTTGGCTTGCACGCGCATGAACTTTTACAACTCGTCGAACGTTTGAAACAAGCGAATTTATTGAGCGCGTTAAAATTGATGCACTTTCACATGGGTTCGCAAATCGCCAACATTCACGACATTAAAGTCGCACTCAAAGAAGCTGGGCAGTTTTACGTTGAATTGCATCGTTTGGGCGCGGCGATTCAAATTGTCGATGCCGGTGGCGGTTTGGGTGTGGATTACGACGGCAGCCAATCGCGGCGCGAATCGTCCATCAATTACAGTTTGCACGAATACGCGCACAACATCGTGCGAAGTTTTGCCGACGTGTGCGCCGAAAAAAATGTGCCGCAACCTGACATTATTACCGAATCGGGACGCGCATTGACCGCGCATCATGCCGTGTTAATTACCAACGTGACCGATATTGAATCGATTTATCGCAACGAATCTGAATTGCAAAACTTGCCGACGATTCAAAATCCGGTCGAAGCGTATCACGACGCGCATTTTAATTTGGCGCAAGCTCGCACGCAATTTGCTCAAGATCAATGTTCGTTGACGAATTTGGCGAAAGCCGAAAACGTGTATTCGTTGTCATGCCAGCAAATCCAAACGCAATTGAATCCCCAAAATCAAAGTGAAGAAGCGATTTTGGATGAACTCAACGAAAAGCTCGCCGACAAAATTTTCTGTAATTTTTCGCTGTTTCAATCGTTGCCGGACGTGTGGGGAATTGATCAAGTGTTTCCGATTATGCCGATTCACCGCTTGAATGAAACGCCCACTCGTCGCGCCGTGATTCAAGATTTGACCTGTGATTCGGACGGGCGAATTGATTGTTACATTGATGGACAGAATTTAGAACACACTTTGCCGATTCATGAAATTGATGCAGATGAACCGTATTTGATTGGCTTTTTTATGTTGGGCGCGTATCAAGAAATTTTGGGCGATATGCACAATTTGTTCGGCGACACGCATTCGATTAACATCAAACTTGACGAAAATGGCTACCATTTTGAAGATTTGCAAGAAGGCGAAGACGTGTCGGAATTGCTTGATTACGTTCACATTAGCAGCGACGAATTGATGCAAGCGTATCGGGAAAAATTAGCCGCCAGCGATTTAACCGATTCAGAAAAACAAAGTTATGAAAGCGAGTTTTTGGCAGGTTTGAATTCCTACACTTATTTGGCGAAATAGCATTGGCTCTAAAACGCCAAATCACTAGACTTGCGAGGTGGCGCGTATTAACTTATGCGTCACCACAGTTGTCGCTTTCTTTAGGAAGCATTATGAGCGTTCAATTTAGTTTAGAATTCAAAAAACAAATCGGCGAAATAGACAACGCGGGGTTTGCCGTCATGGACGGAATCAACCGACTGTAAAACCAAACAATTTTTAACTTATTTGGAAAAATAACGATGCAGTTTTGGCTAATGAAATCCGAACCGAACGTGTTTAGCATTGACGATTTAGCGCAATGTTCAAATCAAACCGAGCCGTGGGAAGGTGTGCGAAATTACCAGGCGCGTAATTTTATGCGTGAAATGGAATGTGGGGATTTAGCGTTTTTTTATCATTCCAACTGCAAAGAAGCGGGCATTGTTGGCGTGGTAAAAATTGTGAAATCGGCTTACATTGATGACAGCGCGTTGGACGAAAATAGCCCGTATTTTGACGAAAAAAGCACTGTTGAAAAGCCGCGTTGGTGCTGCGTGGACGTGCAGTTGGTAGAAAAATTTGAACACACAATAACGTTGCACGAATTAAAAACAAAAACAGAATTGGCGGATTTTCAATTGGTACAACGGGGCAATCGGTTGTCAATTTTGCCCGTCACCGAAACACAGTGGCAGTTTGTTTTATCCACTCGCGTGACGACTTAATCTTTTCAACGTCACTACGTTGTCACTTTTATCATCGATAATCCTTACTTTTCACGGAGCGCATTTATGGCAAAACTCATTGTTAATGTCGGCAGTACGTCGGTCAAAACGCAATTATTCGACGATGATTTACACGTCAAAGCCACGTTAAATGCCGATTACGGTGCCACGAATGGTTTGACAATTGAAGGTATCAATGTTCAAGGCGAAGCCTTTTTTCATCACGATGAAAACATTCACGATGCAAAAAATACGCTGGCATTTCTGTTCCATTATTGGCGCGAATTACTCGCTAAAAATGAATTGAACTTGTCGGCAATCGGACATCGTGTGGTTCACGGTGGCGCGTATTTCAAGGCTATCACGCCTATATCGCCCGACGTTTTAGCGCAAATTGCTCAACTCGACAATTACGCGCCGTTGCACAATCCGCTGAATCGTTTGGGCATTGAAATGGCGGGTGAATTATTTGCCGACGCGCCACAATTCGCCGTGTTCGATACGGCGTTTCATCGTCAAATTCCCGATTACGCCGGACGTTATGCGATTCCTGAAAAATTGTCGGCGAACGTGGATTTTTATCGCTACGGTTTTCACGGCATTTCGTGTCAACACAGCGTGAATGCCGCCGCAAAA
This sequence comes from uncultured Pseudomonadota bacterium, assembly GCA_903870545.1. Taxonomy (GTDB): domain Bacteria; phylum Pseudomonadota; class Gammaproteobacteria; order Methylococcales; family Methylomonadaceae; genus UBA10906. Next base: position 14,520 of record CAIQDI010000019.1, read on the forward strand.
TTATTAAACAAATCGCCCGAAAATTTGAATTTAATTATTTTACATTTGGGTGGTGGCGCGAGTGCCACAGCCGTTAAAAATGGCGTGAGCGTCGATACCTCAATGGGATTTTCGCCCACTGAAGGCTTAATCATGGCGAGTCGGTGCGGTGATATTGACCCGATGATTGCGATTACGCTACAACACGAAGGCAAAACATTCGACGAGATTAACCATTTATTCAACAAACAAAGTGGCTTGCAAGGCGTGTGCGGGGAAACCGATATGCGGACGATTTTGCAACGTGCGGAACAAGGTGATGGCGCGTGTGAATTGGCGTTAAAGCTGTTTTGTTATCGCATTCGAAAATACATCGGCGCGTATTTTGCCGTGTTAAATGGCAACGTGGACGCGCTAATTTTCACCGGCGGAATTGGTGAAAATGCTGCGCCCATTCGCCAACAAATTTTGAATGATTTGACTGGGTTGGGCTTTTCTCTCAATTCTGATTTAAATTCCCCACAGTTTAAGAGTAATATCGACATCAGCGACCCTGCAAGTCGTTCGGGTATTTTTGTGATTCATGCCGAAGAAGAGCGTGAAATCGCGCAACAGATTCAATTTTTTTTAAATTAACCTTGAGGAATTTTATGCAAGAAAAAATATACGATTTTAAACTCGATTCCGCATTACAAGCTAAGATGAATGCGTATTGGCGTGCAGCGAATTATCTGTCTGTTGGGCAAATTTATTTGCTCGATAATCCGCTTTTGACCGAGCCGTTAAACATTTCGCACATCAAACCGCGTTTGTTGGGGCATTGGGGAACAACGCCAGGTTTGAACTTTATTCATGTTCACGTTAATCGATTGATTAAAGAACACGATTTGAACATGATTTTCATCTGTGGTCCAGGTCACGGCGGCCCGGCGATGGTGGCGAATTGCTGGTTGGAAGGCACTTACAGCGAATTTTATCCAAACATTTCGTTGGATAAAGAAGGCATGAAGCATTTGTTTCATCAGTTTTCATTCCCAGGCGGTATTCCCAGCCACGTCGCACCCGAAACACCCGGTTCCATTCATGAAGGCGGCGAATTAGGCTACGCGCTGTCACACGCTTACGGCAACGTGTTTGATAATCCCGATTTAATTGCGTGCTGCGTGATTGGTGACGGCGAAGCAGAAACCGGCCCGATGGCGGCTTCGTGGCATTCAAACAAATTTTTAAACCCAGCGCGTGATGGCGCGGTGCTACCAATTTTGCATTTGAACGGTTACAAAATCGCCAATCCAACGTTGCTAAGTCGTATCAGCGAAGAAGAATTGACCAAATTGTTTGAAGGTTATGGCTACGACGTGCATTACGTTGAAGGTCATGATCCTGAAATCGTACATCCAAAAATGGCGGCGGTTTTAGAAAGTTGTTTAACCACGATTAAAGCGATTCAACACCAAGCGCGTAATGCGAATGGGGCGATTATTGAACGTCCGCGCTGGCCGATGATTATTATGCGGACTCCAAAAGGCTGGACTGGCCCTGAAAGTGTGGACGGTAAAAAAACGGAAGATTTCTGGCGTTCGCATCAAGTGCCGTTATCGGGTTTAGCGAATAATCCGGAACACATTACCATTTTGGAAGATTGGTTAAAAAGCTACAAACCAGAAGAATTGTTTGACGAAAATGGTGCGCCGATTGCCGAATTACAAGAACTTGCACCGATTGGTCAACGTCGAATTGGTGACAATCCGCACGCCAACGGCGGGATTTTGTTGCGTGATTTGCGGATGCCAGATTTCCGTGATTACGCCGTTGACGTTCCCACGCCGGGTTCAGTTGATGCGGAAGCCACGCGCGTGATGGGAACATTCTTGCGCGATATTATGAAAAATAATCGCTTGCAACAGAATTTCCGTATTTTTGGCCCCGATGAAACGGCATCGAATCGTTGGGACGACGTATTTTCTGCCACGTCGCGCGTTTGGATGGAAAAAATTCTGCCCGAAGATACCGATTTGTCACAAGACGGTCGCGTGATGGAAATTCTGAGCGAACACACTTGCCAAGGTTGGCTCGAAGGGTATTTATTGACGGGTCGTCACGGTTTCTTCTCGTGTTACGAAGCGTTTATTCATCTTATCGATTCGATGTTCAATCAACACGCGAAATGGCTCAAAACCACGAATCATATTCCGTGGCGCAGACCGATTGCGTCGTTGAATTATTTGTTGACCTCGCACGTTTGGCGACAAGATCACAACGGTTTTTCACACCAAGATCCTGGTTTTATCGATCACGTTGTGAACAAAAAAGCCGAAGTGATTCGCGTGTATTTACCACCCGATGCTAACACGCTGTTGTCTGTGACCGACCACGTTTTGCGTAGTCGTAATTATGTGAACGTGATTGTTGCCGGCAAACAACCTGCGCCACAATGGTTGTCAATGGACGCAGCGGCTAAACATTGTGAAGCGGGCGTGAGCGTTTGGGAATGGGCGAGTAATGATAATGGCGCGTCGCCGGATGTGGTCATGGCGTGCGCGGGCGATGTGCCAACGTTAGAATGTTTAGCGGCGGTGGATATTTTGCGTCGCGAAGTGCCAGAATTAAAAATCCGCGTGATTAACGTGGTGAATTTAATGAAATTACAACCTGAAACCGAACATCCAAACGGGTTGAGCGATGCCGATTTTGTCGAATTATTTACGCACGATAAACCTGTCGTTTTCGCTTATCACGGTTATCCATGGTTGATTCATCGTCTGACGTATCGCCGTAGTAATCACGCCAATATGCACGTCCGTGGTTACAAAGAAGAAGGCACGACTTCAACGCCGTTCGATATGGTGGTGATGAATGAAGTGGATCGTTTCCATTTGGCGATGGATGCGATTGACCGCGTGCCACGTTTGAAAGATCAAGCGGTTTATCTGAAACAAGCGTTGCGAAATAAATTGATTGATCACAAACAATACATTTCGACTTATGGCGAAGATATGCCAGAGATTCAAAATTGGAAATGGTCAAATCCGACCGGATAATTTTGGGTCGTTTTAACCCTTAAAAAAACCACGCGCGAACATTTGTTCCGCGTGGTTTTTTATGTGGTAAATTTGTGCCGCAGAATCAATTACCTAACTTTTATCTTGAGAATATTTTATGCAACACGAAATTGAACACGTCCGCGCCACTGCGGAATTGCTACACAGTAAAGCTGAAATTGAAACAGCGTTAGACACGATGGCAGAACAAATTAACCAATTGCTCACCGGTCGAAATCCGTTGGTTTTAGCGGTGATGAATGGTGGATTAGTGACGGCGGGACAATTATTACCGCGTTTAAAAATGCCGCTGACGGTGGACACAATTAACGCCAGTCGTTATCAAAATAAAACCGTCGGTGACGAAATTGAATGGTTGCTCAAACCGCGTACACCGTTGAAAAATCGCACTGTTTTGTTGATTGATGACATTTTGGATGCCGGCATTACGCTGGCGGCGATTTACGATTATTGCGTTGAACAAGGCGCGAGTTCAGTTTATACGGCGGTTTTGTTGGACAAAGATTTGCCGCAAGATAAACCGCTCACCGCTGATTTTGTTGGTTTGAAAGTCGCCGACCGTTACGTTTTTGGTTACGGCATGGATTACAAAGGCTATTGGCGCAACGCCGATGGCATTTATGCGTGTGCGGAATAATGACGATGAATCAAACGCAACCTTTTGGCGCGGTCATGTTGGATATTGCGGGTAAAACGCTTACGGATTCTGAACGTGAAATTCTCAATCATCCCAACGTCGGCGCGGTGATTTTGTTTGCCCGAAATTATGAAAATCCCGAACAAGTTGCCGATTTAATTCAATCGATTCGTGCCGCACGAGACGGTGAAATTCTCATCGCGGTTGATCAAGAAGGTGGGCGGGTGCAACGTTTTCAAGCCGGTTTCACCCGTTTACCGCCGGCGGCATTGTATGAAAATGAACCTGAAATTGCGGAAGTTGCCGGTTGGTTAATGGCGGCGGAATTATTAGCCGTGGGCGTAGATTTCAGTTTCGCGCCGGTTTTAGATGTGGATTGTGGCGTAAGTACGATTATTGGCAATCGCGCATTTTCGCAAAATGCTGAAAAAGTCACGCAATTGGCAAGTGAATTTCGACGCGGCATGAATCGCGCTGGCATGGCGGCAACGGGCAAACATTTTCCCGGTCACGGCGCAGTGGCGTTGGATTCGCATTTGACGTTGCCGATTGACGAACGTGATTTGGACGCGCTTCGACACAGTGATTTACAACCGTTTCGCCAGCTGATTTCGGAAGGATTAGAAGGCATTATGCCGGCGCACGTTTTGTATTCGCAGATTGACGCGCAACCGGCGGGATTTTCGGCATTTTGGATTCAGCAAATTTTGCGCGACGAATTAGGTTTTGATGGTGTGGTATTTAGCGACGATTTGAGTATGGAAGGCGCGGCAAGCGTCGGCGATTTTTCAGAACGCGCCAAAATCGCGCTGCAAGCGGGTTGCGACATGGTTTTAGTTTGCAATAATCCGATTGCTGCGGTCGAAGTTTTAAATTCATTGCCGATTAAAAATAATCCTGATCGTGAACGCCGTTTGCAAAAAATGCGTGGACAATTCACGGGGAATTTTGAGCAATTGAAAAAATCAGTTCTATGGCAACAAGCGGCATTTAGGGTGCAAAATTTCACGAAACGTGACGTTTACTGACGCTTACTTTCGCTAAAAAATTTTCCGAATCTTTCAGGCTGTCCGCTCGAAAGGGGGCGAAAGATTAAAAAGCCACGGCTTTTGATTTGCCGTCTTTTCCCCCTTTTTGAAGGGGGAGCGGCGATAGCCGCAGGGGGATTTGCTTTAAAGCTCCACAACAAAAAAACCGCCCTCCGTTTTCACCGAGGGCGGTTTCGTTTGACGCGACTAAACTAAATTATAAAGTCGGGTTACAGATGTTCGCTGCCAAACAAAGGCTATTGGTGTTAACTGTCCACGTTAATCTACCTGTTGTGGTATCTCGTGTTGGTGTCAAGATATACGTTTCACTATTTAAGCCACTGCCGTTAATGGCTGTTCCGGTAATTTCGCCTACAGAACTCGTGGTAACCTGTGCTACATTACTACCAGTAAGTGTTGTTGTAATGTCAGCTGGTATACCAGGTGAACCATTTCCACAAGCGGATAAAGCACCAGTTTGAGCGGCACACATTTCAACCGCTAATTTAAAAGGAGCTGTCGCCAAAACGACTTCGGTGAATTTCGCTTTTGCGGTGTAACTTTGATAAGCCGGCATCGCTACTGAAGCCAAAATACCAATAATCGCCACTACAATCATTAACTCGATTAAAGTAAAACCAGCTTGTGCTTTTTGAATCGTGTTTTTCATCATGTTTCCTTGTTTGGGTAATTAAAAAAAGTTTAAAGTTTTACGAACCTATTGGTTTATAAATCCAATACTTAGATTGTAAAACAACGGGTTTAAATATGACATAAAAAAATGAAATTTAGTTTAAATGTGTGAGCTAGTTCACGGTTTTTACTAGAATTTCACCGCGCCCGATTTCGGACATATCACCTGCGTAACGCTGCACGCGATTGAAAGCGTTTTCGTTGTTAGCAAACGGTGAGTTTAAATCGTTGAAAGAGTTAAACAGCATCGGCAAAAACGCCAACGTGTGCGAGCCGCAATCATTGAAACTCGCCGATAATTTGGGTTCGTTCCACAACAAAATCGTGCCGCGACGCATTCCGTGACCTAAAAATTTTCCGGTGTTTCCCATGACCGCAATCGTACCCGCAATCATGCGCGAGCCGCAATAATCGCCCGCGTTACCTTCGATTAAAATCGTGCCACGACGTAAATGGTCGCCGACTCTATCGGCAGCATTTCCGCGCACTAAAATTAAACCACCTTTCATGCCCATTTTATTACCCGCCAACGCGCCACCTAAAAAGTCGCCCACGTTGCCATCGATTTCGAGTTGTCCTTTTTTCATTTCACAACCCGCGTAAATGCCCGCGTTGCCGAATACTTTGATGGCACCTTTTTTCATGCCCATGCCGCAATACGCGCCGACATCGCCTTCAACATGAATCATGCCGCCGTCTAAATCTTTGCCGATGTAATCGAGTTTAGCGAAACTATTTTTGATGATGATATGTTTAGCATCGTAACCGCTGACCGTGAATAATTCACCGACGCGCACTTTGCGTTTGCCACACTGTAATTTGAGCGCAGCAATTTCAGCCGCCTCTAATTTTTCCAGCGAATGACACACCAGCGGCGACATATCGACACGTTGATCGGGACGGATTTTTAAAGTGAACGTTAACGCGCTCATGCCATAATCTCCTGTAAATGAAAATGGAACGGTCCTAATTTGCCGCCGTAGTTGCCCGCGCTGATTCGCATAATGCCGTTTTCCGCGCCTAAATCGCACACCGCTTGAATGCCAACGCGCATGGCTTTATCGATGTCGCCTTTGGTCAAACCGTCAATCACGATTTCCATCACGGATTCAATGTCGGGCGATAAATCGGTTTTTTGGGTGGAACCTTTTAACGTCGGACAAAATGCGTCGTTGGTGGATGCGCCGAGGGTTTTGTATTTTGAACCGACTTTTGAACCCGAACGCACCACGCCACCAGGGAAAGGCATAATCACGTTGGGGATTTTTCGCATTTCTTCAATTGCCGCTTCGCACGCGGCGAGGGCTTGCGGTTGAGATTGCGCTAAAACCAAGAAATTTCCGCCGCCGATTGCATCGACTTGACCGGTTGTGGCTTCGGCTAAAAATTCGCCATCCATCACGGGAATTCGCCAATAGCGTTTGCCCGAAATCACTTTTGAAGTTTGAAAACCATCGCCGAAATAACGTAAATTTTTGCCCAACGGAATGCGAATGCCACCGTCAATTCCCGCGAATAATGCAGAGGTTGGCGACGTTAAAACGCATTGTCCGGCACGAGTTTCGAGTTGTTTGGCAAGTCCTTTTCCGCCCATTGCGAAAATCATAATCGCCACACCGGGACGACCATCTGGCGTTTCGTCAGGCGTTAAAACGCGCTCGATTCCCGCTTCACAGCCGCACGCAATTACTGACGTGGCAAAACCCGTCATGGCTTGCGCGGCAATCATTGCCCATTTTTCATTTTGCGCGGTGATAATCGCTCGTGTGCCTTTCATCGGAAAGGCTTCGGCGAATGTCGCGTCTATCGTGACTCCGTTAATAATCATGTGTTTCCTTTTGTGTAAAAAGCATTTTTTTATTGAATGGCTAAAGCAATTTTTAATGCGTCATTTAATTCGGCAAGTTTTACGGTTGATAATTTGCCGATATAATCCGTTAAAACAGATTTGTGCAAACTCACTAACTCGTCACAATGAATGCTGGCTTGAATGTTTTAATCCATCGTCAATATCAACAGCAACTTGCGTCGAAAAACCGTGATATTTTGTGTAAATCGGCGCACAAATCGCTGTTGAAAATTGCGAATCAATTAACATTTGACGGCTGACAACCACGAAAACTCTTGAACGTTTTGGATCTCGCGCGTTGGGATGGGCAACACGGTACAAATCGCCTCGTTTCATTGAACAACCTGATAGCCTAAAACATCTTCCGCTTCATCGTTCAATTCTTCGGCATATTTGTTAATTTGCGCCAGTTCTGAATTATCATCACGCTTATGCGTTGCAAAAAAATAACGCAATGCTTCCGCAATTAAATTTGAACGAGTTTCTAGTTGTGGCGCACGCCGTTCTAATTCGTAAAATATCTCATCGGGTAAAAAAATTTGCGCTTGAGCTGTCATAGTATTTTCCTATTAAAAAATTACGCCTTTTTCATAATCCGCGCTTGTTCGCGCTTCCAATCTTGGTCTTTCGACGCGGCGCGTTTGTCGTGTAATTGTTTACCTTTCGCCAACCCGATTTCGATTTTTGCACGTCCGTTTTTCCAATACATCGCCAACGGAATCAATGTGTAACCTTTGCGTTCAACCGCGCCAATCAATTTGTTTAATTCGTGTCGATGCAGCAGCAATTTTTTATTGCGAACGGCTTCGGGTTTAATGTGCGTCGAAGCCGAAAGCAACGCTGAAATGTGTGCGCCCGACAACCACGCTTCGCCTTTTTTGATGACGACGTAACTTTCTTTGAGTTGCACGCGCCCATCACGCAAACTTTTCACTTCCCAACCTTCCAAAACTAAACCCGCTTCAAATTTGTCTTCGATTGAGTATTCATGCGTCGCTTGACGATTTTTCGCAATCGTTGCATTTTGTGAATCTGCTTTTTTCTTCGCGTTTTTGTCCGCCATAATTATTTTTTCCCGACCGTAACCGTTTGTAAATGCGTTAAATCCACGCGCCGTTTGAATGCTTCACCAATTTGCGCGGCGGTGACATTTTGAATGTTTTGTTGAAACGTATCCAAATAATCCAGCGGCATTTGATAAAAACCAATCATCGAAACGTAATTCGCCAACTCTTTATTGGTATCGAATTTCATTGGAAAACCGCCGACGATGTTATTTTTTGCCGCCGTCAATTCGGTTTCCGTCACGCCATTTTTCACAAAATCCGCCAGCGTTTGATTCAAAACCGCCAACGCTTGCGCGGTTTGATCGTTGCGCGTTTGCAGACTGGCGACAAAAATCCCTTCTTTTAAAAGCGGCATAAACGCACTCGACGCACTGTACGCCAAGCCACGTTTTTCGCGCACTTCGTCGAATAATTTCGACACCAAACTGCCGCCGCCCAAAATATGATTCCCAACATATAACGTAAAATAATCAGGGTCTTTACGATACGTTCCCGTTTCACCGACCAAAACGTGCGTTTGCGTTGACGGAAATTCCAAATGTTGTGTAGTCGCTTTCGTCAATGCGGGAACGTCAGGCAACGGCGCAGGTTTTGAACCTTGCGGCAAATCTGAAACCAACAAATTCGCCGTTTGTTCAGCTTGCGCTTTTGACAAATTCCCGACAATCACCACCATCGCATTCGACGCGGTGAAATAAGTTTGATAAAAATGGCGCGAATCGTCCGCAGTGAATTTTTCAACGGTATTCAACACGCCAGCATTCGGATGGGCGTAAGGATGTTCGCCATAAATCGCTTTATAAAACGTCATATTCGCCAATTCGCCAGGCGATTCTTCGCGTTGTTTTAATCCTGCCAACGTGCGATTTTTTTCACGTTGAAAATCGTTTTCGGCAAAACGCGGTTTGCTCAAAATGACGCGCATCGTGTCAATCGCTTTGTCGAAAAGGGGTTTGTCGGTCAAGGTTCGTAACGTAACATTTGCCATATCGATGGAACTTGCCGCGCCAAAATTCGCGCCAACACTTTCAAAACGTTGCGCGATGTCTTCGGCATTCCAATCGCCCGCGCCAGTGTCCAACATTCCCGTCGTTAACGCCGAAAGTCCAAATTGTGCGCCATCTCGCGCACTTCCCGCATCGAAAACGACTTGAATATCGACCATCGGCAAACTGTCTGTTTGGACAAAATAAACGCGGCTGCCTTTGGTCGTTTGCCATTGTTCAATGTGTGCCGCTGCCAACGCACTCGAACTGAACACGACGAATATAACGCTGATAACATGGCGGCGCAGCACTGATTTTTTGCCCGAAAAATGACTCGTAAAACGCATAAAAATATCACCGTAAATGAGAAAAATAAACTTATTATTCGTTCAGACTACCATAAATCAAAGCATTCATAACCGCAATAATGCGCTAGCGACTTCAACAATATCGTTCGGTTGAATTTCTTTAATCGAATCGTCTAATTTATTGAGCTTGCGCGGATTAACGTGAGAAGGCGATTTTAACACTTTATTGATGTTAGTTTGATAAACGCGGCTAATCGGTGTGCAACCAAACAGCGTAATGGACGGCGTATTCAAGCCCCACGCAATGTGCGTTGGGCCGGTATCGTTGCCAATCACCAAATCGACTTGTGACAATAACGCTTTCAAATCATTCAAATTCAGCGCAGGCAAAACACGAATAAAGGGCGATTGCGTCGCCATATTTTCAGCGGTGTTTCGTTCCGTTTCATTGCCCCAAATCACCAAACAATTCTGTTTTAATTCGTTGGCAACGTCGATGAATTTTGCTGCGGGATAATTGCGACTTTCCCACGTTGAACCAATCACAAACACGATATTTTTCACATCGTGCCGCAAAAAATCAGTCAAATTAGCGTGTGGTGCGTGAAAAAATAAAAACGGCTGTTTCGCTAAAATATCGTCGGATGAAATTGAAAATTCGAGCGGTTGCGCCAAAATTGCCGCGTTTCGATCAATGGTATTTGCGTCGTACGCGCAGGCGATTTTTTGCGAATAAAACCACGCCGACAACGCTTCACGGCTGGAATCAGCATCAAATCCCGCCACCTTTTTTCCGAGCAATCGCGCCGTCAACGCGGATTTTAATAACCCTTGCGCGTCAATCACTAAATCGTAATTTTCACGCGCGTAATTCTGCACAGTTTTTATTTCGTGAAAAATGGCGCGTTTATTCGTTTTTGCGGCTTTTAAATTCACTGTTAAGACGTTGGAAATGTGCGGATTATCGCGCAATAAGTCGGCAAAACGCGCTTCCACCAACCAATCAATTTGCACGTCGGGGAATCGGGCTTTGATAAATTGCAACGCGACCATGGCGTGAACGATGTCGCCGAGCGCAGAAAGTTTGACGATGGCAATTTTTTTCATATTTTTATTAACGGCATAATTTGTTGCGGTGAAATATCGGTTAAACATTGCCGATGTCCGAGCGGACAATCGCGTTTAAAACACGGCGAACACGGCAAATTTAACGTCACGATTTCTGCGTCAGAATGCAGCGGTGGCGTGAATTTTGGGTCAGACGAACCGTAAAGCGCAATCACTTTTTTATTCAACGCAGCGGCAACGTGCATCAAACCCGAATCGTTGCTGACCACGGTATTCGCCAGCGACAGCAAATCGATGGCTTCTGTTAAATCTGTTTTACCGGCAAAATTTTGGCATTTCCAGCCGGTGAGTTTGTGAATTTCTTCCGTAATCGGTTTATCTTTTTCTGAGCCAATTAACCAAACTTGCCAACCTTCCGCGAGTTGATGTTGAGCGAGTTCGGCAAAATGCGTTTCTGACCAGCGTTTCGCCGAGCCAAATTCTGCTCCGGCACACAACACTAAAATCGGTTTCGATAAGCGCAAATGAAATTTTTCAATGACATTTTTTTGTTGAAACGCCGTGACGTTCAAAGCGGGAAATGAATAATAGGGTAAATTTTCGTTAGCTTCAAAACCCAACGCCACAAACCGTTGCACCGTCATTGTCAAAACAGATTTGTCTAATTTTCGAGCATCGTTCAGCAATCCAAAACGCGCTTCGCCTAAAAATCCAGTGCGTTTTGGAATGTTGGCGAAAAACGGAATCAACGCCGATTTCCACGAATTTGGCAGCACAATCGTTTGCGTGTATTTTTCCGCTCGTAGTTTTCTTCCCAACAAAAAACGCGCTTTTAAACCAAATTCACCGTGCGTTAAGGGCATCACAAAAGTCTTCGTAATTTCAGGCATTCGCACCAATAAACCCAATGACCACAGCGGCGCAAGCACATCAATTTGACAGTCAGGCTGATTATTTTTTAGGGCGATAAACAGGCTTTGTGCCATGACCATATCACCGACCCACGACGGGGCAATTATTAATATTTTTTGCATTTAGTTTGATTTAAAGTGTGTCAACGCCGGTCAAAATCAACATTGTGTTTGATTCTGCCGTCGTAATTGGAATGGTTTCGACGCGAATGTTATTGATGTCGCCGTCTGCGAATTGTAGCAGCTCGATGTTGGTTAAAATGTCTTTTTCACCCAATTTTGGACTGCCAAAGGTGATGAACTCCACCACAATTTGATCGACACCCACCGCGTCCACGTTGCGTGTAATTTGATAATCCTCGTAAGCATTATCGAAAATCGCCGTGTCGTTGCCCGCGCCACCGTCTAAATCATCATTGCCGTCACCGCCGATTAACGTGTCATCGCCGCCTTCGCCGTTAATCGTGTCGTCACCGCCCATGCCGTCAAATTTATTCGCCACGTTGCCGCCGTCGTTTTCTTGCAACGCATTATTCAAGTCGTTGCCCGTGCCTTCAATCGCGCTTTTGCCTTTCAACGTTAAAATTTCCACATTCGGGCTGCGGCTTAAATCATAATTCACCGTGGCAATAATTTGGTCTTGGTCTTCTTGGTTGGGCGTTTCGATGATTTGGTCTTGGGTGTTGTTCATCAAATAAGTGTCGCTGCCTTTGCCACCTTCCAGCGTATCCATGCCCAAACCGCCGTCCAACGTGTCGTCGCCGTCACCGCCCAACAAATAATCGTTGCCCGCGTTGCCATTCAAAACGTTGTTGGCAATGTTGCCTTGAATCCGATTGTCGTCTTTATTTCCCGTGCCGTTGAGGTCGCTCAATCCCGTTAAAATCAAATTTTCCACGAAATCGCCGAGCGTCCACGTCAACACGCTTTCAATCGTATCGTTGCCGCCCAATGTCATAATTTTATTGGTTTCTTTGACAATGTCTTTGAGATTATCGACAAAATAATAATCGTTGCCGTCGCCGCCTTCCATCGTGTCAACGCCTTCGTTACCGTTCAGCGTGTCGTTACCTTTGTCGCCGGTGAGTAAATCGTTATCTTTGCCGCCGCTCAATTTATCATCGCCGCTGCCACCGATTAACGTGTCTTTGCCGTCGCCGCCGATTAACACATCGTTGCCTTCTGCACCGTCTAACAAATCCGCACCCGTGCCGCCGTCTAAGGTGTCGTTGCCCGCTTTGCCGTTGAATATATCCGCGCCCGCCGCACCAGTGAAAAAATCATCATTTTCTGCGCCAGTGCGTTTGTCGTCGTTCGGCGTACCGTCGAACGTGTAGCCGCTGATTTTACTTGGTGGCGGATTTATGGACGTAGATTTTGCCGCCGTAATTTTCGCCGTCGCGCCACTGGTCACGCTTTCGGCAAAATTCGCGCCATCGGTATAACTGACATTTGCGCTGATTTTTTTGCCCACGTCGGAACTTGTTAGCGTGTAACTGTTTTGGTTTGCACCGCTGATAATTTTCCCATCACGCCACCACGAATAATTCAAATCGCCCAATTCGTCCGCGTCTTTCAGCGTATTGGTCAACGTTAAAATTTGGTTTTCTGTCGCAACGCCGGTGATTTTAATTGCGCCAGTCGGTTTGTGATTAACGATTTCAACGGGATCAGGTTCAACCACTTTTGGCAACGGTTGCACCACGTCCGTCGCGCCACTCGTGACAGTTTCCACTTTTTTCAAGCCGTCGGTGTAACTCACTTTCACTTTAATCACTTTGCCAATATCGCTGTCGGTCAAGGTGTAACTGTTTTGCGTTGCGCCGCTAATCGGTGCGCCATTTTTCAACCACGAAATACTGAATGCGCCCAATCCGTCCGCATCTTTCAGCGTATTTTGCAGCGACAACGTTTCGCCTTGAATCGCCGTGCCGCTGATTTTAATTGCACCCGTCGGTGAATGATTTACGGGCGGTGGCGGTGTGAGGCTCGTGTCTTTGACCGTCACCGTCGCCGTTTGGTTTTTATCGTTTTTTAAGGTCGCGGTTAAGGTTTCTGTCGTTTCCGTCAAATTGTCATTTTGCAAGCCCACCGCCACCGTCGCGCTGCCATCCGCTTCAACGTAAAACGTCGGAATCGGCAAACCGCCCAACGCATCCGCATTGGAAATCGTGCCGCTCAACGCAAACGGAACTTCCGTGCCTTCGGCAACATTCGTGGTCGCTAAATGAAAATAAACCGTTTCGCCTTCGTTCACCGTGCTGCGATCAACGGTTAATTTGTACGTTGGCGTTGCAATAACAACAGGCAATGTGCCTTCGGTGGTGTTTAATAAAACTGAAACGGTGCTGTCGCGATAATTCCCCGCCACTAAATCGAGTTTGCCATCGCCATTGAAATCACCAAAATTCACCGAATCGGGTTCTTTACCCACAGCAAAAATAGCCTGTTCTGCAAAACTTCCTTCGCCGTCGCCTAACAAAACCGAAACATTCGCGGATTGGTCATTCGACGTGACCACATCCGCGTTGCCATCGCCGTTCACATCCGCCACGCTCACGGAAAAAGGATAAGTTCCCACCGCAAAAGTCGTTTGCGCCGCAAAGTTGCCGCGCCCGTCGCCCAATAACACCGAGACGTTATTACTATCCCAGTTTGCCGTGACCACATCCGCGTTGCCATCTCTGTTCACATCCGCCACGCTCATGGAACGAGGACTTGAACCCAACGCAAAGGTTGTTTGCACGTCAAAGTTGCCCCGCCCGTCGCCCAATAATAGCGAGACGTTATGGCTATCCCAGTTTGCCGTGACCACATCCGCGTTGCCATCTCTGTTCACATCCGCCACGCTCACGGAACAAGGATTCGTTCCCACCGCAAAAGTCGTTTGCGCGTCAAAGTTGCCCCGCCCGTCGCCCAATAATAGCGAGACGTTATTGCTATACAAGTTTGCCGTGACCACATCCGCGTTGCCATCGCCGTTCACATCCGCCACGCTCACGGAAAAAGGATAAGTTCCCACCGCAAAAGTCGTTTGCGCCGCAAAGTTGCCGCGCCCGTCGCCCAATAA
>CAIQDI010000020.1 GCA_903870545.1 uncultured Pseudomonadota bacterium
ACGAGATTGATTTTAGTGATATTCCGCCGCTGCCTGACGAGTTCTGGCAAAACGCCGTGAGCAATCCTTTCTACAAACCCACTCAAACCGTCATCACCAACGTGAGCGTCGATGTCGATATTTTGCAGTGGTTGAAATTGAAAGGACAAAATTATCAAGCGTGCATCAATACGATTTTGAAAAATGAAATGCTCCGAGAACGTGAACAAACCACCTTGCAGAATTTGACCCATGAACATTAAAACAGGCTACAAACAAACCGAAATCGGCGTAATTCCTGACGATTGGGAAGTTAAAAATTTTGGTGATGTATTAAAAGTTTGTCATGGCAAAAGTCAGCATGATGTTGTTGTAACAGATGGGGAGTTTCCAATTCTCGCTACAGGTGGCGAAATTGGTCGAACAAATCATTATCTTTACAATAAACCTTCCGTTCTTATTGGAAGAAAAGGGACAATCGACGCGCCGCAATATGTTGAAAAACCTTTTTGGACTATCGACACATTGTTTTACACAGAAATTTCAGAAAAGACTTCAACAAAATTTATTTTCTATAAATTTCAAACAATCAACTGGCGTGGATACAACGAGGCTTCAGGTGTACCGAGTTTAAACGCATCAACAATCGAAAGAATAAATTTTGCGAATCCCACACTCCCCGAACAAACCGCCATCGCCGCTGCGTTATCTGACGTAGATGCGTTAATGGGCGAATTGGATAAACTAATCGCCAAAAAGCGCGACATCAAACAAGCCACCATGCAACAGCTTTTGACAGGTAAAAAACGCTTGGCTGGATTTAGTGGGAAGTGGGAGGTTAAGCGGTTGGGGGAAGTTTTTGGAATAACTGCTGGCGGAGATTTAGATAAAAGTAATTTTTCTACCACGAAAGACGAAAAATACAGTTTTCCAGTTTATTCCAATTCTTTGTCTGACAAAGGGCTTTACGGATACAGTCCAACATATTCACAAGAAGAAAATACAATTACAGTTACTGCGAGAGGAACAGTTGGTTTTGCAAACGCTAGAAACCATAAATACTCGGCAATCGGACGAGTTTTAGTTTTATCGCCATTGGAAAAAGTCAGTTGTTTTTTTGTTGCTGAATACATCAATAACAAGGTTAGTTTTGCAAATGAAAGCACGGGCGTTCCTCAATTAACAGCACCTCAAATTTCAAAATACGACATTATTCTTCCAACCTACGAAGAACAAACCGCCATTGCAACCATTCTCAGCGACATGGACGCAGAAATTAAAGCCTTGCAACAAAAACGCGATAAAACCGCACAGCTCAAACAGGGCATGATGCAGGAATTATTGACGGGGCGGATTCGGTTAGTCGGAGCAAGCGCATGATTCCAAACGAAGCCAGTATGCGATTTTTGGAAGACCACATTCCTGACTTGGCGGATGCCGCTTTCACGCAAGCCTATTGGCAAGCGCTGGCAAATGGTAGCAGCGTGTTGAAAGTTGAACAGGGCGAGATTATTGAGGTGTTTCCTGATGGTTCGCGCAAAGTTATCAAACAGATTGCGCCGTTGATTCCTGTGCCGCTGGGTAAGAAACGGATTGCGAAATGAACGAAACGCCGCGTTTAAGAATGTTCGCAGGTGCAAACGGTTCGGGAAAAAGCACCTTGAAATCGGTCATCAATCCCGCATTGCTTGGCGTTTATATCAACCCCGATGACATTGAGCGCGAAATCAGGGAGTATGAATTTCTCGACTTTGCCGCGTATTGTGTCAGCACAAATGAAAATGAAGTCCTGCATTTTTTTAGGAACTCGACGCTGTTGGCGAAAGCCGATTTGCTTGATGAAGCCGAGAATCTTCGCTTTATCGATGACAAACTTTTCTTTTCAAATGTCAGCGTGAATTCTTATTTTGCTTCTGTTGCCTCGGATTTCATTCGCCACAAGTTGCTTGAAACCTCGACATCATTCACATTTGAAACGGTTATGTCGTCGCCAGACAAAGTGGCGTTTTTACAAAAAGCGCAACAGCACGGCTTCCGAACTTATTTGTATTACATCACCACCGAAGACCCAATCATCAACATTTCGCGGGTTCAATATCGTGTCGAAATGGGCGGGCATTCTGTTCCTGAAGACAAAATTATTCAGCGTCACAAGCGGTCACTCGATTTACTTTTTGATGCGGTGCAATACAGCAACCGTGCTTACATCTTTGATAATTCGGGCGATGTTCATGTGTGGCTTGCCGAAATAACGGACGGGGAAGAATTAGAAATGAAAACGGACTTTATGACCAGTTGGTTTAAAACGGCATTGTGGGATAAATTCTAATGAGCAAAATCGGACAACCCGAACGCACCACGCAAAACCGTGTCGTTAAACTCTTTCGTGACCAATTAGGCTACGATTATCTAGGTGATTTGCATGACGAAAACAACAGCAACCTCAAACTTGAATTGTTGACGTACTGGTTGACGCAACAAGAAATATATCAACCTGCAACAACTGCAACAACCACCACAACAATACTCATCAATCGTGCTTTGCACGATTTCGCCAAGACGGTAACTGACACCAGTAAAAGCCTTTACGATAGAAACTACGCGGTTTATAACGCGCTTCGTTATGGCATCAAAGTCAAACCTGACGCGAGTGAGAACACTGTCACGATTTGGCTGATTGATTGGAAAAACCCACAGAACAATCATTTTGCCATCGCCGAAGAAGTCACAGTGAAAGGTGCGAACCCGAAAGCCAACACCAAACGCCCTGACGTAGTTATCTACGTCAACGGTATTGCGTTGGGAATCTTGGAATTGAAACGGGCAAAGGTGTCGGTGAGTGAAGGCATCCGTCAAAACCTTGATAACCAAACAAAGGATTTCATTGAGCCGTTTTTCTCAACGATGCAGTTGGTTATGGCGGGCAACGACAGCGAAGGCTTGCGTTATGGCTCAATCAACACATCTGAACCGTATTATTTGAAATGGACAGAAGGCGCGGATTCGCACGACCTTGATTTGCATTTGTCGCAACTGTGCGAAAAGAATCGCTTTCTGGAATTGATTCACGACTTTACGGTTTTCGATGCAGGAACTAAAAAACTTTGCCGCCACAATCAGTATTTTGGTGTGAAAGCCGCGCAAGCGAGCATAGTTAAAAGAGAAGGCGGGATTATTTGGCACACGCAAGGCAGCGGTAAATCGTTGACGATGGTGTGGTTAGCGAAATGGATACGCGAGAACCGAACAGGCGCACGGGTGTTAATCATCACCGACCGAACCGAATTAGACCAACAAATTGAAACCATTTTTGGCGGTGTGAACGAAACAATTTATCGCACTAAAAACGGTGCTGACCTTATCGACACGCTCAACGGCACAACCGAAAACTTAATCTGTTCATTGGTGCATAAATTCAGCAACAAGCTCAACGGTGAAGAACCAGAGGACGGTGAAGGTGCAAAAGAATTGATTCAACTCTTGAGCAAACTTCCCGCGAACTTCAAAGCCAAAGGCGACCTTCATGTGTTTGTCGATGAATGCCACCGCACCCAATCTGGCGATATGCACAAAGCGATGAAAGCTATTTTACCTAACGCCATATTCGTGGGTTTCACGGGAACGCCATTACTCAAATCCGATAAGAAGCGCAGCGTTGAAGTGTTTGGTGGTTACATTCACACTTACAAGTTTGACCAAGCGATACTGGATAAGCACCAATCGCAATGGCGCGAACATCGGAAACTGTTAAACAATACGTTACTATAAAGCCGACTTATATATCAATAAAGTACGAAGCAATAACTTTGGTCTTGCCACCATGAAAACGAAACTCAGGGTCGCTGTAGTTAGTCACTTTTCTAAACGAAGCTATCATTGCTTCCTCGTTCTTTGTCAACAGCGGGGCGGGCATAACCTTTTCTATAACCGCATGTACCTCCGGGAAGTATTCTAACAAGCCCAGACGCACCATAAACCACGGGTCAACATCGAGTGCCACTGCCAAGCTATGCAGGCGATTAGGTGGCACTCGTGACGCGCCAGATTTATACATCGTTACAACGTTCGCATTTTCCAGACCCATTTCGTCGGCAATTTGCTTCTGTGATTTGGGGCTGGCGGCGATTGCATCTGTAATAAACTCTGCAATAGACTGACGCTTAATTTTGATTTTGACCGACATATTTTTAACTCTGTTGTGTTGAATGAGAATCAAGTATATCAGCTGTTAGAAGGTACAGAATTCTTTCTATTTCAATGGTTTGGACGTTATTGCCATAGCTTATGGTGGTAGAGCAAGCGATTGGAAATTGAAATGGGAAGGCGGCGTCCACGGGAGGATACGGCAACGTATTTGGATATACCAACGGGGGGCTATCTTAGAAAATTTAGACATTTCCTGAAGATGTACCAAACCTGTAATCCGAGGTTTTTAAATCCAACCCTTACCCAATGAATAAGCAGCCTTGGTACAAGAAAGCCGAAAATAATGTAGTATTCGTCGATGGCGAATACGGAGTAGAACAAGAATGATTGTTTTAACACGTCTCAGTTCGCTTACAGCGACGATAAAGACTTAAATTTACTTCCTACACGACAAAATTAAACAATGCGCCACTGCGTCGATTTAACGCTATATTCAAGAAAGATGCTTTCGCCACCAACGACGAGCAATTTTTGAAGGTGATAGGTCGCGAAACGCAGAGTTAAATTTGGTTACGCTTGCCCGACAACGGTATCAATTAGTATTTTTCCAGCTCGTACCGCAAATGCCGACAACGGCTCATAATCGGTCGGCGCAACATCAAAATTCATTCCAGACAAAAAATGATCGAATTCCGCAAATGCTAATTTTTCTTCTGCCATCGCAGTCATTAGTTGAATGTGCATCTGCTTGTACGATTCGACGTAAAAGTCATTACTTTTATCTTCGATAATTACCTCTGCCCAACGTCCATCCCCATCAAGATGTTCCTCCGCTTCGGCATTTTTGCGCGTTTCATCGCACCTGCCGACAAGCGTATTCATTTTACCCAGCACATTTGTCTTTCTTTGGGTTGCTGCTTCAACTGCTGTGTTTAGCGATTCAAATTTTGTATCTAACGTGTGCTGCATTGCTGTCTCCTGTAAGTGAACCTCAACTTTATACCCAGAACACTAGGCATTGCAATAGTGTTATCGAGCTACCATTATGGCAGCAGCGATAACAGGCATAAAAATCCCCGCACGACGGCAAAATCCACGGGGTTTTTATTTATAAAAACGAACTAATCTGGTAAATTTTAACATGACTTTAAGAACAAAAACATCGACTTCCACAAAATCAAAAACTAAAAAAAGTAGTCATATTGGGACAGCGCATCTACAAGCGTCCAATGCAATTATCAACGATATTTGTTGGACTGTTGGTAAACTCCAGCGCGATAAATTACGCGGAGGATTGTATTTGATAGAGAAAGCCCATTCCGACCTCACAACCAACTTAGCCAATTACATTTCCCTTATCAAAACAGAATTGCAGAAACAGCTCACTCAGTCCTTAAAACACGACAAAACACCCGCTGACATTAAGGAAACAAAGCAAAGATACAAACGAAAGCTGCATAGCTCCATCCACTATGCACCACAGAAGGTAAAAACCATTTGTTGGCAATTAGCGATGTCGCAGTTAGAGAAGCAACACGCTCCGATGATTGAACTGCCTTTCACTTACCTGTTGAGCGAGGAACAGATGGCACTGTGTTTACATAAAACCGATAGAGGATTTGTTCAGTCTTTAGGGCAACGAATTCAACGTAAGCTACGGGAGAAGTTAGATTATTCGCCGTCTTTCTACTTTTCATTCGAGAATCCGCCTGTGCCAGTTGAAAAACGTAAAACATTTCACGATACGCTTCCACATATTCACGGGGCGATGCTGTTTCAGCCAAACGACGCAAAAATTATTCGGCAAGCAATGTACGACCTAAACAATGCAGACAAACACTCGGTTTTTCATTTGCAAGAGTTTCGACTGCATAAAGGCAGCAGAAAAGAATGCGTCGCCGCGTTGGGTGAATTCATGGCAGATGTTGGCTGGGCTATTTATCAGACAAAGGGTTTCGATGCGTTAAAGTTCTATCATCATTCGCGGAAAATTAAAGGTTTTGAAAAAGGTTTTCAGTTCGCGACCCAAGAAGTAACGGCGATGGCGAAAGAAATCTATAAAGAGTTCAGAGCTATTTACAACAAATCTGCGCCCAAAAAAGCTAAAAAATCAATTTGCGTGACAATTACCGCCTCGACCTACTCAGCGGTTGTAAATACTGCATTTGATGAGTCAGAAGCGACTGTAGCTGCTTCTGTGACCATCGTCTCAACGCCGACAGCAGCTGAAATAGAAAAAATGTGTGATGAAATCATAAAATCGGGTTACAGCGTCAAAGAAACGGAGTGCATCTGCAACGATTTGTTTCGGAATGGCATTACCGCTGAGTTGCTGAGTCGAAGTCTGGCTGATGGCAATAATTTGTTCGACAAAGATTCAAAAGGACGAAGTGGTATCTTCTATGTTGCCAGTGAGCTGTTGATGTCAGGGAGGTACACGAAAAAAGACTTAATTGAAACGTACTCAAAATCTCGCGCTGGAACGGTCAAAGACGTTACTGCCAAACGCCGTTCGTTGACTGTTCACAACGTTTTGAAAATTTTGGACATAATTTCCCACTAGAGTATGGATAGTTCAAATGATTAGCAGGTAGCAAAGCCATAGTCTTCATATAATATAACCCCTTTTAAAAGCTAATTTATTTAATATCTTAGCTAATATGAAAAGTATGGATTCACTGTCTGACAAGCGTTCTTGAATAAACAAGCGGTGTTCCTTCAACTCGTTCAACAAAACGCTCTACGATAACAACGGCGGTATTGTCAGGAACGTCGTTTAAATGCGTTCTAAGCGTCGAAAAAAGAAAAGTGTCACAAGTGTGTGACTTCAAACGAAGGAATCACAACAGCGGCGTTATAAACTGAGTTCCTCCAAACAGCATCACCCAACTTCAATTCAATTTATCTAAACAAACACCTTCACTAACTAACAGCGGCGTATGAAATAGCCCTCTAATTGCCCCGCTACGCCCCGACAACGAAAAAGTGTCATCAATGTATCACTCAGACAAAACAATCAACACCAGCAACGTCCTTTTCACATCACCCGCTAACAGTTCAGAACCAACCCCTTTTTGCATCCAACTCATTGATTTTAATTAACATAACGGTAAAAGCCCTTTTTTTAAGAGCTTTTTTGTGTCAACAATTCGAGCATATCATAGCTACCAGTAACCATGACGTGAAAATAGGATAGTTACCAGAAACTATTAAATAGCTACCAGTAACCATGACGTGAAAATAGGATAGTTACCAGTAACCATGATATGATGACGTTTTTGAATTAACCACACCGGAATAAACAACAATGACGAACAAAAATAGAACCATTACGCCCCGCGCAATCGCCATAGCGGCGATACGCGGCTATAAGCCAACGAATGAAAAGGGCATTGCACGACTGACAAAAGAAGCAAAAGAAGGGTTAGGCATTGAAAATCCTTCAGCAGAACAAATCGTCGAATACCACGCCAGCAATTTTGAGCAACTAAGCCGCTTAGATGCTCCAGGACTGCACGAACTGGCAAAAGAAGGTGCTATTAGCCTTGTGGACATATCGAAGCAACAAGGCGCGGTATTCAACGCCATACTTACAGAACAACCAATAAGCCAACAGTTACCAGAAACTAACACAAAAAAAACAAGGGGCAAAAACAAGGCAACTCGCCAACGTCAAGCCAACAGCCACCGGTCATATATCACCGTATCGACGGGCAAAAACGTTAGTATATTTTTAGAACCCGAATTTATTGAAGCTGCTAAACGTGTTCAACCCGTAGACGCAAACAGAATCGAATGGTTTAAGAAGGTCATTAACGCTAACGCAGATATGAACCCAACGGCGGCACTGCGGGTAGCTATCGTTAAAGCAATCGTCACGGTGTTGCTTGATAGAGTAAACTGAACAGCTAAAACCGCTCCACCACGCCACGACAGCTACAAATCCACATAATCTCCCATCACTCAAGACAAAGGCGGCTTAATCACCGTCTTGTTGAGGTCAGCGCAAAACTCCAATTTCACTTTTTAATTAAAATCTTTTGATTGAATCTCGGATTTTGCTGCCCGCAGAGGTCAACACGAATTCTTCTGCAACTGGCAATTCCTTTTCACTAATCCGAATGTGACAGATTAGAGCAAAAGCGTTAATTAAAAAGTGAAATTGGAAATATCGCTCATCTTCAAACGGGTTTTAAAAGAAAAAATGTGTATGGGGTGCTACAACACTACAACACACGACTAATTAAGACGGCAACTAATTGTTTTTATTACTTTTATTGTTGTTGCATATAACCTGCAACAAAACCACAACAACTGCAACGGACAAAAGAACCTAAAATCTTGTTGCAGGTCTTGTTGCAGGTCTTGTTGCAGGTCTTGTTGCAGGTCTTGTTGCAGGTCTTGTTGCATACCCTGCAACAACTTTAACTCAGTAAATTAGCGGCTTCCAGCGTTTCTGTTGCAGTTGTTGCAGGTGTTGCAGGTGCTAGCGTGTAGATGGCTTTTGTATCAATACCAGTTCGTTGCAAGATTCCCAGTTCAACCATTTCCAGTAAAGCCACTCTTATCAATTCGTACTTATGTCCAGTTGCATCCTTAAACGGGGCGACGTTGCCGCGACTCATAATTATCTGTCTGTCCGTCAACACCTTCGCTTTGTCAAACATCCTCATAATTGCTTCATGCGCCGCGTTTTTACCTGCAAGCCCTTTATCAGCCAGCAAACCAAGTTGATGCTCTAACAGTTCGTGTACAATCTTAATTGCCGCTTCAACAGATTCCAGCCCAATCACGCTACCTGCAACAATCGAATTCAAGATGTGTAGATTCGCTGCCACTTTCATAATTTGCATATCAACCTTCGCAGCTGCGCCACGCAGACTGATATGGCTATAACGTCCACCGTCTACCAAATCGCCTTCGATATGGTTTCGATATGTGTTGATAAGTCGCCAGCCTTCAGTGCAAATAGAAAGCTCACGGCACGATTCAAACTCGACCGGTTTTTCAATAGTCGAAAAATCACAAGCCATTTCATATAAGCCTAAAAGTTCGGCATCGACTGCGGAAGTTTCAAGGTGATTTCGTTTTCCCAAGTTATGTGGCTCGCTTAACATTAAAAAACGTTCTGACAGTCCTGTGCCGTTGCTAGAGTTCAACACCTTCTCGATGCTTCCGTTCTGAGCAAACAGCGTTACACCGCCAGCAGCAACGCCGTTGTAGCCTTGTCTGGTGATACGCATTGAGTTCACAAACCCTGCGTCAAAACCATTCAGAATTAAGTCATTATTCGATGCCTTACCGTCGCCATAACTCAACCCCAACAAACTGTTAAACAGACCCTGTTCGGAGCTGACGCAGCTAAAGAAACCTTTTGTTGCAATCAGTGAATTCTCTAATGCTTCGGGCGTAGCGTTGGAACAAAACAAGGCGTGACTCGGCTCTAGCTGGTTCGACATAGCTGCTTTGTATTGTTTGAAGAAAGGTTGCTGGAACAAGCGTGTCGCGTGAGATTTACCTACGCCTGACGGGGATTCAATGACGGTGTAAAGACCGATTGGAATGGAACTGTTGTGTTGATAAGCTACTGAATAGGAACGAGTTGCAACAGAAGAAAAAACACCCAAACCCAATAAGAATACGGATGAAGCAGGTATGTGAGTAGCCTTGCTAATGGATAACGAAAGGCGTTTTAAAAGGTGGTTGTCGTTGACGTGGGATAGTAAGTCAATCGATGGTGTGGTCGGTGTAGTATTGTTCATAGTTGCAAAGCTCAATTAAAAGTTATTGAATGCAACTGCTAGAATAGATAGAATAAAGATGTGGTTGGCTTTAATTGCCCCTTTGTTCGCACTGTGTTTGCAGTCGCAATTAACGTATTGAGTCGTTCAGGACTCAACACGGGGCAATTATCGCAACACCAACAACATTCACAAAGCTATTTTATAAAACATAAGCCGCGAAAGCGGTTTTTTTGTGTCTGTCGATTAAAGAGAGAAAAGATTCAAACACCACGCTGTACGTTAAATCTGGAAGTTCGCGAGGGTGTTTACACCTTTTTGGGTTAAAGTCCTATTTTATCAAAGCCGTAGACGGTCGTCTACTGTTCAGATAGAATGGCGCAATATCAGAAATCACACGCTTGGAGCTTTCACATGACCGACAAAACAAAAACTAAAGTCATTGCCTATTATCGCGTTTCAACTCAAGAACAAGGCAAGTCGGGTTTGGGATTAGATGCACAGCGTTATGCTATTGAAACATTTTGCCAAACAAATCATTTTGAGATTGTCGAAACATTCAGCGAAGTTGGTTCAGGCTCAAGTCTTGTTGGGCGACCAACGATGCAAACAGCCATTAAATTGTCGAAGAAAATAAAAGCACCGATTGTTGTTGCCAAAGGTGACAGAGCGTTTAGAAAAGAAAGCGACCGTCTGAACGTAAAAGAAAGTGGTGTAAAAATAATCAACGTTGCTTTAGGAATAAATCCAGACGAAACGCTGGAAGGTCTGCATGGTATTTTTGCAGAACGGGAACGCAAGTTAATCAGCCAACGTACCAGCGATGCGCTCAAACAGAAAATTAAACATGAAGGAAAAGACAATTGGTGGGGGCATAAAACAGCTCCACAGGCTCGCGCAAATGGGAATGCTACCCAATCGGCAAATTCATTCGCTTTCGCAGAAAAAATGCGTGTAACTATTGAAGCATTGCGAGGAACGGGAAGCAGTAAAAAATCATTTAATGCAATCGCTAGAGCCTTAAACGACAGTGGCTCAAAAACAGCACGCAGTAAAGAATGGACTGCACAACAAGTTATTAACATTGCCAATCGTTTAAAAATCGAGTGAAGCCTAAAGGTGTTACCATGCACTGATAACTATTCTAATAGACAACAGCAACCACTCCCCCAATTATGGCATTAAAAAAATCAGAGCTTTACTCATCACTTTGGAAATCCTGCGACGAACTACGCGGCGGAATGGACACAAGCCAATACAAAGATTACGTCTTAGTTTTGTTGTTCATGAAATACGTTTCGGATAAATACGCTGGCGGTACCGAAGGGCTGATTAACGTACCCGAAGGCGGTGGTTTCGCAGATATGATTGCCGCAAAAGGTGATAAAGAAATCGGCGATAAACTTAACATAATCATTGATAAACTCGCAGAGGCTAACGATGAACTTAATGGAGCAATTTCATCAAAGATTGTTGACTTTAATGATAATAAAAAGCTCGGTGACGGCAAGGAAATGATTGACCGCCTTACCAAATTAGTCGGTATCTTTGAAGGGCTGGATTTTGGACGGAACAGAGCCGAAGGCGACGATTTATTGGGCGATGCGTTTGAATACTTGATGCGCCATTTCGCCAGTGAATCTGGCAAAAGCAAAGGGCAATTTTATACACCCGCCGAAGTGTCGCGTATTATCTCGATGGTTATTGAGTTGGACAAAGCCAATGATACTGACCAAAGCATCTACGACCCAACGTGCGGTTCGGGTTCGTTATTGCTCAAAGTGCATGACGAAGCACGCCATCAAACAAACTTAGAATTAGCGTTGTACGGGCAAGAAATGGATAACGCTACGTCTGCTTTAGCTCGTATGAATATGATGCTACACGATTGCCCGACGGCTGAAATTTGGCAAGCAAACACCTTAGCAAGTCCCCATTTCAAAAGTGATAAAAATCCCAATGAGTTAAAGACCTTTGATTTCGTGGTTGCCAATCCACCGTTCTCAACAAAAGCGTGGACGAATGGACTGAATCCTTCCGAAGATATTTTTGAACGATTTGAATACGGCGTTCCCCCTGAGAAAAATGGCGATTATGCGTTTCTGTTACACATTCTAAAAAGTTTGAAGCAAACGGGTAAAGGGGCAGTGATTCTGCCACATGGCGTGTTATTTCGTGGCAATGCCGAAGGTGAAATCCGTAAGCGTCTCATTAAGCAAGGTTATATTAAAGGGATTATTGGCTTACCCGCGAACTTGTTCTACGGCACAGGGATTCCCGCTTGTATCATTGTGATGGATAAAGAAAATGCGGTCAGTCGTAAGGGCATTTTCATGGTAGATGCGAGTAAGGGTTTCATCAAAGACGGTAACAAGAATCGGCTTCGCGCTCAAGATATTCACAAAATCGTTGATACGTTCACCAAACAAATCGAACTGGCAAAGTATTCGCGCATGGTTACGGTTTCTGAAATTGAAGCCAATGATTTCAATTTAAATCTACCGCGTTACATTGATAGCAGTGAAGCCGAGGATTTACAGGACATTGACGCACATTTGAACGGTGGCATTCCTGATGCCGATATTGATGCGTTGGCAAATTATTGGAATGTTTTTCCTGATGTGCGTCGTGAGTTATTCACCGTTGCCGACCGCGCTAATTACAATCTGCTCAATGTTGACGCGGCACAAATCAAAACTGCTATTTTCAATCATTCTGAATTCACCACGTTTAATCAATCCGTTACTGATTTATTTTCGACGTGGCAATCGTCAAACGTTGACCGTTTGACTAGCATCAAACAAGGCGACCGCGCTAAATTACTTATTGATACATTATCCGAAAACCTGCTCGAAACCTTTCATGACGTAGCTTTGATTGACCCGTATGACGTATATCAGCATCTCATGGATTATTGGGCTGAAACCATGCAGGACGATGTGTATATGCTGGTGAGTGACGGCTGGATTGCAAACACTGATTTGATTCCGAAAGCGTTAATCATTGCCCGTTATTTTGCCGCTGAACAAACCGCCATCGAAAATTTAGAAATGGAACGGGATGACATTAGCCGTCAAATGGAAGAGTTGGACGAAGAACACAGCGGCGAAGACGGTTTGTTATTCGATGCCAAAAACGATAAAGGCAAACTTAGCAGCAAAAGTATCAAAGAGCGATTGAAGGGAATTAAAAACGATTCGGATGCTGTGGAAGAATTAGCGTTATTGGGACGTTATGTTTTGTTAATCGAAAAAGAATCGACCGCCAACAAGAAAATCAAAGACGCGCAAAAAGCCCTCGACCTTAAAGTGATTGCAAAATACAGCGACCTTTCCGAAGATGAAATTAAGACGTTGGTCGTGCATGACAAGTGGCTTGCGGTCTTAGCCGCAAGCGTACAAAGTGAACTCAGTCGGGTCAGTCAAGCTCTCACTGGACGCATTAAACAACTCGCCGACCGTTACGCGATACCGTTGCCGCAACTGATTCGGAACGTCGAAAGTTTAAGCTCGCGGGTTAATGAGCATTTAACAAAAATGGGTTTTTCATGAATTTAAACTTCACTTGGGACGATCAAAAAGCCGCCACCAATTTGAAAAAACATCAGGTCAGTTTTGAATTAGCAAGCCGCGTATTTGCCGACCCGTTTGCGTTAGCTTGTCAGGATAGAATTGAAAACGGTGAATATCGTTGGCAAACCATTGGTTTAGTTGAAGGTTGCTTGATTTTGTTAGTGGCTCACACCGTAGAAGATGAAAACGATTCCGAAGTGATTCGGATTATTTCCGCACGTCGCGCAGATTCAAAAGAGAGAAAACGTTATGAACAATCCAGCCGATAAAAAACATTTTTCACTTGATACCAATGCGCCGTTGACCGCGCAACAACTCGCAGAAATCGCCACGCTTAATGCCATGTCAGATGACGAGATTGATTTTAGTGATATTCCGCCGCTGCCTGACGAGTTCTGGCAAAACGCCGTGAGCAATCCTTTCTACAAACCCACTCAAACCGTCATCACCAACGTGAGCGTCGATGTCGATATTTTGCAGTGGTTGAAATTGA
>CAIQDI010000021.1 GCA_903870545.1 uncultured Pseudomonadota bacterium
GTGGTCGATTTCAAAGCGCAAAACCTAAAAATGGGTGCAATCAACTTTGATTTCGACGGCAAAGCGGGTGAAATTATTCGCGCGGCAGGCAGTTTGGATATTGCCGTGGCGGGCTATTTTATGGTGAAAGGCGAGTTTGCTTTTGAAAAATCCACACAAAATCTCACCCTTTCTGACGGCAAAAAAGTCAAAGCGAATGCGT
Organism: uncultured Pseudomonadota bacterium; assembly: GCA_903870545.1. GTDB lineage: Bacteria > Pseudomonadota > Gammaproteobacteria > Methylococcales > Methylomonadaceae > UBA10906. The sequence continues at coordinate 203 of CAIQDI010000021.1, forward strand.
TAATTATTGGTGGTGCCGATGCCTCCGCGTTTGCTGGCATCAACGGCGGCACGGCTGATGAAATGGGGCTAAAACTGAGCAAAGTCGATTTTGCGCTAGCGATGTTTGCCAATTCCGCCGCTCCCGCGCAACACTGGACTGCGCTCAAAGCCACCGCTGGAACCGTTGAAATCGTTGGGGTTTCCGATGTCACCATTTCAGCGAAAACCATTTCGGTGGAAATCAATTTGCAAGATGCCGCCACCAAAACGGTGGTCGATTTCAAAGCGCAAAACCTAAAAATTGGGGCAATCAACTTTGATTTTGACGGCAAAGCGGGTGAAATTATTCGCGCTTCGGGCAGTTTGGATATTGCCGTGGCGGGCTATTTTATGGTGAAAGGCGACTTTGCTTTTGAAAAATCGGAACAAAATTTAACTTTATCAGACGGCAAAAAAGTCAAAGCGAATGCCTTAATTATTAGTGGTGCCGATGCCTCGGCATTTGCCGGAATTAACGGCGGAACGGCTGATGAAATGGGGCTAAAACTGAGCAAAGTGGATTTTGCGCTAGCGATGTTCGCGAATTCTGCGACACCTGCCCAACATTGGACTGCGCTCAAAGCCACCGCCGGCACCGTTGAAATTGTTGGAGTTTCCGACGTGACCATTTCAGCGAAAACCATTTCGGTCGAAATCAATTTGCAAAATGCCACCACCAAAACCGTGGTCGATTTCAAAGCGCAAAACTTAAAAATAGGTGCGATTAACTTTGATTTCGACGGTAAAACAGGCGAAATAATTCAGGCTGCGGGTTATTTAACCGTTAATATCGCCAACTTTTTCAACGTCAAAGGTAATTTTGGTTTCGAAAAATCAACCGAAAATCTCACACTTTCTGACGGCAAAACGGTCGAAACTAACGCATTAAAATTAGGCGGAGCAGGCGTTTCAGCCTTTGCAGGTTTGAACGGTGACAGCGAAAACCCACTCGGTTTTGTACTCAACAATGCGGATTTTGGCTTGGCATTATTGACCGATAGCAAAAATCCAGCGCGACATTGGACTGCCTTGCAAGCCCGCGCAAACGGAGTCGCTTTCATCGGTGTTGACGACGTGACGATTGCGGGAAAATCCCTCAATCTTTCTATTAACACCGCTGATTCAATGGGTTTAGTCGTTGATTTTGCAAAACAAAATTTAAAAATTGCCACAGGTTCAAGCAGTGAATTAACACTGAATATGGACGGTAAACAAGGAAAATTATTACGCGCTTCTGGCGAGTTAGATTTGAATTTAGCCAATTTTTTTAGCGTGTCAGGCAATTTTGCATTCGAAAAGTCCACCCAAGAAATCACACTTTCAGACAAATCAAAAGTAACTACCGATGCAATCACCTTCGGTGGCAGTAAAGTCAATGCTTTTGCGGGTTTAAACGGCAATACAGCGCAAAAAATGGGTTTTGAACTTGCCGATGTCGATTTTGGTTTAGCGTTACTTTCCGACCAAAAAAATACGGCACGTCAATGGGTTAGCTTGCAAGCTACCGCTGAAAAAGTGGGTTTTGTTGGAATTGACGGATTTACGGTTTCCGCCCAAAAACTCGCCATCAATTACAACCAAGCCGATTCAAAAGGCATCGTCGTCGATTATGCCGCGCAAGCGTTACAAATCGCTACAGGCAGCGAAAATTCTAGTGTGACGCTCGATATGGACGGCAAAAAAGGCGCGTTAATTCAGGCTTCCGGCGAACTCGACATTAACGTGATGGACTTTTTTAAAGTCAGCGGCGAATTTGCCTTTGAAAAATCCACCCAAGAAATGACGCTTTCCAATCAATCCAAAGTCACCACCGATTTATTGACGGTCGGCGGTCACAATGTCACGGCATTCGCGGGCTTGAACGGTGGTAGCACAAATGCAATGGGACTTGAACTCAAAAATATCGACTTCGCATTGGCATTATTGACTGACAAAAACGATGTACAGCGTCGCTGGTTATCACTAAAAACAAACGCGGGAGCCGTTGCATTTATTGGTGTTGACGGCTTAACAGCTGCTGTCAATAATTTAGATGTTGAAGTTAATCAAAGTATTGGCAAAGATTCTGACGTAACCGTGAGCGCGACCGGGCAAAAAACGATTTCAGAAAAAACCAATACAATTTTAAAACTCGACGCGAGTAAATCGGCGGGTGAACTCGAATTTAGCTATAAAAATCAAAAAGCAACGGTCAGCCTAAATCAAGGCGACAAAATGTTAGCGTCCGCGATTCAATTAAAATTAGAAGGTTTCACCGGAATCGGACAAGGCAACGTCAAAGTGAGCGGCTCAAAAACGACGGGCTTTACAGTCGAATTTGTTGGTAATTTAGCGGGGAAAGCGGTTGAAAACGTAACCATTAAAACGATTGCGCCAGAAATTAGCATCGACATTGCCGAACAAAAAGCGGGCGAAACGCAAGTCGAAAAAATTCAAAATGGTTTAGATGCAAACGAAATTCAAGTTTTACTTTTCAACGGGTTGCAAGCCGGAAAAGGAACTTACACGTTAAGTTTTGACGGTAAAACTACGACGGATATTACGTTTGCAGGTTCAGACGTTTCGACAAATATCGCTAACATTCAAACCGCCCTCGAAACGTTGGCAAATATCGGCGCAGGCAATGTGATAGTGTCGGTTGCGAAAGATTCCGCTATCAATCGTCAGCGTTATAACGTGGAATTTACTGGCAAATTAGCGCGTAAAAATGTCGGTGCGTTAAGTGTGAATTCTAAAAATATCACCATCACAACGTTTGAAACTGGCACGGCTTCGACAGCAATTAACGAACAGCAAGAAATTCGTTTGCAAGCGACGGGACGCAATACGAATGGCTCGCTTGTTGCCGGAACAGGCACTTTCGTCTTAACGTTAGATGGTCAAAAAACGGTTCCGATTCGATTTGGAAGCAGCTCATTTACCACTAACATTACCGAAATTAAAGGGGCGTTGGAAGGATTAAGCGGTATTGGTACTGGCAATGTCAGCGTTGAAGTCACACAAAAAGAAGGCACAAATCAAATTTACAAAATCACTTTCAAAGGTGCATTAGCGGGTAAAAATGTAGGCTTGCTTGCAGTCGGCGACGTGAGCAAACTCAAAGGAACGGATGTCATTATTTCAGGCATTCAAGACGGCGCAAGCGGCGTGGCGGAAACGGTAGAAATCAACACGCTAATTGCCAACGTGACAACCGCCAATGCTTCGGTTGATTTAATTCAAGAAGGTTCGGCGGCAGAATTTGTCGAAAATACCACTAAAAATAACGAACTACAAAGTGTCAACGTTAACGCCACAACCGACGGCACCTTTGTTTTAGCGTTGAACAATCAAGGTAAAACCTTTAAAACCGACGATTTACCATTAGGTATTTCAGCCGAATCCTTACAGACAGCGTTAAATAAAGCGTTTGCGACAACGATTGAAGTCACGTCATTGAAAACGGGCGAGTTTTTAATTGGTTTTGCAGGCGATTTTGCCGGTCAAAAAGTCGAATTATTAACGGCGACCACAAAATCAGCCGTTCAAGAGGCGATTTTAAGCGTTTCACAACTCGGCAAAACGACTGACAAAACCGTTGCGGTGAACACTTCGACCACCAAAATCATGAAATTAGTCGTCGATTATTCAACACAAAATTTGGTCGTCAAAACGGGCGTTGCCAGTTCAATCACGTTCGATATGAAAAACGAAGTGTTACGCGCGTCAGGCAATGTTGATTTAAATTTATTTGGTTTGGTTAAAGTGAGCGGCGGTTTCGCCATCGAAAAAACCGCTCAACAAATCACACTTTCAACCGGAAAATCCGTCAAAGCCGACTTACTCACGCTCGGCATGAGCGGCGTAAATGCGCTGGTCGGTTATGATCAAGGCACGGTGGAAACCAGCGATGACGTGGGTTTAGCGTTAAGCGATATGAATTTGGCGTTAGCCATTTTCAGCGAACAAAAAGGCACACGCTCTTGGGTGACGGCGCAAGCCAGCATCGGCAAAGGTGAATTCGCATTGCCACCGATAGATAATTTTGAAGCCAGCGTCGGTAAAGCCTCGATTTTAATTAACCAAAAAGCCAGCGATGCCACCACCATCGATTTTTCTAAAAACAAACTCGATGTATCAGTGGGCGGTGACAAAATCGTCACGTTCGACATGAGCGGCGCACGGATGCAAGTGGGCGGCGAAATCAATTTAAATTTATTCGGTTTGGTCAAAGTGAGCGGCGGTTTTGCAGTCGGAAAAGGCACACAATCTGTCACCCTTTCAACTGGAAAAATCGCGCAAACAGATTTACTCACCATCGGTATGAGCGGCGTAAATGCGTTGGTCGGTTATGACCAAGGTACCGCTGACACCAGCGACGACATAGGTTTGGCGTTAACCGACGTAAATTTAGCATTAGCCATTTTCAACGAACAAAAAGGCGGCGCAGGTCGTCGTTGGATTGCGGCGCAAGCCAGCGTCGGCAAAGGCGAATTTGCGTTGCCAGCGATGGAGAATTTTGAAGCGAGCGTCAGCAAAGCCTCGTTGTTAATCAATCAAAAAGCCAGCGATGCAACGACAATCGATTTTTCAAAAAACAAACTTAGCGTTTTAGTTGGCGCAGACAAAACAGTCACGCTAAATATGGCGGGCGAAAAATTACAAATCGCGGGCAACATTGACCTTAATTTATTTGGATTCACCAAAGTGAGTGGCGGTTTTGCTGTCGAAAAATCTGCCAAAAAAATTACGCTTTCAACGGGCGCAATAGTTAACGCCGATATGTTAAGCATCGGCATGAGTAACGTCAATGCGTTCGTCGGTTACGATCAAGGCACGACAGATTCGAGTGACGACGTAGGTTTAGAACTCAAAAATGTCAATTTAGCGTTAGGTATTTTCAGCGATTCAAAAACAAAACGGACATGGATTGCCGCAAAAGGCAGCGTTGGTTCAGGCAAATTACTAGAAAATATTGATGATTTTGAAGCCGGTATCAGTAAAGCCATTTTGGTTATCAATCGACAAGCTGCCGACACCACCACAATTGATTTTTCAAAATCAAAAGTAGACATTGCCGTCGCGTCGGACAAAACCGTCACACTTGATATGCAAGGCGACACGCTGAAAGTTTCTGGTAATGTTGATTTCAATGCGTTCAATTTTGTGCGCGTAAACGGTGAATTTGCCTTTGAAAAATCCACCACAAAAATGACGTTAGGCAACGGCAGCACCATCAACGCCGCAGTTCTCGGTTTTGGAATGTCACACGTTGATGCCTTTGCAGGTATTGGTTATGGCTCGTCCGACCAGCTCGGTTTTTCAATCAAAGATACCTCACTCGCATTAGCGTTAGTGTCAGATGTTGCCAATCCAAAACGCCAATGGTTTAGTTTGAAAGCCGATTCGGAATCCGTTTCCTTTGACGGTGTCGAAGGTATTACTGCATCAGCAAAAGCGATGCACATTGCGTTAAATATGGCGGCAAGCGATAAATCGTCGATTGATTACAGCAAAAATAATCTAAAAATTGGTGGTTCAGAAACGGTTGTTTTAGACCTTGCGCCGAATGCGTTTGAAGTCGCAGGAAACCTCAAATTCAATTTGTTTGATTTTGTAAAATTGGAAGGCGATTTCGGTTTCAAAAAAACAGAAAGCCAAGTCACGCTGTCAGACGGTAGCAAAGCCGATGTAAACGTGATGGCAATGAGCGCGTTTGGTGTCAATGCGTTCGCGGGTTTTGGCGCAAGTAGCGATAATAAAGTCGGTTTCGAGTTGTCGAATGTCGATTTAGCCTTAGCATTTATGAGCGATAAAACCGACGTTTCACGCAAATGGACAACGTTAAGCGCGTCCGTCGGTAGCGCGGGTTTTGTCGGAAGTAGCGACGTATTTATTGGTGGTAAAAATTTAAAAATCGAAATCAACAAAGAATCGCGCGACGGCGTGGTCGTTGATTATAAAAACCAAAAAATGGTTGTCGATTCCAACACAACTGATAAAACCGTCACGTTTGACATGGACGGCGCGGAAGGTAGCTTCATTTCGTTCAATGGCGTGATGCAATTTAAAGCCTTCGATTTTATCGATTTCAGTCAACAAATTTCGTTCAAACTCGCCACCAAAACGCTCGTTTTAGACAGCGGCGCAGACGTGATGGTCACGACGTTAGGCTTCAACAAACATGGCATAAATTTGTCTGCTGGGATTGATGGCTTAGGTTTTGATTTACAAGATGTCGATTTAAACGTTGCACTCGTCAGTAACGGCACGAATTTCTGGGTTTCAGTTGATGCCAGCGCAAACAAAGTCGCGTTCAAAGGCATTGACGGCATGACGGTGAAAACTGAAAAAGTGCGTTTACAAATGAACACCGCATCGAATGGCACGGCGATTGACTACAGCAAAGCAGGTTTAACGATTGCAAAAGGCACCGCCGACCAATTCACCTTTAACGAAATGAAAGGCGAAGTGTTCAACGTGTCGGGTTTCTTAGACGTGAATTTGTTTGATTTTGTCAGTTTGAAAGGCGATTTTTCCTTCCAAAAAACCAGAAAACAAGTCTTTTTAAGTGATGGTTCAAACGTCGCGGCGAATGTCATTATGTTTGGCGGCGTGGATGTTGATGCGTTTGCGGGCATTAAAACCGTGGGTTTCAGTTTGAAAAATGTCGATTTTGGTTTTGCGTTTATCAAAGAAATCGGCAATCCCTCGCATCAATGGACAACGTTAAAATCAAAAATCGGCGAAGCGGCGTTCAGCGGCATCGACGGTTTAGATATTTCAGCATTAGATTTGAATTTGAATCTCAACATGGGTTTCAAAAGTTTGAGTATCGATTATTTCAAAACCAATTTCGACATCAAATTGCCAGACGTGCCAGAAATGACGTTGCCGAAAGTCACCCTGCCAACGATTTCGTTGCCGTCGATGCAATTGCCTTCGTTTGATTTGCCGGCGTTGGATTTGTCGGGCATGAAATTACCGAATTTTGAAATGCCGGTAATTGATTTACCATCGTTTGATTTGCCTGTGATTTCATTGCCGACGCTAGATTTATCGAAAATTAAATTGCCGTCGTTGACATTACCGACGATTGATTTGCCTGAAATTAACTTGCCGTCGCTGGATTTGTCGGGCATTGATTTTGGCAAAATTGATTTAAAAGCAGTCAAATTGCCGTCGATTAAATTACCGTCAATCAAACTTCCTGCGATTAAATTGGGTGATTTGTCGATGAATTTACCGTCGATTGATTTGCCAGAAATCAATCTGCCAACGGTTGATTTATCCGGCATTGATTTGAGTAAATTGAATTTAAAAGCGATTCAATTGCCGTCGATAAAATTACCGTCAATCACGTTGCCAGAACTGGATTTGTCAGGCATTGATTTGGGTTCGCTGAATTTAAAAGCGGTTCAATTGCCGTCAGTTTCGTTGCCATCAATCACATTGCCAACGTTCGATATTCCAGAATTAGGCTTGAAGGCAATCTCGTTGCCGTCGCTGAATTTGCCAACTATTTCGTTGCCGTCGCTCGATTTAAGTGGCATCAGATTACCAAAATTCGATTTGCCATCGATTCAATTGCCATCGCTCGATTTGTCAGGCATTGATTTGAGTAAAATCGATTTGAAAGCGGTCAAATTACCATCGATTTCGTTGCCGTCGATTCAATTAGGTTTGCTTGATTTATCAGCATTTGGTTTGTCGTCGATTGAATTGCCGTCGATTGATTTGCCCGATATTGCGTTGCCGACGATTAACTTGTCAGCGTTGAATTTACCAATCTTGAATTTAAAAGCGATTAAATTACCGTCAATTTCGCTGCCATCGATTCAATTGCCGTCGCTGGATTTATCGAAAATTGATTTAGGGTCGCTTGATTTAAAAGCCATTAAATTACCGTCGATTGATTTGCCGTCAATTTCGTTGCCGTCGATTGATTTCCCAACGCCAGATTTGTCGTGGATTAAAATGCCGTCGATTGATTTGCCGTCGTTGAAATTACCGGCGATTGATTTGTCAGGAATTGATTTTGGCACCGTGGATTTATCGGCAGTGAAATTACCGTCGATTGATTTGCCGTCTATCAGCTTGCCATCGCTAGGTTTGACGATTGATTTGCCGTCAATCGATTTGCCAACGCTGAATTTATCCGCGCTGAAAATTCCAGGTTTGGATTTGAAAGGCTTGAAATTACCTAACATTCAATTGCCAACGATTAAATTACCGTCGCTGGATTTTTCGGGCATCGATTTTTCGGCGATTGATTTAAAAGCGGTCAAATTGCCGTCGATTTCGTTGCCGTCAATTAAATTACCGTCGCTGGATTTGTCGGAAATTGCGTTGCCAAAATTGACGTTGCCGAATCTGAATTTACCAAAATTAGACGTGAATTTACCGTCGATGCCCACGAATATGATTTCGTTGGACGGCATGTTTGATTTAGATATTTTTGGTTTTTATAAAAAGAAAGATTTGTTCAGTTTCACGCAAAAATTTGAGACCGTAACGCTAGTAAAAGGAAGCCAAACCAAACAAGCCGCTGTCGGTGTTTTATCGTTAAGTAAACAAAATTTAAGTGTTTTTGCTGGTTTGAATGGTGGCACAGACAACGCCATTGGCGTGAATTTAGAAGATGTTGATTTTGGTTTAGGCTTATTTGTTGATATGTTAAAACCGAGCAACGTTTGGGTGACGTTACAAGCGAACGCCGGGGCGGCGGAATTTTTAGGCAGCGATTTATTCAAAATTAGTTTGCACGATGTCGGCGTAAACGTGAATACCGAAAATAATGAAGGTTGGGTGATTGATTACAAACTTAATCCGCTCACCATTCCAGGCGGTTTAGGTGTTCCGGCAAAAGGTGGTTTGCTCGATGCGTTGACGGTGAAAAACGAAGATTTTACCTTCAACATTGATGGCAAACGTGGACAAATTTTTGAAATTTCAGTCGGTTTAGCCGACATTGAAGTGGCAGATTTTATGTTCCTACACGGTTCGTTTGCGTTCTCAATGGGAACTGGACAAGAAGTCGAAGCCAGCATGGGCGCAGTCACCACGTTAGCTGAACAAGCCATTGGTTTAGCAGGTGGTGAAAAAATTATTGAAATTGCCAAAATGCTTGGCGTTTCAACGACGCTTAAACACAAAGTCAACACCATGAGTATTGCAGGTGCAAACTTGTTTGGTTTTGCGGGTGTTGGCGGCAATTACAAACCGGATTCCAACAAAGACGGCGTAATTGACGCAAACGATACCGTCAACAAAGGCGCGATTGGTTTGGCGATTGAAGACGTTGATTTTGCAGTGATGATTATGACTCCCGATCAAAAAGCATCGGGAAATACGGTGGGTGACGCTGTCAATAAAGCTCTAAACGCCGTCGGTCTAAAATATGTTGCCGTCAAAGCAGATGTAGCCAAAGCCAGTTTGGTCGGTTTGGAAAGTGCAAATATCACCATGAAAGCTGAAGATGTGGCGATTCGGATGAATACGTCAGATTTGGCTATTTTGCCTGGCCCACTCAAAGCGGCAACATTATTGCTCGAAATGCCGCACGTTGATTTTATTAAAACCTACGGCGCAAAAGGGTTAGACGTTGGCGCGGGTGGTTCAAATGTAATCAACATGGATTTTAGTGACGAAATTATTCAAGCCAAAGTTGCCTACGCAGAAATGAACATTGCGGGTTTAGTGCAATTAAGCGCGTCAGCGGCATTTACCAAACGCGGCTCTGAAGAAGTCACCTTAAATGACGGTTCAAAACACAAAGTCACGTCACTTGCGCTCGGAATTAGTAATGCCAATGCGTTTGTAGGTGTCGGTGGTTATTTCCACGACAGCGACGGCGATGGACGCATTACCGACAAAGATTCTGTCAATACATCCGCAGTGGGAATCGCGATTAAAGATTTAGATTTGGGTGCGCTTTTTATGACGGAAATCAATCTTGATCCCAGTAAAATTGCCGTTTATACCGCCATTAAAGCCGACATCAATATGGCGGGATTAGTTGGCGTACCTGCGGTCACACTTGAAGCAAAAGATTTATCCGTCGGTTTGAACCTTTCAACAACGGGTAAAGTCGTTGATTTCACCAAATCAAAATTGGGTTATTACGAAGTTGAAACGGGCGACAAACTCAATCCAATTAAACTCGATTACACCGGAATTTTAATTGCCGTTTCAGGTGAAGCCACCATCGAAATTACCGGTGTTGCTAAACTCGAAGGTGTGTTTGATTTCACTGTTGACGACAAAGGGTTAACTGTTTTTGCTGATGTGACTGCGACGCTGGGCGGGGGAATTTATAGTTCACACGCGGTGGGTTTAATTGCGATTCGCGCCGGTGGTTTGGCGATGCAAGCGACTTTAGAAAGCGGCATTGATTTGGGTTCATTGCTTGAATTTAAAGTTGAATTTGGTTTAACAATTAACACGCTCGGCGAAGATTTTGTTTATAAAGTGCCTGAAAAATTCAGCGATAAACTCAATTACAAAACCATTACGATTCCTGTTATTCCCGCTGGCATGACAAAACCCGTCGATTCTTACGTTTTGATTCACGGCAAAGGCTCGTTAAACATTTTAGACGGTAGCGTTTTAGCGTTAAAAGGTGAATTTAGCGTTTTATTCAGTAACGAAGGCGCGGTATTAAACGTTGCCGCGAGTTTGGAATCGCCATTATTAAGTCCTATTTCTGCCATTGGCACACTCGGAATTACCAAAGAAGGCGTTTATGGTAGTTTGCGAATCGGTAAATCAGACGGTTCTGAAAAATTGATGACCGGAACCGGATACGCAATCAAAGGCACATTTTTACTGCAATTTAACACCACCAGTTCCATTCAAAAAGTTTCCGCGTTTGATACCTTAGACAGCAACAGCGACGGAAGTAAAGTCGATTTAATTCAAGTCGATTTAGCCGCATCGATGTTTAAAGTGGCTGGTTCAGCGATTATTTATCAGCCGCTGGTCGAAGATTTATTTAATTTAAAAGGTAATATTGAACTGGTTATTAGCAACGAAGGTTTAGAAGCCTCTGTTGATATGAGTTTGTATTTAATGGGTTTTGGTGATGTGGCAAGTGCGTCAGGGAAACTCGCTATTTTAAATACGAAAGACGAAGGCATGGTATTCGCGCTTAATTTAGGCTTTAAAGCAAAATTCGACATCGAAGTAATTAGTCTGGATGTAACGGCATCATTACAAATTAACACCAGTTCAAACAAATCGTATGCGGGCGTTGAAAAAGGTGTCAATTTCAGAGTGGCACTCGACGGCAAAATGAAAATTTTGGCATTAGAAGCGACTTTAATAGGTTCGATTGAACTCAAGGATGGCATTTTAGAATTAGAAATTAAAGAAGCGAAATTTGATTTCTTCCACGTTCTCAACATTGGCATTCACGGTTACATTCGCTCAGACGGTAATTTCTCCATTACAGGAAACGCGGATTTAACCGTTGATATGGAAGTGCTGGTGTTGAAAGCGGGCATTGAACTCACCATTAGCAATACCTTAATCGGCGCGAAAGTTTATGGTTCGTTAGACGTTCACATTGATTTGGGTTTATTTGAAATTAACGAAACCCTCGCCGGCTTTAGCGGCGAAATTAAAATGACCGCCGCCAGCGCGTATTTGCAAGCCAGCGTCACTGTTGCCGGTATTTCAGTATCGGGCGATTATGCGTGGAGTTTGGGTGAACCGCCCGTGATTGCAACGCAAGTAGGCGACGTGTTGTATTTGAATATGGGCGATCGTGGGGTGCAATATCGCGGTGATTTATATAAAGACATTCGCAATGAAACCTACAACATTTCAGAAGAAAGCGCAGGTGTATTAACGGTCAGTTCGTTGGGCGAAAAGAAAACCTACAGCGGCGTAAAACGGGTTGTTGGTGACGGTGGAGCAGGCAAAGATGCTGTTTTCGTGAATAAAAATGTCAGCGGCGATATTGTCTTCGATTTACACGGCGGCGAAGGCGACGATAGCTTCATCATCGGCAATGGTTCAAGCGACAGTTTTATTTATGGTGACGCGGGCAACGACCAAATGACCGGCGGTTACGGTAGCGGCATTCATTACGATGGCGGTTCGGGTGACGATAAATTTGTCGGCGGTGACGGTAACGAGTTTATTGATATGGGCGCAGATAACAATACTGTTTTTGGTGCTGGCGGCGATGACACGATTATTGTCGGTTCGGGCGCACAATACATTGAAGGCGGCAGCGGTTATGACGTTTTAACATTGAATAAATTTGATTCTGCCAACACGCCGCTGATTTTAGGCGAACATGAATTGAGTTATAAAGAGGGCGCGTACAACATTAAATTCAACGACAGTTTAGAAGAAATTAAAGCCACTGATATTGGCAGAACCAGCACGTTCACGGGTAAAGGTGAAACGTGGGGTGCGACCAGTTTGACGTTTGATGCAGCCGGTGTTGTCGATGTTAAAAATGTTATATTTGCCATTCCCGAAGGGCGTTTAACGATTCAATCACCCGGCATTATCGGCACGTTAAACACAGATTTAAAAGAACTCACGATTATTAACAACGGTGCTGAAAATGTTGGTGATATTTTTGTTATTGAAAAAGATGATTTAACCATTGCCGATGCGGGACGCACAAACGGCGGTTTATATACCTCAACGGGCAAAATTGATGTTCAACTCAAAGCCCCAGAAGCCTTATTTTCATTAAGCAGCGGCATTTTAAGTAACGTAAATTCAGGTAAAGCCATCAACATTACCGCTGACGATATTGATTTTGCGTCCGGTGAAAATAACGTAATCGGTACAGGCGTTTTAACACTGAAATCGACCACAAAAACACAAAGTTATCGTGTTGGTAGCGCGGGACAATCGACTTTTGGACGTGATTATTCGATTGCAGGTAAAACGGGCAACATGGAAATCGGAATGCGCGATTTAGCCGCGTTGCACGATGGTTTCAAAATCATCAACATCGGACACGCTGGCGAAGGCATTGTGATGATGATGGGCGATGTGGAAGACAAAGTCGTCGGTTCATTTACTTTCAACGCGCAGTTACATGATGACGTGAATTTTTACGCCCAACGGTTCAATATCGTCGGCGATGTGCAATCCACCAAAATGCTCAATTTCGACGGGCGTTTAATGGAAGTGCAACGTCAGAATCTCAATGCGCCAATGGGCGTTCCAGATTCAGGCATTACGGCAAAAAATTTAAACATCAATTTGACCGAACAATTGTTGGTGAGCGGGTGGTTGATGGGTGGCGATAGTTTGAATATCTCCGTCATGGGAACGACTGGCGAGAAAACGATGGTCGGCAATGGCGCGGATTTCATGAGTTTGCGTACCGATATGGGCAGCACAATTTCGACCACGAATGCGAATGCACATTTGAACATTAGCACGTCAGCAGGCATTTTTGCGGCGGGTTCGGTGTTTGCGAGAAATACCGCTGCACAAATTTCTATGAATGCGGCGACAGGTTTAACGTTGCTGGAAGGCGGCACGGTTGAAGTATTTGATGACAATGCAGGAATTACGCTGGGTGCAGCACAATATCTGTATTTAAATTCGGGTTCAGCAGTCATTGCAGGCGCAAAATTTATTTACGAAGGCGCAACGCCGATTCCAGTTCAAACGGGTAAAAATACCACATTGACGATTGCCGCGACGGGTGAATTAATACTGGCGGGTTCAGTTACCGCAGCAGGTGGCATGTCGATTAAAGGCGGCAATAACACGCACGATTTAGCCGATTATTTCGACACCATTGCGGGCAAAGTATTGACGCGCGTCACCACGTTTGATTCGAGTTGGTTTACCGCTTTAAACGGCGGCACGCTGAACGCCGCGATTCAAAAGGTATTCACGGATAATAACATCACGTTGGGCGCAAATGTGTCGGTGGTGTCGGGTAATAATTACACGCCATTTTTCCAACTCACGGACACCGCTCGCGCTCAAATCGTCAGCAGTTTAGGTTATACGACTTACGCAAACGGCGGTTATTACAACGCGGCGGCGAGTGGCAACGATAAATTTATCGCAAATTTGACCGTGACGAATGCGAGTGACGCACAAAAACGCGCGACGGCTCAAAGTTTAGGTTATGTCGTGAATCCAGATTTGGTGTTTTATAAAGCTGACGCAGCAACCAATAAACGTTTGCTGACAAATTTCACGCAAGGTGCATCGGCGGATTACAGTAATACGCTGATTGATTGGGGCAGTGCGGGTGCGCCGAGTACGACGGCGGATTTTGGCAGTTTATCGAATGCACAAAAATCCGTTGTCGCCCAAAGTTTGGGTTATGTGCTGGACGATGTTACAAAAAAATATCTCAATTTCAATGCACCAGCGGGTAAAAAATTAGTCGCGGATTTCACGCAAGGGCAAATCTTTGATTACGCTAACGCTGATATTTATTGGGGAAGTGAAGCAAAACCAAGCAAAGACACCGCTTTTGATGGTTTAACACTTGGACAAAAGAAAATTGTCGCGCGAGCATTAGGTTACAACGTGCTTGACGCAAAAGAAGACGGTTTGAGTTTCTACAAAGCCAGTGCGCCGATAGATAAACAACTGGTATTTGGTTTTAATGAAAGTGGCACATTTAGCCTTGAAACGCTTGATTTAGGCGGAGTTCGTGCGCCAGATAAACCTGTTCCAGAAGGTTCAACAGCAACGGCAATAACCGCCAAAACATTTGAAGAATTAAATCCCGATCAACGTTTAGTTGTCAGCGATAAACTCGGTTACGCGCCAGTTCAAGATGGTTTGTTTTATAACCCAACTGCCGCCGCTGGAAAGGCACAATTAGTGGCAACGCTGGATTATAAAAACAGTGAAATTACTTGGGATGCCGATGCCACGCCAACGGAAAATGTAAAATTTGGACAATTAACTACCGCGCAACAACAAAAAGTATTGAATAAAACGGGTTATCAACGTTACAACGGCGTGAGTTATTTCAATGCCACTGCCACAGTTGAAAAACAGCATGTTTTAACATTTGTTGAGGGCAAAGATTACAACAACAAAGACATTAAATGGTCGGTGATTACCCAGCCTAGCGACGAACTCAAATTATCTGAATTTAATCCTGACGATAAATCAATCTCCGTAGAACAATTTGAAGCGCAAAAGAAACTGGCTGAATCGGCGATTAAAATCATTACTGCTGAACAAATTAAAGAGGCTATTCGGAATGACACGTTAAAAACATTGATTCCAAAAGGCGCAGAACTCAAAGGCTTTAAAGATTTGAGTGCCGATATTCAACAGCAAGCCTTAGCGCAACTCGGTTACACCGCTTATAGTTCGACGACTTATTTCAAAGCGGGGGCAGGCGATAAAGAAGTTATGACCAATTTCGTGCAAGGCGTGGATTATCAAGGTAGTAGCGCGACGGCGGGCAAGGCAAATCGTTGGATTGTTTCCGACGGCACGCAACAATATGTACTGTACGCCAGCGACATCGACGACAACAAAGTCATTGACGAAATTCAATTACAAGCTCCGCACACGTTGTTGGGTCAACGTGGTTTTGGTTTCTTATTAACGGGAACATTGACGACTTTGCAAGACGGCGTGAATTTAGTGGTTGCTGGTGCAAAAGATGCCATTATTCGCGGCAATATCAATCTGTTGGGCGCAAATTCAAACTTAACCGTGCAATCTGACAAATGGGTATATTGGGAAGGCACGGCAAACGTCACGGGAAATTTATCCTTGCTCGGCGGCGTGAGTTTAGACGGCACCAATTTGGGCGGTGCCAACATGGCAGGTTCCAGCATTTATGTCAGTGGCACCTCGACGTTAAAAACCTCTCAAGCGGGTTCAATTATTACCTTGAGTGGCGGTAAAGACGTTGATATTTATGGCATCGTGGTGGCAGGCGGCGCAATTGGTGCGAATGGTGTCACGTTTGCGGGCGGCGATTCTCAAATTAAAGTTACCGCTGGCGAACAAATTTATGTCGATAACGCGCTGGTCGCCTCAAAAGGTGTGCATTTAACCACGACCAACGTCACTGGCGCGGACGATGCGGGTTTATCGGTCAAAGTTACGACGATTGGCGGGTTAACGGCGGCGGGTAAAACCGCCAATAACAGCGGTGGCGACGTGACCATTGATGCCGTTGGCGACGTGCAAATTGTCGGCATGATGTTATCGGGCGGCACCATGAATCAGACGTTTAATGACCAAGGCGTGCTGACTTCGCAAACGATTAACTGGTCAACTGAAAAATCGAAAATCGATTTGAAAGCGCAAGGTCAGCTTTATATGGGCGGTACGGCGATTAGCAAAGAAGGCAATACGGTAGAAATTGGCGCAATGGTTCGCGCAAATCAACTCATCAATTTAAGCGGTGGTTCGCACATTAGCGACAAAATCGGGTTGAAATTGTTGGGCGGAACGTATATTTCCACCAAAAACGCGGACGGCGAAGTCAACATGTCTGCGGTGCAAGACGCGGAAGTATTGGGTTTTGTCGTAGCAGGTGGCGAAATTCTGGATCGTTACGACAGCACGGGGAAATACGTCGGCAGTTACGCCAATCGTTATGATGGCGACTCGAAAATTACCGTGACCGCTGGACGACAAATTCGATTAGGACGTGATTTGGCGGCGGGTAAAGAAATTACGGTAAAAGGTGGGCGCGTCACTGACCCGATTGACAACGACACCAGTGTTTGGGCGCAATGGAACACTCAAGGCATCGTCATGGGCGGCAGCGCACATTTGACAACGTGGCGTGAAAATAGCGTCATTAACTTGAGCGCGTCGGGCGATTTATCGGTTCTCGCGCCTGCTGCCTACACGCAACAATTGTTAGCCGATGATTTTACGCAATTCGCTGACGGGCATTTGACGGGTGATGTCACGTTCAAAATGGCAATTGATTTAGGTACCAAAAAAGTCGAAGGCAATGTCATTATCAAAGCGGCGGATACACTAGCAGCGAAAGGTATTGGCGGGTTAATGAAAGTCATTAACGACGCACTCAAAGCGACCACGTTTAAAGTCACCGAATCGTTGAGCGGCACGCCTGCACTGGGAAGCGATGTAAAACTGGATGTTTCCACGCCTGAAATCGTTGCCCGTTTAGTGGATGGACGCTTTATGTTCACCAGTTCGGGTTATAAATTCACCTTGAAAAAAGACGGTTCCAGCAACGCTGACTTTTTGGGGTTCAAACAATTAACGACTGCCGACGCTGCGTCTGCACGTCAAGCGTCAATTGATGCGCCCGCTCGCGGTTCCGTGGTGAATATCGGCAATCAAAATAAATCAGGACAAATCACACTGCAAAATTGGGTGCGTGGTTATAGCGCGGTGAATTTGTACAGTAGCACCAGCAATGATGGCAAACAGAATTTAGATTTTGGTGTCGCGGGGATTATCGAAACTTTGAGCGGCGATATTGTCATGAATCCTGCTGATGATGCGGTGTTGAAAGGGGATTTGATTGCGAATGGTTTGGGTGCCAGCGTCATTATTAACGCTAAAAATACGCTGAATTTGCGCGGCAACATTACCGCACAAAAAGACATTGTGATTAGCGCGGGAACGACCGAAAAAGCAGATGAAACCAGCGTCAGCACCTACGGCACCGCGCGATTCACGACGTTAGGTGCCGGCGGCACGATTAACATTTCAGGTAAAAACGATGTGTACATCAACAGCACCGTCGGAATCGATACACTGAATCCTGGTGTGAATACCGATTTGAAAGGCATTTATATTGTCGCTGAAAAAGGTAAATTAACGATTGCTCATGAATCTGGCTGGGTGCAAACGGGTGGTGAATTGGCGTTGACGGGTAAAATTGTAGATTTCGCCGGTGTCATTCGCAGCACGAAAGCCACGGATTCATTGACCGATAACGAAATTATCATCAACGCGACCAATTCGTTGCTCATGCACGGCGATTTAAATGTTGTCGGTTCGATGTGGTTGCAGTCGGGCGGCAATGTCGATATTTACAACGCGAATTTGTTAGTCACCAGTGCGAATCAACATTTGACCATTGACGCAACGGGTGACGTGAATATCGGTTCGGTGAATCCTGTCGCGGGTATTGCCACCACGAAAGCCGCGATTATCGAAGCGAATGCAGCATTGACGATGACGATTGGTGGCGCGTTGAATATCGCAGCGGATGCCGGTTTATATGCCAGTGGTTTAACGAGTCAAATTCAAATCACCACTGGCAGTGCGAATATCGCGGGCGGTATTTTGGCGGGGACGCATTATGTCGTGGGAACGGGTTCTGTTGCGGTGGCGAATTCAACGGCGACGCTGGATTTAACCGCAACCAAAGCGGTAGTCATTGGTGGGCAACGGATTGATTTAACAAACGTTGCTTTGCCACTTGTCACAGCTACTAGCACTATTTCCGCTCCAGCAGCTGTTGATATTACCACCGGCGAAAATACCGACGGATTAGGGTTGAGTTTGGGAACGTTAAGTGCGATTCGTGCCATAAATGCTGCCGCCGTTTTGAACGTCACCACAAAAGGTGATATACAAATTCAAGGTGTCATTAGTGCAGATGCAGCAGGTGCTGATGTTTCGTTGATTTCAAGTGGGCAAATTCTGATTGATAATTTGGTCAGCGCAAATGACCAACTTGTTTTAAAAGGCGGACACGATACGTCGGGCATTGGCATTTTGGTGAATTCGGTTGTGTTGGATTTGTTCAATAATCGTGTTTCAGGCGGCACGTTAGACACGGCTATCAATGGTGACATTACGATTTCTGCCGACGATAACGTGGTGTTGAATGGCATCATTGGTCAACGTGATATATCTGCAACAGACCCTACAATTACAACAGGCAAAGTTGATAGCATTTCAATTGCCTCGAATTACGGCGACGTGCTAATTTTAGGAATTGTTGACTTACTAAATACCGCCACCGTAAGCGGTAAAAATGTCAGTTTATTAGCCGATAGCCGAATTTATGCGTTGGCGACTAATTCCACTGTGCGAGTGAATGCTACCGATACGATTTACGTTGCCAGCCGCCGTGAAACAAGCGTTACGCCGTATATGTATGTCGTGGCAAATTTAACGCCATTGGCTTCAAATAATTCAATTATTCACAGCGATAAATTGGTTCATTTATCTGCGTCAAAATTGACGATTGAAGGCATAATTGAAACTAATAACGCGACGAGTGGCAACATTTTAATCAGCGCGAGTAAAGAACTTTGGGTGGGTAAAAAATCGGTTTCCAGTACGACTTACGAAGGTGGTATTTTGCAATCTGCCAAAGACATCAATATTCATGCGGGTGTCGATGCCAGTTGGACGAATGCACAACGGGAAGGTGCGGTTGTGCAAACCGATTTGAATGCCGGAACCGTGACTATTTTGGGGCTGGCGATTTTAGAAGCTCCTGCTGGAAAAATTGATATTCTTGCGGGTGGCACGATTATTATTGATGCCGATACCAGTGTGGCGGGTATTGCAACCGTTAAAATTCCTGTCATTACGACCAGAGATGTTACTTATAAATATGTTTCTGGTTATAACGAAGTTGCGATTGGCATTATTCAGGTTCCCGAAGTAACGTGGGTCGATACGGTTATCACCGAACAAATCGGCACCGTTCAAGTTCCTGTGGGTAAATATCACACCGAAATGGACACGTTGCTTGAACAAACGGGTTATTACAATCCGACAGCATTTACTGTTGATTCAAGTGGAAATATTTTAACGGACAACCGCTTCCGTGAATTCTTTATTGAAGGCGTGGATTATTACAATGAAGGTACCGTCACCGCCGCGACAACGCCAGTGGTGGTGAATGCGGGAAGTTTTGAAGTTGGCAAAATGTATCAAATTGCAGCCGTTGGAGCGACCAATTTCACGTCAATTGGAGCGAGTGCTAACACGGTCGGAACAACATTTACGGCAAACGGAACGGGCGCAGGAATTGGAACAGGAACAGCAATCGCTACTGCAACGACAGTTGCGAGTAGTTTTGTTGTGGGCAACACTTACAAAATTGCAGCAGGCGGTGCCACCGACTTTACTGCTATTGGTGGAATAAATGCGGTTGGTGGAGTATTTACCGCAACTGGCGCAGGTAGCGGAACGGGAACAGTATCCCTAATTTCTACGAGTATTGTTTCTGGTAATTCATACGAAATCGTAACAATCACAGACAATTTTATTTCCATCGGTTCACTGAATAATACGGTAGGAACTGTTTTTGTTGCCACTACTACGGGCGCAACGCTTGGAACGGGTACTGCGATTGAAGTGGTTCCTGCTTACAGCATTGTTTCTGGTCACATTTATCAAATCGCAACCTCAGATGGAGATAGCATATTTACGACTAAATTCAGTGCGAGCGCAAATACCGTAGGAACTATTTTTACTGCAAGTGTAAGTGGAACGGGCAGTGCAACTTTAGCCGACGCAATCCTATCGGGTTCGGGGATTGTGACCGAATTGACAGCCGCATCTTCAACAACAGCGGCAACAGCAATTGTTTCGGGCAAAAATTATAAAATTACAACCGTAGGTACAAGCACTTTTACCTCATTTGGTGCGAGTGCTAATACCGCTGGCACCATGTTTACGGCTACTTCAAGTGGAACAGTGAGTTCTGGTGATGGAACGGTGACTGAATTAACCTCCACCGCTCCATCCGTGACGAGAACCAACTTTGTTGTTGGAAAATCTTACAAAATCACAGGTGCGGATAACGGTACCAATTTTTCTTCACTAGGCGCAGTTGCAAATTACAAAGTTGGTACGACTTTTACGGCAAATGCAACGGCATCAACGGGTACAAACACGGTTTCTGCGACAAGTGTGCAGACGGCTGGTAGTATCAGTAAGGATCAAACATATAAAGTCGTATCACTTGGCACAAACTTCACTACGATGGGTGCCGCAAATAATAACGCCGGCACTATTTTCACGGCGACAACAGGAACGGGAACCGGTACCGCGTGGCAGATTGCCAGCACCGGCCAGTTTATTTCTGGTCAAGAATATAGAATTGAAACGCTTGGCTCCGGTACGGATTTCACGTTAATTGGTGCGGCTAACAATGATGCCCTGACCGTTTTCGTTGCAACGGGCGTGGGTGCGGGGAGCGGCAGCGCGACTGTCTTTACGAATGCCGTTAAGGCGGGTATTTCTGGTGTGAATTGGGATAATGCGGCAACAGTTGAATTACCATATCAAACTGTAATTGATAGACCGCTCAATTTTTCCGCCACAACTGCAAACAAAGACGTGTACAAAACGTTCACTCAATTATCCGACGCGCAGAAACAAGCGGTGCTGAATACGCTCGGTTATATGAAATTGTATGATTTCAAGTATTCCAATGTGCATTTGATTAGAACGCTGAACGGCAATCCAACCGATACACCCTTACCCGCGACAAATATCGGAGGCTATGTCGGTACGACCAATAAACTCGTGCCACTGTGGATGCAATCCGCAACTGCCCCTGCCTCAGTTATTTATCGTATTCCCGTTGTCGGTTGGCGGGATAAATATATTTCAATGCCCAAAGGAGCGTATCAAGATATTTCAGCACTCTCTCCGCAAGGCACGCTACAGTTTCTTAATAATGATGATGGTTATACGACGGTGCTTGTTCCTGCTGTGTTGGATGGCGCAGGAAAAATCATCAAGGATGCTTATTACACATCAACCGGTGATGCTGCTGTGAAAGCGTCGAGTTGGATAGCAAATGGTACAAATGCTGGCGGAACTTGGAATCCATTATCAACAGTGACAACGCCTTCTGGCGAACTGGTTGGACGCTATAAAGACGATGGTGCGGTGACTTATACACAGCAAAATTCAGATTTTGTAGCGGCTGATTTTGCAGCCGCAGTGGTTGGCTATGACAGTTCCAGTGACACACAAAATAACACGCCAATCGATAAAGTGGATGATCCACCAAATGGAAAAACGGATGTTCCATCAGGCGAAGCCGATTTAGGAGCTGCAAACTGGAAGGTTGCTTATAAACCTGTGAGCGGCACTCGCACATTTGAAGTAGCGGGTACGCCGACGGATTCCATGAAGCGCGATCCAAATTGGTTTTGGGAAGTCGCAAATAAAAACTTTGCAGCAAATGAAAACCAAAGTTATTACGTGAGTAGTACAAATGGACGCTTCACCGATAACGTCATCGCTTATGACACTTACGTTGATGTGTTAAAAACAACAGGCGACACGGCAACTATTGTGAAAACCGGTTCTACGTCACGCCCCAATCAAGTTGCCGCGACGTTTAATTATTGGGAAGGTTGGGTTCAAGATAGTGGCTCACAAAGTGACGATAACATCATGGGCAGTGGTTCTCATTCTAACGGTTGGGATAATCATGATTGGACAGCCCCTACAGCAGCGGACAAAGCTCAAGGTAATTGGACAACTACAGATTCAAATGGTAAGTCACAAACTCGTAATTGGAGCGGTTGGGCAGCTGCCGCAAAAGATGAATGGCAGGTAAAATCTCATAGTTCGACACATGCTTGGTTTTACGTTGATTGGTATATTCGTGGCAGAGATTTACTGTCACACGACATTCTCCAAACTAAAAATAATTACGATTACACTTGGACATCGCAATGGCATCCAATTTACGACCAGCGGATTCAGTTGGGTTATAAACTCGTGACGAATGAACAGCAGGAATACGATTATCGCGCTGTTTTCGCCACGAAAACCGTTCAAGTTCCCATCACGAAATTCAAAGATGTGACGGTGTGGGAAAAACAAGCTGTGATTTCCGATGCCACAAAAACCGTGACGGAACGCACGTTTGTAGACGGTGGACTTGAACGTAATCCCTTTGCCGTGGCGGGTGCATCGTTGAGTGGTTTGGAAATTAGCATCGATTCGGGGAAAAATGTGTCGGTGACGGGTTTGTTGCAAGCCACGAATAATTTAACGTTGAATGCCGCGACTTTGTTAGATTTAGGCGTGGATGCCGCGACACAATCAACGTTGAATTCAACGGCGGGAACCGTTTCGCTGTCAGGTGACAATGTATCGTTGAGTGACGCGCTGACCGTCAACGGCAATGCCATTGAACTGAATGCGTCGCGTGATATGGCATTAGGCGGCGTGCAGGTTTTAGAGCAACCTACCGATAAAACTTTGAAAAAAGGTACGTTAATCTTAAATTCGCAAACCACGATTACGGCATTGGCGGGGCGGAACATTACGCTAAGTGGCGTAGCGACTGCGACAAATCAAATTATTATTAGCGCGGGTGACACGACGGCAAAATTGCAATCCACCAGCGCGTCGGGTTCGATTACGGGCGATTTAGAAACCGCGTTAAAAGTGACAAGTGCGACGGGAACGGTGAATGATATTTCATTAAGTGCAGGCGAATTTGGCGGCAATATCACCTTAGCAAAAAGCGTGATAACCACTCCGTTAAGTGCCATTAACACTACGTTACACAACGTCAAGCTAACGGCTAAGTCTGGCAAAATCAGTCAAACAGAAGGCATGATTACCACCGATATTTTAACGGCGAATGCGGATCGGGGTTTGAAACTGAATACGTCGATTAACAGTTTGACGGCGCAATTGACAGCAGCGGGGAGTATCGCGCTGCTCAATAATAAAGATTTAACACTCACAAAAGTGATTGCGTTCGATGGTGCGATTACCGTGGATGTGTTGGGTAGTGTGGTGGCGACGGACGTTGAAGCAAATGGCGGCACCGATGGAAATGACATTACGATTAACACGATTAAAACCGATACCGCCGTGCCTGTTAATTTAACGATGACGAAAATTCTGACGGATTCACGCGGTGATATTACCTTGAACATTCAAGGTTCAATTTTACAAGTTGGCTCACCGTTATTAACCGCTGACGTGTTAAATGTGACGGTGGCGGATGCGATTACCTTGAATACGTCGGTGAATAAAATCCGTTTGCAAACCACGAAAATCGGTAACGTTTCAATTATTCAAGATGCAACAGACACGACGAAAGATTTAGTGTTGGAACGAGTGCATATTAACGACGGAAGTTTGACTGTCACAGCCGATGGCAAAGTCGATTTGGCGGACGTACTTTCTGAAACCAACAAAGAAATTAACGACATCACTGTCACGGCAGCAGGTGATATTGCGGTGCGTTATGTGAATGCGGGGATTTATTTAGACGCTGGTGTTAACACGTTACCAGCGACATCTACAGTTTTGAACGGTGTTGAAACGATTACAGCCACTACATCACCAACTTCTGTCAGTTCAGCGGGTGACATTTTCTTAACGTCAACCGCTGGCAATATTCACGAAACCTTTTTAGACGATGCACCAGATGTGATGGCGGACGAATTAACAATTAGTGCTGCAACGGGCATTGTGAAGTTACAAGTGGCTATTAACACGCTTGATGCCACCAGTACGGCGGGTGATATTACCGTTTCGGATGTCGATGGAAACTTAGAAAAATTCCAAGGTTTGTTGGTGAAACAAGTCATTGCCGCCACGTCTGGCACAACCGTGACATTAACGGCGAATAACTCGTTAAACGTCGGACTTTATGCGTCAGCTGGAACAGGTGCAATGCCCGCCGTTGATGGCAAAGTCACAGGCGGCACGATTCGTTTAATCAGTACCAATGAATCCGTCGTGGTCGCAAAACGTTCGAATTCAACCAGCTATCTTAATGACACCAATCCTGCGTTGAATTACACCAGCGGCATCGGGTTCAATGCGAAAAAATTAGTCGATTTGTACAAAGTGTTTGTTTTAAATACACCGGTTTTGATTGAATATCGCGCAGGCGGTGATTTCATATTCCGTAACGATGACACGACGAACTTGGTAACTGGCAGACAAAGTCAACTGCCCAAAGATTTAACGTCTGAAACCATCATTATTGAAACGGGTTCATTGTTATCGATTAACGGCACATTGACGGCAAGCAAACATTTAGAACTCGTGTCAGGTGTTGACGTGATTGTGAGAGGTAACATCCTTGCAGGTTCAGGAACGAAAGTCGTGGGCGCAATTGATGAAGTTATTATCAAAGCGAAAGGGACAAATACCTTAACCACGACTGTTGATAAAATGAATTTGACGACTGGCGCAATGGTGACAAATACCATAACAACAAGCGGCAACGTCAACATTCAAACAACAGGAATCGCGGCGAGTAATTTCGAGATTCGCGCAAAAAATGACATTTTCATTGGTTTGAAATGGGACTTTACGCTAACCGGATTTATTGGAGGGTTAGCAAATTTTGACCCAGCGGCAAATGTGACGCTGCACATTGGTGAAACGTTTGATTCTACGGGTGTGAAAACCACAGTATTTGATAAAACATTGACGGTTCAAGGCGGGATTGTTGCCGCCAAACAGAATTTGGAATTGAGAGCGCAAACCGTGACAACAGACACAAGTTCGGTGTTTATCGGCACGAATTTAAACTCGAATTTAGATGTAGTGGCGACAGGCGGTATTTCGTTGAATACGTTGGTCGCAAATGTCAGCGCGGTTTCAAGTTCAAGCGGCAATATCATTATCAATGAAGCCGATAATTTGAATGTAAATAACGTGTTGGCAAATGATGGCAAAATTGAAATCACGGCAGGCGGCAATATGTTTGCGAAGACCGTTCAAATTACCACCGATAAATTGCTCAATGACATTACGCTCAAATCGGCGATAGCGTTAAAAATCGATAATATCGAAGCGGGTGTCAATAATGGCGCGGACAAAACAGCCAGCGAAGTTATTTTAGATGCGGCGGGTGGAATTACCGAAATGGGCAGCGGTGACGATGGCGTGGATGTGTTTGGTTATAAAGTGACGTTCAAAGGTGCCGTCATCACAACGCGAATTCAAATTGCCAGCGATAAAGGCACGCAAGGCGCAACTGATGTGGAATATAAATACTCGGCTCCAGAAGGAACGGGAATGTTGGGTGGAACAGGACAAACTGCAATACCTTCAACAGTCAAAACTATCGCAGATGCGCCTTCAATAGATCCAAATAAAGATTATATTTTAATTGTTCCGACTGACGGCACAGGTACCGCGCCTGCAACTTTAACGGCGACGGGAACATTGAGTATTGTCAGTTTGCCCGCTTATACAACGGGTTCAGTTGTTTCGCTCAGTGCAGGCACAGGTTTGACGAATGATTTAGTGATTGTTTCCGATATAACCGCAGCAGGGCAAACGGTTAATTTAACGGCTGGTGGTGGTATAACTTTGGGCGGAAAAGTCACAGCGGGTTCTTTGGTGGTCAGTGCTGGTACGGCTTCGGGTTCAGATTTGACGCTAAAAACCGATGTCGATAATTTGTCAGTGACTATGTCAGGCGCGGGTAATTTGGTCGTGCAACAAAGTGGCATTGGTAATTTAAATGTCACGTCACTAACCATGCACGGCGGCGATGTTTCATTTATTTTAGACAGTGGCAGCATTACGTTTGGTGCGCTTTCTGGCACGACAGGTACTATCTCGATTGTCACGAAAAGTGGTTCGATTATTTTGCCCACCAGTTCAGCGTTATTTAGCGCGGGCGCGGTGATATTGTCTGGAACAGGTTCGATTACAGGCGCGTTAGATGCGGACAGTTTAGATTTGACGGCAAATGGCGAAATTAACATTACTGATAAAGACGGGGTCATTGTGAATTCTGTCGTTAATGGCTCGACTGTTAATTCTGTGTTTATCCCAAATACAAGTCCGTTTAGTTTAACAACGGGTGGCGCGACAACCTTGAATGCGTCATTAAGCACAGCGACTTCTCCCATTGATTTAATAACTACCGCTGGATTGTTGACTGTCAATCAATCGCTCACTTCTACAACTGGTGCGGTTACGTTGAATGCGGTGGGTGGAATTACGTTATCGGCTGAAACTAAAATCACAACATCGGGAATCACAACATCGGGAACCACATCATCCGGTAATGTCGTTTTCAATTCAGCAAGTGGCGCAATTACAATGAGTGACGAAACCATTGTAAATGCAGGTTATGGGTTGATTTCGTTGAATGCGTCCGGGATTATCACGCTCGGAAAATTAGCGACGACTAACGCAAATCCGTTCGAAATCACCAGTACCGCTGGGGCGGTTCTCGATGCGGGCGACAGTCCGGTTGATATTTACGCTCCGAATGCCAAATTAGTGGTGCGTTCAGTCGGTGGAATCGGTACAACCGCTGGCAAAGGTGGCGCGATTGAAATTTTAGTGAAAGAATTAGATGTCATTAACACGGGCGGCGGCGATATTGCTTTTGAACACGTTGACGATGCAACCAATTCAAGCGGTGTGCTTTTAGATGAGGTACATGGTTTGACAATTCGCCGCATTGAAAATCTTGGCGCAACGGCGGGTGCAATTACTGTGCGTACCACTGATGACACGATTATTTTGGATGGCAACATTATTTCAGGTTCAACCGATAAAACCAAAATCGTCACGCTTTATGCAGGTGATGCTTATGCCAACACGACG
Organism: uncultured Pseudomonadota bacterium; assembly: GCA_903870545.1. Lineage (GTDB taxonomy): Bacteria > Pseudomonadota > Gammaproteobacteria > Methylococcales > Methylomonadaceae > UBA10906. The sequence goes on from CAIQDI010000021.1 coordinate 27,706, forward strand.
GCGACAAAAGTCAATTTAATCGGTGGTATTCAAACCGCAGGCGCGGGCGTTGAAGTGACGGCTGAAAATGGTGATATTACGTTCACGAATTATGAAATCACCAATCCTAATACGTTGGTAAAAATAGCGAATACCTTAACCAAAGGCATTGAAGTTTTAGGTTCAGGCGATATTAAACTGACGGCAACGCAAGGTTCGATTGTAAACAATGAAAACTTAGCCAATGTGGAAGCGTTATTCCCCGCGACAACTGGAGTGAATTTGTCATCGTCGCTACTTTTACCCGCCGTAAATATCAGTGGTTATGCCAGCGATAATCCCGATTTAGATTGGGCAATTGCCAAAGGTGAATTTGACGCGGTTACAAATATAACGGGAAAATTTGTTGTCGATGCCACGACACAACAAATGAAATTATCAGGCTTAACAACCGATGAAATCATGCAACATAATTTGAAAAATGGGGAAGTGATTGGGTGGAAAGTGACTGGAACTTCTACTTGGAAAGCGTTTAACCCACGCATTGATTGGGCGTTACAGAATAAAAAATTCAGCGCAACTCAAGCCACTGGGGCAATTACATTCGGAACAACGCTTGCAGCTTACGAAAAAATCATTTATCAGTTAGATGACAATGTCGTTATTCGCAACGCGGAAGGCGCATACATTCAAACCACCGGTGGCGGTTTGACGATGACGGCGAAAAATACCATTGGACAACCCGTTGCCGGTTTTAAATACTCGCCACTTTCATTATTTATCGATGCCAAAACGTTACTCGTCAATAGTACAGAACGTGACACATCGTCGCTTATCAGCACCGGCGCAATTGAAATTAAAAGCACGTCCAGTACAGGTTCAGCCGCCGGAAAAACAGAATTATTAAGTTTGAGCAGTTCAACTTTAGATGTGCAAAAAGTAGCAAATCCTGTTGATGCGGCAGGCGAAGATATTACTCTTATTAGCGATAACATTGATTTAAGTGCGCCTGTGCGAAGCGCAGGCGCGACGATTATTCTGCATCCAATTGACGAGACTCGCGACATTATTATTGGAGGCGGCTCGACTAGTGTTGCAGGCGCGTACCAAATTGACACGACAGAATTCGCCAATTTAAAAGACGGTTTCGGACAAATTGTAATTGGTAGTGAAGTAAGCAGCGGCACGATTACTATTGGTGATGGTGCTGTGGGCGGTAACTTGGCTTTCAATGACAGCATTTCAATCAATAGCCCTGCGTTAGGCGGTGAAATTTGGATCAAAGACAATATGGTCGGTGCGAAAGGCGCGGATTTTGTGATTAACGGTTCAGGACACACGACCACGTTGAGCGCTAATGTCACGGTGAAAAGCAATGTGGACATTAACGATTCGATGAAAATCAGCGGGGCGCGGCTTATTTCGACGACGCAAGGCGATATTATTTTAGGCGGAAAATCCGCGCATTTCCTTAGCGGCGATAACGTGCAAGGCGATGACACGCTGACATTGAGAGCCGCAACCGGCGATATTATCGTTAATGAAAAAATCGGTGGCTCCGATGCTTTGGAAGGTTTGTCGATTACCAAAGCGAAAAATGTTTCATTTAACAACGAGGTGAAAATTGATGGTAATTTAAGCATTAACGCAAGCGGCATCGTGGCGTTTAATTCGTCGCTGGATATTAGCGGTCAATTGACGATTCGTGGCGCGAAAGAAATTATGCTCGGTGATAAAACATTTGAAACGAATGGCAAAACCGTTATTTTGAAAAATGGTCAATTTGATTCATCTTTGTTACGTTCAACTGAAGTGGTGAAATCGCTTGAAAATACCGTCAATTATTACGACAAAGCGGATAACGATATTTTCTATTTCTGGACTGAAAACGTGCGGTTATAACGATGGCATGGCTCACACTAGCACAAATTGAAAGTATGGGTTTCGCTCAAGTGGGCAATCCCGTTTTTTTATCGGATAAAGCAGTATTTTATAATTGCCAAAATATCCGCTTAGGCTCTCACGTTAGAATTGACGATTTTTGCGTGTTATCGGCGGGTTCGGGCGGCATTGAGATTGGCGATTATGTGCATATTGCGGCATATTGTTTGCTCAAAGGCGAAGGTAAGATTTATATTGCGGATTTCTCAGGCTTGTCGGCGCGAGTCAGTATTTACAGCAGTTACGACGATTGTAGAGGCGAAGTGTTAGCGTATTTAAATCTGCCCGAAGCCGCCACCTACGGGCAACACGGCGATGTGATTTTACAAGGGCAATCGGGTTCGGGCGTTGGCTCAGTGATTTTGCCCAATGTCACGTTAGAAGAAGGTTCTGGCTGCCCATCATCAACGGTCATTGTGAAAGATTGCAAAGCCTTTTGCGGTTATTTTGGCGTGCCAGCGCGATGGGTGACAAGACGGAAACGCAACATCGTCGAATTAGAAAAACAATTAAGAGCGAAATTAGCGCATGAAAAATGAACTCAATGCACATCAACACGCCCAATTGAGTGCGTTGTTTCAACAAAAACGTTATAAAGATGCCGCCCATTTTGCAAAAGATTTGACGTTGCAATTGCCCGATTGTGCGGAAGTTTGGAAGGCGTTAGCCGCCGCGTTACAATTTCAAGGGAAAATTCCAGAAGCCTTGAAAGCCTTACAAAAAGCCGTATCGTTGTCACCACAGGATGCGGAATTGCACAATAATTTAGGCAATACGTTTGCCGATTATGGCGATTTTGAAACGGCAGAAAATCATTATCAACAAGCCATTGCACTGAATTCAAATCACCCGTTCTTTCACGCAAATTTAGCGCGACTTTATCAGCAAATAAATCGTTTAGACGATGCAAAAAAACAGTTGCAACGCGCTTTAGAAATTAACCCTTATTATTCACAAGTGCGAGTTGAACTCGCCGATATTTATTTGAGTTTAGATGAATTTCACGAAGCGATTTTTCATTATGAAAAAGCGATTTCGTTTAATCCTTTAAATGCCGCGTTTCACAATAAATTAGGAACCGCCTTTCGTAAATTTGGTCGTGTTAAACAAGCTGTTTTTCATTATCGTCGTGCCACAGAAATTTCCCCTGAATATGCACAGGCTTACAGTAATTTGGGCAACCTTTTTCAGAAAATACAGCGATTAGATGAAGCTGAAAATTGTTTAAAAAAAGCACTCGAATTACGCCCTGATGTGATCGAAATTTACAACGATTTGGGTAATGTGATGATTGAAATGGGACGTTTGGAAGCAGCGCAGGAATGGGTGTCACAAGCCTTGCGACAAAATCCCGATTGCTTAAAAACCTACAGCCATTTTTTATTTATTGCTAACCATAATTCAACGAATCCACCACAGTTTTGTTTCGATTACGCCAAACATTTTGGTGAGCTGGCGGCACAAACAGTTGAGCAAATTTTTTCGCACGAAGCAAAAATGCACGAGGTAAAATCGCGCCTGCGAATCGGCGTGGTGTCGGGTGATTTCTGCGAACATCCGGTGAGCTATTTTTTAGAGCTTTTATTTAAAGAATTAGGAATGGGCGAGTTTGAGTTATTTGCGTATCCCACCACGCTGAAACAAGATGACATTACACTGCGATTTCAAACGTATTTTTCACATTGGAAACCAATTGCTAATTTAAATGACCAAGCCGCCGCGACGTTAATTTATGACGATAACATTCATATTTTGCTCGATTTAGCAGGACATACCGCAAAAAATCGTTTGCCTGTTTTTGCCTGGAAACCTGCACCGATTCAAATTTCGTGGCTCGGTTATCCTGCCACAACGGGCTTAAAGGAAATGGATTTTTATCTCGTTGATGCCGATTGGTGTCCCGTTGGTATGATGGACAATTTGTTTGTGGAAAAAATATTGCGATTGCCCACGACCGCTGGCACGTTTCATATTCCCGCCGATATTCCGCCAATTACTGACGCGCCTTGTGTAAAAAATGGCTATTTAACGTTTGGCAGTTTTAATCATCCCGCCAAAATTAACCGTGAAACGTTTGATTTGTGGTGCGGGGTCTTAAAAGCTATTCCCGATGCCAAAATGATTTTGGGTAATGTATCGGATGAGCATTTAAAACAGCGATTACAACGTGAATTTGAAACGCGAGACATTACCATGCAGCGTTTAATTTTTTATCCACGAATGCCAATGAAAAATTATTATGCGTTGCATGGCGAAGTCGATTTGATTTTAGATACCTTTCCTTATGCAGGTGGCACTACGTCTGTGTTTGCCATGTTGATGGGAGTGCCTGTTTTAACCCTCGTCGGACAAACGTTAGCCAGTCGAGTTGGTGTAACTATTTTGAGTTGTGCGGGAATAGAAAACGATTTTGTTGCCCATTCTGAAACAGAATTTATTGCCATTGCAAAATACTGGCATGAAAACATCGATAATCTTCAAACATTGCGTCATGAATTACGCCATCGAATGCAAAACAATTTGAAATGCAAACCCGACAACGTGGCGCGTGAACTAGAAAATACATTCAACATATTATGGACGCAATTTTGCACCTCCGCGCCTTCCAACATTTAATCCGACATAATAATGAAAAAATTAAACTCATCGGGCGTTATTCGTAAAACGCTATTTGCTATCGAAACGTTAGAACAACGTATTTTATTATCTGCCGATCCCATTGTGAGCGAATTGGTGCAACAGTATTACAACGCGAATGCTGAAAATTCAGGTGCATTACGGGTTGCCCAATCGACGACTTCGGAAAATGTTTTACTGAAACAAACCGCTCAAGAGAACGCTTCGTTAAACAGGCTCGATTTAAATTTAGCCAATGTGAAGAATCAAAATTTTGCCTTGAACTCGATTGATATTAAGAATTTCGATGATTTTCAAAATACAGCGGGGCAAATCGTTATCGGCAATGAAAATTCACACGCGATTGTTACGTTAGGCGATGCAAAAACGGACACGGGCAAATTGGCGTTTAATCAAAATTTGTTAATCAGCAATCCACAAAATGGCGGTGAAATTTTTATCGATGATGATTTAGTTGGTGGAAAAAATGCTGATTTAACCATTCACGGTTCGGGGCATACGACGACATTAAGCGCAGATATTTTGACTGCGGCGGGTTCAAATATCACGATTAACGATTCACTTAAAATCAGCGGCGCACGCTTAATCAATTCTGGCAGCAGCATTCAACTCGGTTCATCGAGCAATCATTTTTTAGATGGTAATAGTACAACGGGTAATACGTTGACATTAGAAGCGGCACCAAACACGGGAAACATTGTTGTTGAAGGGATTGTCGGCGGTGATAGCACCAATAAATTAAGTGCGTTGACGATAACGGGAAACACGGCAAGTAACACACCAAGTACAAGTACAAAAGTGAATGATGTTGTATTCAATAGTGCCGTCACCATTGCAGGCGACGTAATTATTGAGGCAAGTGGCACGGTGACTTTTAGCGACACGCTAACGATTACAGGAAATTTAACGATTACAGGCGCAAAATCGGTCGTTTTTGGAAACCGTGTGATTGTCAGCGGGACAACAACTGGAACTATTACATTAACAGGCGGCTCAGGATTAACCGATAGTGTGATTTTTAATAATGATGTCAGCAGTAAAGCCGTTACCATTACGGGTTTTGAAACGGTTGCTTTTAAAAATAATCTTACGGTGAGTTCAGGCAATTTGAGTATTTCAAATGCCGCTTTTGCCACGACCGCTTCCTTTGGTAGCAACGTCGTGGTGAGTGCGGGTTCAATTTCAATAACAGACAGCACAATCACAAACACAACCGATAATGCTACGTTTTATGGCGATGTGACAGCCAGTGCGGGCATTACAATTTCAAAAATTGAAACAGTCGTGTTTAAAACAACGTTAAATATCTCAGCAGGAAATTTAAGCATCACCGATGCAAAATCTACCGCGTTTGGTAGCAATGTTGTGGTCAGCGCGGGGACTATTTCAGTTGTCGATAGTTTAACAATTGGCTCGGCTAATTTTGGTTCCGACAATTTAACATTTAACAGCGATGTCACCACGAGCGGCAATGTCACCATCACAGCGATTGAAACCGTTGCATTTAACGCTGCGTTAAATATCTCCGCAGGCGATTTAAGTGTTACGGCGGCAAAATTAGCCGTATTTGGAAACAATCTTGTTATGAGTGGTTCGGGTAAAAATATACTACTGGAATCGGACGAAATTACCCTGAACGGCGGACAAGAATCGGTGCGGGGAACAGGCACATTGACGATGTACCCAACGACAAAAACTTACGACATTGCGATTGCTTCGCCACCCGCTGAAAATACCGATAACACGCTCAATCTCAGTAGTTCCGAATTAGTTACGCTCAAAGCGGGTTTTTCAAAAATAACCATTGGGCGTGAAGATACCGCTACAGCTCACGCGGATTTACTTGCTACTGGCACCATTTATATTGGCTCTAAAGCGGCGAATCAAAATACATTTACGGATCCGCTCGTCATTTTTGGTAAAAACATTGAAATTAAGGATTATTCAAATCCTGATTTTAAATTCCAAAACAAAGACACAATTAAATTAGACGCGGTAGAAAATATTCTGATTTACAACGAAGTCAAAGCCATCGACGGCACGACCAATAAAAACATAACGCTTTATTCGGCGGCGGGTGAAATTAAACAAGTTAGTAATGACACGGATGCTTTAGTGACCGAATCGATTGGCGCGGGCGATTTAACCATTACGTCATCGAAAGGCATTGATTTAAGTTGGGTGAATGCGGTCAATGTGGCGGCAACCAATACAACTTCTGGCAATATCAAAATCAATTCTAACGCGCCGATTGCCGTGACAACCACGTTTACAACCATGACAGGCGTACCCACTAGCAATATCTTGTTATCTTCCGACACCAATAATTTGATATTTAATGTGCCGCTGACCACCACCAGCGGTTCCATTACGGTAAATTCGGGTGGCACGCTGATTATCAACAACCCCATTTCAACCACTTCTGGCACGATTGATATTAAATCGAAAAATGATTTAACGCTGAATGCCATCACCAGTTCAACGGGTTCAAGTCCGATTTCTTTTACGTCTACGGCAGCCAGTATTTTTCAAAAAGCGGATATTACCTCTGCGACAGCGGGCGGTTTAATTACGCTGACGGCGGCAGTGAATATCGACATGTTAGACGGCAAAAAAATCAGCACCGGTTCTGCCGTTTCTGGAACGATCACATTGACCGCCGGGGCAGATATTAAAGTCAGTATTTTAGAGGCGACAACCGCTATCAATGTCACGTCAACAGCGGGTGCGATTGTCGATAATCTAACCGGCGAAACCGCCACGGATTTAAATATCAAAGGCTCAACAACCGTGGCAACACTTAAAGCCGCTAAAGGTATTGGCACCGCTATCGACGATATGGATACGTTAATCAGCACATTATCGGCGAGCAATGATTTAACAGCAGGCGCAACAGGCGGTATTTTCATCAGCGAAATAGACGCGCTGACCATCGGCGCGGGTGGAATTAAATCGTCTGGCGGTGACGGTTCTGTCGTGATTTTAACCACCGGATTATTAACGATTGCTGGCAGTATTGATGTGTCTGGCGCAGTGGGAAATATCCTGTTAAAAAATGCAAGCAGCGATATTCTACTTAATGCGCTGGTCAAAAGTGCCAGCGGTAATATCAGTATGATTACTTTAGCCGGATCCATTATTCATTCAGCGGCGGGCGATATTGAAATTGGTACCGACGTAACCAAAACCATCGAATTAGAATCTTCTTTAGCGATCACGATGGTTGATGGCGCGGTGATTAAAACGAAAGGCGGCAATGTTTATTTAAATGCAAAGGGTGGCAACATCCAAATTGGCAGTATTGATGCGGTCACAGGAAGTGTCAGTATTTTAACCACAAATATTTTTAGTATTTTCGACGTTGAAGGCACGGATTCTGACACCGATATTACCGCTGAAAATTGTCGCATTGCCACGAAATCGCTGGGTACAACGACCAATGCGCTCGACCTTAACGTAACCAATTTGAGTGTGGCAACCGTGAACGGTTTATTTTTAAGTGAAGGAAATGGCGTAATCGTTAAAGAAATTCCGATTGTCCGCGTCAACCGTGTTGGTATTGCGGCGGCAACTACCGCGCTTGCTGATTCGGCGGTACAAAGTGGTTTGCAATCTACCACTTCCGGAGCCATTGTTCTAACGACCGTTTTAGGTGATATAACCCTTGATAAGTCTGTCATCGCGGGCGGTGTTCAAAATGTACTTATCAACGCGAAGGGCGATTTAAAAATTAACGCTGTGGTCAATGTAAGTTCCGGCAGTCTTAATTTAATTTCTGGTGCAACACTCACGCAAACGGCGGACGGCGATATTCTGACAGCCGGCGGCACACTGGATGTGAATGCCGCGACGACCATTTTTATGGCTGATGGCGCAGAAACGAAAACAACAGACAAAGACATTCGTTATAAAACGACAACGGGCGATATTTCACTTGGTTTTATCGACGCAGGAACAGGAAGTGTTGCCATTTTAGCGGGTGGAAATATCGTTGATTCCGAATCAACCATTGCGGTTCCAGCTGTGGATATTAAAGCAAAAGCTCTAAATTTAACCGCTGGTAATGGCGTTACCACCGCTGAAAATCCGTTAGAAATTAACGTCGATAATTTAACGGCAACCACGTCTGGCGTTGGCGGAATTTTTTTATTGGAATCCAATGCCATTAGTGTTGAACAAGTGAGTGTCACGGTTAATTTGGTTTCAACTGCGGGGGCGAACAGTGCGGACACGCCGATCATTGCCTCGGATTTAGCAACGTCAAATGGTTCCATTATTTTAAATGCAGCGGACATTACGTTAAAAGACAGTAATTCAAATAATAAAGTGGTTTCGGCAATCGGTTCAGGAAATATATTGTTGAATGCCAATAATGGCAACCTCATTTTCGATTCCAGTATCAACACCGGTTCAGGAAATATCAGTCTCGTGGCAACGGGAAATATCGTTGCATCAAGCACGTCTCAAATTTTGACAAACTCACTCGGCACGATTGATTTAATGGCAACGAGTGGCATTAACATGATGAATGGCGCGAAAATTCAAACGTCCAATACCAATATCCGCTTAAACGCTTCGACAGGCGATATAACGATTGGGCAGATTAACGCGGGAACAGCGAATGTCAGTTTAATAACGGGTGGACAAATTTTTGATGGTAACGATACCGGCATCGATGTGGTGGCAGGTGGATTGCGCCTCAACGCCATGACCGGTGTGGGAAAGAGTGATAATGCGCTCGATATTAACGTCATAACGTTAAGTGGAATGGTAAGCAACGGCAGTTTTTTTATCAGTGACGCGACGGGGATAACGGTGACGACTATTGACGCGCTTTCGGTGAATCGTGTTGATAACAAAGCGGCGGTAACTCCGGTTATTGATGCCGCACAAAGCGATTTAATCAGTGCTGCCAACGGTTCCATTATATTAACGGCATTGGCAGGCGACATTATCATTTTGGACGGCAACACTGATGGCAAAAGCCTTTTCACGACTTCGACCGGGAACATTTTACTCAACGCAGTAGGCGGAATTAGTGTGCAAGCCGATATTAACGCGAACGGTGGAAACATCACTTTGCTTTCGAGTGCCAGCATTATTCAAGGTTCGGTTGGAAATATTGTCACGGTCGGTAAAGGCACTATCGATTTGAGCGCGGCGGTCGCAATTAACGTGGCGATAGGCGCGAAAATTCAAACAGCGGGCGGTAATATTCGTTTGAATGCCGTCGAAAGTATGACGTTGAGCGGCGTAAATGCGGTCACAGGCAGCGTCAGTTTGAGTGCGAATAGCATTTTAGGCAGTAATAGCGATAACGTTTTAGACATCGTTGCTACGAATTTACGCATCAATGCCATTAGCGCAGGAACCGGTACCAATGCGCTCGATATTAACGTCGATAATTTAACGGCGGTGATGACGAACGGCGGTTTATTTATCAATGAAGCGAATGGAATTACCGTGACGGAGATTCCCGCTATTGTGGTAAATCGTGTCGCTGCAACGGGTTTAATTGCGGATATTACCGATTTAAAACAAAGTAATTTATCCAGTCTCGCCGGTGCGATTGTACTGACGACACAAGCCGGTGATATTACCGTTTTAGACGGCAATTCCGATACGAAAGGCATTACGACACAATCGGGTAATATCTTGTTAAATGCAGCGGCAAATTTAAACATTCAAAGTGCGATTGAAAATGTTTCTGGCAATATCAGTTTAATTTCTGGCGCGATGCTTTCTCAAAGTGCAACAGGGAATTTGACCACGGTAAATTCAGGAACAATTGATGTGACGGCGGCAACTATTTTAATGGCGAATGGCTCCACAACAAAAACAGCCGACACAAATATTCGCTACACCAGCACCGGTGGTGATATTACCGTCGGTATTTTAAATGCGGGCAAAGCGAATATTGCTTTATTTGCCGCTAAAAATATTGTCGATGCCAATACCACCGCCACCGATATTTTTGCTTCGGGGGTGAATTTTGTGGCAGCTGGAATAGGTAGTGTGACAAATCCGTTAGAAATAGCCGCTTCAAAATTAACGGCTAACGCCAGTGCGAGTGGGATGTTTATCACTGATACCGATGCAGTCAGTGTTGAAAAAGTTAATATTGCTGTATTTAAAGTTGATTTGACCGGCATTGCCACCGCCAGCGAAATAGTGACAGGAAGTGATTTAAAAACAATTATGGGTGCGATTTTATTGAATGCGCCTAAAATTACCATTACTGACGGCAACAATGATAATAAAGGCGTGACTTCCACGAGTGGCGACATTTCCTTAAATGCCACAGCAGATGCGTTGGAATTGCAATCCAGTGTGAGCAGCGGCAGTGGCAATCTCGTTTTATCATCCAGCGCGGCACTAAAACAAGGTGCGACCGGACACATTTTCACCAGCGAAGCAGGCAGTATCAATCTCACTGCCGGAGCCGAATTGTCACTTACCAACGGGGCAAAAATTCAAGCTACCACCGGAAAAATAACCATCAAAGTGATAGGGGCTGCCACGCTCAATAATGTCAGTACCACTGTGGGAACGATTTCATTGAATGCGTCTAAAATTACCATTATGGACGGCAATAATAATCAAGGCGTAACTTCCACGAGTGGCAACATTTCCTTAAATACCACCGCCGGAACGTTAGAATTACAATCCAGCGTGAGCAGCGGCAGTGGCAATCTCGTTTTATCAGCCAGCGCGGCACTAAAACAAGGCGCGACCGGACACATTATCACCAGTGCAACAGGCAATAATGATGTCACTGCCGGAGCCGAATTTTCACTCACCAACGGGGCGAAAATTCAAGCCACCACCGGAAAAATAACCATCAAAGCGATAGGGACTATCACGCTCAATAATGTCAGTACCACCGTGGGAACGATTTCATTGAA
>CAIQDI010000022.1 GCA_903870545.1 uncultured Pseudomonadota bacterium
ATTTGCTAACGTGATTTGTGTATCTGTTACGGTAGACACAACATTCGTCAACGCATTTGTGCCAGTATCTAGCGCATCAGCTAGAATTAACACAGGCGTTGCACTACCTGTTAAAGAGGTGAAACCAGCTAATTGTGCGGCGGTTAAGGTTGTTGTTCCAGCAAATGTCAATATACCCGCCCCCGTTGCAGCACCTGCAGTTGCAGAACCTGCGGTTGTAGCATGGAATTTAGCAACCGCAAGATTAGCCCCAGTTGTTGTACTAATCGTATCAGCCGCAGCCAAACCAACAACGACGGTACTAACAGTTGGTAACGCGGCGACGGCAATGGTATCTGCAGACGCTCCACCAAATACAACGGTTTGAGCGGCAGCTCCTAACGTCACGCTATTGGCACCACCTGTGTACAACGTGAACGTTTCAACGGCAGCGGGTAACACTGCAGCCGCACTGATTGCATCACTTACGCTAATGTTTTGCGTACCTGCTGCCGAACTAATTAACGCCGCTTGCGCTGCTGACAATGTACCTGTTGCTGCGTTATCCACGTTGTAATGAACTGTTCCCCCTCCACTAACACCAAAAACACCACCAGAAATGTTACCTGCATTTGGTACCACCACCACGTTAGCACCAGCAGCTAAGTTGATCGTACCAGATGGGACAGTAATAGCTCGGAGCGTATCATCACCGGCACCTAACGTAATATTTTGATCACCAACGCCCATTGTGACATCGAAGTTCGCAACAGAACCCGTAAAGGTTTTGCCCGCCCCACTAAATCCAGTCACAGTGATGGTATCGCCAGTTGCACCGGCAATGGTTAAATTACTATGACCAGCCCCCACTGAAATCGCACTGTTTGTGGTGTCATCTGCGAAAGTAAGGTCTAACGCACCGGTAGTAGTGGTAGCGACAACATTTGCAGGGTTAGCTTGCCCAACGCTTGTCAAGGTATAACCTACGTCACCAGCTAACGTGATTGTTGATGTGCCAGTTGTAGCAGCTCCATTTACAGCTACAGCAGTAACAGCACCCGCCGTATAGTTAATACTCGTATTGCCCGCACCCGTAATAATCGTTGCAATAGCCGAAGTATTGGCATTTGTACTCAACACAACAGAACTTGCGCCCGTCAATTGCAATGTTTCCACACCTGTAACGTGAGCAAAACCAGCGTCGGTAAGTCCTGTACTCGCAACACTCAATACCAACGTATCAGTTTCAGTACCACCTGCAATGGTGACATCATTCAATGTGGCGTTAGAACTAGGGTTAGTGAGAGTAATGGTATCGTTATTAGCACCGCCATCGATAGAATCGAGTGCAGAAACTGCACCTGCGTTAATCACATCATTACCCGCTGCGCCGCTGATAGTATCGGCACCAGAACCGCCAGTAATGGCATCAGATGCGGCACCACCGGTCACATTGAATTTACCATTGGTTTCTGCTGAACCAACAAAAGCGAGGGTGTTGGTTCCTGTTAAGCTACCCACGACTGTCAAAGTTGCACCAGCAGCTACCAATCCATCAACCGTGGTGAGCGTATTGCTGGCAACGTCAGCCAAAGTAATCGTTGCATCGCCAACAAATGCTGTAGCGGGTAGTTCTGTCGTCGCAGGTGATATAGGCGTTAATACGGTCGTTAACGTGATATTAGCAGCGGTACTGTTCACCGTTGTGAAACTGCTCAACTGCACTGCTTTCATTGTCACTATTCCAGCTGCCGTCAACGTTTCCGCTGTGGTTGCTGCGCCGCTATTCACGCCCGTAATGTTTGCTCCAGCGGTTGTAACCAGTACGTCAGTGCCATCACCAAGCGCATAAGTTCCTGTTGCGGTAAGTCCGCTAATGCGTACCGTATCGACTGCCGCACCGCCGGTCACATTAGCCGCCGCTGCCGTAACAGTCACATCATATTTCGACACGCTACCAGCAAATGTTGTACCGCCAAAGCCAGTAACGGTGATGGTGTTTGAGGCTGAAGTACCCGTTAACGTCAACGCAGTGGATGCGCCTACAGCAGATGCGTTCAACGTTCCACTAGCATTCGGTTTGATGTAATCAATTTTCGCGGTGTCTGTAATTAACCCAGCAAGCCCCGTGCTGATGTTTGATGGTGAATCGGTAATACTAATCGTGTCATCTGCCGCCAATTTCGCGGCGGTAATGTTCACTTCTTGCGCGACGGTGAAAGCAATTTCTGTTGTATCGCTGGCATCAATGGCATCAATTAACGCTACGTTAGTCGGTGTCGTTAAGGTTGCCACTGCCGCCGCAATATGTGCGCTGGTATCGACCACATAAACGGTATTCGCTACAGTCCAAGGCGAGGTAGGTGAAACAAATTCACTGACGGTATAGGTTTTTACGGAAGAAATATCACCGCTCGCATCTTTAATAATGGCACCGCCGGCGACACCTTGCAATTTCACCAACACGTCATTGGCACCCACGCCCGCAACGGTATCCGAAACGAAAACGTACGAATCGGTGCCGAAAGTAAACAAGGCAGATTCGCCTGATACTTGCGTGCCGCTTTGAATTGCTTTTTCAGTCGCGACGATTCTTTCTGCAAGCGTATCGTCATCCGTTTGGAAAGTCGCTAAACCAAGGGTGGAAATTGCAGCCGTACCTGAAACTGGCACAGTGACGGAGGTCGCGTTAATTGTTACGGCGGGCGTAAAGTTAATCACATCCGTCAGGCTACCAAAATCGGTAATCGTATCGAATACGTTGGTACTTGGAGCTGAACCGTTCGCACCCGTTACCATTTTGAAACTGTCATTGCCTGCGCCACCGGTGACGGTATCAATACCAGAACCGGCGTTAATCGTGTCATTACCCGCACCGCCATCAATCGAATCATTGCCGGAACCGCTGGTAATGCTGTTGGTGCCAGTCGTAGCCGTGACGGTTAAATTACCGGTGTACGCAGAAGCCGCTAAATCGCCGGCGACCAATGAAACCGTTGTCGCGATAGAACCCGTTAACGTCAACGCGGCATCATTAACCAAACTATCGGCATTCACGGTGGTGATACCGGCATTGGTCGCATAAACACCCAACGCCAAAGCCTGTGCGGTGGTCGCGCCTAATTTAACGATTTCAACGTTAGAAACATGAATTAAATCGCTGTCGGTGTAGGTTGCGGCATTGCCCAAAATCAACGTATCGGTACCATCGCCACCATCAACGGTGTGCGTGTGTCCTGCTGTTGAGCTGGTCAAGGTAATCGTGTCATTGCCGGCACCTGATGAAATGCTGTCGCCAGCCGTTCCACCGGTTGAAATAATGTCGTTGCCAGCACCAGAAAGAATCGTTTCTGCAACCGCTTCACCGGTGACCGTGCCAGAGGTTTCAATACCAGATGTAGTAATCACATTGGTTTCTGCACTTTGTACCAGCGCGAATTTTTTACCCAGCACCCAATCTTGCGCGTCCGCTGAGAAATGCGCCGCTTGAGCCGGTGTAAACCGTTCCAATTGTCCGTTACTGACGGTGGTCAATTGCGATAATTGTGCAGAAGTAATGCCTTGCACTGCGTCGGTGGTCAACGCACTCATCACAGCGGTACCGAATCCTTTAAACGACACGGCTTTGATTTGTTCCACTTGCGCCGAAGTCAGACCGGCAATTTGTTCCGTGGTCAAGGTGCTGATTTGTGCGGAAGTCAAATACGACGCTTGATCTGGCGTTAATTTGCTCACTTGCGTGGAATCTAAACCTGAAACGGTCATTTTATTGGTAAGGTTAGCCGGTAATTCTGCCACCGCCGCTGTGTTCAACGACGTAAGTTGCGTCGATGACATTTTAGCCAATTGCGTGCCGGACATGGCTGCCGCTTGTTCCCCACCCATTTTTGAAATTTGCGCGGTGGTGAATTTAGAAACTTGTGCAGGGGTAAACGCTGCCATTTGTTCCGTCGATAACGCCGCAAATACGTCAGAACTTAAATTCTTAATCAGGGTGGTGGGCAAACTTTTCAACGTAGACGGCTGAAGGGCAGTCACGTCTTCGGATTCCATTGACGAAATTTGAGCAGAATTAAAGTATTTTAATTGCGTTCCGGATAATGCACTGGCTTGATCTGGATTTAACGCAACCACTTGGGCGGTCGTCAAACCTTTGATATTGCCTGCATTCAAACCTTTAATCGCGACCGAATCCAAATTGTTAATGGCTTCTGCGGATAACACCGATAATTGCTTAGAATTCATCGCCGCTAAGGTCGAAGAAGTCAACAATGCCGCTGTTTCCGCATTGATTTCAGCCAGTTGCGCGGTTTTTAATCCTGAAATTTGCGTAGGCGTTAACGTGCTGAATTGTTCTGACGTTAACGAAGCTAACGACACGCCACCGATGTTTCCTTTCACAAAACCTTTCAACGCCGCCGGTGTTAATGCGGCTAAATCTTCGGTGTCCATTGCCGCAATCACGCTCGAACTTAATGCGCCGACTTGTGACGCGGTCAAAACGTGTGCTTGATCTACGGTTAATGCGCCGATAGTCGCGGTGGTCAAACCGCCGATATTTTTTGCGGTCAATCCGACTATCGCGACAGTGCTAATAGCAGCAATCGTTGAGTTTGCTAAATGATTAACCGTCGCTAAACTGAATGCCGCAACTTGCGTTGATGTTAAGCCGGCAGCGTGTTCTGCGCTTAACGTTGCCGCTTGCGCGGTGGTCATTGATTTTAATTGTGTTGGAGTCAACGCGTGAATTTGGTCACTCGACAACACGGCAACTTGATCGGTTGTCAGTAATTTAAAATTTAAAGCGGGAATTTGTTTTACATCAATACCGGTGAATGAATCAGCCGGAACTAATTTCAATGACAAAGCGGCTAATTGATTTGCCGTTAACGCGCCAAGTTGTTCAGATGTTAACGCAATGCGTTGTGCCGATGAAAATGATTCAATATCTGAAGAGCTTAACTTAGCAAGTTCTGCCAACGTTAACGTGGATAAATCTAAATGCGTATTGAATTTTGTAGTAACTACTGCTGCTGTGGCCATGATTAAATCCTCTGTGATTAAGAAACAATTACGATTAAAAATTAACCTAAGTAAACCAGTTTGGAGACTAAATCTGAAAACACACCGTTATCCCAAACTCTAAACTTTAGTGCGTGTTTTTATATCGGCTGACAGTCGAAAAAATTAAATTTAATTCCAGCACTAATTTTCAGTCTTTATTTACTCGTGTGAGTAAATGCGCCATCCCAATTTTCTTCGGGCGGCGTTTCGCGGTAATGTTCAATGCGTTCCAGATAAGTTTTATACAATTTATCGTTCGGCTTTAAATCGTGCAATTGATTAAATACCGCTTCCGATTTATCCCACAACTGTTGCCGATAATCGGCTAATGCTTGATGCACCGAATCTAAAATCGTTTGTTGTTCCGGTGAAATATCCGCCAATTCGGCAATCGGTTCGTAAATTTTAATCGGTTTATTTTTACCTTTTACCCGCACGCGGTCGAGTTCGCGATAGGCAAATTCGGGCGCGGCGGCTTTGGTCGATTCACTCACAATCATTTTCACGCCGTATTGTTTGGTCAAACCTTCCAATCGTGAACCCAAATTCACTGTGTCGCCCATCACCGTGTACGCAATCCGAAATTGCGAACCCATGTTGCCGACCACCATCGGTCCGGTGTTGATGCCAATACCCAAATCAATTTCAGGCCAGTTTTTTAATTTAAACCGCTCGTTAATAATCGGTAGCGTTTCAATCACCGCTAATCCGGCGCGAACCGCTGCCGTCGCGTGTTGTTCCATGTGCAACGGTGCGCCCCAAAATGCCATAATCGCGTCGCCAATATATTTATCAATCGTGCCTTTGTGATAATGAATAGCGTGCGTTACCGGCGTGAGAATTTCGTTAATTAAATCGCACAATTCTTGCGGTTCAAGCCCTTCTGAAATGGTGGTAAAACCGCGCACGTCCGAAAAAAATACCGTCATCTCGCGGTTCTCGCCTTTCAGCGTAAAGTCTTCGTCGGTTTTGCTCATTTCTTCGACCAGTTCGCTGGGAATATATTGCCCAAAAATGTTACCCAATTGTTTTTTGCGGCGACTTTCAAAGAAAAAACCAAAGAAAATTTGTACGCCGTAAAGCAATGAAAATAACAATAATGGCGTGGCTAAATGCGTGTCAAAATTTTTCATTGTCCACACATAAAAATTAGCTGCCACCACCATCGACGCGAAAATGATAAAGACCACCGCCGATGCCACGACTCCTAAACGCGGGAAAATCAACATCGACAAAATTAACAACACTACCAATTCCAGCGATTCGGCAGCGAGAATATAAGTCGGACGCGATTTCACCGTTTGATCCAGCAACCCGCTCAAAATGTTAGCGTGAACTTCTACCCCCGCGTAAATATTTTGTACTGGCGTGGAACGTAAATCCAATAAGCCCGCCGCCGACGTGCCAACAATCACGATTTTATCTTTCAATTGTGAAATGTCCGCCACGCCGCTTAAAACATCCGTCACCGAAATATACGGAAAGCTGCCTTGTCGTCCTCGAAACGGTACTAATAAATTGCCGCCGTCATCAACAGGAATGGTCAATCCCGCCAATGAAATCGCTTCTAAACGACTGTCGCCGTAATCCTCGCTGGTCATAAATTCAACCGGCGGCAAGCCCATAACGTGACGTAAAATCGACAACGATAAGGTGCTGTAAAGCTGGTCTTTGTATTCCGTCACCATCGGCAAACGGCGATAAACGCCGTCTTCATCCACATTGGAATTATTTAAATATCCGCCCAACGGAGTGGCGGATTGTAACTGCGCTAAATTGCCAATATAACTGCGTGCTTGAAATAATAACGCCGCAAAATCACGCTTTTCTGTACTCGCTAACGGCGGCGGCAACAGTCCTAATTCGTTCGTTTCTTCTTGGTGGTGGCTGAGAAAATAGCCCAACACGACGGGACGATTTTGTAAACTTTTGGCAAACTTATCGTCGTACAATAATTCGGGACGCACTTTTTCAATGGCGGATAAAAATTTACTGTCTTTCTGTAACTCGGTTTGCGCTAATTTATCCAGCGCATCCATGCCGCCGCTGGTGTCTGCCTCTGAAAATACCACGTCGAATCCCACGACTTTTGCGCCGTAATAATCGAAAAGCATATCCATCAAATACGCTAATTTATCGCGTCGCCACGGCCAATGTCCTTCTTGCGCTAAACTTTTTTCGTCAATATCCAAAATAACAATGCGATCATCCATCGTGTTCGGCATGGTGGCGCGTAAACGCAAATCGTACAAAATATTTTCCACCCGCTGCATCGTTGGAATTGCCATCCAGCCGGCGGTGTGCGCCAAAAATACGGCGGTGAGAATAATGCACAATAACCACTGATGGATTTTCAGCCACTTGCTACTTAATTTCATGGAGTTACTCGATGTCAATTTGTTCGGCGGTGAGAAATTTTTTGGCGTATTTTTTAGGAATGTCGTGCGCGATAAAGGCATCGTAAATATCCGGGTCAATATGCCCTTCTTCGCTCATTTTTCCCAAAATAAACAACGCTTCAGACAACTTTTTACCGGGTTTATACGGACGATCCGATGCCGTTAAGGCTTCAAACACATCCGCAATCGCCATCGCGCGGGCTTGAATCGGCAATTGTTCGCGCGTCAAACCGTTTGGATAACCTTTACCATCCATCCGTTCGTGATGACCGCCGGCGTATTGCGTGACATTTTGTAAATGTTTCGGCCATTTAATCGCACTCAACATCGAAATCGTGACGCTGATATGATTATTGATAATTTTACGTTCTGCATCCGTCAAGGTGCCGCGTACGATACTAAGATTGTACAACTCGTTGCCGCTCAATAAGGGCAGCATTTCGCCATTTAATTGCCAAGTAATCGCCTCCAAACTGTTTAATCGCCGTAATTTATCGTCTGACATAAATTCGCCGCCGGTATTACAGGTTTTGATAAACTCGAATTCCTCCGCCAGAAAATCGAGATTACTTTTTAAAGCGAATTCTAAAATATCTTCGGGCAAGGGTTGACCGGCTTTCAAGGCTTCAACTTGACGTTTCAGCATGGCAATTTCCGCATCGCGTTTTAACACTTCAAAGCGTGTTTCGATAAGGTGAATCCGGTCAAAAATGGTTTCTAATTTGGTTGATTTATCGACCACCGCTTCAGGCGTGGTGATTTTGCCGCAATCGTGCAATAAACCCGCGATGCGTAATTCGTAACGATCTGCGTCGGACAATAAAAAATCTTTCAAATAGCCCGTGTCGGTATTGTGCGCGGCATCGGCAATCATCATAGTAAGTTCAGGCACGCGCCGACAGTGTCCACCGTTGTACGGCGATTTTTCATCGAGCGCATTCGCAATCAACATAATCATCGATTCAAACATTTGCGCCAAATCGGTAATCAATTGCTGTTTCGTTAATACCGTCGCCGCTTGAGAAGCGAGCGATTCACAAAAACGTTGCGCGATGGCGTTGAACGGAACAACTTGTTTGGTGTGGGAATCGAGTGCGTTAATCAGTTGCAACATACCCACCGTTTCGTGTTGATGATTTTTAAGCGGAACGGTTAAAAAGGAGGTCGAATGGTAATGATTTTTTTCATCAAATATTTTTGTGCCTCGAAAATCAAACCCGTCCGCGTTGTAAGCGTCCTCAATGTTAATCGTTTCATCTTTGTGATAGGAATAACTCACCACGTTTTTTAGATTCGGTTCACCATCGGCACCAAATAATGGCACAGTGGGTAAGTCAATCGCATTTTTGCCGCTGCCGTTAAGATGAATGCCTAAACTGCCGGAATGAATAATTTCGATTTTAATCTCATCGCCTTGAATCATGTAAATCGTGCCGCCGTCGGCATTCGTCAAGGAAATGGCACCAACTAAAATTTTTTCCAATAATTCCGTGGCACTGTGTTCAGAAGATAACGCAACACCAATATCGGTCAGTTTTTCAAACTGGCTTACAATGTGCTTAACTTCAAGATAATGTTGATAATCGATTTCGGTAATGTTTGTCATAACGAATAGTTAGTTTGTTAATTGATTTAAAACAGCAAATGAACTCATGCTAAAAATTTAGCACAATAAATAAAGCAGTAAAATTGGGTGCGTGCGTTTGGTCTAATAGTAGCATTCTGCGTGAGTTTTTCACATAAACGTCAGCCAATTGTACAAGTAGTTATCGTTACCTCATTATGGTTATTCACAGTATAATTTTTTAAAAATACGTTTTGCTGCCGATTAACTGGCAAATCTACGCCACATTTAATGTGATAGATAAAACGTTACGCAATCTATTTAACGATGACGGCTATATCAGAAGTTATAGCGCGTAGTAATTTAATTACACCAGCACACGAGAAAAAAATGTTAGTTATTATTGGATATGTATTAGTTTTTAGCGCGTTGATTGGTGGCTATATGATGGGAGGAGGACATCCCGTTCTTTTGCTTCAGTACAATGAATTTGTCATTATTGGTGGTGGAGCCATCGGGGCGATGATTGTTGGTAATCCATTAAGACTGGTAAAAAAATCGATTGCTACTGCCACTACAATGCTTAAACCGGAACCTTACACCAAAGATTTTTATTTAGAATTATTGATGTGTTTTTATATGCTGACCAATAAAACCCGTAAAGAAGGTTTGTTGTCGTTGGAAGATTTGATTGAAAATCCTGAAAGTAATCCCGCGATTTTTACTGATAAAATTAGGGCAGATCATCATTTACTGGAATTTATTTGTGATAATCTGCGTTTAATTGTCACGGGTGTGGAAGTGCATCAATTGGAAGAATTGATGGATCAAGTGTTAGAAACCCATCATGAAGACGAACACGCACCGGTTCAAGTTATTCAAACCATGGCAGACGGTTTGCCTGCATTTGGTATTATCGCTGCGGTAATGGGTGTGGTTCATACCATGGGACTGGTTGGCTCACCACCTGCTGTCATGGGAAAAGCGATTGCGGCGGCGTTGGTCGGTACGTTTATTGGTATTTTGTTGGCGTACGGTTTTATTGGTCCTGTCGGTTCGTTAATGTCAGTTCGAGCAGAAATGTCCGGAAACATTTTCAGATGCGCTCAAAAAGGCTTGTTATGTTGCGCGAAAGGGGTTTCGCCTGCAATGACAGCCGAATATATGCGGGCGATGATTTCTTCTGATAAACGTCCCGCCTTTCAAGAACTTGATGATTTATTACGCAGCAACAAAGGGTAATCACAGTCATGGCGGAACAACAACAACCCATTATTATTAAAAAAATTAAAAAAGGCGGTCACGCTCATCACGGTGGCGCGTGGAAGTTGGCTTATGCTGATTTTGTGACCGCGATGATGGCATTCTTTTTATTGATGTGGTTGCTCGCTTCCACCTCAGAAGTCTCACGCAGAGGAATTGCCGATTTTTTTAACAACCCGTACAAAGTTTCGATGGAAGGCGGCAAAGATATAGGTGAACGCACCTCAATGCTTGACGGCGGTGGTTCAGATATGATTTCCAGAGAAGAAGGACAGGTAAAACATGGCGAAGCAATAGACGTAGAGGAATCGTCGTCCGAAGAGATTGAGAAAAAAGCGGCAGAAATCGAAAAAACCAAACTGGTCTCGTTAAAAGAAAAAATTCAGAATAACATTAACAAAACGCCAGAATTGAGCGACGTTAAAGAGCAGGTTAAACTGGAAATTACAGCGGAAGGTTTGCGAATTTTAATTGTAGATGATCAAAAACGTCCGATGTATAAACTCAACAGCGCACAAACGGAACCGCACATTCGGAACATTTTACACGCGCTAGGTCCTGCCATTAACGATTTGCCAAATCGGGTGAGTCTAAATGGTTATACCGATGCGTCGCCGTTTCCTGCGAACCAAAAAGGCTACACAAATTGGGAATTATCGACTGATCGAGCGAATGCGGCACGTTATGAATTAACGGAAGGCGGGCTGAAAGATGATAAAATTTTGCGAGTAGTGGGTTTATCGTCCAGTATTCCGTACAGCCCAACGACTGACCCATTGAATCCAATTAACCGTCGTATTTCGATTATTGTGATGAATAAAAAAACAGAGCAACAGATTTTACAAGGTGGCAGCGTCGAATAATTTGTTAGCTTGCGCTCTGAAAGGAACGCTCGCCCAACCAATTTTTAAATCGGTTGGGCTTTTTTTCGTTTAAAAATTAAATGCCATAACGTGCTTGATACGCTTCAATCGCGGCAAGTTGCTCCATTTCACCGGTTGTTTTCAGATAGTCAATAATGTTACTCAAACTAATAATGGCTGTCACCGGTAATGCAAAACGTTCCGTCACTTCTTGAATCGCGGAAATGTTGCCCAAGCCTTTTTCTTGTCGATCCAACGCAATTAAAACGGCTGCGGGTGTGGCGTGGGCGGCTTTAATAATTTCTACCGACTCACGCACCGACGTTCCTGCCGTAATCACGTCGTCAATAATTAACACGCGACCGGTCAACGCTGCGCCAACTAATAAACCGCCTTCGCCGTGATCTTTGGCTTCTTTGCGATTGAATGCAAACGGCATATCCTCACCGGTTATTGCGGCGAAAGCCATTGCCGTCGCGACTGCTAACGGAATGCCTTTGTACGCGGGTCCATAAAAAATATCGACGCGAATTTCCGCCGCAATTAAAGCGTGTGCGTAAAATTCACCCAACTTTTGCAATTGTGCGCCCGTGTTGAATAAACCGGTATTGAAAAAATACGGGCTGATTCGTCCTGATTTCAATTCAAATTCGCCAAATTTCAATACGCCACAATCTAGCGCGTAACGAATAAAATCCTGTTGATACCTGTGCATTTATAAATTCTCGATTCAAAAAGTTAAAAATTACGCCAAAAATTTTTGCAAAACATCATCCAAAAAATTCCAACCGTGGTCGCTACAATAATAAACAGTTTCAAGCTCGACAAGCAAACCCGCTTTGACACAATCAGTTAATGCAGGTTCCAGCGTCGCGGCATTTAAACCGGTGGCGGCGGAATAATGCGCCAACGAAAAACCTTGCTTTAAACGCAATTGATTCATTAAAAATTCCAACGGTAAATCAGCGGCTTCAATCACGGTTTCGATAAAATCGTTTTCTTGTTGATAACGGTCGGGATGTTTATTTTTTTGTGTGCGAATCACGCGATTCGGCAAGGCTAAACTCAATTTCCCGTGTGCGCCCGCGCCAATGCCTAAATAATCGCCAAACTGCCAATAATTCACATTATGCCGACATTGTTTGCCGCTCAAACTGTACGCCGACACTTCATATTGCGCGTAATGGTGTTCCGCTAAAATACGCTGACAATGTTGTTGCGTGTTAAAAATCAATTCGTCCGAAGGCAAAACCGGCGGATAACGGTAAAAATAAGTATTTGGTTCTAACGTCAATTGATAAAACGATAAATGCGTCGGTTGCAACGCCAACGCGGTGCGAATGTCGCGTTCACTGTGCGCCAACGTGGATTTCGGCAGCCCAAACATTAAATCTAAATTGAAATTATCGAAGCCAACTTTGTGCGCCATTTCAGCGGCTAAAATCGCTTCATTGCCCGAATGTACGCGCCCCAATTCGGTCAATAACGCATCATCAAAACTCTGCACGCCAATCGATAAACGGTTAATGCCAATCGCGTTAAATTCGGCGAATTTTTCAAATTCAAACGTGCTGGGATTGGCTTCCATCGTGATTTCAATATCGGCGGAAAAAGGCAATTGCGATTCCACGCCGCGCAATAATCGGTTAATCGCTTCGGGCGAAAACAAACTCGGCGTGCCACCGCCAATAAAAATACTGTGCAGCGGGCGCGTGACTTGATAGCGTTCAATATCTCGCGCCAAATCCGCCAATAAACAGTCAATATAATGCGTTTCTGGCAGCGAATCTTTCACCGCGTGTGAATTAAAATCGCAATAAGGGCATTTTTTCAAACACCACGGAATGTGAATGTATAAACTCAATGGGAGCAAAGGGAAAATCCAATTAACAAAAAAATAAACGTGCGGCTAACACGCGGAATGATGGGAATTTAGGCGGCTATTATTTGTGATTTTCAAAAATAAAAACTACTGGAATCCGTCTTGACGTTGACGCAATGCTTCATAAAGTAAAACGCCCGTTGCGACGGATAAATTCAAACTTTCGACCGTGCCGAGCATCGGTAATTTCACCAGCACATCGCATTGTTCACGGGTTAAACGACGCATTCCGCTTTCTTCCGCACC
Organism: uncultured Pseudomonadota bacterium; assembly: GCA_903870545.1. Classification (GTDB taxonomy): domain Bacteria; phylum Pseudomonadota; class Gammaproteobacteria; order Methylococcales; family Methylomonadaceae; genus UBA10906. The sequence continues at coordinate 13,261 of CAIQDI010000022.1, forward strand.
AATCACTATCGCCATCGGCACTTTAAAATCACTTTGATACAACGTTTGTTCAGCTTCGCCTGCTGTGCCGATAATCCACAAACCTTCGGTTTTCAACCAGCGCAAGGTTCGCGCTAAATTCGTCACCATATAAACTGGCACCGTTTCCGCCGCGCCACTCGCGACTTTGCAAACTGTCGGTGTGATGCCAACGGCATTATCTTTGGTGATAATAATGCCGTGAACGCCCGTTGCATCAGCGGTTCGTAAACACGCGCCTAAATTGTGCGGATCTTGAACATTATCCAAAACCAAAAATAACGCGGGTTCCGTTAAATGTTCGACGGCGGTTTTTAATTCATTTTCAGATAATTCTTCGGGCAACGAAACTTCCAAAACGATGCCTTGATGATTCATGCCGTCGGCGAGTTTATCGAGTTTTTTGCGTTCGACTTTTTCAATCGTTACGCCTAATTCCGTCAACGTTTCAAACAACGTTTCTAAACGTTTGTCGTGGCGTTCGGTGTTTAGCCACGCGCGGGAAATTTTTTGCGGTGAATAAGTGAGTGCCGATTGTGCGGCGTGTAAACCGACGATTTTGGTCAATTTCATAGTTAGTCTTTTTTAGAAGGCAATGCTTCAATCGGTAAAAGTGGAATGTGATAGTGCGACAAAATCGCGGTAATGTCAGCCGATTTTTCAGTAATCAATTTGTCGAGTTGTTCTTGTCGGGCTTTGTCGTTTTTACGCACGCCCATTGTCATTTGATAATCGACTTTCAAACCCGTTTCGGATTTCAGCGGAATGACGGTGTAACCATTGGGATTTTGCGAAACCACATAACCTGCCAACACGCCCCACAACATCACCATATCGATTTTTTTAGCTTTTAAATCCTGCTCAATTTGCATCGCAACGTTGTTTTCACTGTCGCCGGTCATGCTTTGATACGGAATTCCTTGATCGAGCAAATCGTGTTTTTGCAGCCAATCTGTTCCCGCGCCACGGTCAAACATGGCAATTTTTAATTTTGCTTGTTGCGCGGGTGGAAGTTGCGCGAGTTGTTCTGCCGTTTGAATGTTGTCCCAACCGCGTCCTTTCGCAATCAACAAAACGTAAGTCGAATGATAATAAGGCTGCGTCGTCAAAACCATGTCGCTACCGGCGGGCATTCCTATCACGATGTCGCATTTGAAATCTTTGCTTTCGACGGCGTTGTCATCGGCGAACGCATTGAGTGAGTTGCGAATAAAACCAATCCGTTGTGGAAACCAAAAGTATTCCAATTCTTGACCCTGTGATTTGGCAAAAAGCGCGGCGATTTTATTTTCAAAACCCGTTTGTGCTTTATCGGAATAAGGCGGATTGAGCGGGTCGGCGCACACTTTGAATTTTTCGGCATTCGCTGTGAAAACCGTTGCACCTAAAGTTAATCCTAAAATAACAGAAGATATTTTCATTTTTTAATTTCCCATTTGTAGGGGCGCACTGCGTGCGCCCGTATGACAAAATCTGCATAAATGGTTACATCTTGCTATGCGGGCGCACGCAGTGCACCCCTACAATTTTTATATCAATACGAATAAAAAAACCCCAACCGATTAAAGTCGGTCGGGGCTTTTTGGCTAACTAAAAAAGCAAATGTGTAATGCTTATTTGTTGTTAGGCAATGCAAAAACGGTGAACACGCCACCTAATTTAGTGAACGAACTCAAACTTCTGTATGCGCCAACCGCGCCTAAACCTTCAGAGTTTGAACCCGCGTCGCCACTGTCTAAGCCAGCCGCGATGCCGATACCCGCCCAACCACCGATACCAGAAAGCACGCCAACATATTGTTTACCTTGGAATTCCCAAGTATTTACGTTGCCGATGATGCCAGATGGTGTTTTGAATTTGTACAATTCTTTACCTGATTTTGCGTCAACCGCTTTCAAGTAACCTTCCAACGTACCGTAGAAAACTACGCCGCCAGCGGTTGCAACTGAACCAGACCAAACAGAGAATGTTTCTTTGTTAGACCAAGCAATTTTGCCAGTTTTCGCATCAAATGCGGTAAATTGACCTAAGTTGGTTGAGTTATCTGGTTTGCCAGTTAATACGTCCGCGCCAGCAGGTCCCATTGTCAACGTCGCGCCAACGTAAGGTTGACCGGCTGTGTAAGCCACTTCAAATGGTTCATAATCCATGCACAAATGGTTGCCTGAAATATAGAACAAGCCAGTTTGTGGAGAGTAAGAAACAGGCTGTTGGTTTTTAGAACCTAACGCCGCTGGGCAAATGCCGGTTGAATTTACGTCTTCGCCGTTTTGTTGTGTGGAGTATTTCGCAACCACTTCAGGACGACCTGATTTCATATCGATGTGGCTTGCCCAGTTCACTGATTTGTCGAATTTTTCAGCGACTAACAATTCACCCGTTTCACGATCTAACGTGTAGCCAAAACCGTTACGGTCGAAATGTACCAACGTTTTGTGCATTTTGCCTTTTACTTCTTCGTCAACCAAAACGGTTTCGTTGATGCCGTCAAAATCCCATTCATCATGCGGAGTCATTTGGTAAACCCATTTCACTTCACCGGTGTCCGCATCACGCGCCCACAATGACATTGTCCATTTGTTGTCGCCTGGACGTTGTACTGGGTTCCATGTTGATGGGTTGCCTGATCCGTAATAAATCAAGTTTAATTTTGGATCGTAAGAATACCAACCCCAGGTTGTACCGCCACCAATTTTCCATTGGTCACCTTGCCAAGTGCTAACACTTGAGTTTTCGCCAACAGGTTGAACGCTACCGTCTTTCCATGCTGTGGTTTTTTTCGGGTTGATAATCGTGTCTTTATCGGGACCAACACTGTAACCTTTCCACGCCAATTTTCCGGTGTTGATGTCATAAGCGGCTAAGAAACCACGCACGCCGAATTCACCACCAGAAATACCGGTAATCACTTTATCTTTAACCACGATTGGCGCGTTGGTGTTGGTCATACCCAATTTTGGATCACCGTTTTGGACGCTCCAAATGCGTTTGCCGGTTTTAGCGTCTAACGCCGTTAAAACAGTATCCGATTGTTGTAAAAAGATTTTGCCATCGCCATAAGCCAAACCACGGTTTACGGTGTCGCAGCACATAACAGGAATGGTTACGTCAGCATCTTGACTTGGGGTGAATTCCCAAATAACGGCTTGGGTAGATTGGTCAATCGCGTAAACAGTGTTTGGAAATGGAGTGTGAATAAATAACACACCATTAACCGCTAAAGGACCACCTTCGTGACCACGCAACACGCCGGTCGAGAAAGACCAAGCTGGTTGCAACGTTTTAACGTTTTCGGTGTTGATTTGGTTTAATTTACTGAAACGTGTGCCAGCATAATCGCCGCCCCATGTTGCCCAGTTAGCAGGGTTTTGTGTTAATTTTTCTAAATCAGCGTTAGCTGATGCAATAGCGGGAACGGCTAACAACGTAGCAATACCGGCTGTGAGCAGCAAACTTTTAAAAGATTTCTTCATTGAGTTCTCCTGATATTCTGTTACATGACAGAATGATAATTATGTTTGACGACTAACGTTAGTTTTAGGAGGCATTTATTATGGTTGAATATAAATAGTAAGCCACTCCAGAGGCGTAAATTTAACGATTTTGACTAAAAAGTCAACTTTAAAAAAGCGCAATAGCAATTTCTCGACTTTCGGCATTGAAATAACGCCGGCGATTTTAAAACCAATCGCCTACGCGCCTGACCTTTACGCGAAAAATAATACCAACATTGAAACGAAAACGCCGTGATAATGGCAGGTGAAATGTCTCACTTTGAAAAATTAAAGGAAAAACTCAATGACGACCTCACACTTTAAATCACTCGCTTTATTTCTTGCGCTATTGCCAGCACTTTCACCCGCCGAAACGATTAAAGGCAACGTGATTCGGGTATCGGACGGCGATACGATTACGGTGGTCACAGCGGCAAAAAAAGTCACCATTCGATTAGCACAAGTGGACGCGCCCGAAATTGCCCATTTCGGAAATCCCGCACAACCGTTCGGCAAAGAATCTGGCGCGTATTTGAGAAATCTAGTGAACGGTAAATCCGTTCGAGTAGAAGTCGAAAACGTCGATCAATACGGACGCAGCGTCGGCACGATATTTTTAGGAATGATGAATGTAAATGCCAAAATGGTCGAGTCTGGCAATGCGTGGGTTTATCGGCAGTATGCTCACGATGCCAATTTGATTTCACTCGAAAATACCGCTAAATCACAGCGTCGTGGATTATGGGCATATTCGAATCCGATTGCACCGTGGGATTTTAGAAAAGCCAATAAATAGCCTCTACAATTCTATGCTAAAAAACAGGGGGTTGATTTAACTTGAACGCGCTCGAATTCTGTCCTAAACTCAAAATCGCCTGTGACAATTTGTCGCACTTTTCAATTAACGCTTCATCGTTCAAGGAAATTTTATGACCCTATTTAATCATTCTCGTCGTCGTTTTTTGACACAATCAGGTTTAGGATTTGCTGGTTTGACTGCTCTACCTTCGCTTGCCAAAGCAATGGAAGGCATGGGAATGCACAATCAGCACACCGGTGACATGATGATGCCCAAAATAACGCCTAACAAAGCGTCGCCGAATTTTCACCCGGACGTGGAATTGGAGTTATTTTGTAAACCCGCTGCGATTCAAATTTTAGACGGCAGTAGAACTAACCTGCTGCAATACACGGCGAAGTTAATCAAAGGTGAAAAAAACACTCTCACCGATTTGCCGAATTCGTATTTAGGCTCAATTATTCGTTTGCAAAAAGGGCAAAAAGTGCGAATTCATTTGCACAATGGTTTGTCGCAACCCACCGTCACGCATTGGCACGGATTACACGTTCCACAAGTGATGGACGGACATCCGATGTATTTTATTGAGCCAAATGAAACGCTGGTGTATGAATTTGAAGTGCTAAATCGGGCGAGTTTCAATCTTTATCATCCTCATCAACATGGCGCGACGGCAAAACAAGTTTATTTCGGATTAGCGGGCGGGATAATTATCAACGATGAAGAAGAAGCCGCGTTAGAGTTACCGGCGGGCGAATATGAAATTCCTTTGGTGATTCAAGATAAGCAATTCGATAGCGATAACCAGCTCGTTTATGCGCCGATGATGCACAGCAAAATGACGGGTTTTACCGGCGATAAAATTTTGGTGAACGGTCGTCCGAATTTTCATTTGGATGTGGCGAGTCGCGCTTATCGCTTGCGGGTGTTGAATGCGTCAACGTCACGCATTTACAAATTGGCGTGGAATGACGGCATGCCGGTCACGGTGATTGGCGTAGATGGCGGATTATTGGAAAAACCCGAAGTGAAATCGTATGTGATGCTGGCACCCGGTGAACGTTTGGATGTGTGGGCAGATTTCAGCGGACGAAATGAAGGCACGGAATTAACGTTGAAAAGTTTGGCATTCGCGGGCGTATTGCCAAAAATGGGAATGGGCATGCACAAAGGTGGCATTCCCGTGGGCAGCGAATATCCAATTTGCACCATTCGCGTCACGAAAAAAGTCAGCGATAGCCCAAAATTACCCGCCCAATTATCGAAATTCCACCATTACGAAATCAGCGACACGGTGAATCCGACTAATCCGTTGCCAATTGGTATTTCTGAAGCTCCAATGTCAATGTTGCTCAACGGTCGCCCGTATGAATTCAATAATCCGTTGCCGTCTGAACGGGTGAAAGTTGGCAGTATTCAATTGATTGAAATTTTCCACGCACACGGAGCAGGCGGAATGAAAATGGATGACGGCATGAAACGCGGTGGAATGGGCATGATGGGCGGAGGAATGGGCATGATGGATTTGTCGATGGCGCATCCGATTCATTTACACGGTCAACAGTTTCAAATTGTCAGTCGCAGTTTTAGCGGCGATTCAACCGCTTACGATACAGTGCGCGACGGTTTTATTGATAGCGGTTTGAAAGACGTGGTTCTCGTGATGCCGATGGAACGAGTGAAAATTATTAAGCCATTCCAAGATTTCAAAGGGCTGTTTATGTATCATTGCCACAATTTAGAACATGAAGACATGGGCATGATGCGCGAATTTTCAGTCGAATAAAAATTCGCCGTTAACCGTTAGCAAAGCGCAGAATTTTACGGTTCTGCGCTTTTTGTTTTTTCACTTTTTGACATTCGGATTTATGACCATTCAAGCGATTCACCATTATCACAACGCCATTCACAAGATTTACCAATTCAGCGGACAATCGCACGAGCAAGCGATTAAAGACGAATTCAAACGGCTGTTAAATTATTATTGCGATTCGCGCAATTTGTTGGTCGTCAGCGAAATCAACATCAAAAATAAACGTGGCGATTTGATTCGTCCGGATGGCATTATTAAAAATAATTTGCGGCTCGATTGCGGTTATTGGGAAAGCAAAGCCAACGTCAATTTAGAAAAAGAAATTCTCGCGAAAATTAACGTCGGTTATCCGTTAAGCAACACGCTTTTTCAAGATGATAAAACCGCGATTCTGTATCAAAACAACCAACGATTTTTAGAAATACCGCTTGAAAATGAACGCGAACTTGACCAGTTATTAACGCAATTTGTCAGTTACGAAAGCCAAGAAATCAAAGAATTCAACGCGGCGATTGAACAATTCAAACAGGATTTACCGCATGTTTTGGAAGCGTTGCGCGGCATGATTGCGGTGCAAGAAAAATCGAATCCGGCGTTTATTTCGGCGCGAGCAAACTTTTTAACCGTTTGCCAACACAGCATCAATCCCGCGATTACGCCGACGGATATTAACGAAATGTTGTTGCAACACATTTTGACCGAAGAAATTTTCACCAGCATTTTCAGTGATTCGCAATTTCACCGTGAAAATAATATCGCCAAAGAATTGTACAACGTTGAAAATACGTTTTTCAGCGGCACCACGAAACGTAACACGCTGGCGGGAATTCAAGGTTATTACGCGGTAATTAAAGCGAATTCTGCTGCGATTGCTGACCATCACGACAAACAGTTTTTTCTAAAATCTATCTACGAAAACTTTTACAAAGCCTACAATCCGAAAGCCGCCGACCGTTTGGGCATCGTTTATACGCCGCGCGAAATTGTGAAGTTTCAAATCGAAACCGTGGATTTATTGCTCGAAAAACATTTCTCCAAATCACTCGCCGATGAAGGCGTGAAAATTTTAGATCCTTGCACCGGAACGGGAACGTATTTGTGTGATTTGATTGATTATTTGCCGCCGCACCGTTTGGCGCACAAATACGCGCACGATATTTATGCCAACGAATTGGGGCTTTTGCCGTATTACATTGCGAATTTGAATATCGAATACACTTATCAACAAAAAATGAATGAATATGTCGAATTCAATCACATTTGTTGGATGGATACGTTGGACAATGCCAGCGCGAATTTCACCGGTTCAAATAACGATTTGTTTGGTTTGAGCGTTGAAAATACCGCCCGTATTAAGCAACAAAACGCCGCGAAAATTTCCGTGATTCTCGGCAATCCACCGTATAACGCCAATCAACAAAACGAAAACGATAATAATAAAAATCGTGAGTATTTCAAGGATGTGAAAAAGAAAACAGGCGGTATCGATGGGCGAATTAAAGAAACGTACATCAAACAAAGCACCGCGCAAAAAACGAAACAATACGATATGTATAAACGCTTTATTCGTTGGGCTTCCGACAGAGTAGACGATAACGGCATTATCAGTTTTATTGTGAATCGTAGTTTTATCGACAAAAAACAAGATGATGGTTTTAGAGCTTGTGTCGAACAAGAATTTGAGTTTTGTTACGTCGTTGATTTGAGCGGTGATATGCGTTCAAATACCGACAGTGGCGATAATGTGTTTGGGATTATGGTCGGCGTGGCGATGTTATTTTTAGTGAAGAAATCAGGAGAGAAATGATGCCAACCATTAGTTCGTTTTACGGAATTTTCATCAAAATGTTTTTTGATGACCACGCGCCACCGCATTTCCACGCTGAATACGGTGAATTTGAACTCGTGATTGTGATTAACCCCATCAAAATTATCAGAGGCGACGCACCTAAACGTGTGAAATCAATGGTTTTAGAATGGACGGCGTTGCATCAAGAAGAATTATTGCGTGATTGGGACTTTTGTAAAAACATGGAAACGCCTTTTAACATTGAACCTTTAGACTAAACGTCATGTTTCACAAAATCAAAACCATCGAACCCAATGCAGAAAATCACAGCATCAAAATAACGTATCACGACGACGTTATTATTGTGGCTGATTTTGATGTTGAAAAAGGCGTTATGTCGTTGTTAAAAAATCCCGAAACGTTCAATCAAGTTGAAATTGGCAACAACGAACGTTCAATTATTTGGCGCGAATTTGACATTGATTTTTGCGCCGACAGTTTGCGATTAAAATTTTATCAAGAAACAAACCATGACTAAAAAAGCAGAAATTTATTACTTTCGTTTTCCAAACTGCAAAGACAAAGCCGAAAAACTCAGATTGATTGATTCGTCAAACTTCAAAGATTTACCTTTCGACCGCATTTTTCCCGACAAAAATCACAACTGGATTAACCAAACCGATAACGATTTTGAAAGTTTAATGCCCGTTTGCGATAAACAAGTGAAATTGAAAAAATCACAGAAAGCTATTTTTAGATTGTTTTCACTTGGCGTTGTAACCAGTCGTGACGAATGGATTTATGATTTTGATGCAAATAACTTAATCAAGAAAGTTGAGTTATTCATGAAAACTTATAACGACGAAATAAAACGTTGGGGGAAATCTGACCAACAATTAAAAACTAATGATTTTGTGGATAGAAAAATCAAATGGACTTCAGAATTAGAAACACATTTACAAAAAGGTGATGTTCTTAATTTAAACAGCGATTGCGTTGTTTCATCGTTATATAGACCATTTAGCAAGAAAAAATTATATTTTGACAAAATTATTACTCATCGACTTTATCAATTACCCAGCATTTTTGGCAAAAATAGCCAGCTTGAGAATAAAGTCATCATGTGTTCGTCGGGGCAACGAAATAACTTTCTCACTTTGGCGAGTAACGAAATTCCAAGCCTTGATGTTTTTATGCCAAACGCCACGCAATGTTTGCCTTTATACGTTTACGACATCGAAGGAAATCGCCACGACAACATCACAAATTGGGCGTGGACAGAATTCAAAACGCATTATGGAATTGAACTGACGAAAATGGACATTTTTCATTATGTTTATGCGGTTTTGCATAATCCTGTTTATCGTGAAAAATACGAGCAGAATTTGAAACGTGAATTTCCGCGTGTGCCGTTTTATGATGATTTTTCGCAGTGGGTGGAATGGGGCAAAACGTTGATGGCGTTGCATTTGAATTATGAAACCGTTGAACCATTTCCGTTAAAACGTGTCGATTCAACCGCCAGCAAAATTCCAAAAGCGAAATTAAAAGCGGATAAAATAAACGGCGTAATTGAGTTGGACGAAAACACGAGTTTAAGTGGAATTCCAGCGGAAGCGTGGAATTACAAATTAGGAAATCGGAGCGCGTTGGAATGGATTCTTGACCAATACAAAGAAAAGAAACCGAAAGATGCGACGATTGCGGCGAATTTTAACGTTTATCGTTTTGCAGATTACAAAGAAACGGTGATTGATTTATTGATGCGGGTTTGTAACGTGTCGATTTTGACAGTCGAAATTATTAAAAAAATGGAATTATGAAAGTACAAAACCCGACAAAACGCACCGATCATTAAGTGGTTTTATGGGTTTAATCGCTGGTTTGTGTCGTCATTCTAACGAAGATAAATCACTCATGTGTGAAACGTTTGGTGGTGATTTGTGCGAAAATGAGTCGAACACGTCAGCAAAAGTTGGAGAAAGAATGGAAATCCCCCCGAATAAAAAAATTACGCCAAATTATGATTCGTTATCTTTCTAATTTTGCACACCACTTTTTGCTGTGGACATTACTACTGATAGCGATTAGTTTTTTGGGCGTGAATTTTTTATTTTCTCAAATTGAAGATTATAAAGCTGACTTAGCGCATGAATTAAGCGAAATAATCGAAGCCCCCGTCATCATTGGAAAGTTAAATGCCAAACTGCGCGGCATTCAACCCGAATTGCAATTGTCACAACTCAACATTTCCGACAAAAAAATTCAGCTCAAGGAAATTCGCTTAACGGTCGATGTTTGGCAATATTTATCGACCAAAAACTTACTTTCTGCCACTTCCGTCACATTGATTGGCGCACAAATTACGTTGATTCGACACGCGGACGACAGCATTACACTGGAAGGTTTGAAAGCCAGTGAAGGTCAACCGTTGTGGTTGTTACAAGGTCGAAAATATCTACTTTTACAGAGTTCGATAACGTGGCGCGACGAAAAACTTAATAAACCTGCGCGACAAATTTCACCGGTTAATTTAGCGATTATGAATGACGGTGAACAACATCGAATGAATTTATTAGCACCGTTACAAAAAGTCGAACCGGTGCGCGTGTCGATGATATTTACCGGAAATCCGTTTGAACCGAAAACATTAAACGGGAGCATTTTTTTGGAGAGTAAAAATATAAAACTCAACGAATTGGGGGCATTCGATTTGCCGTTGTCACTAAAAATCACCGAGGGTTTGGCGAATGTGAAGGCGTGGGCGAAATGGCAAAATGGACAACTCAGCATGATTAACGGCGAACTTACCTTGCAAAATATCAGCGCGAATCGTCCCCAGCATATCGCTTTAAAACTTAACGAATTTCGCAGTCGTTTTCAACTCACACATCAAGCCGAAATGTGGCAAATGACTTTGCCTTCATTAAAATTTAAATTTCCAGAAACTGAACTTAATGGCACCCTGTCGGTTATGTTTAATGAAAATAATTCGGAGGCAACGGGCATAGGATTATTTTTAGAAAAGGTGGAAATTTCCCCGCTCATTCCAATCGTTAATTTCTTTTCTGAAACGCAATTTGATCTAAATCAATTGAGTGGCACCTTGAAAAATATGAGTTTATTCGCGCAACCGCTGCAACAAAAAATTGCAATGGATGGTGGATTTGAAAATGTAAATATGAATTTGGCAAAATCAAACATTGAGAATTTAAATGGTCATTTTCATGGAAATGAACAGGCGGGAAAGTTGCAATTAAATTCTGATAAATTGGCATTCAATGCGCCGACGTTATTTCGAGAATCGTTGCCACTGATAAAATTAAATGCTGATTTAAATTGGACGAAAACGCCAGCGGCGTGGCATATTTGTAGCGAAAAAATCGTGTTAAATAACAAAGATATTCCGAGTAAAAGTGCGTTGAAATTAACGTTGCCGAAAAATGGTGCGGTGTTTATGGATTTACAAACGCAATTTGAAATTCACGATGCGACCCAAACGTGGCGATATTTGCCGGTTGGCATTATGGATAAAGGTATTGTGGAGTGGCTAGACAAAGCGTTTGAAAAAGGGCGTGTAAAAAATGGACAATTTTTGTTTTACGGTTTGCTGCAAGATTTTCCGTTTGAAAAAGGGCAGGGCGTGTTTGAGGTGGTGTTTGACGCTGAAAATGCCCAACTCAATTACGCGCCAGATTGGTTGCCATTGACGGATTTAACCGCGCAAGTGCGATTTTATCAAGACAGCTTACAGGTAAATTTATCGGGCATGGCGCAAAATGCCACGCTGAAATTTGCTGACATCACGATTCCATCAATGCACACCAGCAATTACGTCAATATAATCGGTGAAGCGGAAGGCGAAATTTCGCAAGTATTAGGTTTTATGCAGCGAACGCCTTTGAAATCGCGGGTGGATTCGGTTCTAACGGCGATTGTGCCGCAAGGAAGAATTAACGTTTCGCTTAATTTGCAAATTGCCTTGGTCGAAAAATTAACATCAAAAGTAAAAGGTTCCGCGCAGTTTCAAAATGCAAAATTAAAAGTGAAATCGTTGGATTTACCGGTTCAAGCGATGAACGGCACGTTGCAATTTACCGAAAATGGCGTGTTTAGCGACACGATAAAAGCGGTGGCGTTAAACCATCCGATTCAAATTCGTTTGCAAAATAACGACGATAATACCGCCGTTCACGTTGTTGGAAATACGAGCGTTGAGGATGTGTTTGGTCAATTGAACATTCTGCCGCTGACAAAATTGGCGCAAACGACGTGGATTGATGGCAGCAGCGATTATCAATTAACGTTGATTTTGCCTTACGAAAAAACGGCACCGACGTTGCAAGTGCAATCGATGTTGTCGGGAATTACATTAAATCTTCCAGCGGAATTGGCGAAAACGAAATGGCAATCTGCGCCATTTTCGATGATTTTCACTCTCGGAAACGACGCATTTTTACCGCTAACGTTGAATTATAACGAGCAGTTGAAAGCAGCGGTAAATATCGATACAAAAAATAAACATCTCGAACGGGGCGCGATTTTGTTGGGCGATGGAAAAGTTGTATTACCCGACACGTTGGGGTTGACTGTGAAAATTTCGCACGAACAACTTGCGCTGCAAGATTGGTTAGGTTTTGCGATGGCGAGTTCAGAAAATAATGCCGCCGCCATTCATACGGTTTCAATTCACAGTCAAAATGCACGCTGGCAAAAATCCGACTTGGGTGAATTTGATTTAACGTTGAAACGTGAAAATGAATCGTGGCGCGGCAAATTAAACAGTTCGTTTGCTCAGGGTTTATTGGAATGGCAAAATGGCGCGTCGCTTAAATTGGAACTGGAAAAATTGGATTTAGCGTTTTTCAAACAATTGCCATCGTCCGACGAAACGAAAAATGAAACCGCTTCAACATCAGCAGAATCGTCGAAAAAATTGCCGTCACTTTCGTTGCACAGCGAGCAGACGTTTTGGCGTGAGAAACCATTAGGAAAATTAACGATTGAAACCGAAAAATCCACGAATGGCATGACGTTTAAAACCGTTGATTTACAAGCTGTCACACATCATTTAACGTTGGCGGGCGAATGGCAAAACGCACAAACGCAATTGCGCGGAAAATTGGATTTTTTCAAAGCGGGACAATTATTTTCTAATGTGGGTATTACGAAAGATATTGCCGAAACGACAGGCAGCGCAAAATTGGATTTGCATTGGCAAGGCGCACCACAACAATTTGATTTAAAAAAATTGCGTGGACAAGCGGATTTGAATTTGCAAAATGGACGCATTTTAAGTATCGAACCAGGTTTTGGGCGAATTTTGGGCGTGTTAGCGTTAGAGCAATGGTTAAAGCGTTTGCAACTGGATTTTAGTGACGTTTACGCCGAAGGTTTGACCTTCAACAGTATCAACGGACATTTTGATATTTCGCAAGGTAAAGCCAGCACGCAAGATTTAACGGTGGATGCAATTCCCGCTAAAATTGTGTTGAAAGGCGATGCGGATTTTGTACAAGAAAATGTGGATTACTTGGTGAATGTCACGCCTAAAAGTGCTGACGTAGTGCCTATTGCTGGTACAATTGTCGGCAAAATAATGAGCATTGTTGGAAAAACACTGACGGGTAAAGACCAAGATGGTTTTTTCTTTGGTTCTCAATATCAGGTTAAAGGTTCGTGGGGAAATATTGAAATGATTTCGCTGCACGAAAATGAAGGTTTAGTACAAAAAACATGGCACGGCATTACTCAATTTCCGTGGCTACCCCAAAAACTTAATTCTAAAGAGGCTTATCATCATGACTAAATGTGCCGCCATTCAAATGGCTTCCAGTCCTAGCATTAGTGCAAATTTATTAGAAGCAGAAAAACTCATCGCCGAAGCGGTCAAAGCCGGTGCGAAACTGGTCGCGTTACCTGAAAATTTTGCGTTAATGGGCGATCACGAACAAGACAAAATCAAAGTAAAAGAAGTCGATGGTTTAGGGATTATTCAAAACTTTTTAGAAACTACCGCAAAAAAATACGGCGTGTGGATTGTCGGCGGTACGATTCCGATTGCGGGTGAAAGTGAAAACAAAGTGCGTGCCGCGTGTTTAATTTATGACGACACCGGTAAACGGGTGGCGCGTTACGATAAAGTGCATTTGTTTGACGTTCACGTTCCAAATACGAATGAAGTTTATCGGGAATCGGATTCGATTGAAGCGGGTGACGATGCGCTGGTTATTGATACGCCGTTTGGACGAATGGGCGTGGCGGTTTGTTATGATTTACGTTTTCCTGAATTTTTTCGAAAAATGAGCGAACGAGAAGTTGATTTTATTGTGATTCCATCTGCATTTACCGCTGAAACGGGTGCGGCACATTGGGAATTATTATTGCGAGCGCGAGCGGTTGAAAATTTGTGTTATGTCATCGCGCCAAATCAAGGCGGTTTTCACAAAAACGGGCGACGCACTTTTGGACATAGCATGATTATTGATCCGTGGGGCGTGGTGTTGGATTGTTATAAAACGGGCAGCGGATTTGTTTCTGCCGACATTGACCATGAACGAATCACAAAGGTTCGCGCGGGATTTCCTGTTTTGATACATCGTCGTTTTTTCTGTGAATAGTATGCGAAATGTTTTAGGTATTTTGATTTTGAGTAGCGGATTGATGGCGTGTGGCGCGGTTGAAAATAGCCGTTATCGCGACACCGCGTCGTTAGAAAAACCACCGACGTTGGCGTTGCAAAAAACCACGCCCAATACGATTGTCGATGACAGCGTTGAACCGAAAAAACAAATCGCTGGTTTGGACGAAAAAGTTTCTTTGCTTGATGAAACTCCGAAAAAATTGATTTTGAAACAATCGATTAGTGAAGCGTGGCGTACTGTTGGAATGGCTTTTCGGCAGAGTTCGAGTCGAATTACCGATTCCGACCAAAATAAATACAGCTACTACGTCAGTTATCAATCGCAAGGTGTGTTGAAAAATATCCTCGGCGCGTTGAATGACGAAGAGACGAAAACGATTTATTTGGTGACGCTTACACCACAAAATGCTGACACGTTGATTCAAGCCTCATTGGCAAATCGTACCGAACAACGCAGTCAAAATACCGATGAAAATGTGAATCACGTTGCGGATGATAGCGATGGTTTGATTGAATCGCTTTATCATTTGTTGCGTGACGATGTGAAAACCGACAGGTAATAGCATGAATTTAAATCATAAAGTTGATTTCATCAGCGAAGAAGACTATCTCGAAGATGAAAAAATTCGTGACATCAAACACGAATATATTGATGGTGAGATTTATGCGATGGCGGGAGCGAGCCGCGTTCATAACATCATCAGTTCAAATGTGTTGTTTGCATTTATGGAACAGTTAGACGAAACCCGTTGCATTCCTTTTGCTTCCGATATGAAAGTCAAACTCAGCAATAACAACAGCAGCAAATTTTTCTATCCTGACGTGGTTGTGGTTTGCAACGATGAAAATGGTGACGATTATTACACCGATAAACCACGAATTATCGTCGAAGTGTTATCGAAAGCCACGCGCCGTTTTGACAAAATGTTGAAATTTGAAGCCTACAAAACCATTTCAAGTTTGCAAGAATACGTTTTAATCGAACAAGATTTTGCCGAAGTGGAAGTGTGTCGGCGCAATAATCATTGGGTTTCAGAACGCTATTTTTTGGGTGACGATGTGATATTTGAATCAATTGGTTTAACGGTTTCTGTGGAAGCGATTTATCGCCGTGTGCAAAACGAAGATGTTTTAGAGTTTTTACAAGCGAAAGAACAAAGTAAGGAAAATTAAATGCCTGTTATTTCCTATTTCTTCGGAATTTATATTCGGATGTATAACGACGACCACAATCCGCCACATTTTCACGTTGAATATCAAGGGCAACAAGCGCAATTTGCTATTGAAAGTGGTGAACTTTTAGCAGGAAAATTACCAAGTAAAGCAATTAAGTTGGTGCGCGAATGGGCGAAAGACCATCAAGAAGAATTGTTTGCAAATTGGGAACTTGCCGTTGCCTTAAAACCGTTACAACGTATTGCGGGAGCCGATAATGATTAAAATTATTCAAGCCTATTATTTGAAACAAAAAATGTTGCGTCTGCATTTTTCAGATAATTCTTTTGGTGATTATGATTTACAGCCGCTGGTTGATAGAGATGCCGAATTAGTTTTGCCGTTGAAAGACGATGAATATTTTAAGCAGTTTTTTTTAGAATTAGGCGCGTTGTGTTGGCGAAATGGTTTGGAATTATGCCCAGACAGTATTCATCAAAAATTAGCCGAAAAACACCAGTTACATTACGAAGTACAAGCGGTTTAACAAAGGAAAAACATGACAAATAATCGTGGTTACATTTACGTTTTAGCCAACAGCGCAATGCCTGATTTGGTTAAAGTCGGCAAAACCACCCGCTCACCTGCTGAACGCGCCGCCGAATTATCGAAAGTCACAGGCGTACCAACGCCGTTTATCGTGGTTTATGAACAATTGGTTGACGATTGCACCGCCGCCGAACAATTTGTGCATACGATGTTGCAACAAAAAGGCTATCGGGAATCAGATAATCGGGAATTCTTCCGTGCGCCCGTTAGTGAAGTCATTCAAATCATCATCAAAATGCCCAACGCACAATCAAGTAATTCTGATTTTGAAGAGGACGAAGACGCTGAGTTTTTCTCAAACGAACCCGATGACGAATTGGACGAGTTTGTTTTGCATGATGAGGACGAAGAACAACCTGATTATCCGTGGTTAGCACTTTGGGAAATGGCTGAGCATTATTACGATGGTGACGATGATTATATTCAAGATTACGAAGAAGCCATGAAATTGTATAAGCAGGCAATTAAGTTGGGATGTTTGCTCGCTTACAAAAAAATTGGTGATATGTACCTATACGGTTTTGGCGTAAGCGAAAGTGACAAAAAAGCATTGGATTGGTACAAAGAAGGGGTAAAAAAAGGAAATTACTATTGCTATACAAATATGGCAGAGGTTTTCTGGAGGGGTGATAAAACGGATAACTTTCACAAATGCCTGAAGTTATATTTCAAAAATACAAAAGAACAACCGAACGAAATGATTGAAGGTTTTTATTATTTTGTTTGCGCTACTTATATAATTCGTTGTTTTCAATGGGACATGACACCATTAGCAGAGGTGATTGAAGAGAGTTGCGAAAATAAACGCAGCATAATTTTATCGCTGACTCGTAGTATAGAAGGCGCGAAAAAATTGCTCGTAGTGTCGCAAGATACCCATGAAATTGAAAATTTTGGCGAGTATATTGAGCTACATCAAAAAGCTCTCAAATGGGTTGAAGAAAATTTGTGATGATTTCAAAAGGTCGCAGCTAACAACAAACTAAAAATAATTTTTAAACTTTTTTTAACTAACCAAGAGGATTTACCTATGAATGAAAATTGGATTGCGCCATCTATTTTGTCTGCAAACTTTGCAAAATTGGGCGAAGAAGTAGACAACGTTTTAAAAGCGGGCGCGGATGTGGTGCATTTTGACGTGATGGATAATCACTTTGTGCCGAATTTAACAATTGGGCCTTTAGTGTGTGAAGCCTTACGCAAACACGGTGTGACGGCACCCATCGACGTGCATTTGATGGTTGAACCCGTTGACCGTTTGATTCCTGATTTTGCCAAAGCGGGCGCGAGCATTATCACGTTTCACCCCGAAGCCTCGACACACATTGACCGCACGTTGCAATTGATTAAAGACCACGGTTGCCAAGCGGGTTTGGTATTCAATCCTGGCACGCCGTTACATTATTTGGATTACGTCATGGATAAAATCGACATTATTTTATTGATGTCGGTAAATCCAGGTTTTGGCGGTCAATCGTTTATTCCGTCTGCGTTGACGAAATTGCGCGAAGTCAGAAAACGCATCGACGAAAGCGGTCGTAACATTCGTTTGGAAATCGACGGCGGCGTGAAAGTGGACAACATTCGTGAAATCAAAGCGGCGGGCGCAGATACATTTGTGGCGGGTTCGGCGATTTTTAGCCAACCTGATTACAAAAAAGTCATCGACGAAATGCGCGTTGAATTAGCAAAAGCGGTTTAAAAATGGACAGCGTTGTGATTGCTTTTGACTTAGATGGAACATTGATTGATTCTGCGCCTGATTTGGTGGAAGCGGTCAATTACGCGCTGACCAAACTTAATAAACCAACACATTCGCAAGCGACAATTCAACAATGGATTGGCAATGGCGCGGATGTGTTGATGAAACGAGCTTTGCTCAATAATTGGCACGTTGGCGAAATTCCCGACGATTTTGAAATCGCTTTTGAATTGTATAAAACGTATTACGCCGAACATGATTGGGTTCATAGTCGAGTGTACGATGGCGTTTTGGAAACGTTACAAACACTGAAAAATGCTGATTTTAAATTAGCGTGCATCACCAATAAAACCGCACGTTTCACGAATCCGTTAATGGAAACCGCAGGACTTGCGCCGTATTTTGATTTCATTGCGTCGGGCGATACGTTTGCCGAAATGAAACCCAATCCGTTGCCACTTTTAGAAACCGCAAAATTGTTTGCGATTGCGCCTGAAAATGCGTGGATGATTGGCGATTCGATTAACGATATTTCAGCGGGAAAACGAGCAGGCTTTAAAACAATCGCCGTTTCGTACGGTTACGCGGGACAACATTCAATGGCAGATTTAAACGCTGACTACACGGTGAATGCCATATCAAAAATTGTAGATTTAATTAAAAAATGAAATTTAAAAAAGAATTTGACGTTATCGTGGTTGGCGGTGGTCACGCTGGTACAGAAGCCGCATTAGCCGCCGCGCGAACTGGCGCACAAACATTATTACTCACTCAAAACATCGATACGCTTGGACAAATGAGTTGTAATCCTGCGATTGGTGGCATTGGCAAAGGGCATTTAGTCAAAGAAATCGACGCGCTCGGCGGCATCATGGCGAAAGCGATTGACGTGGGTGGGATTCAATTTCGGATTTTGAACGCCAGCAAAGGCCCCGCCGTTCGTGCCACTCGCGCTCAAGCCGACCGACAACTTTATAAACAAGCGATTCGCACCGCTTTGGAAAATCAGCCAAATTTGATGCTATTTCAACAAACGGTTGCCGATTTGATTGTTGAAGGCACAAAAGTCGTCGGCGTGAAAACACAAATGGGTTTAGATTTTTCAGCGAAAACTGTTGTTTTAACGGCTGGAACTTTTTTAGCGGGCAAAATTCATATTGGTTTGGAAAATTACAGCGGTGGACGCGCGGGCGATGCGGCTTCGATTACATTGGCGGAACGGTTGCACGAATTGCCGTTGCGAATTGACCGTTTAAAAACAGGTACGCCGCCCCGAATTGATGCGCGAACGATTGATTTTTCAGTGTTGGAATTACAACACGGCGATACGCCTGTTCCCGTGTTTTCATTTTTGGGCAAACCTGAACATCACCCGCGCCAAATTCCCTGCTATATCACGCGCACCAACGAAAAAACCCACGATATTATTCGCAATGGTTTAGATCGTTCGCCGCTTTATTCTGGCATTATTGAAGGCGTTGGCCCGCGTTATTGTCCATCGATTGAAGATAAAATTGTCCGTTTTGCTGATCGTGATTCGCACCAGATTTTTATCGAACCCGAAGGCTTAAACACGCACGAAATTTACCCGAATGGGATTTCGACCAGCTTGCCGTTTGATGTGCAATATGAATTTGTGCGTTCGATGTTAGGGTTTGAAAATGCTGAAATCATGCGTCCAGGTTATGCGATTGAATACGATTTTTTTGATCCGCGTGATTTGAAAAGTTCGCTTGAAAATAAACATTTGGACGGGCTGTTTTTCGCGGGGCAAATCAACGGCACGACAGGTTACGAAGAAGCCGCCGCGCAAGGTTTGATTGCGGGTTTGAATGCGGCACGTTTGACACGCGGCGAAGAAAGTTGGTGTCCGCGTCGTGATGAGGCTTACATCGGCGTGATGATTGACGATTTGATTACGCGCGGCACGCAAGAACCGTATCGAATGTTCACCAGTCGCGCCGAATATCGGTTGTTGTTGCGCGAAGATAATGCCGATTTGCGTTTGACTGAAAAAGGGCGCGAGTTGAATTTGGTTGATGACGAACGGTGGCAAGCGTTTGAAACGAAACGTGAAAATATCGACAAATTACAAACCGCGTTAAAACAAAAATGGATTCACACTGACACCGAAAATGCCACGCAAGTTGAAACGTTTTGGGGCAAAGCGTTAAACAAAGAAGCGAATTTAACCGAATTATTGCGTCGCCCAGAAGTTGATATTAAAAATTTGCTGACATTTTTGGACGATGAATTGTTTGCGGAAGACGTGGCGGAACAAGTTGAAATTCAAGCGAAATATCAAGGTTATATCACGCGCCAACAAGCCGAAATCGACAAATCTTTGCGGCACGAACATTTAAAATTATCGGTGACTTTGGATTATAAAGAGGTTTCTGGTTTGTCGAATGAAGTGAGTGAAAAGTTGCAAAAACAACGTCCTGAAACGTTAGGGCAAGCCTCGCGGATGCAAGGTATTACGCCAGCCGCGATTTCATTATTACTCGTTCATTTGAAAAAGAAATCTGCTTAATTTTTAGGAAAATCACCATGTTCATTTACAGCCAAAAAGACCTCAACACCATCGACCCCATTTTAGAGCCGTTGTTTGCACGCGCCAAAGAACACGCCGCGCAAACTGAACAACTCGCGATGGACGCGACACGTTTAATGTCGGTGCGTCCCGACCAATTTGAAATGAGCGCGAAACAACCGTTTTTCAAGCGACTTGCCGCGAATTTTAACGGGCAAACCGCTGACAACGTCAATAATTTGTACGAAATGCAGCGCATCGGTTGGCGGTATATTCAAATTCTCAACGAACGCGATTTGATGATGGCGCATTCGATGATTACCGTGAAAAATAATTTGATGACGCTCGCCGTCAAAGAAACCGAAACGCGCCAAATGTTGACGCTCATGGCGAATAAAATCGCGGATCGTTTTGAAAAATTAGAAGAATCTGTCGGTAGAATTGAAGCGCAACAAAATATCCACAGTTGGCTTTTAACGCTCGACACTTACGATTATCCCGATAAATATCCTGAAAAATTGCGCTTGTTGCTCATCGTAAAAGAGTTTTTTAAACTCAAACAATCCAATTGGAATTTCACCGAAATTAAATATCTGCAAAAAGCTCTCAAAGAAGCCGAATTGCCGTGGCGCGAAGAAATCACCTTAGCCGATTTTATCGACGACTTAATCGACGAAATCGAAGCCAAAGGCTTTCACGTCTACGACCAACTGATTGCGCTGAATGGGGCAAACGGGCGAATTGAACAAAAATTTATTTTAGAAAACATCTCCGCACCCAGTCACAAATCGCTTTATAAAATCGCCGACAACTATGATGCCAGTAGCGATATGATTGATTTGCTCGCTGACCAATTGTCGATTAGTAAAAAAGACGCGATGAAAAAAGTGTTGCGCGGCTTTATCGAAAAAGAAGGCATCGACACCACCATCAAAATTCCGATGCGTGATTTAGCCGTTGAGTTGCTGGGGTGTCATGGGTTGGTTTTGGGGTTGGTATCAAAAGAATCAGAAAAAACAGATTCAATTCCTAAACGAAACATTTGGTGGGCAAATACGGGGGAGGTAAATCAATCTACCAAACCAAATACAATGGATAAGATGGTAAAAAAATCCACAACATATTTAGATTTAACTAAAATTGAAAACGCTAATGATAAAGCAGTGCAACAAGCCAAAGCAGCGGCAAAAAGAAGAGAAAATAAATCTTGGTGGTAGTGTCCTTCGTAGTCTTAGTTTGAAAATGGAGAATATATGTCCATAAAATGCCCAACGTGCCAGCAAGCGGTTTTGAGAGTTTTTAAATGTGATTTTTGTGGTGAGATTCGCTGTGATGCCACTTTTTCAAATGCGGGAAAAGGCGCGTGCGGCACGCAATATAGTCTTTCGGGTAAAGCTCAAGCCGCCGTGCCAGGTCATAAATGTTACCAATGCGGCAAGGGTAAATATCACAAGATGTGATTTTTTGAAAAGGGAGAATGAATGATGCCAGAAATTAGTCGGTTTTACGGAATTATCATCCGAATGTATTTGATTGATAAAGAACATCCGCAGCAACACATTCATATCAAATATGGTGAGCATGAAGCCGTGATGGAATTGTTAAACTTGAACATTATCGACGGTAGTTTGCCAAAAAAATGTCGGCAATTGGTACGCGAATGGGCTGAAAATCACCAAGATGAGTTAATCGAAATGTGGAATACGCAAAATTTTCATAAAATTGAACCATTGGAATGAATCATGAAACTGGTAAATTTCAAACAAAAAGAAGGTTATCGGTTTGCATTAACGTTTGAGAATGGCGAAACAAAAGAAACCGATTTGCAGACGTTGATTGGTAATTATGTCAGCCTCGAATTTTTAAACACGGCGCGAATAGATAACGAATGGGGTTGTTTAGAATTCAAAGATGGCGCGGTTGATATAGAACCGAAGACGTTGTACAAAGCGGGGTGATTTTGAAAAGGGAGAATGAATGATGCAAACGATTAACAGCAAGGAGTTGTTTAGTGTTACAAACAACATTCAATGAAGTTAAAACGCATTTTAACGATGCGTGTAATCGGGTGATTGAACAACGTGATGTGTTATTAGTGACCCGCGAAAATGCCGATAACGTGGTGTTAATGTCGCAGTCATTATTTGATTCGTGGCAAGAAACCTTTTATTTGCTCAAATCCCCCGCGAATGCCGAAATGCTTGCAAAATCCATTGCGGAACATCGAAGTGGACAAACTTTTGAGCGAGCGTTGGTTGATGTTGAAAACAATTGAATGGACGGCGACCGCGTGGGAACAATATGTTTATTGGCAAATCGATTGGTTTATGCGGTTGAAAATTCTCGTGTGACGATTATTGCGTGTCGTTATCACTATTGAATTTGAGTGTGGTTTTTGAAAAGGGAGAATGAGTGATGCAATCGACTACCTTATTCAACATCCTAGACTTTTTACGAGCTTGTTGGAAAATTTTTAAACTTTTAATTAAACCGAGGAAAAATGATGACAACTGAAACAATGACAACCACCGAAGCAAAACTTGAATTGATGATGTTAAATGCAGACACCAATAATCTGGATTGGACGGATATGTTGACGCTCTTACATTCACGAGGTGCGCCGCTGGAATTGGTGACACGGATGGAAGACCTTTGGGACGTGACCAAAGTGATTGCCGGAAAAGTGGTCAATATCGGGCGGGTGATTTTGCTGCAAATTTGGGAGTTTGTGAAAGCGAATCCGACTATGATTTTAGGTGCGGTGATTGGCGCGGCAATTGGTTCATTGGCAAGTATGATTCCGTTTTTCGGGGCATTTTTAGCACCGATTGCGATGGCAATTGGTACGACAATTGGCGCATTAGTTGGGCATCGTTTGGATAAAGTGGCTAACGGTGAATTTGTCAGCGGTTCGATTTTTGAAGATTTAATCACGGCGGCAAAACGATTTTTTCAGTTTATCGTTGATATATTTTTGGCGTTGAAAGACGAGTATTTTGCAAATGGATTTTCATAATGACTGACGAAAACACACCAAAAGCATCCGATTACATTAAAACCTACCACGAAACGAAAAAAGCCGATTTGGGCGGCGTGGCTGGTAAAACGAGTGGCACGATTTTAGGCGGAATTGTCGGTTGGCTGGGCGCAACACCGATTGCTGGCTGGTTCGGCGGCACGGTTATTTCAACATCAGGATTGGGAACGGTTTTGAGTTGGTTGCCTGCTGGACTGGTGAAGGCAATCGGAATCACCAGCATTGTAACTGTGACAACGCCTGTTGCGTGGGTCATTGGCAGCATTGCGATTTGTTCGGCTATTGGTTTTGGCATTCAGAAATTAACGCACAGCGGTGGAATGAATGACGAAAAACGCCGCAAATTAGGCAAAGAATTATTGGCCAAATTGCAGAAACTTTGTGAACGTCGAACTGCTACACAATCGGCTGATTCTGAAAATTCAACCGTTGATTCGTCAGCGACGATTGCAGAAATCGAGGCGTTATTTCATGAACTCGCTAAAGAGAGCGTGATAAAACCTGAAAAGGTGGCGACGTATGTTGAGAATTTAAAAAGTGGACGTTTGCCGATTGACGTGGCAATTAACATTCTGAATGAACATGGCAAAGAATTAGTTAATCCGTCGTTAAATCCTAATGCAGATGTCGATGCCGAATTAAGCAAAGCCGCATCGGCGCGTGCGTTCACGGCAATGAATAAAGGCGTAACAAATGCCGTCGAGCCGAGTGAAGAATTTTTAAGCAATATGAAAAATCGTTTTGGTGTTGAACGTGGACGCGCAATTGAATTGTATTGTGACGCGCCACTTGACCCGAATCCAAAAGAAACCGCGCAACAATTAGGACAAATTTTCAGTGTTGAAGTAATTGGCGCAGCGTTTAGTGCGTTGGCAGAAACCGCGCAAAGTATGCAAAAAGGACAAGCAGCATTCGTACGATTTTTGGAAGTGTCGGCAGTTTTGGATGGGATATTTGATGAGACAATCGGAACAATGGAAAAAGATATTAGTTTGCACGCGGCGATAGGACGGTTATAACTTATGAATTCAGAAGAAAAATTATTACGCGACGGTTTAACCGCGCTAAATTTACCAACTGACGATGACAAAGTCGCGAAATTATTGGCGTTCATTACGTTAATCGAAAAATGGAACAAAGCCTACAACCTTACCGCGATTCGGCGACGTGACGAAATGGTGAATTTGCATTTGCTCGACAGCGTGGCGATTTTGCCGCATTTGGAAGGTAAGCGCATGGTTGACGTGGGAACGGGCGCGGGTTTGCCGAGTATTCCATTGGCAATTTATCGCCCCGATATTCAATTTCAATTGATTGACAGCAACGCGAAAAAAACTCGCTTTGTGCAACAAGCCATTTTGGAATTGAAATTGCCAAACGTGAAAGTGACACACAGTCGCGTCGAAGATTTTCAGCCCGAACAATTATTCGATACGGTTTTGACACGGGCATTTGCGAGTTTGCCTGAAATTGTCGAATTGACGCAGCATTTAATTTCGGAAAATGGCATTTTGCTTTGCATGAAAGGGCAAACTCCCGCCGAAGAACTTGCCGCTGTGAATGCAGAAACAACGCTGATTTCCATTAACGTACCACATCTTGAAGCCGCGCGGTGTTTAGTCAAAATTACACATCTGAAAAGTTAAGGAAAAATTATTACCATTAACAATTAAAAAGTGGCTAGTGTTGCACTTTTGAAATGAAAATGGCAAAAAAAACAAATTATTCATTCTTTAGATTTAGACAAATTAGAAGGTATTTTGCATAAGATGACTCAAGATAGAAATAAATGAATCAAGAAACAGCCTTGATTTAACTTAGTTCGCTCTATATAATCCACGCCATGTTTAAACCCTTAAAATTAAGTTTATGACTGCAAATGCGTCATCGATTATTAAAATTCTCAAGTATCAGATTTTAGTGATTCTGGCAGTCAGCCTCGTTTTATCGCTGGCATTAGATTTTATTTCAGGTGGGTTCGCGTTTTTAGGTGGTTTAATTGCTTTTTTACCTAATGCTTATTTAGGATTTCGTATCGCTCAAGCGGCGAAACTAGAGGCAAAAAAATTCATCAATTCTTTTTACGCTAACGAGTCGATTAAATTAGTTTTAACGGCTTTATTTTTTTTGTTAGTGTTTAGAATTCCAAACGTCAAATTATTACCGCTGTTAGCGTGCTATGTCAGCACGTTATCAGTATTTTGGTTCGCATTATTGATGCGTTAAATTTTCAAGTTTAGAAAGTCAAATAGAGAGGAACAATGGCTACTGAAGCTCACGCCGAAGGTGCAACTGGTTACATTATTCACCACTTAACAGCACTGCGTGTCGGTGAAGGTTTCTGGAGTTTGCATCTTGATACCTTATTTTTCTCAGCGTTGCTAGGTGGTGTATTCATTTGGTTTTTTAAAAATGCCGCTGAAAAAGCGACCGCTGGTGTACCTGGATTAGCACAAAATTTTGCTGAAATGCTGATTGAATTCGTTGATCAACAAGTGAAAGACAGTTTTCACGGGCATAGCAAATTGATTGCGCCGTTAGCCTTGACGATTTTCTGTTGGGTTTTCTTGTGGAACTTCATGGATTTATTCCCTGTCGATATTTTGCCCTTGATAGGTTCAATGATGGGAATTGAGTATTTGCGCGTTGTGCCAAGTACCGATTTGAATGCGACATTTGCAATGTCGATTTCAGTATTTTTCCTAATTATTTTTTATAGTATTAAAATCAAAGGACCGATTGGCTTTGCAAAAGAGTTGATGTTCCAACCTTTTGGGCCTTGGTTGACACCGTTTAACTTGCTGTTGAAGTTAGTTGAAGAAATTGCGAAACCTATTTCGTTAGCTTTGCGGTTATTCGGTAACTTGTATGCAGGCGAGCTGATTTTTATTCTGATTGCTTTGTTACCTTGGTACGTTCAACCGTTTTTGAGTTTCCCCTGGGCAATTTTCCACATTCTTATTATTACCCTTCAAGCGTTCATTTTCATGGTACTCACGATTGTGTACTTGAGTATGGCGCACGAAGATCACTAGAATGATTGGATTTGGTAAAAAGTTAATTTTAGTAATTTTCGCCACAAGTTTGTTGGCAGGTAATGCTTTAGCAGTAGAGCCGAAACTTTCAGGAAATTACATTTTTTCTTTGATGCTACAACCGCCAAGTGGTGCGATTGTTATTCCACTGATTTTTGAAGCGAAAATTACTCCAAATAAGATAAATACTAGCGGAATGATTACTGTAACTCGTTCTAGTGTTGATGTTATTGATGGTATAGATTTAGGATTCAATAAGGGTAATATATTAAGTTACCGTATTGAAGCACAAAAGTTGTTTATTTCTGGGTTCAAATGTCCCGAAGCAACATTATTAGATACAACTGGTTTGGCTCTTCAAGGAAAGAACGATTATTGTACGGGCGAAAGGAGTTTTGATATTTATTATGCAAATATCGATGGAAACAAAATTGCACGCTACGCAGCTGTTTATGGTGTGTTAGGTACTAGGCTTGCTAATGGATTAGCATTAGCCAACTCTTTAGTGACAGGTGGGGCAATAGGTATTCCAGTTAATCAACAATCGTCAGATGTGATTCTTTCAGGAACATTAGTTAAACAATAAGTTGTACAAATTTTTTATTTTTTCACATTTTTTATTAACAATACGTTGGAGGTATTATGGAACTCGCAAAATTGATTGCTGATGTGCAGGGTATGACTGCAATCGCGGTAGGTTTGGTTTTAGGTTTGGGCGCGTTAGGAACTGCTATCGGTTTCGGTTTACTGGGCGGCAAATTTTTGGAAGGCGCGGCGCGTCAACCTGAAATGGTTCCTATGTTACAAGTAAAAATGTTCGTTGTTGCGGGCTTATTGGACGCGGTAACAATGATTGGCGTTGGTTTGGCTTTGTTCTTCACCTTCGCAAATCCATTCTTATCAGCAGTGCAAGCGGCAGCAGGTCAATAAGCCTGTTTCATTTTAATCGCAACAAGAGGAACGCATCGTGAGTATCAATGCTACTCTGATTGGACAAATGATTACCTTTGCACTTCTGGTGTGGTTTACCATGAAGTACATTTGGCCACCGTTATTTGACTCTTTAGAAGAACGTAAAAAGAAGATTGCTGACGGTTTGGCAGCAGCTGAAAAAGGTCAAGAACAAATTGTTTTGGCTGAAAAGAAAGCTAAAATTGTTCTTAAAGAAGCTAAAGATCAGTCTTCGGAAATTGTGACGCTTGCTCAAAAACGTGCAAATGAAATCGTAGAAGAATCAAAACACACCGCGAAACAAGAAGGTGAACGTTTGATTCTCGCGGCAAAAGGGCAGATTGATCAAGAATTGCAACAGGCAAGAGAAGGTTTGCGAAAAGAAATTACGACGTTGGCATTATCTGCCGCGCAGCAAATTCTGGGTGCAGAAATCGACAAAGCCAAACATCAAGACATTCTTAATAAAGTCTCTAGTCAATTAGGTTAAGCATAATGAGCGAACTAGCAACATTGGCAAGACCTTACGCCGTAGCAGTTTTTAAGCGAGCGAAGGAAACAGATTCTGCTAAGACTTGGTCAAAGAATTTAGCTTTTTTAGCCGCTGTGTTGAGTGATAAATCGATTTCGGGTGTGATTGATGACCCTAAAATTGGTAAGTCAGCGTTATTGACATTGTTGCTGGATATTTGCGAAGGTCAGATTGATCAAGAAGGCAGTAATTTCTTAAAGCTACTGATTGAAAATAATCGCTTGGGTTTGATTACGGCAATTACTGAGATATTCGAGACCTATAAAGCTGAGGACGAAGGCTCTATTGATGTTGATGTAAGTACGGCTTTTGCCTTTACCAAAGAATCCAAGCAGAGTTTCAATACGACGCTAGAAAAGACTTTTGGTAAAAAAATCAATATGAAAATAGCGGTTGATTCGTCACTCATTGGTGGCGTTCTAGTTCGAGCAGGTGATCAGGTGATCGACGGTTCGGTTAGAGGTCAGCTTCAACAATTAGCACAAAGACTCTAAACTTAGAGCGAGAAAAAGTATGCAATTAAATCCATCTGAAATCAGTGATCTGATTAAAAAGAAGATCGAAAACTTCGATTTAAGTACGCAAGTACACACCGAAGGCACCGTTGTCAGTGTAACTGACGGGATTGTGAGGGTTCACGGACTTTCACAAGCAATGCAAGGCGAAATGCTTGAATTCCCTGGTAACACCTTTGGTATGGCACTCAATTTAGAAAGAGATTCAGTTGGTGCTGTCGTTTTAGGTAGCTACCAACACATTTCTGAAGGCGATACCGTTAAATGTACTGGTAAAATTTTAGAGGTACCTGTTGGTGAAGCCTTATTAGGTCGCGTTGTTGATGCGCTAGGCAATCCAATTGACGGTAAAGGTGCCATCGATACCACCGAAACTTCTCCTGTTGAAAAAATTGCACCCGGCGTTATTGCGCGTCAGTCTGTTGATGAACCTGTTCAGTTGGGTTTGAAGTCAATCGATGCGATGATTCCAGTTGGTCGCGGTCAACGTGAGTTGATTATTGGTGATCGTCAAACCGGAAAAACAGCAATCGCTATCGATGCGATTATTAACCAAAAAGGCACTGGTATTAAGTGTATCTATGTGGCTATTGGTCAAAAACGTTCGTCGGTTGCTAACGTTGTTCGTAAATTGGAAGAGCATGGTGCGCTAGCTCATACAATTATCGTAGTAGCTTCGGCATCTGAGTCAGCGGCATTACAGTTTATTGCACCATATACAGGTTGCACAATGGGTGAGTATTTCCGTGATAAAGGCGAAGATGCGTTAATTATTTATGACGATTTAACTAAGCAAGCATGGGCTTATCGCCAAGTTTCACTATTGTTGCGTAGACCACCTGGTCGAGAAGCGTATCCCGGTGACGTTTTCTATTTACATTCCCGTTTATTGGAACGCGCTTCGCGCATCAATGCGGCTGAAGTTGAAAAATTAACGGGCGGTAGAGTAAAAGGTAAAACAGGTTCTTTAACCGCATTACCAATTATCGAAACCCAAGGAGGTGACGTTTCTGCTTTCGTACCGACGAACGTAATTTCGATTACTGACGGGCAAATTTTCTTAGAAAGTAACTTGTTCAACTCAGGTATTCGTCCAGCTGTGAATGCAGGTTTATCTGTTTCACGGGTGGGCGGTGCGGCACAAACGAAAATCATCAAAAAGTTAGGCGGTGGTACCCGTTTAGATTTGGCGCAATATCGCGAGTTAGCGGCATTTGCTCAATTTGCATCAGACTTAGACGAAAGTACACGCAAACAGATTGAACGCGGTCAACGTGTCACTGAATTGATGAAACAAAATCAGTACTCACCAATGTCTGTCGCACAAATGGCTATTTCTTTGTTTGCAGCGAATGAAGGCTTTTTAGATACTGTTGAAGTCAACAAGGTTTTAGATTTTGAGGCGGCATTGCAGTCTTATATGAAATCAGAACACACAGAATTGATGACTAACATCAATACGACCGGTGATTTCAGTAGCGATATTAGTAAGGGTATGCGTTCAGCTATTGAAACGTTTGTAAAAACTCACAGTTGGTAAAAAGGTCTTCTTATGGCTGTTGGTAAAGAAATACGCACAAAGATTGGCAGTATTAAGAATACTCAGAAGATCACTCGCGCTATGGAAATGGTCGCGGCAAGTAAGATGCGTAAAACAAAAGAAAAAATGCTGGCGACGCGCCCGTACTCAAAAAAGATTGGCAAAATTATTAAGCATCTCGCGCATGCCAATCCTGAATACAAGCATGATTTCCTAGTTAAGCGTGATGTAAAGCGTGTCGGTATAATCGTTGTTAGCTCGGATCGCGGTTTGTGTGGTGGCTTAAATTCTAATTTGTTTCGAAAGGTTTTAGGACAGATTGTACAATGGGATCAAGCAGGTATTGATGTTGATGTTTGTACTATCGGTGCAAAATCCTACAGTTTTTTTGCTAGTCTTGGTGAAACGACCGTCATTGGGCATACCGCTAAGTTGGGTGATACACCGCATTTAAATGACATTATTGGTATTATTAAAGTGATGCTTGACGCTTACCACTCTGGTCAGATTGACGAATTGCACATTGTTAGTAACGAGTTTGTTAATACAATGACGCAACGTCCGACTATTGAACAGTTGTTGCCGATTATGCCTAGTGAATTAGATGAGCAATTGAGCAATCGGCACTGGGACTACATCTATGAGCCAGATGCGAAAGAGGTTTTAGATCATCTGTTGACACGTTATATTGAGTCGATTGTTTACCAAGGCTTAGTTGAAAACAATGCGTGTGAACAAGCTGCTCGAATGGTCGCAATGAAAAGCGCGTCCGATAATGCGGGTAATTTGATTAAAGAATTACAATTGATTTACAACAAAGCTAGGCAAGCCGCTATTACTCAAGAAATTTCAGAAATTGTCGCTGGGGCAGCCGCTGTTTAAGTTGGCGAAAAATAAGTAGCGTAATGTTCCCCCGTAATTTACGGGGGTATTTCGAGATTTTCAGAAAAATATTTCCCTAAAGTAGGGTTGTTTCGAGGACGAATTTTTATGAGCGGTAAAATTGTTCAAATTATTGGGGCGGTTGTTGACGTTGAATTTCCACGCGATGAACTACCCAAAATTTATGATGCCTTGATCGTTGAAGGCAAAAATTTAGTGTTGGAAGTACAGCAACAATTAGGTGACGGTGTCGCTAGAACGATTGCAATGGGTACCACTGACGGTCTGAGTCGTGGTTTAGAAGTGACTAATACCCAAGCCCCCATTTCTGTCCCTGTAGGTCAAGAAACGTTGGGACGTATTATGAACGTTCTCGGTGAGCCAATTGATGAAAAAGGACCGATTGGCGAAAAAGTTAAATGGGCGATTCATCGTGAAGCTCCCAGTTATGCGGATCAAGCAGCTGCGACTGAATTGTTAGAAACAGGTATCAAGGTTATCGATTTAGTTTGTCCATTCACTAAAGGCGGTAAAGTCGGTTTATTCGGCGGCGCGGGTGTGGGCAAAACCGTCAACATGATGGAATTGATTCGTAACATCGCTATCGAACACAGTGGCTATTCAGTATTTGCTGGTGTTGGTGAAAGAACTCGTGAAGGTAATGATTTCTATCACGAAATGACGGATTCAAACGTTATTGATAAAGTATCATTAGTTTACGGACAAATGAATGAGCCACCTGGAAACCGTTTGCGCGTTGCGTTGACTGGTTTAACAATGGCAGAATATTTCCGTGACGAAGGTCGCGATGTCTTGTTTTTCGTGGATAACATTTACCGTTATACGTTAGCTGGTACTGAAGTATCTGCGTTGTTGGGTCGTATGCCTTCTGCAGTAGGTTATCAACCGACACTTGCTGAAGAAATGGGTGTATTGCAAGAACGGATTACATCGACCAAAACGGGTTCGATTACATCTATTCAAGCGGTTTACGTTCCAGCAGATGATTTAACCGATCCGTCACCGGCAACTACTTTCGCGCATTTGGATGCAACCGTTGTATTGTCGCGTCAAATTGCAGAATTAGGTATTTATCCTGCGATTGACCCACTTGACTCAACCAGTCGCCAATTAGATCCGTTGGTTATCGGTCAAGAACATTACGACGTAGCGCGTAGCGTTCAAGGAACATTGCAACGTTACAAAGAATTACGCGATATTATTGCAATTTTGGGTATGGATGAATTGTCCGAAGAAGACAAATTGCTTGTTTCACGAGCGCGTAAAATTCAACGTTTCTTGTCACAACCATTCTTCGTCGCCGAAGTCTTTACCGGTTCGCCAGGTAAATATGTTTCGTTGAAAGACACCATCATAGGATTCAAGGGTATTCTGGCTGGTGACTACGATACGATTCCAGAGCAAGCGTTTTATATGGTGGGCACAATTGATGAAGCATTGGAAAAAGCCAAAACGATGAAAGCGTAAGGCTTGTTGTCTACTAACTTTAAATTTTTAAGGTAACAAATCATGACTATGACAGTGCATGTAGACATCGTGAGTGCGGAAAAAGAGATTTTTTCGGGTTTAGCAGAAATGATTTTTGCGCCTGCTGAATTAGGTGAAATTGGTATTACACCTCGTCACGCACCGTTAATTACAAGGCTCAATCCAGGTGAAGTTCGCATTAAAGTAAGCAATACTGAAAGCTATCCGTTTTTCATTTCGGGTGGTTTGTTAGAAATTCAACCGCATATCGTGACGATTTTGGCAGACACTGCAATTCGTGCGAAAGACATTGATGAAGCGGCAGCCATTCAAGCTAAAGCAAAAGCGGAAGAAGTTTTAGCGAACAAAACCAGTCGTGTGGATTACGCTTCGGCTGAAAAACAATTGCACCAAGCGATTATGCAATTACGCACACTCGATAGATTCAGAAAACGCGGCAGCTAACGACTAAGTTATCGCTCGATTCTTGAAAAAAGCCCGATAACGTCTGACGCTATCGGGCTTTTTCGTTTATTTTACGGAAAATAAAAATGAACTTAACCACGATTATCCTCGCCGCCGGTAAAGGAACGCGAATGCGTTCGCAGTTACCGAAAGTTTTACATTCAATTGGATCTAAACCGTTGTTGCGGCACGTTTATGATTTAAGCATTGGATTGGAAAATAATACGATTCACATTGTGATTGGACACGGTTCGGAACAGGTTAAAAAAACGCTGGCGGATTTGCCGGTAAATTGGATTGAGCAACCGCAACAATTGGGTACCGGTCACGCGGTTCAACAAGTGAGTAGCCAAATTGACGATAATTCGATGGTACTGATTTTGTATGGCGACGTGCCATTATTGCAAGCCGAAACGTTACAACTTTTGCTTTCGGAAACAAATGAAAAAACGCTCGCACTTTTGACAGTCAATTTAGTGAATCCAACAGGCTACGGGCGAATTGTGCGAGATGATTCGGGGAAAGTGTTACGAATTGTCGAAGAAAAAGATGCAACCGAAATAGAAAAAAAAATTGCCGAAGGTAATACGGGAATCTTAGCCATGCAAGGCAAAGCGTTGAAAAAATGGCTGTCGCAACTCAATAACAACAACGCCCAAGGCGAATATTATTTGACGGACATTATTGCGTTAGCCGTTGCCGATGGTTTTGAAATTGCGACCTGTTCACCAGAAAGTGAAGACGAAGTGTTGGGCGTGAATGATAAATTACAGCTGGCGCATTTAGAACGTGTTTATCAGTTGCAACAAGCACAAAATTTAATGCGTCAAGGTGTGACGTTGCGTGACCCGACGCGATTTGATTTGCGTGGTTTATTAGAAGTTGGACAAGACGTTGAAATTGACGTTAATGTGATTTTTGAAGGTGAAAATCGACTTGGCAATAATGTGAACATCGGTGCAAATTGCTCAATTAAAAATGCGACGATTGGCGACAACGTGATTGTTTTAGCAAATTGCGTCATTGAAGATGCCGTCATTGGGGCAAATAGCCGCATTGGTCCTTTCGCGCGGTTACGCCCCGAAACGATTTTAGCAACTGACACGCATATTGGTAATTTTGTCGAAATAAAAAAATCTATCATCGGGCAGGGCAGTAAAATCAATCATTTGAGCTACATCGGCGATAGTTTAATTGGTAAGAAAGTTAACATCGGCGCGGGTACAATTACTTGCAATTATGACGGCGCAAATAAATTTCAAACTATTATTGAAGATGGCGCATTCATTGGTTCAGATACACAATTAGTTGCACCCGTCACCATTGGCAAAAATGCGACAATTGGCGCAGGTTCAACGATCACTAAAGACACACCAGACAATCAATTAACGCTTAGTCGAAGCAAACAAATGTCACTCGAAAGCTGGCAACGTCCCGTCAAAAAGGAGAAATTATAATGTGTGGTATCGTCGCTGGCATCGCGCAACGCAACGTGATTCCAATTCTGCTGGAAGGTCTAAAGCGGCTGGAATATCGGGGTTATGATTCGGCTGGATTGGCAGTGTTACACCAGCAAACCATTGTGCGTCAACGTGCGGTCGGTAAAGTCAGCGGTTTGGAAATGCTTTTGCGTGAAAATCCAACGTCGGGAAATATCGGTATCGCCCACACTCGTTGGGCAACGCACGGTAAACCCAGTGAGGAAAACGCCCATCCGCACATTAGTTGCAATGCCGTCGCCGTGGTTCATAATGGCATTATCGAAAATCACGAACAGCTTCGCGCTGAACAACGCCAAAATCATTACGAATTCACGTCCGAAACCGACACCGAAGTGATTGTGCATGAAATTTATCACGCGCTAAAAACGTCGCTTAATTTGTTGCAGGCGGTCAAAGCAACGTTGTCAAAATTGGAAGGCGCGTATGCGTTAGCGATTATGTCGAACGATGAACCTAACACCTTGATTGCATGCCGTAAAGGCAGTCCGCTTGTAATTGGTATTGGAATTGGCGAGTATTTTGTCGCGTCCGATGTGGCGGCATTATTGCCTGTGACACAGCGTTTTATTTTCTTGGAAGAAGGCGATATTGCGGCAATTAAAATTGACTCGCTCACTATTTATGACGCACAAAATAATGTCGTACAACGTCCGATTAAAGAAAGTCAGCTCAAAGCAGATGCTGTTGAAAAAGGTGATTATCGCCATTTCATGCTCAAAGAAATTTACGAACAGCCATTCGCGGTGTCACAAACGTTAGAAGGGCGTTTTATCAATCAGCGTGTGCAAGATAGCGCGTTTGGTTTTGATGCCGCGCGGATTTTCGACGGTATTAAATCGGTGCAAATTTTAGCGTGCGGCACAAGTTATCACGCAGGTTTAGTCGCACGTTATTGGTTTGAAGCATTAGCGCGTGTGCCGTGCAACATCGAAGTGGCGAGTGAATTTCGTTATCGTCACCCCGTTTTAGCTCCTGATACATTAGTCGTAACCATTTCACAATCTGGCGAAACGGCGGACACATTGGCGGCATTAAAAGAAGCAAAACGTTTGGGTGCAAAACACACGCTGGCGATTTGCAATGTGCCAGAAAGTTCGCTCGTTCGAGAGTCGGATTTGGTTTTACTAACCCGTGCGGGGCCTGAAATCGGCGTGGCTTCAACCAAGGCATTTACCACGCAATTAGTGTCGTTGATGTTGTTGGTTTTAGCGATTGGACGACGGTTTGAATTAAATGAAACGTTAGAACAACACATTACGGACGAATTGTTTAAACTGCCGCGCCAAATGGAACAAGTGTTACAGCTCGATAAAGAAATCGAAATGTTGGCAGAACAGTTTGCGGAAAAACATCACGCGCTGTTTTTGGGACGCGGGTCACATTATCCGATTGCGATGGAAGGCGCGTTGAAATTGAAAGAAATTTCTTACATTCACGCGGAAGCCTATCCTGCGGGCGAATTAAAACACGGACCGCTCGCGTTGATTGATGCCGATATGCCTGTGATTACGGTTGCGCCCAATAACAGTTTGTTGGAAAAGTTAAAATCGAATATGCAGGAAGTTTCTGCACGCGGCGGGCAATTGATTGTATTTATGGACGAAACGCTGTCGCCCACGCCCGACGAAAATGTGCAAATTATAAAAGTGCTGCAAATCGATAATCACATTTCACCGATACTTTACACATTGCCGTTACAATTACTCTCGTATCACGTTGCGGTTTTAAAAGGTACAGATGTCGATCAGCCGCGCAATTTAGCGAAATCTGTCACGGTCGAATAATCAAAAATTAGGAGAATATTATTTTGCAAAAATACAATACCGACGATTTACGCATTTCAGGTATGAAAGAAGTGATTGCGCCGTCGGAAGTTCACACGGAAATGCCGCTTTCTGAAAATGCCGCGCACACAACATTTCAAGCACGTCAGGCGATTCATAATATTTTGACTGGAAACGATGATCGTCTGGTGGTCGTTGTTGGGCCTTGTTCGATTCACGACACGAAAGCCGCACACGAATATGCCCATTTATTAAAAAGTGTGATGGTGGAGTTAAGCGACGATTTGTTAATTATCATGCGCGTTTATTTTGAAAAACCCCGCACGACGGTTGGCTGGAAAGGTTTAATCAATGATCCCGATTTGGATTCGAGTTTTAACATTAACAAAGGCTTACGAATTGCACGGCAATTATTGCTCGATGTGAATGACATGGGCATTCCTGCTGCGACCGAATATCTGGACTTAATTACGCCGCAATATGTTTCAGATTTAATTGCATGGGGGGCGATTGGCGCGAGAACGACTGAAAGTCAGGTGCATCGCGAATTAGCGTCAGGGTTATCCTGTCCAGTAGGTTTCAAAAATGCCACCGACGGCACAATTAAAATTGCGATTGATGCGATTGGCGCGGCGATGAGTCCGCACCACTTTTTATCGTTGACGAAAGCGGGACATTCGGCGATTTTCTCGACCACGGGAAATGAAGATGTGCATATTATTTTACGCGGTGGAAATCATCAGCCAAATTATGATGCCGTTAATGTGAATCAAGTCGCGCACGGTATGGAAAAAGCACATTTAAACCCCAACATCATGATTGATTTCAGTCATTCAAACAGTTTGAAACAATGCCAACGTCAATTGATTGTCGGTGACGATGTTGCTGCACAAATTGCCAATGGTGATAAACGAATTATGGGCGTGATGATTGAAAGTCATTTGAAATCGGGTTCACAATCAGTTGTTCAAGGGCAAGAATTGGTTTACGGTCAAAGCATTACCGATGCGTGTTTGTCGTGGAATGATACGTTGCCACTGTTAAAAACGCTTGCGAAGGCAGTTCAAAAAAGACGGAGTATTAAAATATGATGATTTATATCAACGGTGACGGACGCGAAGTGGTTGAAAATAGCACCGTTGCAAATGTCGTTACCGAATTAGGTTTAATGGATAAAAAAATCGCTTTGGAATTAAACGAAGAAATTTTACCGTTTCAAAATTTCGCCACGCACGTTTTAAATGCTAATGACAAATTAGAAATTGTTCACGCGATTGGCGGTGGACAAGACGATTCATTTTTAATTGCTGGAAAATTGTACCAATCGCGCTTATTGGTTGGCACGGGAAAATATAAAGATTTAGAAGAAACTCGTTTAGCGATTGAAACGAGTGGCGCGGAGATTGTGACGGTGGCTATTCGGCGCACAAATATCGGGCAAAATCCGAACGAAGCCAATTTGCTTGACGTGATTTCACCCGACAAATATACCATTTTGCCAAACACCGCTGGCTGTTACAGCGCAGAAGAAGCAGTGCGGACGTGTCGATTGGCGCGTGAATTATTGGGCGGACACAATTTGGTGAAATTAGAAGTTTTAGCCGACCAAAAAACGCTGTTTCCAAACGTCGCTGAAACGTATATCGCCGTTGAAATTTTAGTGCGCGAAGGCTTTGAAGTGATGGTTTATACCAATGACGACCCAATTGCGGCAAAACGGTTGGAAGAAATGGGTTGTGTCGCGGTGATGCCGCTCGCCGCGCCAATCGGTTCAGGTTTGGGCATTCGTAATCCGTACAACATTTTAACGATTGTCGAAAATGCGAATGTACCGATTTTGGTGGATGCCGGCGTAGGTACCGCGTCTGATGCCGCATTGGCAATGGAATTAGGTTGCGCGGGCGTGTTAATGAATACCGCGATTGCGGAAGCCAAAAATCCAATTTTAATGGCTTCGGCAATGCGAAAAGGCATTCAAGCCGGACGCGAAGCATTTTTAGCCGGTCGAATGCCGCGCAAACGATTTGCCTCCGCATCGTCACCGATTGACGGGTTATTTTTTTAAAGTGTGGCAATTTTCGCCCTATGATGTGGCGTTGTTTTATTAACAATTAGGTTTGATATTTATGCAGATTATTCAAGAAGCGTTGACGTTTGACGATGTTTTATTAGTTCCCGCACACTCAACAGTTTTGCCTCGCGAAGTCTCGATGCAAACCCAATTGACACGCGGCATTAAGCTCAATATTCCGCTTGTATCGGCGGCAATGGATACCGTAACCGAATCGCGTTTGGCAATTGCTATTGCTCAAGAAGGCGGTATCGGGATTATTCATAAAAATATGACGGTTGAACAACAAGCATTAGAAGTGCATCGTGTCAAAAAATACGAAACGGGCGTGATTAAAGATCCTATCACCGTTGCGCCAAATGTTAGTATTCGTGACGTGTTAGCACTCACGCAAGCGAATAAAATTTCGGGCGTTCCTGTTGTTCAAGGCGATGAATTGGTGGGAATTGTGACCAGCCGTGATTTACGTTTTGAAACTCGTTTTGATGAGCCAGTTTCCAGCGTGATGACACCGAAAGAACGTTTGATTACCGTGAACGAAAACGCGGATCGTAAAGATGTTTTGGCGTTATTGCACAAACATCGTATTGAAAAAGTGTTGGTGGTGAATGAAAACTTTCATTTGCGCGGTTTGATTACGGTGAAAGATATTCAAAAAGCCAAAGATTATCCAAATGCCAGCAAAGATAATTTAGAGCGTTTGCGTGTGGGCGCAGCAGTTGGAACAGGTAGTGATACCGCAGAACGTGTCGCGGCATTAGTTGAAGCGGGCGTTGACGTAATTATTGTCGATACCGCGCACGGACATTCGCAAGGTGTTTTAGATCGCGTGCGTTGGGTGAAACAAAATTACCCAAACTTACAAGTGATTGGCGGCAATATCGCCACAGCGTCAGCGGCTTTGGCATTAGTGGAGGCGGGCGCAGATGGTGTAAAAGTAGGAATTGGGCCTGGTTCGATTTGCACCACACGAATTGTGGCAGGTGTTGGCGTGCCACAAATTACCGCCGTGAGTAATGTTGCCGAAGCGTTGAAAGGCACGGGCGTAACGATAATTGCCGATGGTGGTGTGCGT
Source organism: uncultured Pseudomonadota bacterium (assembly GCA_903870545.1). Lineage (GTDB taxonomy): Bacteria > Pseudomonadota > Gammaproteobacteria > Methylococcales > Methylomonadaceae > UBA10906. The sequence continues at coordinate 52,693 of CAIQDI010000022.1, forward strand.
TATTCAGGCGATTTAGCGAAAGCCTTAGCGGCTGGCGCACACGCCGTTATGCTTGGCGGTTTATTTGCCGGAACGGAAGAAGCTCCTGGCGAAGTGGAATTATTCCAAGGGCGTTCGTATAAATCGTATCGTGGCATGGGTTCACTGGGCGCAATGTCGCAATCGCAAGGTTCAAGCGACCGTTATTTTCAAGAAGAATCTGCGGATTCGGTTGAAAAATTAGTCCCCGAAGGTATCGAAGGGCGCGTGCCATACAAAGGTAGTTTGTTAGCGGTGGTGCATCAATTACTCGGTGGAATTCGTGCCAGCATGGGTTATACCGGTTGTGCGACGATTGAAATTTTGCATGAAAAAGCGCAATTCGTTCGTGTCACGTCGGCTGGAATGCGCGAAAGTCATGTTCACGACGTAACGATTACCAAAGAAGCACCGAATTATCGAATGGAATAAAAGTTTGCGAATTTCGTAATTTTGAAAACGCTTTGAATGGTTAAAAAAACCGTCAAGGCGTTTTGTTTTTTAGTCAACAAAAGAGGCTTGTATCAATGAAATTCGTAGACCCAAAAACAGATATTGCGTTTAAAAAAATCTTCGGCAATAACGCTCATAAAAGCATTTTGATTGAATTCCTAAACGAAATTTTAGAATTGGATTATCCGATTGAAAGCGTTGAAATTGCGGACACTTATCAACCACCTAAAATTTACGGTTTGAAAAGCACCAGTCTTGATATTAAAGCGAAAGACCAGTCGAAACGTGAATTTTTAATTGAAATGCAAGTCGCAAAAGAAACCTGGTTTTCTCAACGCGCCATGTTTTATAGCAGCAAAGCCTACAGTCAACAGTTGTCCATCGGTGGTAATTATCAGGAGCTTAAACCCGTTATTTTTCTGGGTATTTTAAATTTTGAAGCCTTCGACCATGAATCGCATTTTTCTCGGCATTTAATTTTAAACAGTGAAACGAAGCAACACGATTTAAAAGAGTTAGAATTTAATTTTGTGGAATTGCCAAAATTTACAAAGTCTGAAAATGAACTCGACACCGTTGCGGATAAATGGATTTATTTTATTCAACAAGCGATGAAGTTGGATCACATTCCAGAAAATACCAACACGTCCGCTTTACGATTAGCTTATGAAGTCGCCGCACAACATAAATGGTCTGCCAAAGAACTCGAAATGTATGAAGCGGAAGAAATGGAAATCCACAGGCGTAATAATGTGCTTCAAACAGCACGAATGGATGGTCTTGCCGAAGGTCTTGCCGAAGGACTTGCCGAAGGTGAATTGAAAGCCAAACACACCATCGCAAAAGGAATGTTAGCCGAAGGGTTGGAAATCGAAACGATTGCGAAGGTGACAGGTTTAACTCACGATGAAATTGAAAAATGCTAAATAATCACCCACGCGAAAAATTACGTTTCATTATCAAAGAACATGGACAATACATTAAAATTCAATGACCACTTACAACTTAGCTTTTATTAGCGACATCGATTTGTTTAATCACGTTCAAGAAACAATTCAAAAATACCGCTTTACGATTGATTTAGATGACTTCAACAAAAATATTATTGACCCCATTAAACTTACGTTTGATGCAAAGGTTTACGACAAAAATATCCGCGACGTAATCGAATTTGAAATTTTGCGGCAATTGGATAAATCGAATACCAATCATATTGGCTACTTTCATCAAAACATTTTCAAATATATTGGCGATGGTTGGCGCGTGCCAGAAACAGGTTTTGACGTTGTAAATGACGCGCAAAAAATCTATGTCGAAATGAAAAATAAGCACAACACCATGAATTCATCGTCTTCGCAAAAAACGTATATGCGAATGCAGTCCGTGTTAATTAAAGAGCCAACAGCAACGTGTCTATTGGTTGAAGTAATCGCAACGAAAAGCCAAAATGCAAAATGGATTGTGAGTTTAGACGGTGATCGAGTTGAAAGTGAAAATATCCGGCGGGTTTCAATTGACCAATTTTATGCGTTAGTGACAGGCGAACAAACTGCGTTTAAACAATTGTGCGAAAAATTGCCGACGGTAATTGAAGATGTTATTGCTACCATGAAACAAAAAAATAGTGTCAATACGGTTTTTGCCGAGCTTGAAAAAATATCCCCCAATTTAATGAAAAGCCTCTATTTACTGGCGTTCAAAAAATACCAAGGTTTCGAGAATTTTAACGTATGAATTTTCGGTCAATTGAATTATTCGCTGGTGCGGGCGGCTTGGCATTAGGTTTAGAAAAAGCCGGTTTCAACGCTGTTTTGCTGAATGAAATCGACAAACACGCTTGTGCAACTTTGCGTCACAATCGCCCAAATTGGAATGTAGTTGAAGGCGATATTTCGCAAATTGATTTCACTCCGTATCGTGGTAACGTAGATTTTTTGTCAGGCGGATTTCCCTGCCAAGCCTTTTCTTATGCAGGCAATAAACGAGGTTTTGAGGATGTGCGCGGGACATTATTTTTTGAATTTGCTCGCGCCATTAAAGAGGTTCAACCCAGCGTTTTTTTAGGTGAAAATGTACGCGGTTTATTGAGTCATGATGATGGGCGAACGTTAGCAACAATCAAAAATGTGATTGCTGATTTGGGTTACACGTTGCTGGCATCGAATGTTTTAAAAGCGATTAACTACAATGTGCCGCAAAAACGTGAACGCTTATTTTTGATTGGTGTGCGAAATGATTTAGTGGGCGAAGCCTCATTTGAATTGCCCAAATCGCATGAACGAATTATGAATTTGCACGATGCGTTAAAAGCGGGAGCTTTATATGATTGCGATGTGCCAAAATCTGAAGGGCAGATTTATCCATTGAAAAAAAAAGCTGTTTTAGATTTAGTACCCGCTGGCGGTTGTTGGCGACATTTACCCGAAGAAATACAGCGCGAGTACATGAAAAAAAGTTATTTTATGGGCGGTGGTAGAACAGGAATGGCGCGGCGGTTATCGTGGAATGAACCTAGTTTAACATTGACGTGTTCACCCGCACAAAATCAAACTGAGCGTTGTCATCCTGACGAAACACGACCTTTAACCGTGCGGGAATATGCGAGAATTCAAACGTTTCCAGATAATTGGCAATTTTCAGGTTCAATGGCAGCACAGTACAGGCAAATTGGTAACGCTGTGCCAGTCAATTTAGCGCATTCTGTAGGTCAAAGTTTGATTGATTTGCTTAAAAATTTAATCACTACTGATTTTAGGACGTGATTTTGTCACGTTTTTTATTTTTACCATTCACAAAAAAAGAGAGAGATTTTATGTTACTAATCCCCGCGATTGATTTAAAAGAAGGAAAATGTGTGCGTTTACGTCAAGGGCGCATGGACGATGACACCGTATTTTCAGATAATCCTGTTGAAGTGGCGGGACGTTGGGTGGAAGCCGGCGCGAAACGGATTCACTTGGTGGATTTAGATGGTGCGTTTGCCGGAAAACCACGCAACGCCGAAGTTGTTCACGCAATTGCTAAAGCGTATCCAAATTTACCCGTACAAATTGGCGGCGGAATTCGTGACGAAGCCACGATTGAAGCGTATTTAAACGCGGGCGTGCAATATGTAATTATCGGTACAAAAGCCGTTCAAGAACCGCAATTTGTCCGTGAAATGGCAGCAAAATTTGCCGGTCACGTCATGGTTGGTTTAGATGCGAAAGATGGCAAAGTTGCTACCGACGGTTGGGCAACGGTTTCACAATTCGACGTAATCGAATTAGCGTTGGAATTTCAAGAAAATGGCGTTGCCGCGATTATTTACACCGACATCGCACGCGACGGCATGATGCAAGGCGTGAACGTTGAAGCCACAGCACGATTGGCGCGAGCGATTTCAATTCCCGTGATTGCGTCAGGCGGCATCACCAATTTAGACGATATTTACGCGCTCGGAAAAGTGGCGAGCGACGGCATTATGGGCGCAATTACAGGACGTGCGATTTATGAAGGCACGTTAGATTTTGCCGAAGGTCAACGAATTGCAGACCAATTTTAGGAAATCAAAATGAGTTTAGCAAAACGAATTATTCCGTGTTTAGACGTGGACAATGGGCGCGTGGTCAAAGGCGTGCAGTTTGTAGACATTCGCGACGCGGGCGATCCTGTTGAAATCGCGCGACGTTATGACCGCGAAGGCGCAGACGAAATCACTTTTTTAGACATCACCGCGACGCACGATAATCGCGCCACAATGGTTCACGTTGTCGAACAAGTTGCCAGCGAAGTATTTATTCCGTTGACGGTTGGCGGAGGTATTCGTACTTTGGAAGATATTCGCCGAATGCTCAATGCTGGCGCAGACAAAGTCGGTATCAACAGCGCGGCGGTTTTCAATCCCGATTTCGTCAAAGAAGCCGCCGACAAATTTGGTTCACAATGTATCGTTGTGGCAATTGATGCGAAAAAAGTCAGTGGCGAAGGCGAACCAAATCGTTGGGAAATTTTCACTCATGGCGGACGGAAACCAACCGGTTTAGACGCAGTCGAATGGGCGCGAAAAATGGTACTTTTTGGCGCAGGCGAAATTCTTTTAACGAGCATGGACAAAGACGGCACGAAATCCGGTTTCAATTTGCCATTAACTCGCGCAGTCAGCGAAGCCGTTTCTGTTCCCGTCATTGCGTCAGGTGGTGTGGGGAATTTAGACCATTTAGCCGCTGGCATTTTGGAAGGTAAAGCCGATGCCGTTTTGGCGGCGAGTATTTTTCATTTTGGCGAATACACGATTGGACAAGCCAAACAACGCATGCGTGAACGGGGAATTGAGGTGCGTTTGTGAGTTGGTTGGATGAAATTCGCTTCACTGAAGACGGTTTAATTCCAGCGATTGCACAAGATTCGACCACGGGAAAAGTCTTAATGTTTGCGTGGATGAATCGGGAATCGTTGGCGTTGACGGTTGAAAAGGGTTACGCGGTTTATTGGTCGCGTTCACGTCAAAAATTGTGGCGCAAAGGCGAAGAATCCGGTCATCAACAAAAAATTATCAGCATTCAAATAGATTGCGATGAAGATGTGTTGCTGTTGAAAATCGAACAGGAAGGTGGAATTGCTTGTCACACCGGACGCGAAAGCTGTTTTTATCGGCAATTGATTGAGGGCGAATGGCAAACTGTTGAGGCGGTTTTGAAAAATCCCGACACCATTTATCATTCGGCAAAAAAGTAATTTTAGCCACGACAAACGCTATTCCAGAGGTAACACAACGCATGATAAAAACGCTGTTAATTATTGAAGATGAAAAATTGTTGGGTTTTGAACTCTCGCGCCATTATAAACAAATGGGTTGGGAAGTCGTTTTAGCGACAACGCTAAACGAGGTGAAAGAGCTTTTAGTGTCTAAAACCATCGAGCCGCTGTTGATTTTATCGGATATGAATTTGCCCGATGGCAACGCGCTCGATTTTATGGAGAAAATGAAAAAGCTGGTGAGCATCGCGGAATGGATATTTTTAACCGGATTTGGCAGCGTGCCAGATTCGGTGCGGGCGTTGCGTTTAGGAGCGTACGATTTTTTGGAAAAACCGTGTGATTTGGATCGCCTCGATTTAGTTATTACCAGCGCGGCACGAAGTGCGTCCATGCGGCGGCGCGTTATCGACCAAACGAAACAAGGGCATCGGCGTTATTCACCCGAAGCTTTTGTCGGACACAGTTCGCAAGCCCACGCCGTTCGGCAATTATTGGCGAAACTGACGCAAGTGCCGTTTAGTGCGTTGATTATTGGCGGTGAAACGGGAACCGGAAAGGGTTTGATTGCGCGAATTCTACATTACGGCGGATCACGAGCGTCGCAACCGATGATTGAAGTGAATTGTGCGGCATTGCCGCGCGAATTGTTGGAATCTGAATTATTTGGACACGAAGCCGGAGCTTTTACCGGTGCAACGGGACGACATCGCGGCTTATTAGAACAAGCAGATGGCGGTACGTTATTCATGGACGAAATTGGCGAAATGCCGTTGGATTTACAAGCCAAATTATTAAAAGTTATTGAAGATCACCAAGTTCGACGACTTGGCAGCGAAAAAGAAATTAGCGTCGATGTGCAAATTATCGCCGCGAGTAATCGAGATTTAGAAAGTATGGCGAAAGCGGGAACTTTTCGTGCAGATTTGTATCATCGTTTAAATGTTTTTTGTGTAAATTTGCCGCCATTGCGCGAAGCCGTGGATGATTTAGATGAACTGGTGCCGTTATTTGTCGCGGAATACAACGCGAAAGCGGGTCAGCACGTTAAACAAATTCCCGCTGAAGTGTGGCAAAAGCTCAAAGCGCATGATTGGCGCGGCAATGTGCGCGAACTGCGAAATGTGATTGAGCGTTGTGTATTATTTGCCGATGATACGATTTTTCCGGTGCAATGGTTGCAACTCGGAAAACCAGCTGAAAACATCATGACTGCTGACACAACGCATTTACATTTGCCGCTTGATGGTAGTATGGCGTTGGATGATATGGATAAATTTATTATCAAAACGGCGTTGGAACGTGCAGACAACAATTTAATGGCGGCGGCGCGAGCATTAGGAACCACCCGCGAAACATTGCGGTATCGAGTGAAAAAATACCAGTTGAATCACGTTGATGTGTAAAATAGCCGAAACTCGCTTCTGTATTCTTTACGGTTTCTATTAAGGCAAATCCAAATCTTATGATAAAGAAAATCTCTCCTCTCTCATCAACGGTCGATGACATGCCCAACGCTAAACGGTCTTTAAAAGTAATCGCTTCAGATGAAGCGTTACTCAAAGCCGGCGCGTTGCAAAGTGCCATTTTCAATAGTGCTAATTTTTCCAGTATTGCCACCGATGCAAAAGGTGTGATTCAAATTTTCAACGTCGGCGCAGAGCGTATGCTCGGTTACAGTGCAGATGATGTGATAAACAAAATTACTCCTGCTGATATTTCCGATCCGCAAGAAGTGATTGCTCGCGCTCAAGCCTTGAGCGATGAACTCGGCACGTCGATTACGCCAGGATTTGAAGCGTTGGTGTTTAAAGCCTCGCGCGGCATCGAAGATATTTACGAATTGACCTACATTCGCAAAGACGGCAGTCGTTTCCCCGCCGTGGTGTCCGTGACCGCGTTGCGCGATACCGATGACGTAATTATTGGCTATTTGTTGATTGGCACAGA
>CAIQDI010000023.1 GCA_903870545.1 uncultured Pseudomonadota bacterium
CAAACGCACGGAGAATGGCGTAAACAAGCCAAAACCGGCGACGTAATTTTAGTCATCGACGTGGGCGGTGGCACGACCGATTTGTCATTGATTGCCGTGACGGAAAAAGACGGCGTGTTAGATTTAACGCGGGTGGCAGTTGGCGACCATATTTTGTTGGGCGGCGATAACATGGATTTGGCGTTAGCGTACACCGTGAAAGCCAAACTCGAAAAATCAGATACCCGCCTTGAACCGTGGCAAGTGCAAGCCTTAACGCACGGTTGCCGCGATGCGAAAGAAAAAATTCTGTCTTCAAATGTGGACAGCGTGCCGCTGGTCGTGCCAAGTCGTGGCGCGTCGTTAATGGATGGTGCGTTGCGGAGCGAATTAACCCGCGACGAAGTAAATAGCGTGTTGATTGAAGGATTTTTGCCCAGAGTTTCTGTGAGTGACCGCCCCGTTTCACGTTCACGCGGCGGATTGCAAAGCAAAGGTTTACCGTACGCGCAAGACGCAGGCATTACGCGCCATTTGGCGGCATTTCTAGCGAAACAACACAATGCCGCTGACGATTTAGACGGCATTAACTTACCCGACGGCGCAACCTTTTTGCATCCGACAGCGGTACTTTTTAACGGTGGCGCATTCAAAGCCGAAGCGTTAAGCGAACGGTTAATGGAAGTGTTAAATTCGTGGTTGACCGCTGAAAATTCGCCCGAAGCACGTTTATTAGCCGGTGCAAATTTAGATTTAGCGGTAGCACGCGGTGCCGCGTATTACGGTTTTGTTCGCAAAGGAAAAGGCGTGCGAATCAAAGGCGGAACGGCGGCGGCATATTACGTTGGCATTGAAAGCGCAATGCCCGCTGTGCCTGGAATGCCACCCGAAATTCAAGCGTTGTGCATTGCGCCATTTGGTATGGAAGAAGGCACGCAAATCGAATTATCCGATGCCGAATTCGGTTTAATCGTTGGCGAGCAAGTGCGTTTCCGTTTCTTTGCGTCCACCACCCGCCGCGACGACACGATTGGTACGCGCTTAGATTATTGGCAAGATGACGAATTATCGGAACTTAATGAAATTGAAATCACCCTTGATCAAGAAGGACGGCGTTCCGGCGAAGTGGTCTCAGTTCATTTAGGTTCGGCGGTGACGGAAGTTGGCACGTTAGAATTACAAGCAGTTTCAAACAAAGATAACGGTCGCTGGAAGATTGAATTTGACGTGCGAAACTAAATAAAAATTGGGTGAAAGGTCAACGCGCCTTTCGCCTTTTCTCCCACCTTTTACAGATTAAAAATGACTGAATATATCATCCGAAATTACACCGATTCCGACGAAGAAGATTACGAATACGATGGCGAAGGCAACATTATTTATTACGCGGTGCGTCCGAATAAAACTCAAATAAAAAAAGAAATTGCGACATTATTAGCGTTAGGCGAAGAAATTTCGTCATTGCCTTCCGCGCAAATTACCGCGTTAGGATTGCCTGAAAAATTAGAAGCGTTGATTCGTGAACTTGCCAAAATGCCACGCAAAGCGGCTCGCAAACGTCAGCTGAAATTTATTGGGCAACAATTTTATAAAATGGAAAGTTTGGTTGAACCGATTTTCGAGAAACTCGCGAAATTTAAAAACCAAAGTGGTCACGCTGTCCGCGAACATCATTATGTTGAAAAGTGGCGCGAACGTTTATTGACAGAAGGTCACGATGCGTTAACCGAATTATTAGACGAACAACCGCAAGCGGATCGTCAACAATTACGGCAATTAGTGCGTAACGCGCAAAAAGAATTAGCGGCAGAAAAACCGTCAAAATCGTCGCTTTTGCTTTATCGTTATTTGAAAACATTATTTGATGGTATCGAGCTGGAAGAAGAGGCTGAAGAAGTGGAAGAAGATGATTTTGACGACTCGGATAACGATTTGGATGCGGATGATTTTGACGACGAAGACGAGTATTAAGAGAAAAAAGTCATCGCTTCATAAATGCGTTCTTGTGCTTTGTGCAGCACATTGAGCGAAAAATCCCCGTTTAATTTGCCTTGATTGAGTTTGACATACGCTGGAATAGTATTGAAGTAAGGCAGGTATTTCGCCTTGCGAGAACCGAAATAACTGTGCAGCTTTGCCAAAATGACAATATCAATCAGGGTTAAATTATCTTCTCCGCTTTCATAAAACCAATCTTCGGCGAATTTAGGAATGTTCACCAATTCGGCGGGAAAACCTAGATTGTGTAACATCATCATGCCAACAGGTGGACTTAAAAAAGGCAAAGCCATTTTTAATTCGCGTAAATTTGGAATCTCATCGGTTTGTTGTTCGGCAAAATTTAACACCGGAATTCTGCCAATATCGCAAATCAAACCCGCTAGCAAAGCATCTTCTGGATTAACAGTTTTGCTTTCTTTCGCCAAAACATAACACAAACTCGATAAATAAATGCTATTGCGCCAATTGGTTTGCATCATCTCCATCAAAGGCATATTTTTACTGTAAAACAATTGTTTAACGCTAATTCCCATCACGACGCGGCGCGTGCCACCGATACCCAAACGAATTACCGCATTGTGACAATTCGTAATCGGTGTTTCAACCATATTATTTGCGGATTGAATCAGTTTTGCCACAATCGTTGCGTCGTATTGCACGATATTGACGATGTCGGCGATAGCAATATCTGGCTCTTCTAATGCTTTTTTCAAGCGTAAGGCAACGTGTGGTAAGCTCGGTAAACTGAGAGTATTTTCTCGATAAGCGTGAGCAAAATCGGCAAAAAATTGGTTATTCGGCAATTCACGCGGCAACCCACTTTTAACAAATGCGCCACCTGGTAAATAACGGTATTTGCGTTGACTGAGACGATATAAAAATAAACGTGAAACGGCGAGAACAATACTGGGCTGCGCTGTAATTGCCGTAGCACCGCATAAATAACCACTATTTAATGGCAATCCAGCTTGTGCTGTGTCACAAATCACTGTGTACGCAAAAACGCCGTCAGGTCGTAATTCAATGCTGCCGTGCAACAAATAGTACGCATATTCCGTGCGCTCTCCGACAATAAAGACGACTGAATCGGCGTTGTAATGCAGCGTTTTGTGTTCGATTTGTTCTAACGTACTTTCCGACAAATAACGCAACGGCGCAAATTTTTTGAACAGTCGAATCGGTTGACGTTCTTCTTCGCTAATTAAAATAGGTGTAGTGCGTTCAGTCGGCACGATACCAAGGGGTACGAGTGAATTTTCGGTTTTAACCGGCTTATCGACTAATTCTTGTAACAATACTTCAGTCGAATGAGTGCGGGCAACAAGACTAGGCGAAGGCGAAGAATTTCGTCTAAAACTGCCAAATAAAATATTTTGTGGCAATAAAATTAGCTGTTGCAGCGATTTATAAAAAGCGACTAGAGATTTTATCATTTAAGAAAATAGGCTCATTGCGTCATCGATGCGTTGTTGTGCTTTGGCTAAAATATTCAGTGAAAAATCAGGATTTAATTTACCATTTTTCAATTTGGCATACGCGGGAATTGAATTGATGTACGGCAAATCTTTAGCGCGTGCCGTGCCAAAATAACTGTGCAATTTCGCCAAAATGACGACATCAATGACAGTCAAAGCATCACCTTCACTTTCATGATACCAATCTTCTGAGTATTTAGGAATTTCTGTAATTTCACTAGGAAAGCCCAATTTGTATAAGACTAATGAGCCAACCGCTGGATTTAAGTACGGCATCACAGTTTGTAAGTCCTGTAAATTAGGTGAATCACCAAGGTGTTGTTCGGAAAAATGAATCAACGGAATTGCGCCAATATCACAAACTAATCCTGCTAACAGCGCATCTTCTGGATTCACTTGACCCGATTCCTGGGCAAGTACAAAACTTAAACTTGAAACATATAAACTTTTTTTCCATAGTTCCTGCATTTGTGCGACGAGTTGCGGTGACTTAGATTGAAACAATTGTTTCACGCTAATTCCCATTACCAGTTTTCGAGTCGCTTCCAAACCTAAGCGCGTCACGGCATCGTGACAATTTTTAATCTGTATGGTGGGTGCATAAAGCGCACTATTAGAAACCTGAATTAGCTTTGCTACAACGGACACATCGACTTCGATAATTTTAATCACGTCTTTAATGCTGATTTCATGTTGCATTGCTTTACGGAGTTTTATCGCTACTTGCGGCAATGACGGCAAACTCAGTTTATTTTCTCGGTAAGCTTGGAAGAAATCGTTAAAAAATACGGTATTAGGAATTTCTTTTGGTCGATCAATGTCAATTATTTCTAAAAGATTATTTTGTTGTGCGTATTGCGCTCGACTTTTATTAACCCACCATCTCACTACAGTGACTGGAATTGAAAGAATCAGACAAGGTGTTTTTGTTATTGCCGTCGCACCACAAGTTTTGCCGCTATTCAGTGGCAAATTAGCTAAGGTAGAATTTTCAGTAATGGTGTAAGTTGCGCCCCCGTCGGAATGAAGCTCAACATTGCCTTTGAGTAGATAATAAACGTGTTCGCTTTGTTCATGCAAAGTAAAAAGTACCGAATTTGCACTGTACTTTAAAATACGTTGTTCAATTTGCCCAATGTCTTCATCTGTTAAATCACGAATAGGAGCTAATTTTTTGAGTATCGCTAGTGGTTGCTTTTCATTACTGACAGCAATCGGTTTCGTATTTTTACTGACGACGGATTGATCTGGCTGTTCCGTATTTTCATCTGGTACAACGACTGGAGTGAAAACAGCGGTAGCTGGAAAAGGAGCTTCAACCTTAACCTCAGTTTTGACTTCCTTGACTTCAGGCTCAACCCTAATCTCATCCTCCGGCTCATCCCTAACCGTTTCATCCTTCGTTGCCGGCTCCACTGTTTTTTTAGAAAAAATCCCACTCGTCCATAATTTCATATTTGTTACAAATCCGTTAATTGTCACGATAGTACCGCCATTCAGTGCGAGTTAATTGGTTATTTTGGGGAGTTATAAAAAATTGCTGTTTTAGATAACGTGTCATGCCAACAGTGTTTTTTTTCATTCATGATTGCCCATAAAAACCCTAATCCGAGTGCACCCCACGAAACGATGGCGATGCTAAAACGCTTAAAGGCTTGCAACCAGGTTATAGGTTGGCAATCGAACGTTAGCACTTGAAGTCTCCATGCCCGCAATCCCAATGTTTGTCCACCATGCGTCCAAAACCAACCATAAAAAATAAAGCTAATTATTAACAAATAGAATAAATAAAAAATTTGATAATTTTTAAAAGCCTGTCCCGCGTTAAACGGTAAAATTAACGCCGTCGCCACAAATAGAACACTTAGTAACAAAAGTGAATCGTAGATAACAGCTGCCAGACGGCGTATTAAACTCGGTGTCTGTAACATATCGTAATTAAGTGAATACGCCGTAAAAATAAGACAACACAGAATTAAAGTTTAAATAACGATAATTTTTGTCCCAGGTACATCGTCATGACAACTAATAATCCAAGCATTAACAACGAAGCAATAATTGGCAGACGCGGTCCCATCGATAATATGAAAAAATCAGTGACAAAAATACTGGTTAACAAGGGCTGATCAATCAAACCCGCAACAATTTTTTTAAACATAACAACTCCAAATTTGAACGCGCACACTTTGGCGCGTATGAAAAGAATAAAAAACAGTGCCGATTTTACTCTATTCAAAAGGGCAATGTAAAAGAAAAGAAGTGTTGATTAACTGTGCATGAATTGTAATGATATTAGCCACATTATGAATAAAACCAATTGAGTGTGAACGCCATTTTAACTTTTTTAAAAAACTTTGCAGATTCAGACAAAAAGCCTATTCGATCGGCAAAAATTGCTCGCCAAAAATTCATCGAAAAATTGCCCGACGTTGCCCCTCGCGCTACTGAAACGTATGATGGCGCAACGATTATTCCGCGTCCAGATCATACCGTTTCGCGCCAACAAGTCGGCGAACACGCACTGAAAGTTTTGTATCGTCTACGAAAAGAAGGTTTCGATGCCTATTTAGTTGGCGGGTGCGTGCGGGATTTATTACTGGGACGCGAACCCAAAGATTTTGACGTAGTCACCGATGCCGAACCGGAACAAATTGCGGATATTTTTTCCAATTGTCGGTTAATTGGCAAACGATTTCGATTGGCACATGTGATTTATGGTCGAGAATTTGTCGAAGTCGCTACGTTTCGGAAAGCCATTAGCGACGACAAAAAAGATGCGCCCCGGATAACAAAAGAAGGGCGTATTTTACAAGATAATATCTACGGTTCGATTCACGAAGACGTGTGGCGACGCGATTTCACCATCAACGCGCTGTATTACAACATTCGGGATTTTTCGATTGTCGATTTTGTCGGCGGCATGGATGATCATAAAGCCGGCTTAATTCGTTTAATTGGCGATGCCAGCGAACGCTTTCGGGAAGATCCTGTGCGAATGCTTCGCGCCGTCCGCTTTGCGGTGAAATTAGCGTTTAAATTACATCACGATTGCGAACAAGCCATTCCATTGAACGCGCATTTGTTGGCCAGCATTCCAGCGGCGCGATTGCACGACGAAATTCCTAAATTATTTTTGTCGGGTTATGGCGTGCAGACGTTTGAAATGTTGCGGCAACACGGTTTATTCGGCATGTTATTTCCGGCGGTTGAAAAAAGTTTGTCGCACGAAGCAGCGCATTTTCCCAAAATGATGGTGATTAACGCGCTGCAAAATGCCGATAATCGCGTCGCTGAGGGTAAACCGGTTCAGGCGTATTTTTTGTTTGCGGCATTATTATTTGAACCGATGCAGCAACGTGCCAATGAAAAAATGGCCAAAGGCGAACTCGATTCGGTCGCGTATTATGAGGCGGCGAGTGAAGTTTTAACGCAGCAAGTTCGGCGTTTGGCGATACCGCGTCATTTTACGTTAGCGATTCGGGAAATATGGAGTTTGCAGCCAAAATTCAGTGCGCGAGTGGGCATGAAACCGTATCGTTTACTGACACATCCGCGTTTTCGGGCGGCGTATGATTTTTTGATGTTACGCGCTCAAACGGGCAGCGAATCAACGGAATTAGCGGAATGGTGGACAGCATATCAAGCGGCGAGCGAATCGGAACAACGCAAAATGACGCAACCGCCACCCGTCGCAAAGAAACCCAAGAAAAAACGCACTTATCGCAAAAAAGCGAAAACTCCTGTTACGCATTCAGAGTCTTAAAATTTATGGTTATGGAAACACGCGCTTATTTAGGGTTAGGCAGTAATTTAGACGCGCCAATTGAACAATTACGCGCTGCTCGAACGGCAATTTGTGCGGTGATGGGTATTGAAGAAATGGCATTTTCAAGTTTATATCGCAGTCCGTCGATGGGTTCAAAAGATCAACCCGATTACGTTAACGCCGTGATGGCAATTCAAACGGATTTACCGCCGCTGGTTTTATTAGCGACGTTGCAAACGATTGAAAATGAACACGGACGAGTGCGCCACGAACATTGGGGCGCACGCACGTTGGATATTGATATTTTATTATTTGGTGAACGCTGTTTGAACTTTCCGGATTTAGTCGTGCCACATTACGGCATGACGGAACGGGCGTTTGTGTTGTATCCGTTGGCTGAAATTGCACCCAATTTGATGATTCCTAAACACGGAAAACTGGCGGAACTTGTAGCGCGTTGCCCCTTAAACGATTTGGTGCGATTGTCCGATGTCACATAATTATTTAACTCAAAATACAAGCAAATCGCTGACACATTTGGATTTGTTGGCGATGAAACAACGCGGCGAAAAAATTGTGTGTTTAACCGCTTACGATGCCAGTTTTAGTGCGTTGATTGACGCGACAGAAATTGACGTAATTTTAGTGGGCGATTCGCTTGGCATGGTGATTCAAGGGCATTCGACCACGTTGCCCGTCAAAATTGACGACATGATTTATCACACCCGTTGTGTCACAAAAACTTGCAAACGGGCGTTGGTGGTTGCGGATTTGCCCTTTATGACTTATGCCACGCCCGAATTGGCGGCACAAAATGCAGCGGCACTGATTCAGAATGGTGGCGCAAAATTGGTGAAATTAGAAGGCGCGAAGATTGAAATTGTGCAATTTTTAGTTTCTCAAGGCATTGCCGTTTGTGGGCATTTAGGATTATTACCGCAATTTATTCATCAACTGGGCGGTTACAAAGTACAAGGAAAAGCCGCAGAGGCTGCCGCGCAATTGCTCGCCGAGGCATTAGCGATTCAAAACGCAGGCGCATCGATGCTGATTTTAGAATGCGTTCCAGCGGAATTGGCGCGACAAATTACCGAACAATTAACGATTCCCGTGATTGGCATCGGCGCAGGTGGCGCGTGCGACGGGCAAGTTTTAGTCGTGTACGATATGTTAGGAATCAGCACAGGTAAACGCCCGCGTTTTTCAAAAAACTTTCTTGCCGACACAAACTCCATCGAATCCGCGTTAAAAAACTATTCAAATGCCGTTAAAAATGGCAGTTTCCCAACCGCTGAACACAGCTTTTAAATTCAAAAAATCATGCAAATTTTTCACACTATTTCAGACATTCGCGCGTGGCGAAATGCCAATCGGCGCGTGGCTTTCGTGCCAACAATGGGGCATTTACACGCGGGACATTTGCAACTGGTGCGCGAAGCAAAAACACACGCCGACCAAGTCATCGTGAGTATTTTTGTCAATCCGACACAGTTTGGTATTGACGAAGATTTAGCCAATTATCCGCGTACTGAATCCCGTGATTGTGAACTGTTAGCCGCCGAAGGTTGCGATGTGGTTTTTCTGCCGTCGGTTGAAACGATTTACGCGCCAACCGCTCAAACAACCGTGACGGTTTCGGCGGTTTCACAAAATTATTGTGGCGCGTCGCGGGCAGGGCATTTCGATGGCGTGGCAACGGTGGTGTGTAAATTATTTAATATCGTGCAACCGAATGTCGCAGTATTTGGCTTAAAAGATTTTCAGCAATTCGTGGTGATTCAAACATTGGTGCGTGATTTACATTTGCCGATTGAGATTATTGGCGTGCCGACGGTGCGGGAAATCGACGGGTTGGCGATGAGTTCGCGCAACGGTTATTTGAGTGAACGAGAACGTATTTGTGCGCCGAAAATTTATCACATTTTGCAACACGCGCGTGATAATTTAATCGCTGGAAAAACTATTGTAGACGTTGAAACGTGTGCAATTTCAGCATTAACGCACGCGGGTTTTGACGTGGATTATTTCAACGTGGCGCGTCGTTCGGATTTGCAATTTGCCACGTTGAACGATAAAGAATTGATTATTTTAGTGGCGGCAAAATTGGGCAAAACACGCTTGATTGATAATTTGTGGCTCGATAGATGAGCGGCATCCGTGACAATCGCCATTTCGGCAAAGTCGGCGATTTTCTCCAGAAAAAAATCCAACCTGCCAGTCAATTACGTTTCGTATCCGCGTATTTCAGTTTATTTGGCTTTGAAGCGTTGCGCGACGAATTGGAATCTATCGACACACTGCAATTTTTATTTGGCGAACCCGCCTTTGTCAAACCGTGTGATGTAACCCAAACCGAAGCTAAAAATTTCGCCATTGTCGATAACGATTTGTCGTTATTAAATCGTCTTAAACAAAAATCCCTCGCGAAAGCCTGCGCGAATTGGATAGTTGAAAAAGTCGAAATCCGCTCGCTAATTCAAACAAATTTATTGCACGGAAAACTGTATCACATCGACCATCACGGTGTAGAAGCCGCGTTGTTGGGCAGTTCAAATTTTACCTTGCACGGTTTAGGCGAAGGCAATTCAAACATTGAACTCAATTTAATCGTCGATAGCGACCGTGACAGACAAGATTTAAAACGCTGGTTTGATGAAATTTGGCATGACAAAACGCTTGTTAAAGATGTAAAAACCGACGTGTTGAATTATCTCGAACGGTTTTATGTGGAGCATTCGCCGTATTTTGTTTATTTAAAAACGCTGTTTCATTTGTTTGAAACGTATTTGAAAGAGCGGCAAGCCACCGATTTTTTGTGTGCGGCGTGTGGTTTTTACGAAACGGCTGTTTGGCAAAAATTGTACGATTTCCAAAAAGTAGGCGTAACTTCAGCGATTACCAAAATTAACAAACACAACGGCTGCATTCTTGCTGACAGTGTCGGTTTAGGCAAAACGTTTGAAGCGTTGGCAGTGATTAAGTATTTCGAGTGTCGCAATTCAAACGTGTTGGTGATTTGTCCGAAAAACCTGAGTCAAAATTGGACGTTTTATCAAGCGAATCAACATCACGAATCCAATCCGCTCAAAGCCGACCGGTTGAATTATTCGGTCATTTTTCACACGGATATTGGGCGCACGTCGGGCATTTCAAAAGCAAATGGCATCAACTTGGCGAATTTTCATTGGGAAAGTTTTGATTTGGTGGTTATCGACGAATCGCATAATTTTCGCGGCAATCCGCTCGAAAAAAATCATCCCAACGGTGACAAAATTTTCAATCGTGCCAAATGGTTGATGGAAAAAATTATCAAATCTGGTGGCAAAACCAAAGTGCTTTTGCTGTCAGCAACGCCGGTAAATAACAGTTTGCGCGATTTGAGCAATCAAATTGCCTTTATTACCGAAGGCAAAAATGATGCGTTGCTTGACAGTTGCCGTGTGAAAAATTTAACGCAAACGTTAAGCGACGCACAAAAACAATTTGTTGACTGGGCAACTACGCCCAAACGAAATGCGAAAGACTTGTTTAATCAATTGGATGGCGGATTTTTTACGGTGTTGGATGAATTGACGATTGCGCGATCTCGAAAACACATTATTCGCTCGTACAACGTCGAGGCGATTGGCAATTTCCCTAAACGACATAAACCGATTTCGATTTATGCGGAAATTGATAGTCACGGTGAATTTCCTAATTTTGAAGCCATTAACCAGCAAATTAAGCAGTACGAATTGGCGATTTTTAATCCGACTGGCTACGTTCAAGACGCGAAAAAAGCCAAATATCACGCGAAAGTGGGTGAACAACGCGAGTTGAATTTAACCGGCATGATGAAAACGAATTTTCTGAAACGCCTCGAAAGTTCGATTTCGTCGTTTGAAATTACCTTGGCGCGGACGTTGAAAAAAATTGAACGTTTAGAAAATCAAATCACCGCATTCAACGCCGGACAAGAAACTGATATTGAAATTGAAAGTGTCGATGAAGCCGATTTAGAAGAAAGCGGCGCGGATTTTGTTGGGCAAAAATTGAAGTTTCATTTAGCGGATTTGCGTTTGGGCGATTGGTTGGAAGCGTTGCAGAAGGATAAAGCGGCGTTACGCAGTTTGCACGATGACGCGAAAAAAATTACGCCAGATCGTGATGCCAAATTGCTGGAATTAAAAGCGCGGATCGCTGAAAAATTAAAAAATCCGCTGAATGAAGGCAACCAAAAAATTCTCGTTTTCACCGCGTTTGCGGACACGGCGCAGTATCTTTATGAAAATTTGCGCGACGAATTCGATCTCCACAGCGCGTTAATTTGTGGATCGCGGACGGAAACCACGTTCGGCAAAAACGATTACAACAGCATTTTGACCAATTTTTCGCCACGTTCAAAACAACGTGCTAAAACGGAAACGATTGAAATTGATTTGTTGATTGCGACCGATTGCATCAGCGAAGGGCAGAATTTGCAGGATTGTGATTATTTGGTAAATTACGATATTCATTGGAATCCGGTGCGAATTATTCAACGTTTTGGGCGGATTGATCGATTGGGCAGCACCAATAAAACCATTCAAATGGTGAATTTTTGGGTGACGGCAGAATTGGATGTGTATCTTGGTTTGAAAAATAAAGTCGAAACACGCATGGTGTTGGTGGATTTGACTGCGACAGGTGATGATAATTTATTGAGTGACGAGGAAGACAGCGATGAGTTGAATTACCGCCACCATCAATTGGAAAAATTGAAACATGACGTGTTGGATTTGGAGGATACCGACGAAACAATTTCGCTCACGGATTTTACCTTGGATAATTTTCGGAGTGAATTGTTAGATGGTTTGGATCGCATTCGCCAACAGTTGGAAGATGCACCGTTGGGATTGCACGCTCTGGTTCCGTGTCCATCGGGAATGCACGCAAATTTGTCGAAACGGGAATTTTCTGACATCGAAAAAGAGGTAATTCAATCGGGCGTGATTTTTTGTTTGCGGCAAAAATCGGATAACGATAGCAACGCCAAAATCAATCCGCTACATCCGCATTTTTTGGTTTATATCGGTGATAATGGCACGGTTCGTTATCATTACACGCACGCGAAACAAATTTTAGAGGTGTTTAAATTATTGTGCGAACAGCGCGAAACGCCTTATGAAACGCTATGTCAGTTGTTTAATCATGAAACGAAAAACGGCACCGATGTGTCAATTTATAGCGACTTGCTGAAAAAAGCCGTTGCCGAATTGGTCGAAATTGTTAAAACCAAAGGGCAACAAAGTTTATTGGGTGGACGTGGCGCAGTGTTGGTTCCTGCCAAAAAACAACTCACTGCGTTGTCGGATTTCGATTTGATTACTTGGCTGATTGTTAAATGATTGTTCGGCGATATTTGTGCTTGTTGTTGGATTACGCTTTTTCGCTATCGCTGCAAAGCTAATCCAACCTACGTTTATGTTTTTACGTTTATGTTTTTACGTTTATATTTTGAAGAGATTTTTATGGAATATCGTCGTCGTTTTGTTCCCAATGGTTCTTACTTTTTTACCGTTGTGACGCAAGATCGTATCCCCATTTTTAGTGATAAATCGGCAGTGAATTTATTACGAAAAGCATTTCGACACGTTATGAATAAACGTCCATTTGTCATTGATGCCATTGTGATTATGCCTGACCATCTACATTGCATTTGGACATTGCCTGAAAATGACTCGGATTATCCAACACGTTGGCGATTGATTAAAACGTATTTTACCAAAAATTATGGTCAAAAAATCTGGCAACACCGTTATTGGGAGCATTGCATTCGAGATGAACGCGATTTTGTAAATCATGTGAATTACATTCACAACAACCCTGTAAAACACGGTTTCGCATTAAATGCCGAAGAGTGGGAACATTCAAGTATTCACAGACAAAATAAAACGTAAAAATGTAAAAATGTAGGTCGGATTAGCTTTGCAGCGAAGCGAAAAAGCGTAATCCGACAAATAACCGCCAAGTCAGAAAACAAAAGAGAACATCATGAAACCAGCATTAAACGCTTTCAAAACAGGTAATTTCACTGAAAATGCGCTGAATTTTTTTGAAACGCTTGGCTACAACACCGAAGACAGCCAGCCGCTCACTCAAAAAACTTACGCCGGATTCGCACGCGAACTCAAGCCGTTAAATGAAACCAACGCGCTGGTTTTAGAATGGATTTACGTTGATCAACTGTTTTTCTTAACGCCTGAAAATACCAAAATGGCGGCGTTGCGAGTGGGTAAGCAAGAAATTCACGCTTACATGATTTTTGGGATTGAACTCAAAAAATCGTATTATTCGCGCTCGGATTTAGCCAAAATCACTCGTGAACTTAATCGAAAATTTGATATAGCACCCATTTTAGTTTTGTTCAAACACGGTGACGCGCTGACGCTTTCCGTTATCAATCGCCGCCTTCATAAACGTGACGAAAGCCGCGACGTGTTAGAAAAAGTCACGCTGATTAAAGATATTCGGCTCGAAAATACGCATCGCGCTCATTTGGATATTTTGGACGATTTGGTGTTTTCAAATCTAAAAAATACGCCCACCAATTTCGTTGAATTGCACAACGCTTGGCAAAAAGTTTTAAATACCAAAACCCTCAACAAGCAATTCTATGAAAAACTGTTCGATTGGTATTTGCTCGCGCTTTCCGAAGTGAAATTTCCGCAAATTCGCGCCGACGATGATTTGATTCCTGATGAACAGCATCAAAGCGAATCGCTCATCCGTTTATTAACGCGGCTGTTGTTTGTTTGGTTTATGAAAGAAAAAGGCTTAATCGATGCCAAAATTTTCGACCAAACAGAACTCAAATCGATTCTTAAAAACTTCACCGGCGAAAATTCCAACGACACGATTTTTTATAAAGCGATTTTGCAAAATCTGTTTTTTGCCACGCTCAATATGCCGATAGGTGAACGCAAAGTTATCGTGCCACGCACAAACACTTTTCCGAATAAAAATCATGGCAATCAACTCGTTTATCGTTATGCCGAATTGTTCAACGATGCCGATTTCAAAAGCCATTTTGATGACATTCCATTTTTAAACGGCGGTTTGTTCGATTGTTTAGACCAGAAAAAAGATAAAAATAATCCTGATTCCATTGAAATTCGTCTTGATGGATTTAGCACGCAAGCCAAAAAACAAGCCGTTGCACCCGATAAGCTCTTTTTCGGCGAATACAAAAACGTCGATTTAAGTGGCGCGTATGACAACAAAAAGAAATCTAATGTCACGGTTTATGGCTTAATTGATATTTTGCAAAACCATAAATTCACCGTCGAAGAAAATACCCCGCTCGAAGAAGATATTGCGCTTGATCCCGAATTATTGGGGCAGGTGTTTGAAAATTTACTCGCCGCTTACAATCCTGAAACAGGCACCACCGCTCGCAAACAAACGGGTTCATTTTATACGCCGCGTGAAATTGTCGATTACATGGTGGACGAATCATTGATTGCGTATTTCGGAGTACAAACCTTGGTTTGTGCTTCTGATTCTGATGGTACAAACCAAGGTTTGTACTCCTTGTTGAGTTATAACGAAACTCAAAACCCGTTCGACGCGCCACAAACCAACGCTTTAATTTCTGCCATCGACAACCTGAAAATCCTCGATCCTGCCTGCGGTTCGGGCGCATTTCCAATGGGGATTTTGCACAAACTCGTTTTCGTTTTGTCCAAACTCGACCCAAAAAATGAACAATGGCGCGACCGTCAAATCGCAAAACTCAAAACCATCGACGACAGCGCGTGCCGTGAAAAAGCCACCCAAGTCATTCACGATGCGTTTGAAAATAACGAACTCGATTACGGACGCAAACTTTTCTTAATCGAAAACTGCATCCACGGCGTTGATATTCAACCCATCGCCACCCAAATCAGCAAATTACGCTTTTTCATTTCGCTCATCGTTGACCAAAAATCGCACGGCGATAAATCCAACAACTTCGGCATTCGTCCGTTGCCCAACTTGGATTTTAAAATTATCGCCGCGAATACCTTAATCGCCGCGCCTCAAGACGATTTTGAAAACAACGCGCTGTTCTCGAATGATTCCTTTTTTGAAAATTTCAGCGACTTAACGCACGATTATTTCAAAGTCGCCAACCCCGACGATAAACGAAAATTACGCGACAAAATCGAAACGCTCATCAACTCAAAATGCGACGAAAAAATTAAAGCCATCGAATCGTTAAGCCATAACGAAGCCAAATATAAAAAACAAATCGACCAGCTCGAAAGCCACAAAAAACTTTGGCAAAGTTACGCCAATTTGTTCAAACACGAAGCCGTTGCGTTCTTTGAACCCCGCTATTTCTTCCCGCAACTTTCGGGCGGCTTTGATATTGTGATTGGCAATCCGCCTTATATTCAAATTCAAAAATTCAGCGGTCAAGCCATTCAAACCCAATGGCAAAATCAACAGTATGAAACCTTCCAAAAAACAGGCGATATTTACGCGCTGTTTATTGAAAAAGGCGTTTCATTACTCAATCAAAACGGCTTGCTGGCGTTCATCACATCAAATAAATGGATGCGTGCAGGTTATGGCAAATCGTTACGGCACTTTTTAGCGACCAAAACCCAACCGCTAAAACTGATTGATTTCGGTGATTCTCAATTATTTGAAAGTGCCACGACATACACGAACATTTTAATCACGCAACATTCGTGCGTAGGGGCGAAAAATTTTTCGCCCCTACATTTCAACGCCTGCGCGATTCAAGATGATTTTTCGATTGAAAAACCTTTAGCTGATTACTTTGCCGCAAATTCACAAAAAATGCCTGTCATGTCAGAAGATGCTTGGGTTATTTCATCTAATGCCGTGCAACTTATTAAAACCAAAATTGAAGCTAAGGGTATGCCACTTAAAACGTGGGATATTTCAATTTCTAGGGGATTTTTAACAGGTTTGAACCAAGCGTTTATCATCGACACTGAAACAAAAGAGCGTTTGTGTTTAACTGATTCAAAATCAGTAGAAATTATTAAACCGATTCTGCGTGGACGAGATATTAAAAAATATGCAGCTGAATGGGATGATTTGTGGCTGATTTATTCACATTCGGAAATAAAAGAAAACGACTATCCAGTAATTACAGAATACTTATTACAATTCAAAGAAAAGCTGTTAGCTAGACGAGGTGGCGCGAATCCAAAAACAGGTGAGGTTCCTTACAAATGGTGGCAATTACAAGTTGATTATTATTCGTCTGGAACTTATAAGAATTTTCAAAAAGAAAAAATTATTTATCCAAATATGACTTCTATTTTGCCTTTTCATTATGATAACGAAGGATTTTTTGGCAACGATAAGTCGTTCATTATCACTGGCGAATCATTAAAATACTTAACTGCTTTTTTAAATTCGCGTTTATTTATTTTTGCATTTAAAGAAAAATTTCCTGAGTTAATGGGAAATACTTATGAATTAAGAAAAGTATTTTTTGAAAAACTTCCCATTCTAAAAATCCCCGAATCCGAACAACAGCCCTTTATCACGTTAGTGGACAAAATCCTTGCCGAGAAAAAAGCCGGCAACGACACCCGCGCGTTGGAACGTGAGATTGATGTGTTGGTTTATGGGCTTTATGGGTTGTCGGAAGATGAAATTTTGATTGTGGAGGGGAAATAAATGCACGTTATCACGCGCAAACGTTTGAATGATTTTGCCGAATTATATCCAGACGTTAAAACCGCGTTGCAACATTGGTATCACACGATTAAATCGAACAATTTTGATTCGTTCAACGAGTTAAAAATGTTGTTTCCTTACGCTGACCAAGTTGGCAAATTAACGGTTTTCAATGTTGGCGGTAACAAAGTGAGATTGATTGCGGCGATTCATTACAACAATCGCAAAGTTTATATCCGAGCGATATTGACCCACAGCGAATACGATAAAAACAAATGGAAGGAGTAATTTATGACTGCGGTTTATCTTGAGCAACTAACACCAGTTTGGAATGATTTTTCAAAATTCGTTCATGTTCTGCACAACGAACGTGATTATAAAAAAGCGGTTTCGTTGCTTGATAGTTTGATTGATAGGGTTGGCGAAAATGAAAAACATCCGTTAGCGTCGTTGATGGAATTGGTTGGTGTGTTGATTACGCAATATGAAGATGCTTATGTGCCTGAATTGTGAGATTGATGTGTTGGTTTATGGGCTTTATGGGTTGACGGAAGATGAAATTTTGATTGTAGAGGGTGGGAAATGAACACATTACAACAAGTGATTCACCAAGAAATTAACACGTTACCGATAATGTCACAAAAAGAGGTTTTAGATTTCGTGTTGTTTTTGAAAAACCGAATTAACGTTGAAACTGACCATGATTATTTGTCGAAAAACGCTGAAATTAAACAAGCAATCATTGACGGTTTGAATACGCCGCTTGATGAATGTTCAACGGAATTGGACTGGTAATGTATCGACTTTATTACACCAATCGCGCTAAAAAAGATGCGTTAAAAATTAAATCAGCGAATTTGAAAGATAAAGTTGCTGAATTATTAGCGTTGATTTCGTCTGACCCGTTGGCATATCCGCCCGAATTTGAGTTTTTAAAAGGGGATTTGAAAGGCGCGATTTCACGACGAATTAACAAACAACATCGTTTGGTTTATCAGGTTTTAGAAGATGAAAAAGCGATTAAGATTTTGATGATGTGGACGCATTATGAGTGATACCTGCGCGTTGAAACGTGAAATTGATGTGTTGGTTTATGGGCTTTATAGGTTGACGGAAGATAAAATCAAAATTATTGAAGGAAAATAGGAGAACGCGATGCAAGTAACAATCAATGTTCCAGACAATTTGCCATTAGCGATGGTTGAAAAATTTGTGCAACGAATTGAAAGACGGTTAATGAGAAAAGCGGCAATTGTTGAGTTTAAAAAACCACGTCCGATTGGTTTAGCAAAAGGAGAATTTGAAGTGCCAGCGACATTTTTTGAACCGTTGCCAGATGAGTTAATTCGGGCGTTTGAGGGTTTTGAATAATGAAAGTATTGCTCGATACTTGCGCGTTTTTGTGGATAACGACCGATGCCAAGGAATTAAGTGAAAATGCGCGGCAAATTTTCAGAAACCCCAAAAATGAAATGTTTTTAAGTTCCGTTTCGGTGTGGGAAATCATGGTAAAAAATGGCATTGGGAAATTGCCGTTACCGTCGCCAGCGCAAGAATTTATTACGTCGCAGCGCATCAAGCATGAAATTGAAACCTTGCCGTTGACTGAAAAAGCGATTTTTCACTTGAAAACGTTGCCGAAACATAATCAAGACCCGTTTGACCGAATGTTAATTTGCCAAGCGATTGAGTATGATTTGACGATTTTGACCTGTGACGGTTTTATGGAGCAATATCCTGTGAAAACGGCTTGGTGAATGATGCGGATGATAATTTGTGTGCCGCTTGATTATGAAAAATAGAACTTATCAATAATCTAAAAAATAGGACTTTTCTGTGTTAAAAAAACCACCTAGTTGTGTTGCCGCCGTCGATTTGGGATCAAACAGTTTTCACATGATTGTGTGTAGTTTGACCGACGGTAAATTGAAAACTGTTGATCGCTTAAAAGAAATGGTGCGTTTGGCTTCGGGTTTAGATAGTAAAAACTATCTTGATGAAATCACTCAAGAACGTGCGTTGGCTTGTTTGGAACGTTTCGGACAACGAATTCGGCATTTTTCGCCTGAAAGTGTTCGGATTGTTGGCACGAGTACCTTGCGTACCGCGAAAAATTCCGCGCAGTTTTTAGAAAAAGCGGAACGAGCGTTAAATCATCCGATTCATATTATTTCGGGCATTGAAGAAGCCCGATTGATTTATCAAGGCGTGGCGAACAGTTTGAGTAGCCCGACGAAATTACGTTTGGTGATGGATATTGGTGGCGGCAGTACCGAATATATTATTGGTTCCGGCGACAATCCACTCGACAAAGAAAGTGTGCCGATGGGTTGCGTGACGGTGAGCAATTTGTTTTTTAAAAATGACAAATTGTCGAAAGCGGCATTTAACGAAGCGATTTTATTTGCCCAACGGCGATTAGAACCGTTTCAGCAAAAATTCCACCGTAAAAATTGGAATGAAGCGATTGGCGCGTCAGGAAGTTTACGGTCTATTGATAAAGTGCTACAGGCAAAAAATTGGAGTAATAACGGCATTACGATTGAAGGCTTAGAACAACTGGTGCAGCATATTTACACTTGCTCGCATATTAACGAGTTGAATTTGCCTGACCTCGATGTTGAGCGGTTGCCGGTGTTTGTCGGGGGTGTAGCGATTGTTTATGCGACGTTTCAAAGCCTGAATATCTGCCAAATGACGGTATCGGATGGTGCGTTGCGCGAAGGGTTGATTCATGATTTGTTGGGACGAATTTATGACCACGATATTCGGGCAGCAACGGTTCGCAGTATTGCCGAAAGTTATCATGTCGATAATCAACACGCGCTACGGATTAAACACACCTTGGATTATTTGCTGGCAGAATTACCGCTCGACTATTTTCAAATTGAGCTGGAGCAAGCGCAGCAGTTTTTGTATTGGGCGGCAGATTTACACGAACTCGGACGCGATATTGCTCATAATCAATATCACAAACACAGCGCGTATGTGATTGAAAACGGTGATTTCGCGGGATTTTCACGGCAAGATCAAATGTTATTAGCGACCATTGTCCGAACGCATCGGCGCAAATTCTCGTTAAAAATATTCGCCGATTTACCTGCGCCGTGGAATCTTGAAGCTCCAAAATTAGCGTTATTATTACGGCTTGCCGTGTTGCTGCATCGTAATCGTCAGGATTATGAATTGCCGCCATTTCAATTTTCATGCTCAAAATCAAAAACAACCTTACGCTTTCCTGAGGGTTGGTTAAATACGTCACCCCTGACACACGCCGATTTGAAGCATGAAGCGGAACATTTAATTTCTGATGGATTAAAACTCGAATTTTCATAATGATGCCGCGCGTTAATTTTATTTTTGTCGTGCGAATCGTCGCAGGATTTTTCACACTGTTATTTTTATTGTGTGTGTTTGTGTTGATTAGCGGTTTACGCGCTGAAAATAATCAGCCGCCACAAACCAAACTCACAGCAGAAAACGTCACGCAAGCGCGAAAAATTTTGTACGAAGGCACCAAAATAAAACCTGACGACATTGCGGCAATTACGTTTACGGAAGCGGATTTAAATCTTGCCGGAAATTATTTGCTGAATCGCTATCGACAAAGTGCGATTCACATTGAATTGATTAACAATAAACTGCGTTGCAGCGCGACATTCACCTTGCCGGCGAATCGATTTGCCAATTATTTCACCGTGAGTTTTCGCCTCAGTAGCGAAATGGGTAAACCATTGCCACGCATTACAAAGTTTAAAGTCGGGCAATTATTATTGCCGGCAAAACTCGCGGATTGGGTGATTCACGCGATGATTCGCCATTCATTTTTGAATGATTATTTTATTTTGGCGACAAAACCAATTCTGCGCGTGGTCATGGACAATAAAACGCTCACAATTTTTTATGATTCCACGAACCAAAGCGCACAAATTAACGCCGAAAGTCGCCAACTTTATCAGCAAAAAATCGTAGAAGTTCTCACGCAACGTGATTCAAAATGGCGATTATCGCTCGCTGAATTATTAAAAGCGGTGTTTGAATTAGCGTATCAACGCGCGACGTTAGAAACTGCGATTCAGGAAAATCGCAGCGCAATTTTAGCGATTAACGATTATGTCAACGGAGAAGACGTGCCACCAATGGCGGCATTTTTGTATAAACGTTCGGATTTAGCACAGCATTTTATCGGCACGGCGGCGTTGACGGCTTCAACAAATAGTCAGGTAGCGAATGCGTTGGGCGAAGCTAAAGAATTGAGCGACACCCGAGCGGGGGGAAGTGGTTTTAGTTTTGTTGATTTAGCCGCCGATAAAGCGGGCAGTCGTTTTGGTGAACTGGCGGTTTCGTCACCTGAAAATGCGCGACGGCTTCAAGCATTAACCGCTAAAATCAACGATTATCGCGACTTTATGCCCGATCCGCGTGATTTGCCGGAACACATGAATGAAGCTGACTTTAAACGTCTTTTTGAATCCACCCAAAGTCCGGCGTATTTAACGCTTGCCACCCAAATTGATACGCGGATTGCGTCAATGCCACTTTATAAATTAGCCACTCGCGATTGAAAAATTTTTTAAAAACAAAAAAGGCGGGGTGAATTTATTCAATTCACCCCGCCTTTTTGACGCGCCGTAAAATTTATTTCACTTTACGTTTTGCCGCAATTCGTAACCGCAACGCATTCAATTTAATAAAACCCGCCGCATCTTTTTGATCGTACGCGCCTTGATCATCTTCAAACGTCGCAATGCTTTCGTCGAACAAACTGTCTGTGGCGGATTCGCGCCCAACTACAATCACGTTGCCTTTGTACAATTTCAAACGCACTTTACCGTTCACGTTGAGTTGCGATTCATCAATCATCGTTTGCAACATTTGACGTTCTGGACTCCACCAATAACCGTTGTAAATAATGGTCGCATAACGCGGCATCAATTCATCTTTCAAATGGGCGACTTCGCGGTCAAGCGTTAACGATTCAATCGCGCGATGCGCTTTCAGCATAATCGTTCCAGCGGGCGTTTCGTAACAACCGCGTGATTTCATACCGACATAACGATTTTCAACAATATCCAAACGCCCAATGCCATTTTCGCCGCCAATTTTATTCAAGCGTTCCAACACCGTCGCTGGCGAAACGGGTTCGTCGTTAATCGCCACAATATCGCCCCGCGCAAACGTCAGCTCAATATACGTCGCTTGGTCGGGTGCATTTTCGGGTGAAACCGTCCAACGCCACATCGTTTCTTCGGGTTCCGTCCACGGATTTTCTAGCACGCGACCTTCGTAGGAAATGTGCAACAAATTCGCGTCCATCGAATACGGTGACGAACCGCCTTGTTTCTGTTCGACTGGAATGCCGTGTTTCGCGGCGTAATCCAACAACGATTGGCGCGAATTCAAATCCCATTCTCGCCACGGAGCAATCACATGAATATCAGGACGCAACGCATACGCGCCCAATTCAAAACGCACTTGATCGTTTCCTTTGCCCGTCGCGCCATGTGAAATAGCATCGGCACCGGTTTCGTTGGCAATTTCAATCAGCCGTTTCGCAATTAACGGACGGGCAATCGACGTTCCTAAAAGATATTCGCCTTCGTAAACCGTGTTAGCGCGAAACATCGGAAAGACGAAATCGCGGGCAAATTCTTCACGCAAATCGTCAATGTAAATTTCTTTAATGCCTAACGCTTGGGCTTTGGCGCGAGCGGGTTCGACTTCTTCGCCTTGTCCTAAATCTGCCGTGAACGTCACGACTTCACATTGATAAACGTCTTGTAACCATTTCAAAATGACCGATGTATCCAAACCACCGGAATACGCTAAAACTACTTTTTTTGTGTTTGACATAAATGCTCTTGGTTGATTTAAAAATTAACGTTTCATAATGCTAATGCCTTTCAACAACGTCAACGCTTCATTCAAAGCGTAATCTTTTGCGTCGGTGGCATCTTTTTCTTTCGCGCCCGCCGCTTCTGATTCAGTCGCAGCTTTTTCTTTTTTATTTTGTAAATGGTTCGACAAATCCGATTCTTTCACCGGTTTGAAATCTGATTTTTCCACCGATTCCAATTTCATTTGCGCCAATGGCACATCGGGTTCAATGCCTTCCGCTTGAATCGACCGACCCGACGGCGTGTAATAACGGGCGGTGGTTAATTTCACCGCTGAACCGTTGCTGGTTGGTAAAATCGTTTGCACCGAACCTTTGCCGAATGACTTTTCGCCCATAATAATGGCGCGTTTAGAATCTTGTAATGCACCGGCTACAATTTCCGATGCCGAAGCCGAACCGGCGTTAATCAAAACCACCATGGGCGCGTCGTCGATTAAATCATCGGGCGCGGCACTAAAACGCATTTCAGAATTCGGAATGCGTCCTTTGGTGTAAACGATTAAACCGCTTTTCAAAAATGCGTCGCTGACATCCACCGCCGCATTCAACACGCCGCCCGGATTATTCCGTAAATCCAAAACCAAGCCTTTCAACGTGCCGCCGTTTTCTTTTTTCAAACTCGCTAAGGCTTCTTTCAAATTCTCGCCCGTGCCGGATTGAAAACTGCTGATTCGCACATAACCATAATTTTTATCGAGCATTTTACTTTTAACACTTTTCGATTTGATAATATCGCGCGTCAATGAAATTTTCAACGGAGCTTCCGAACCTTCGCGCACCACCGTCAACATAATTTTGCTGCCCGCATCGCCGCGCATCAGTTTCACGGCATCCGCTAACGTCATGCCTTTCACGGGTTTGTCGTCCAAACGAATAATCAAATCGCCCGTTTTAATGCCGGCGCGTTGTGCGGGCGTGTCGTCAATTGGTGACACGACTTTGATAAAGCCGTTTTCCATCGTGACTTCAATACCCAAACCGCCAAATTGTCCGGTCGTGCCTTCTTTTAAGTCTTGATATTCTTCGGCAACCAAATATGCCGAATGCGGATCTAAACCGCTCAACATCCCACGCACCGCGTCTTCCAACAATTTTTTGTCTGAAACGGGTTCAACGTAATCTTGTTTGATGCGTCCAAAAATTTCGGTAAACGTTTTCAAATCTTCCAATGGTAACGTTTCGGAATCGACCGCGACTTCGCTGGGTACCGTTGCAGCGCGTTGGGCAAAAACGTTGCTGCTCATGCCAATCGTGCCGCCTAACGCCACACTTAATGACAACCAATAAACACTTTTCTTTTTTAACATAATTTTTTTTTCATACTCGAATAGTTTTTAAATTTAGGGTTTTAATCGTTTTGCTGTTTTCACTTACACCATTCCACCGGATTGAGCGATTTGCCTTTTTTACGAATACCAAAATACAAACTTGCTCTATCATGACCGCCGCTCAAACCTACCGTGGCAATCACATCGCCTGAATTGACTACCTCACCGACTTTTTTATACAAACTTTGATTAAACGCATACAAGCTAATATAGCCTTTGCCGTGATCAACAATAATCAGATTTCCATAACCGCGCATCCAATCGGCATAAATCACTTTGCCATCGGTAATGGTGTGAATTTCCGTGCCTTCATCGGCGGCAATTATTACGCCGTCTAATTTACCTTCTTCTCGTGCGCTGCCGAATTTTTTCATCATTTCACCTTTTAATGGCCACGGTAATTTGCCTTTCAACGTAGAAAAGTCACCGGCTAACGGCGGAAAGTTTTCAGCGTTAAGCGGTGGCGTGATTGTTGCGACAACAGGCATTTCTGTGTGAACTTTCGCCACAATTGGCGGTTCTTCGTCCGCTAATTTGGGCGCAACAAAAACAGTTTCTTCTGCTTCCAAACGTGTTTTACGCAACGCCCGCGCTTTTTCAATTTCAGAATTTAAATCGCTGTTCGAGTTTTGTAACGTCGAAAGTAAATTTTTCAACGTCGTTTCGCTGTCTTTCAAGCGATTGATTTGTTGTTCGTTCGACAAAAAATCAGGATTCGCTTGTTTCAATAATTGCGCTCGTTGTTTTCTGAGCGATTCTACCGCATTTTGTTCAAGGTGTTTTTTCGTCAAATTTTGTTCAAGTTGCGCGGTTTCGGCTTCATTTTGTTGCTTTAATTTTTCCAAATGCCGCAAAATATCGCTCACATTATTCAGCTGATTCACGCGCCGCGCGTTCAAATAATCGTAATACGCCAACATTCGACTAGATAATAAGGGGTTTTCTTGATTTAGCAATAACTTCAATCGTTCTTTATGCCCCATCGCGTACATCGTTTTCACTTGTCCCGCGAGTTCGTCGTTTTGTTTGCTAATTTCCAGCGTCAACACTTGAACTTCGGTGTGAATTTTTGCTAAATTTTGCTTCTGGTGCGCGGTTTGATTTTCCAACGTTCTCAATAACGCCGAGGTGTTGCCGTACAATTTATCAAGTTCAGCGAGTTGATTATTGAGCAACGTGGATTTATCGACCGACATTTCAGCGTGACTATTCGCCACGCTAAATATAAAAAATAAGCCAAAAAAGAATTTAAACAAACGTGTCACAACTCAGCGCAACAACGATTTGCCGCTCATTTCAGCGGGCGGCGTAATGCCTAAAATCGCTAACATCGTCGGGGCAATATCGGCTAAATTTCCACCGTCTGCCAACGCACCATCGCCTTCCACATAAACCAACGGCACAACATTCGTGGTGTGCGCGGTGTGCGCTTGATGTGTATTTTCGTCGGTCATTTGTTCGATGTTGCCGTGATCCGCCGTAATTAACATGCGTCCACCAACAGAAATTAGTGCATCGACAATACAGTGCAGCGAATAATCCACTGCTTCCACTGCCAAAATTGCCGCTTCTAAATTCCCCGTGTGTCCAACCATATCGCAGTTCGCGTAATTGCAAATAATCACGTCGTGTTCTTCTTCAAGAATGGTTTTCACCAAATGATACGTCACTTCGGGCGCACTCATTTCGGGTTGTAAATCATACGTTCTGACTTTCGGCGACGGAATTAAAATGCGGTCTTCGCCGACAAATGGTTCATCCCGTCCGCCGTTAAAAAAGAAGGTAACGTGTGCGTATTTTTCCGTTTCAGCCAAACGCAATTGCGTCATGCCGAGTTGTGACAGATATTCGCCCAAACTATTTTTAATTTCAACCGATGGAAACGCAATCGGATAAGTGAATTTTTCGTGATATTCGGTCAACGTCGCAAAATAACCCGAATGGGGCGCGTGATTCCGTTCAAATTTGTCGAAATTAGGCTCGGTAATCGCTTGGCTAATTTCTCGCGTGCGGTCAGCACGGAAATTCATAAAAATCACAGAATCTTCCAAACCAATTGAAATCACTGATTCGGGATTGGCGGCGATTAACGTTGGCAACACAAATTCATCGGATTCGCCGCGCTCGTAAGCGGCTTCTAAACCCGCTTGAGCGGTTGTTGCAAAATGGGGCGCGTCGGCTTGCATCAACATTTTGTAAGCCTGTTCCACACGTTCCCAACGATTATCGCGATCCATCGCGTAAAAACGTCCCGTCATCGACACGATTTTTCCTGCGCCCAATTCCGCCATTTTATTTTCTAAAAATGTGAAGGAACTCGCGGCACTTTTTGGCGGCACGTCGCGTCCATCTAAAAACGCGTGAACGTAAATTTTTGTCAGCCCGCGTTTCGCGGCAAGTTCTACCATCGCGGCAATTTGCGCTTCGTGACTGTGAACGCCACCGGCTGAAAGTAATCCTAAAATGTGTAACGCTTTATCGTTATTTTTCGCTGCGTCCACGGCTTGACACAACACCGGATTTTCAAAAAAACTGCCATCGACAATCGCGTCGTTCACTTTTGAAAAATCTTGCGGCACATAACGCCCGCTGCCAATGTGTAAATGTCCGACTTCGGAATTGCCCATTTGTCCATCGGGCAAACCGACAACGTGACCCGAACAGTTCAAATACGTCATCGGATACGTTTTTTGCAATCTGTCCCAACACGGCGTTTTCGCTAGTGCAATAGCGTTATTTTCCGTTTCTGGGGAATAGCCGAATCCATCAAGAATCAATAAAACTAACGGCTTAATACGTTGAACCATGATTTTTCCTCATAACAATTGATTGGCGAAGGGTAGGGGGTACTTGCGGTGCATTATACCAACAGAAAAGATAAACGTTGCTGGTAGTTACTTCAAAAACTTAATGCGTCACTAAAATTGTCGTATTTTAAAAAATGGTAGTAATATTTGCCGGCTAATTGAACTTTTTACCGCTAATTCTCCAACGTGACGTAATAAAAACTAAGCAAAATTATGATGCAAGAAAAAGAAAATCAAAAAAATAAGAACGAAGGTGAACGTAAACACAGCCGCAAAGGCGATGTTCAACCATGCTCAAACAGCACAACCGTTTTATCGAACAAACACAGCCGCAAAGGCGATATTCAACAATCTGCCGAATACCGCGTCGCTTTAATTACCCAAGAACTGACGGCATTGACTAAAGAGCTTATTTTTCAAAATAACGAAAAAGAAGCGCGGGCGGCTGAATTGATTCTAGCGAACAAAGAGCTGATTTTTCAAAACGCAGTAAAGCAGTATTGCACTGAAAAATTACTGAGAACTCAACAAGAACTGGCTTTGCAATACAGAGAAAAAGAAGAGCGGGCGGCTGAACTCGTGATTGCTAATCGGGAATTGATGTTTCAGAATATTGAAAAAGAAAAACGTGCAACGGATCTTGTAATAATCAAAGTGGAACACGCGGAAAAAGAAGCGCGTGCCGCTGAACTTGCGCGTTCTTATAATAAAAATGAAATTTTAAACAAGCAGATGAACCACAAGAAAAAGTTAGAATGTATGGGGCGACTGACTTCTGGCATTGCCCACGATTTTAATAATATCTTAGCGTGTGTATTAGGTTATAACGAAATGAATCAATACGTTGCCGATGATATTGCTGATAAAGTGTTACGCGCAGAACTTGAAAATAATACCGAGCAAGTGAGTGTAGCGGTAAAGCGTGCCGCCGCTTTAATTGAAATATTGTCGTCAAGACGTGATGCGGGAAAAAATGGACGTAAAGCCAACGCAAGTATTGATTAAGGAAGTCTTAGAAATTTTAGGGACGGCGTTAACCGATGGAATTACTGCTGAAGCGACTTTAGAGTGTACTGATGATATTCAAATTGATTCCTTTGATTTGCATCAAATTTTAATAAATTTAGCGGTAAATGCACGAGATGCTATGAAAGAACAAGGTGGCGTTATTCAAATTTCATTGCGGACAGTGACTAATGTAAAAGCCTATTGTGTGGCGTGTGCGGCAGCCATAAAGGGAGATTTTATTGAATTAAGTGTGTCGGATAATGGCACCGGAATTGAACAACACATTATTAACCGAATTTTTGATCCTTTTTTCACCACGAAACAACAAGGCGAAGGCACGGGATTAGGTTTATCAACGTTGAGCGGTATTGTGCATCATTCAAATGGTCACATTTTGGTATATTCAAATACGACGCAGCCGAATCAAGGCACCACGTTTAAATTATTGTTTCCGCTTTTTTTGAAAACAGTTTGATGTCGGGTTGCCGTTACAAAAAAATGCCTTATTTTAGAAAATACCACCACGTTTTTTCGTTGAAATAACCATCCTAGTTCAAAATTAAGGTATGATTTTGCATTCTTTATTCACTTCACAGAAAGCAGGCGCATGGATCGTTATCTCGAATTTATTTTAAATCATTACATTTTGTCATTAGCGATGGCAGTGGTGACATTTTTACTCATACAAGAATTTTTTGATACTCTATCCAGAAGGTTCGATTTCATTTCACCGATGTTAGCCGTGATGAAAATTGACGACGCAAATACGATTGTGTTGGATGTGCGCGAATCGCCTGATTTTATTCAAGGTCACATTGAAAACGCGATTAACGCGCCACTCAGTAAATTAAGTGAACAACTTCCCACGCTGCAACAATATAAAAAAAATCTGGTATTGATTACTTGCCAAACGGGAACTCGTGCAGCAGCCGCAGCAAAATTGCTGACTAAATCCGACTTTGAAAACGTGTTAATTCTGACGGGCGGCATGACGGCGTGGCAGGATGAATACAAATTACCGATTAAAATCACCAGCAAGAACCGCATTTCTAAAGCAAACTAAAACTTTTTACCATTCCACCACTTTAATTTTAAGAGAGAAACATCATGGCTGAACAAGAAAAACAATTCGCAATTCAAAAAATTTACACGAAAGATATTTCGTTTGAAACGCCCAATTCACCACAAGTTTTTGTGGCAGAATGGAAACCAACCGTTGAATTTAATTTGGCGACCAACGTGCAACAACTCGACGAAAACCTGGCTGAAGTGGCGATTAAATTAACCATCACGGTGAAAAGCGACGAAGTCGTGGCGTATTTGGTGGAAGTTACGCAAGCGGGCATTTTCGTTTTGGGTGGTTTCACCGAGCAAGAAATGGGCGGCATGGTGGGGAGCTTTTGTCCGAATATTTTGTTTCCGTACGCCCGCGAAGTGGTGTCGGATTTAGTCGCAAAAGGCGGTTTCCCACAATTCATTCTTGCGCCGGTTAATTTTGACGCGCTTTACGCGCAACACGCTCAAGCACAACAAGAACCAGCTGTGAATGCGCCCAGTTCTGACGCAATCAACTAAAGTTTATGACGAACAAAATAGCGGTACTGGGCGCGGGATCTTGGGGAACGGCATTAGCCATGTTGGCAGCGCGAAACGGTTGCCAAACGCTATTGTGGGGGCATCATCCCGCGCACATTGAAACGTTGAAACTCGACCGCGAAAATCGACGATATTTGCCGGATTTGCCATTTAACGACCATTTGACACTTACGTCAGATTTAGCGGAAGTGGCGGCGTTCAGTGACATTATTTTGGTGTCTGTTCCCTCGCACGCCTTCAAAGATACGTTGCAAAAGTTGAAACCGCTGGTGTCTGAAAATGTAAAAATTGCGTGGGCAACCAAAGGTTTTAACAAAGAAAACGGCGGTTTGTTGCATGAAATCGTGGCGGAAGTTTTTGGTTCAGAAACGCCTGCCGCGTTGGTTTCGGGGCCGAGTTTTGCAAAAGAAGTCGCGGCAGATTTACCGACGGCGATTACGATTGCTTCGACTCAACCTGAATTTGCGGCACAACTCGCGACGATTTTGCACAGTGAACGGTTTCGCGCGTACACCAACAGCGATTTAATCGGGGTGGAAGTCGGTGGCGCGGTGAAAAACGTGATGGCGATTGCCGCCGGTATTGCTGACGGTTTGGGTTACGGTGCAAATACTCGTGCGGCGTTGATTACACGCGGTCTAAATGAAATTATTCGTTTAGGAATTCAACTCGGTGGCAAACAAGACACGTTTATGGGTTTGGCGGGGTTAGGCGATTTGATTTTAACGTGTACCGACAATCAATCGCGCAATCGGCGATTTGGTTTGGCGTTGGGACAAGGCAAAAGTCCTGATGAAGCACGACAAGAAATTGGTCAAGAAATCGAAGGCGTTTCGGCAGCGAAACAAACTTTTTTATTAGCGCAAAAATTTGGTATTGATATGCCGATTACCGAACAAACGTACAAAGTGCTTTACGAAGGACTTGCGCCGCGTGAAGCGGTTCAAAATTTGTTGGCACGCGAACAAAAAGCAGAATCTTAATCACCAAAAAGCGGGCAAGAATCCAATTCTTGCCCGCCTTTCTAATCTAAAGGCAGTTATAAACCGCCTACATTTTCAATCACGAATTTTCATAAGTGTTTCTGTTCAAGCCTGAACAAATCGGACACCATGACAAATAAAATTCAACGACACAAAACACACCAAATACTAATAGCGCAATACTCGCGGTAAAGACTGATATTAAAATCATCACAACGCCGGCGTACAAACGGTACTGTTTTTCCTTTACGCTTAAATTGCGTTCAACTTTTAACACACGTTTGAAATCAAAACTCATGGCAAACCCTCCAAGTATCTTATTGTTATTATTACGTTTGGTCTCTCAAACTACGAAACCAGGCACTAAATAATACGCGATTACTAAGAAATGTGCGATTATCGCCACGATAATCAACAATCAAACCTAGCAGGAATGTTCATTTTGGAAAGTATCAGGCAGTTCAAAATCCGCAAATTGGGCGTTCAGCCTTACGAAAACGTGTGGCGTGATATGCAAGCATTTACCCAAAATCGCACATCCGAAACGCCCGATGAAATTTGGCTGGTTGAGCATTTTCCTGTTTACACATTGGGCTTGAATGGCAAACGCGAACATTTGTTAAACGTGGGCAATACGCCAGTTGTTCAAACCGACCGAGGCGGGCAGGTGACGTATCACGGCGAAGGTCAGGCAATTATTTATACTTTGTTTGATTTGAAACGCTTGAATCTGAATAGCCAGCAAATTGTCGCGCTTCTCGAAAATGCCATGATTCAAACGTTGGCGGATTATAAAATTTGCGCTGTGGCGCGTGCCGATGCCCGTGGCGTTTATGTCGAAAATAAAAAAATGGGTTCCATCGGTTTGCGAATCAAACAAAATGGTTGTTATCACGGCTTGAGTTTGAATAACAACATGGATTTAACACCGTTTAATTTTATCAATCCGTGCGGTTATGCCGATTTGAAAATGACACAATTGGCGGATTTTGGCATTATTATCGAAACCGACGAACTGGCTCAACACATTGTTTTTAACTTACTGAAAAATTTTAATGACTGATTATCAAGCTCCTTCCCGCGCCACGCCTGAAACCCACCAACGCAACAGTGAAAAATTGGCGCGTATTCCGATTAAAGTTGAAATCACTGAAACGCCGTTACGCAAACCCGATTGGATTCGGATTAAATTGCCGTCGGGTCAAGAAACTAGCCGTATCAAACAGATTTTGCGTGAAAGTAAATTGCACACCGTTTGTGAAGAAGCAGCGTGTCCGAATCTTGCCGAATGCTTCAAACACGGTACGGCAACATTTATGATTATGGGTGATTTGTGTACGCGCCGTTGTCCGTTTTGTGACGTGGCACACGGTAAACCGCAATCGCTTGATGTTAATGAGCCGCGCCAACTCGCTGACGCGGTGCAAACGATGGCGTTGAAATATGTGGTGATTACGTCGGTGAATCGTGACGATTTGCGCGACGGTGGCGCGGGACATTTTGCCGATTGCATTCAACAAATTCGAGAACAAACGCCCCAAACTAAAATTGAAATTCTGGTGCCGGATTTTCGCAGTCGAATTGAAAAAGCGGTTGAAATTCTCGCCGCGCAACCGTGCGACGTATTTAATCACAACATGGAAACCGTGCCGCGTTTGTACGCGAAAGCCAGACCGGGGGCGGATTATCAAGGCTCATTAGAATTATTCCGTCAATTTCACGCCGCAAAACCAACCATTCCCACGAAATCGGGTTTGATGTTGGGCATTGGTGAAACAGAAGAAGAAGTTGAACAGGTTATGCGCGATTTATTAGCGGTCGGCTGTTCCATGTTGACGTTGGGGCAGTATTTACAACCGAGCAAAGCGCATTTAGCCGTTGAAGAATACGTTACGCCCACGCAATTTGACCGTTACGCCGAAACGGCGAAAGCCTTAGGTTTTAAACAGGTGGCGAGTGCGCCGCTGGTGCGTTCGTCTTATCACGCGGATTTACAGGCGAAAGCGTTGGTGTAGAAAATGGAACACGATTATTTAGTTAAGCTGCGCGAACATCCGACGTGGCAATTATTACGCGCTGATAATGCGCCGCTGATTATCAATTTTTTTTATCGCGCTTTCATTCAAACGAATAGCCGTTCGTTGTCGCAAAGTCATTTGGTCGAAAAATTGGACGATACGTTGTTTCATTTGCGAAAAATTCACGGCGAAAAAACGTATCCGAAACTGGCAAAAGCCTATTTAACCGATTGGGCGCACGGCGATAATGGCTTTTTGCGAAAGTATTACACCGAAAATAGTGATGAGCCTGAATTTGATTTAACACCCGCTAGCGAAAAAGCGATTGAATGGTTACGCAGTTTGGAGCAAAAACAATTTATCGGCACAGAATCACGCTTGCTGACGGTGTTTGATTTGCTGAAAAATATTTTGCAAACCACGCAAACCGATCCCACTCAACGCATTGTGGAATTAGAATTGCAAAAATCGCTTATTGACACTGAAATTCAACGTTTGCAAAATGGCGAAATCATTAGTTATGACCCGCGCCAAGTGAAAGAACGCTTTTATCAACTCGAAGAAACGGCGCGAAGTTTGTTGATGGATTTTCGCCAAGTGGAAGAGAATTTTCGCCAACTCGACCGAAATACGCGCGAAAAAATTACCACCAGCAACAAGCATAAAGGCGAATTACTCGACGAAATTTTTGGCGAACACGACGAAATTGGCAATTCCGACCAAGGGAAAAGTTTTAAAGCCTTTTGGCATTTGCTGATGTCGCCCGTTAAACAAGAAGAATTCAACGAGTTAATTCAAAAAGTGTTGGCTCTCGACGAAGTAAAAAGTTGTCAGCCTGACGAATTATTACCGCGCATGAAATACCATTTGCTCGAAGCGGGCGAAAAAGTACAACGCACCAGTTCGAGTTTGGTGGAGCAATTACGCCGTTATTTAGACGACCAAGTTTGGCAGGAAAATAAACGCATTATGGCGATTATTCACGAGGTCGAAAAACAAGCGATTGCCATCAAACAGAATCCACCGAAAGACAAAGATTTTATGTTTTTGGATGATACAAAAGCGGCAATCAATTTGCCAATGTCGCGGATTTTATTTCGTCCGCCAACGCGCCCCATTTTGTCTTCGAAAGCCTTGATTTCAGGCGTGGCTGAATTTGAAATTGATTTACTTTATCGCCAGCATTACGTTGATGCGCCGATGTTGCAAGAGCGAATTCGTAAAATGCTACAAACCAAAACCCAAATCACACTTGAAGAAATTTGTTTCGCACACCCGCTGGAAAAAGGCTTGAGTGAATTGGTCACTTATTTGAACTTGGCCACCATAGAAAACGGCGGATTGGTGGAAACTGAAAAAACCGTTGAAATTGAGTGGATCAGTGACGAAGGTGTGAAAAAATCTGCCCTAATGCCGCGCATTATTTTTAGCCGAATCTAATCGAAAAATATGACTGAATCTTTACGACAATCCAAACTTTCTCCCGTGTTAATTCACCTTTTAAAAGGCATTTTGTTTCGTGATGAGCAGCCTGTTTTATGGCAAAATTTGTTTGATTTAGAAACCGAAGTGCGCGATTACATTCGCGTTTTGGGCTTGGATTTACAAATTGACGACAGCGAAGGATTCGCATGGTTATATCAACAAGCCGCGAGCGTCGATGATAGCGCGGACAAAGAAAAGGCATTGCCACGTTTAATGGCGCGTCGCCCAATGAGTTATGCGACTAGCTTGTTGTGCGTGTTGTTGCGTAAAAAAATCGTTGAAGCTGACGCAAATGGTGACCAAATGCGTGTGATTGTGTCGCGCCAAGATTTAGAAAATTCTATGCTGGTTTTTATGCCTGAAAAAAGCAATGAAGCGCAAACCATCGAACAAATTAAAACCACAATTAGTAAAGTGATTGAGCTGGGGTTTTTACGCAAACTGAAAACGGACGGCGAAAATTTAGAAATTCAACGCATTGTGATTGCGCTGGTGGATGCGGAATGGCTGATTTCTTTTAACGAAAAACTGACGATATATCAAAATTATGCAAAACATGCAGCTTGAATCTATGACGGATGATGAACAGGCGGGTTTTCGTCTGCATCGTTTTGAACTTTACAATTGGGGAACGTTCGACAAAACCGTGTGGCATATTTCCCCCAATGGTGAAAATACGTTGTTGACGGGCGATATTGGCTCAGGAAAATCAACGGTTGTCGATGCGTTGACCACGCTACTCGTTCCCACGCAACAAATTACCTATAACAAAGCGGCGGGCGCGGAAAGCAAAGAACGCAATTTAGAATCCTATGTGCGCGGACATTATAAAAGTGGCAAAGAAGCCGAAGATTTAACATCAAAGCCTGTTCCGTTGCGTGATAAAAATAATTACAGCGTTTTGCTCGGCTATTTTTACAATCACGGTTATGACAGCAAAGTCACGTTGGCGCAGGTTTTTTCCTGCAAAGAAGATAAAGCACAACCTGAACGTTTTTACATTGTCAGCACGAATGAATTAACCATTGAGCATGATTTTTCTCACTTTGGCAGCGATATTTCAGACTTGAAAAAGCGTTTGAAACGCCTCGATCACGTCGAAATTTTTGACAGTTTTAGTTCGTATTCTGCCGATTTTCGCCGTCATTTAGGCATTGATTCGGAGCAAGCGTTGACGTTGTTTTATCAAACCGTATCGATGAAATCGGTGGGGAATTTAACGGAATTTGTTCGCAATAAAATGCTTGAACAACCGCCCGTTCAAGAGCGCGTGGAATCAATTTGTCGTGAGTTTGACGATTTGAATCGCGCTCACAAAGCCATTTTAAAAGCGAAGTCACAGCTTGAATTGTTGCATCCGCTATTTGTCGATTACCACGCGCATCAACAATTTCAAAAAATTCATGTTGAAAAAGAACAGTGTCGCGAATCGGTAGATGCGTATTTTGCCCATCACAAAATCGAATTATTAACACAGCGCATTAGCCAGCGCGAAATCGACTTGACGAAACATCGACAAAAATTATTACGACAACAACAAGATATTTCTGATTTGCGTGATCATCGCGACCAACTGAAACAAAGTATTGAAGATAATGGCGGGCGGCGTTTGGAAACGTTGGCGACAGAAATTTCGCGTTTGCAAGGTCAGCAACAACAAAAAGGGCATCAAGCCAAGCGTTATCAAGCGTTTTGCGCCGCGATTGATTTGGCACCCGCGCACGACAGCGACAGTTTTTTGGATAATCGCCAACACACGCAAAAATTATTGACTGAAATCGAGCCGCAACAAGCCAATCTCACTCAAGAAAAAATGGTGATGACGATTCAGCGCAACAAAACAGAAGAAATGGTCAAGCAATTAGACGACGAATTAACGTCTTTGCGAGCGCGTCGCAGCAACATTCCGCTTTCTAATTTGCAAATGCGCGAACAGCTTTGCGCGGCGATTGGCGTTTCGATTGATTCGGTGCCATTTATCGGCGAATTGCTCAATGTCGATGAAACTCAACCCGAATGGGAAGGCGCGATTGAGCGGGTGTTGCACAATTTTGGTTTGAGTTTGTTGGTGGCGGAGGAACATTACGAAAAAGTCGCGCATTATGTGGACAGCCATCGATTGAAAGGGCGCATTGTTTATTTTCGCATCAAAGAATGTGTGGCTGAAAAATTTGAATTACCCGCGCCGCAATCGCTGTTTCACAAATTACGGATTCAAACGAATAGCCCTTTTTACGATTGGTTGCGTCATGAAATTGCCCTGCGTTTTGATTATTTTTGTGCGAATAATTTGGACGAATTTCGGCGGCAACCCAAAGCGATTACCCAACAAGGACAAATCAAAAGTGGCGCGAATCGGCACGAAAAAGATGATCGTTATTCGATTAACGACCGTTCAAAATTTATTTTGGGTTGGGATAATCACGCTAAAATTGAATCGCTCGGACAACAACAAGCGGCGTTGGTGCAAGAAGGTTTTACCTGTATTCAAAAATTGAAAAGTATCGATTTGCAACATAAATCTTTGGAAAATCGTCGTGATAAAGCTCGCGATTTGCTGAATGTGGAAGCGTTTGACGAAATCGATTGGCAAAGTTTCACGCGCAAAATTGACGATTTACTGTCAGAGAAAAAACACATTGAGCAAGATTCTGACATTCTCAAACATCTCCAAAACGAATTAGAACGATGTGCTGAAGAGTTGCGTGACAAAGAGTTTAAACTGGAAACCGCGACAACAGACAAAGGTAGATTTGAAACGAATTTAGAAAGTGATAAAAACGCATTGCAGAACAGTTTGAACGTATTTGAAAGTGTGGACGCGGAAAGACGGAAAATTATTTTTCCGAAATTACGCGCGTTACAACCGTTAGCGTTGCCAAATGTGACGCTGACAATCGCAACGTGTGAAAATAATTTGAGTGTTATGCGGAATTGGTTGGGCGTGCAAATCGCTAGTGAAACGGGCAAGTTAAATCGATTGCACGAAAAAATTATCCGCCAAATGCAAACTTACAAAGACAGTTTCA
The DNA here is from genome assembly GCA_903870545.1 of uncultured Pseudomonadota bacterium. Classification (GTDB taxonomy): domain Bacteria; phylum Pseudomonadota; class Gammaproteobacteria; order Methylococcales; family Methylomonadaceae; genus UBA10906. The sequence goes on from CAIQDI010000023.1 coordinate 37,038, forward strand.
AAGCCGAAACGCGCGACGTGGATGTGTCATTGGAATCGGCATCGGAATTCGCTGAAATGTTGGAAAAACTGGAATCTGAAGATTTACCGCGTCACGAAAAGCGGTTTCATCAGATGCTCAAAGAAGGCACGATTCAAAAAATCGCTATGTTTCAAGCGAATTTAGACAAAGAACAGCAAGCTATTCGAGATAATACCGGTCGTATAAATCGTTCATTATCGGCGATTGATTACAATACCGGAACATACATTACGCTGGTTTGTGAGCAGCATAACGACGGGGAAATTCGTACATTTCAGCAAGATTTACGCGCGTGTTTAGCGGATGCGTTAAGCAGCGAAGAAAATTTATATGATGAGCGTCGCTTTCATCAAGTGAAAAAAATAATCGACCGTTTTCAAGGGCAAGAAGGCAGCGTTGATGCCGATAAAAAGTGGACAAAAAAAGTCACAGACGTGCGAAATTGGTTTGTATTTTCGGCTTCTGAACGGTGGCGCGAAGACGATCAAGAAAAGGAATACTATTCCGATTCGGCGGGAAAATCCGGCGGACAAAAAGAGAAATTGGCGTACACCATTTTAGCGTCGGCGTTGGCGTATCAATTTGGTTTGGAATGGGGCGAAACCAAATCTCGCAGTTTTCGTTTTGTGATGATTGACGAAGCGTTTGGGCGTGGTTCAGACGATTCGGCGCGGTATGGTTTGGAATTATTTAAAAAATTGAATTTGCAGTTGCTGATTGTGACCCCGCTGCAAAAAATCAATATCATTGAAAATTATGTGAAAAGCGTGAATTTGGTGCATAACGAAGAAGGCAAAAAATCGATGTTACGCAATTTGACGATTCACGAATATCACCAGAAAAAACCCGCTAATGGCGCGTGAGTTAATCTCGTCCAAATACGTTCACGAACAGGCGGAAAAAATTTGGCAACGCGGTGATTTACATCGTACCTTTTTAGAAAATAGCGTGTGTTTCCCCGTGACGATTTCGTTGCCAAGTTGGTCGTCCAAAGTGTTATTAACCGAATTTCCAGCGGTTCAAGAGGCGATTTATTCGTTGAACGAACAAAGTAAAAAACATGATTTTACGATTTCGCACCACGTTGTCAATCATCGGCAACTTGGCGAACAAAAAATTCCCAGCGCGATTGTATTTGAAACGGAAACGATTTTTTTACGTTTTTTGCGTCACAGTGACGAATTTTCAGAATTTAAAACGTTGGCAGAAAAAACGTTGCAACGTTTTCCAGCGTTAAAAAATTGGTTGAATCGTTATCCGTTCAAACTGATGAATTTTGCGGCAGTTTGGTTTTCGTTGCTGGCGGTTTGCGATTATTTTGAACAGCATCCGCGCCCTGATTTTTATATTCGACAACTCGATATTATAGGCGTGGATACCAAATTCATCGAGAATCACAAAGCGATTTTGACTGACATTCTTGATGTTATTTTGCCCGAAATCGCGCGGGACTTAACCGTTACGGGTTTGAGTCATCACGGTTTTGAACGCCGTTATGGTTTGCGTTATGAATTACCGCAAATTCGGTTGCGAATTTTAGACAAGCGTTTAGCGGTTTGTGGATTGACGGATTTGACGTTGAACTTGCTTGAATTTAATCGGCTCGAACTACCGATTAACACCGTTTTTATCACGGAAAATAAAGTGAATGGTTTGGCGTTTCCGCACGTTGAAAATGCGCTGGTCATTTTTGGTTTAGGTTACGCAGTTGATTTGTTGGTGAATGCGCGACTTTTGAAAAACGTAAAAATTTATTATTGGGGCGATTTAGACAGTCACGGTTTTGCGATTTTATCCCGAATGCGCGGTTATTTTCCGCAAACCGAATCGTTTTTAATGAACCGTGAAACGTTGACGAAATTTGAAAATTTGTGGGTGAACGAGCCGGAAAATAAAGCCGTTACGCATGAATTGGCGAATTTAACAGCCGCTGAACAAGCCGTTTTTAAAACGTTAAAAACGCATCACATTCGTTTAGAACAAGAGCGGCTGAGTTATGGTTATTTAAAAATTAGCCTGCAAAAACGACATCAAATTGCGCCATGAAATCAGCAATTGTGGCGCGTGATTTCAGTTGCACCGATTGCGTCAACCTTTCCGTTTGCAAACCACGTTCAACCAGCGATTCCGTTTCAATAAAAATGTCGTTTACGTCCATCGTTGGTAGAATTTCAAACAACGTAGCGGTGTTTTTATAACCTGAATTTTGGGCATTTTGATTCGTTTTTAGATGAAAAACGGCATCGTCTAAAAATAGCACACTCACATTTTGTTCAAATGCCGCCGTAGTTAAAATAATATCCAGCATTTCTTGCACATAAATCCCGTCGTAACTGGGTTTTCGAAGTACAAATAAAAAATTTTTCGTCATAATTTTACCCAAAAACCAAAAAACGATCCGACAAAATAGTTGCTTCGAGTAATTGCCCCAAACCGCCCAATCGAAAACCGTCCGCGATATTTTCATTAGTCAAACCGCGTCGTTGCGCCGCTGAAATACATACGACTAAATCTAAATCGTGTTTTTGAGCGAGTTCTGACCAGCTTTTGAAAAGTGACAATTCATCGTCGGGGGGCGCGGCAGATTTAAGTGCGTGATAAATGCCTTCGTGGTAAAAAAACACGCGGAAAATTTCATGACGTTGCGCTAAAACTGCCGTTGCAAAACGAAACGCCGTTACACTAGCAGACGCATGATAAGGACTGGAATTGATTTGAATGGCGAATTTCATAGTGGCTCAAAAAGAAAAGCGCGATAACCGATGAATGGATTACCGCGCAGATGAAAATTTAAAAACGTGAATTACTTTTTGATTTTACTAAGCAAAAAGTCCCACAATTTTTTCAACAAGGGCAGGGCGTTCGTGACAATTTGTGTGTAAATAAACTGCACGCTTTTCTTAATCAAGCCGAAAACAACATCGAGCCATTTTTTGATTTTTTCAGATTGTAAATTGTCGCGCCATTGCAAATAGTGCATGCCTAAACCACTGACAAAAACGGGTTTATAGAGCCACATTTCAAGCAGCGAAACAACCCACATATACACGAACGACGCGCCCATTCCCATACCGGCAAGAATCACCAACATGGCAAACATGGGGTGAATCTTGGTCAGCCACCACGACAAAATATCAGCAATCAAGAACACATAAGGCATTCCAATGGCGATACATTTCAAGCGTGTTTTAGTTGTTTCAGCGAAACTGAAAATAATACCGACGAACATGAAAATAAAACTAATTCCGAACAAATGAATGTGCGAAATCCGCGTCAAAGAGGCGAAAGTCGCGCCGGTATCTTGTGCGCTGAGAGCTTTTACCGTGTCGAATTTTGACAGGTCTGGCAAGCTGCCCGCGTCTTTGTTGTGACACATAACACACTTATTTTCAACGATTTTTTGAATTCCGTTGTCGATATAATCGTCTTTATCCGCACCATCACGCACCCACTGAATGATGTCAAAACGCTCTTGTTCCGAGGCGTTATCTTTCATTGAACCATTGAGTTTAGTTTCTAAAACGGTGCCGGAACGGTTGCCATAATAGCTGTAAACAATATCATCGACCGATAAACCGAATTTTCCGTCTGCCATGCCGTGGGTGAATAAAATCTGAATAATGGCGAATAAATAGCCAATTGCGACCGTGCAAAGGTAGCCGGTAAACAAAACTTTGACCGGTGTGTCGTGATCCTTCAATGCGATATATTTTGAAACTGTTCGGACTGGAATATCATCAATTTCTTCAGGAGGTGGCGTATGTTGTTGAGTCATTTTTTTTAAATGGAACGTGTGTGAACAAGTGCAGGTATTTTAACATTATATGGATTTCAAAATTGTGAAAATACGGCAATTTTGTAGTTCTCAATTGGCAATAATAACTTCGCATAATGGTTATTATGTTAAATGAATAATGAAACTATCTAAAATGCCTTCCCCTACCGATTCCAAAATTTACAACTCGTTGATTTTCATTATTGCCCAAAATAAATCATCGAAAAATCTATATCTTGTGATTATTTTGAATATACAATCTACATATTGCGTTAATCCTATTTTTAACGCGAATCTGTGCATCCCGCAAAAACGTTACAGCACTCCCCTATTCCGCGAATTAAAACAAATTTTTAACCAAGGTAATTTAAAATGATCGTAATCAAACGAAATGGTGAATCTCAAAAAATCGCTATTGCCAAAATCCACAAAGCCGTTGAATGGGCGTGCAATGGTTTAAATGTTTCGTTGTCGGAAATCGAAACCAATGCACATATTCAATTTTTTGATGGCATCAAAACTGCCCAAATTCACACTGCCCTTGTCAACAGTGCCGCGAGTTTAATTGACGTTGGCAAAACCGATTATGAATTCGCCGCTGCTCGCTTATTGCTGCAACAAATTTATAAAGAAGTCACGCAACAAACCGTCTACCCAACGTTAACCGATTATATTTCCAACGCCGTGTCGTTAGGAAAAGTCAAAGAAGAAATGCAATCGTTTGATTTAGAAACATTAAATGACGCAATTGATGTTTCGCGCGACGATTTGTTTAAATATCTGGGCATGCAAACCGTTTACGATCGTTATTTATTGCGCGACAAAAACCACAAACTCATTGAAATGCCACAACATTTTTGGATGCGCGTGGCAATGGGTTTGGCGTTAAACGAATCAGTAGAAACAAAAACAACGTGGGCGATTGAATTTTATAACGTACTGTCCAAATTTGAATTCGTCAGCTCAACGCCGACTTTATTCAATTCGGGAACTCCCTTTTCTCAAATGTCTTCGTGTTTTGTGACCACCACCGACGATTCGATTTGGGAAGAACAAGAAGGCGTGAATTTCGGCAAAGGCATTTTTGCCACGATGACCGAATGCGCGTTGTATTCAAAATTTGCTGGCGGCATCGGCACCGATTGGACGCGGGTTCGTTGTGCGGGTTCAGAAATCAAATCTACAAACGGTATCAGTTCTGGCATCATCCCGTATTTGAAAGTTTTCAACGACACCGCTGTTGGTGTAAATCAATCGGGCAAACGCAACGGTTCGTTCGCCGCATATTTAGAACCGTGGCACGGCGATATTGAACGTTTTATCAATTTAAAAAAACCGAATGGTGACGAACGATTGAGAGCGCGGGAAATTTTCCCGTACATTTGGGCAAACGATTTATTCATGCAGCGCGTCGAAGCACGCGACAAATGGTCGTTATTTTGTTCACACAAAAACGCTGAATTATGCGAAACGTACGGCGAAGAATTTGAACGCGCTTATTTAGCCGCCGAAGCGCGTGGCGATGCTGTTAAAGTTATCGATGCGATGGAATTATGGAAGGGAATTATTACCGCGTTGGTCGAATCGGGTGCGCCGTTAATCACGTTTAAAGACGAACACAATCGCCGTAATCCACAAGACCACGTTGGCATTATTCGTTCGAGCAACCTTTGTTCAGAGATTTCTTTGAACACCAGCGACGATGAAAGTGCCGTCTGTAATTTGGGTTCGATTAACGTGTCAGTGTGCAATCAAGCCGACTTCCCACGCGTGATTCCGATTGCGATGCGGATGCTGGACAATGTTGTCGATTTGAATTTTTATCCGACCGAAAAAGCGCGTCGGGCGAATTTAAAACATCGTCCCGTTGGTTTAGGTTTGATGGGTTGGACGGATTACATTATTTCGCAAGGCATCGATTGGGAATCCGACGAACATTTACAATTAACGGACTTTGTTTTTGAGGATTTTTCGTATTGGGCGATTAAATCGTCGATGGAAATCGCAAAAGAAAAAGGGCATTACTCCAGTTACGAAGGCTCAAAATGGTCACGCGGAATTTTGCCAATTGATACGGCGAGAGATTTACCGGCTGAATGGTGTCACAGCAGCCGTGGTGCAGAAGCGTGGGACGTGTTGAGAGGTGAAATTAAACTGCACGGAATGCGTAACTCCAATTGTATGGCGATTGCGCCCACCGCGACCATTGCCAATATCGTCGGCACCACGCCGTGCATTGAACCGATTTATAAGCAAGTTTTTGTGAAGGAAAATAAATCGGGTAAGTTCAAAGTGGTAGATCCCGCGATGCGCCACAATCGTCCGGAATTGTGCAAAACGGCGTTTGAAATTGACCAAACGTGGTTAATTAAAACGGCAGCCGTTCGTCAAAAATATATTGATCAAGCGCAATCGGTGAATTTATTTAAAAAAGCGGGCGTGAAAGGCAATGTGATTAGCGATTGGTATTTCTTGGCGTGGAAATTGGGTTTGAAATCGACGTATTATTTGAAACAGCAAATTTCTGAGTTGTCTTATGAAGATGTGATTAAAAACGACGAATCTCCGGTTCTTCTTTGTTCTATCGACACGCCTGATTGCGAGTCTTGCCAGTAAATTTTACTAGCGCATAACAAACTGGAATGTAAAAACAGAAACTATCGAACAATTTGTTAATGGTGAAATAGTTTCTGATTTAATTATCGCCACGACGTTAAATGTTGAAACTCAGCAATTATTTAACACGCAATCAGTCGATGTTTTATTTTCCAAGGAATCATTAAATGCACATTTGGTAAAGCATCCAGAGATTACAGCAAAAGATTATCAGTTAATTCCTGAAATTATCGAACATGGCGAAATTTATCGGCAAAATGAAAAACGGTATGTTTTATTGCACAAAAACGGGAAACTTTATCGGGCGGCAATTAAAACAACGCAACATGGTGAAATTTATTTTTTGAGTTTGTTTGTGACGACGAAGTATTTAGCGGATGTTCAGATTAGAAACAAATTTGAGAAAATCCGCTAGGTGCAAAAGGGATAGCAACCCCCATTAGCTCATCAGTGCATTTGCAAAGGCTAAGTCAGCTTGACTCGCACCTAGCTTCCCAACGTTTTCAGTATAAACCAAATTTATAACAAACAACAAGGCAACAGTTATTCTGTTGCCCATTTTAAAATTTAAACTTTAGAGAACCAAAACATGAGTGAAAAACGATTTAGTATCAACGACCGAAAGCTAATTAACGGGCCGGTTAACAATTTAATGCAGATTCGCCCCGTGAAATACGGTTGGGCAATGCAATTATTAGAGCAACAACAAAATAATGCGTGGGATCAACGCGAAGTGGATTTATCGGAAGATGCCAAACAATATGCAACGGGACGTTTGACTGACGGAAATTTGAATTCGTACAAAAAAGCCTTGGCATTTTTGAGTAATCTTGACGGTATTCAGCTCAACAATTTAACCAAAAATATCGGCAAATATATTACCTCGCCCGAAGTTTCAATGTGTATCACACGCCAAGCGTGGGAAGAAGCGCAACACGTTTTGTCTTACGCGCAAATTATTGAATCGATTGGTTTTGACCCTGATGAAATTTATTGGATGTTCGACACCGACCCCGTTTTGGCGGAAAAAAATGAATACATTACCCGCTCGTCGGAAATTTTAGGCTCGGGTTTTTCAGAAGAGAATTTTGTCAAAGCGGTCGTCGCAAATATCGCGCTCGAAGGCATTTATTTTTTCAATGGTTTTTTGACGTTTTACACGTTGGAACGTCAAGGTTTGATGAAAAATAGCGCGAAAATGATTCAACTTATTCAACGTGACGAAGAAGTTCATTTACATTTATTTGTGAATATGTGGAAAACATTGCGACAAGAACTGCCGCATATTTTCACCGAAAAATTGATTGAAGAATGTCGCGAACTGATTCACCTCGCCGCGCAACACGAAATTGCGTGGGGAAAATACATTATCAGTGACGGCGTGTTGGGTTTGACCGATACGATTATTGAAGGTTTTATTCAGAATTTGGCAGATCAACGCTTTGAATCTATTGGCTTGGACATAATGTACAACGTGAAAAATCCGATCACATGGTTCGATGATGCCAGCAAAATCAATCTGGGCGAAACAAATTTTTTTGAAGGCAAAAATGCGTCGTATGTCGCAGGTGGAAGTTTAGAATGGGATTAACATGAAAATCAAAATCCAAAACGGCAGAATCATTGACGCGGTAAACGAACTCGATTTCATCGGCGATATTTATATTCAAGATGGAAAAATCGTTGCGTTTGATAACGCGCCACCTGATTTTCACGCCGCTGAAATTATTGACGCGACGGGAAAAATTGTTTGCGCGGGATTTGTAGATTTGAGTGTGCGTTTGCAAAATATCGCCAAAGAAACGTTTGTTGCCGCTAGTTCGGGCGTGACAACATTTTGCGTACAGCCTGATATTTCGCCCATTATCGATACGCCCGAAGTGGTTAAACATTTGCAAGAATTGGCAGAACACGCCCATTATTCACAACTTCACTTCATTGGCGCGTTGACGCAGAAATTGGAAGGCGGTGAATTAAGTTCGATGTTGTCATTGAAACAAGCCGGTTGCGTCGCCATGAGCAACGGTCATTTTCCGATAAAAAATTTGCTGATTATGCGCCGCGCGATGGAATATGCAGCCAGCCATGATTTGTTGTTTATGACTCGCCCGAATGAATTTAGTTTGAGCAACGGCGGTTGCGCTCACGAAGGTGCGATGGCGACCCGCTACGGTTTGCCAAGTATTCCCGAAGCTGCCGAAACCATTGCGCTGGAACAATGTTTGGAATTGGCGGAATTAACAGGTTGTCGCGTGCATTTTGGACAATTGAGTTCAAAGCGTGCCGCGATTAAACTTCATCAAGCGAAAAAATACGGCTCAAAAGTTAGCGCAGACGTGGCAATTCACCAATTGCATTTGACGGAAAATGACGTAATTCCGTTTGATAGTAATTATCATGTTTTACCGCCGTTTCGCAGTGTTGAAGATTGTGATTATTTACGCGCTGGTTTGAAAAATGGCACGATTGACGCGATTTGCAGCAATCATCACCCGCATCTTTTGGATTCTAAACTTGCCGCTTTTCCCGAAACCAAAGCGGGGATTTCCACGTTGGAAACGTTGTTGCCGTTATTGTTGAAATTAGTGTCTGAAAACGTGATTGATTTGCCGCAAGGTTTGGCGTTATTAAATGCGAAACCTGCCGCCATTCTAGGTTTAAAAACAGGCGAACTTGCAATCAATTCGCCCGCTGATATTTGTATTTTTGACCCAAATTTGGAATGGACAGTTGATTCACAAAATTGGCAAAGCGAAGGCATTAACACGCCATTTTGGGGACAAATTTTAACAGGTCGCGTCACGCATACGATTCAAGCTGGCAAACTCATTTTCAAACGCGCTTGAACATCACATCCCACACGCCATGCCCCAAGCGAATTCCGCGCTGCTCAAATTTCGTCAGCGGACGATAATCGGGGCGTTCACAAACCGTTTGCGTCGGACTTAAATTTTCAAAGTTCGGCGCACGATTCAAAATTTCCAACATCCATTCCGCATAATTTTCCCAATCCGTTGCCGCGTGAAAATAGCCATTTGGTACAAGTTTTCGCGCCAATAATTCCACAAAACTATCGCGTACAATCCGACGTTTAAAATGTTTTTTCTTGTGCCATGGGTCGGGGAAAAATAAATGCAATCCCGCCAAACTTTCATTCGGCACGCGCTGTTCTAAAATTTCAATCGCATCGTGACAATAAATTCGCACATTCGAGAGTTTCATTTCTTCAATTAACACCAACAAATGCCCCACGCCCGGGCGGTGAACTTCGACACCGAGATAATTTTTATCGGGATTTTCAGCCGCCGTTTTCGCCAAACTGTCGCCATTTCCAAAACCGATTTCGACAATGAGCGGCGCATTATTGCCGAAAATTTCAGTAAAATTCACTTCAGCAGTCGGGTCGAGGCAATAACGTTCTGCGTGATTTTCTAACGCGAATTTTTGCCCGGGTGTGACACGCCCTTTGCGCTGCACAAAACTTTTAATACGTTTGGGTTCAATTTTTTCAAATGTCATAAAATAATAAAAATAATAAACGTAAAAAGTGGCATTCGCCCACTGTGTTACCACAGCGAACCAATGCCACTTTGTGAATGAAATGCGCCGAAAATGCGATTAGAAAATAAAATCGTCGGCAGTTAAGGTTTTTACACCGCTTAATTCAACGGCAAATTCTGCGGCAGCATCGTTATTGGTGCTGACATAAATAACGCCTTTATCGAACCACACTTTACCCAATGCTTCACCGTCTTTAACAGCTGTTTTATCGACGAAATCCAGCACCGCAGAATCAGCCACGACTGGCGCAAGCGTAGGAGGAGTTTCAACAATCGACGGCGGCGGATTTGTATCCGTTGTGCCGGTAGGTGGCAATGGATTCGTGACGACGGGAGCAGGTGTTAACGAATTCGCGCCAAATACCTTGTTGAATGAATCAACAGAATATATCAGCGTATCTTGTTCCGCTGTGAAACCTGATAAATGCACCGTGGTAATCTTGCCACCTGCTGCATACTGCAAATCAACAATTCCGTCGGCAGAATCGTTATTTTTGACGGTAGGATCTTGACCAACTGGAAAAGTGATTGCGTCACCTTTAGCGAAATTCGCAATGTTGTAAGTGTAATCACCCGCTGCTATTTGAAAATTAAAATCAGCTGATTTTGCGTCGTAATCACCCGCAGCCGACACGTCAATTTTTGTTATTACACTGAGTGACGCATCAGTTGCGATAATTTCAGCTTTCGTACTCGAAACAACATTCGCTTGAAAAGTGGGATTCGTAAAATGTGATAAATCGATTTTATCTTGACCGGATTTAAAGTCTCTAATAGTGTCACGATCCACTGTTGCAACGCCGCTGTCGCCATTCGAAAAAACAAACACATCTTTTCCGATGCCGCCAGTCAGGATGTCTTTGCCAGAACCACCGTCGAGCGTGTCGTTATTGGTTCCGCCAATAAGTTGATCATTGCCTGAACCACCGAATATCAAGTCGTCACCCGAGCCACCATCCAGGGAATCATTACCTGAACCACCATCGATTGAATCATCGCCATTATCGCCTTTGATGGTATCGTTACCGGCACCACCAAAAAGTAAATCGTTATTCTCGCCACCCGATATTTTGTCATTTCCCGCGTCACCGTCTATCGTGTCATCGCCTTTGTTGCCATTGAGCGAGTCATTCCGCGCATCACCATAAATGTAATCATCGTGCGTTGACGTTTTATCAGAAAAATCTGGTCTCAAAGGCATTCCGTTTGGCAATTCTGAATCTACAACAGGCGGAATAGAATGGGCGATTTTAATTAAGTTGACCAACCCAATTTCGTTAACCAATCTCACCAAGTTTTCAACATCCGCTGGACTAATTTTCAAGCCTGAATTTGTAATAAGTGTCGTTAAATCTGCTACGCTAATTTGGGTATTTACAGGAATGGGCGGCAATGTTGAACCGTCCGTTTTCACAGGTGGTGGTGTGGAATCGTCCGTTTTCACAGGTGGTGGTGTGGAATCGTCCGTTTTCACAGGCGGTGGTGTTGAACCGTCCGTTTTCACAGGCGGTGGTGTGGAATCGTCCGTTTTCACAGGCGGTGGTGTGGAACCGTCCGTTTTCACAGGTGGTGGTGTGGAATCGTCCGTTTTCACAGGCGGTGGTGTCGAACCATCCGTTTTCACAGGCGGTGGTGTCGAACCATCCGTTTTCACAGGCGGTGGTGTCGAACCATCCGTTTTCACAGGCGGTGGTGTGGAATCGTCCGTTTTCACAGGC
>CAIQDI010000024.1 GCA_903870545.1 uncultured Pseudomonadota bacterium
CGAGGTCTATCGGGGGCTAGTCTGTGAAGTGAATCGTGCTGTAATGCGGTCAGCAGCAGAAACCAGTAGGTAGTAGTGATACACACCTGCTCCTTAGCAATAAGGAATCCCCGTTCCCTTTAGGGCGGGGAGGATGTCAATGAGCAATTAAGAACAATCGATAATCCACGTTCACAAGGAAAAGCCCTAAATGGAAAATTCAAAGGTTTGTGGCGTTATCGACAAGGAAATTATCGAATTATTTGTGACATCAAAGATGACAGACTCGTTATTTTGCTGTTAGAAATCGGACATCGAAGCAAAATTTACAAATAACGACATAAACACATTCAGTTATTCGGCTTCACAATCAAGGAAAACAAAATGCTAACAATGACCGTTCCCGCGCAATTTGAAACACAATTGCGACACATTGCAGAAATAGAAAAAACGCCTACCAATGATTTAATCGACATGGCTTTAGCGACGTTTATTGAAGATTATTTAGATTCAAAAGCCATAAAAGAAACGTGGCAAGCCGTTGAACGTGGCGAAGAGAAATTATTGACGATGGCAGAGGTCAAACGGAGATTAGATGAATTGGACAATTAAATTCACAGAAAAAGCGTTCAAAGTATTAGAAAAAATGGAACGGATTGAACGAAATAGAATCATGAATTTTCTTGAAATCACGTTACCTAGTTACGAAAATCCGAGAGCAATAGGTGCCGCATTGCAGGGCGCATTAAGCGGTTCATGGAAATATCGCGTTGGCGATTATCGAATTTTATGCAGAATTTTTGATAACGAATTAGTTGTCAGTATTTTGGAAATTGGACATCGAAAAGAAATTTACAAGCATTAACTTCCACTTCTACCTTCCCCCACAAAAAAATGATAAGAAAATTCGTTATTTTATTAACTTTAACGCTACTCCTCGCGGTGAATTTCAGCATCTGGAGTTACGTTAACAATCCGTTACAAATCCAACCGTGGACAAAAACCACGATGGGCGTGACCTACGACCCGATGCGAAAACAAGACACGCAAACCGGCAATACATTTCCCAGCGCAGCAGAAATCGAAAGTGATTTTGCGTTGCTGACAAACAAAGTTTTCGCCGTCCGAACTTACAGCGTGGCAAAAGAAAAAGGCTTGGACAAAATTCCTGAACTTGCCGCAAAACACAATTTAAACTCCACCGTTGGCGCGTGGATTGGCGTGGATTTAGAAGAAAATCGCCGCCAAGTTGATACGCTCATCGAAATCAGCAAACAATATAATCCCAAATTGATTCGCTTGATGGTCGGCAACGAAGTGTTATTGCGCGGCGACATAACCGAAGACGAATTGATTGGTTATATTCGCGAAGTAAAACACAGCAACGGAAATCGCCCCATCAGTACCTCGGAAACGTGGGACGTGTGGATTAAACATCCAAAATTAGTCGATGAAGTCGATTTTATTGCCATTCACGTTTTACCGTATTGGGAAGGTATCGCCGCTGAAGATGCCGTCGATTATGTGTTTGACCGTTATAGCGCAGTCAAGAAAGCCTATCCAAACAAACCCGTCATCATTACGGAGGTTGGCTGGCCGTCTGACGGTCAACCCGTCAAACACGCGACCGCTTCGGTACAAAATCAAGCCAAATTTTTACGCGATTTCTTAAATCGTGCCGACAAAGAAAAAGTCAGTTATTACGTCGTGGAAGCCTTTGATCAACCGTGGAAAAAATCCATTGAAGGTTCGGCGGGCGCGTATTGGGGCATTTTTAACGCTGATCGCCAAGCGAAATATCCCATGGACGGCGATGTTATTTCATTGCCGAATTGGGAAAATTGGGCTTACGGCGCAGCGGTATTCAGTTTGGTTTTGATGGGTTTGATTTTACTGACGCGCAGCAGTTTGAAATTGTCGGGCATTTTCTTTTTTGGTTTGATGGCAAATCTCGCGGCATCGGTTATTTTTTGGACGCTTTCAAGCGGCGCACAACAATATCAAACAACGTTAACCCTTGCGTTATGGGGTTTGATGGTGCTGATGCAGGTGTTAGCGACGATTATTTTATTGATTGAAAGTTTAGAAATTGCCGAAGTCGTTTGGCATCGAAAAACAATTCGTACTTTCCAACCGCTCACGCCGTCCGCCGATTTCAAATATCCAAAAGTGTCGCTGCATTTGCCGATTCATAACGAACCGCCGTTGATGGTGCGTAAAACATTGGAAGCGTTAGCAAAAGTCGATTATCCGAATTTTGAAGTGTTGGTGATGGATAACAACACCAAAGACGACGAAGTTTGGATGCCAGTCAAAGCGGATTGTGAGCGATTGGGCGAACGGTTTCGTTTTTTCCATTTAGAAAATTGGCCAGGTTTTAAAGCGGGAGCCATCAATCACGCGCTCGAACAAACGGCTCCCGATGCCGAAATTATTGCGCTCATCGATAGCGATTATGTGTTGTCGCCGGATTGGTTGAAATCGATGGTGCCGTATTTCGATAATCCCCAAGTGGGTTTCGTACAATCACCGCAAGATTACCGCGACCGTCATCAAAGTACGTTCAAAGAGTTTTCGTATTGGGAATACGCGGGATTTTTCAACATCGGCATGGTGCAACGCAACGAATACAACGCCATTATTCAACATGGCACCATGACCATGATTCGCAAATCGGCGTTAATCGAAGTCGGACGCTGGTCGGAATGGTGTATTTGTGAAGACAGCGAGTTGGGCATTCGTTTATACGAAGCGGGTTATGATTCGGTTTATGTCAAAGATTCTTTCGGCAAAGGCTTAATGCCCGACACGTTCTCAGGCTACATGACACAACGTTTCCGTTGGGTTTATGGCGCGATGCAAATTATCAAAGCGCATTGGAAGAGCTTTTTGCCGACCAGCAAAAAACTTACTGCCGCGCAAAAATACTATTTTGTTGCCGGTTGGTTGCCGTGGTTTTCAGATGCGTTGGCGTTAGTGTTCACAATGGCGAGTTTGATTATTACGGTGTTGATTCGTTTCGCGTCGCACCCCGAATTGCCGTCAGTCGTGTTTTTGATGCCAACGGTTGGTTTGTTTGCCTTCAAAATCATTCGCGGTTTGTGGCTGTATCAAGCGCGAGTTCCGTGTTCCGTTGGACATTCGCTCGGCGCGGCATTATCGGGTTTATCGTTAACGCACACCGTCGCACTCGGCACGATTCAAGGCTTATTCACGTCCGGAAAACCGTTTATGCGAACGCCAAAATATGAATCGCAAGGGGCGTTATTTTCAGGGCTGCGCGTGATTCAACAGGAAGTTTTATTATTGTTGTTGCTCGGCTGGGGAATTTTTGAAATCAACCGATTGGAATATCTCGACAATTTAAATGGCAGATTATGGATGGCGATTTTAGCCGTTCAAGCCGTGCCGTATTTCGCCACGCTGATAACCACGTTAATCAGCATTGCACCCAGTTATTTCACCAACAAATCAGCAGAAGAACTCGATGAACAATGAAAAGAACGATCATGATGTATTGCAGCAGGAATTGCTTGACGTAAAAAAACAACTCGCTGAAGCCCAAAAAATGCAAAGTATCGGCTTGTTAACGGCGGGTATCGCGCATGATTTTAATAACATTTTGACGTGTATTTTGGGCTATAACGAATTGACTGAAATGGTGCTTGAAACCATTCCAGAAAGCCTCGAAAAAAAAGAGGCGAGCGACAATTTGCGTGAGGTGAAAATGGCGACTTCACGCGCCACAGAATTGGTCAAACAAATTTTAGTTTATTGCCATCAAGAGGATAACAAAAGCGAACCGGAAGCGATTCAAACTGCCGCTATTATGGGCGAAGCGTTGAAAATACTGCGTTCCACCGTGGACAGAACTATTACAATCAATCAATCGCTCTGTTTAGATCAATATGTTTTGATTGAAGCATTTGAGTTGTATCAGATTATTATCAATTTGGTGGTTAATGCGCGAGATGCTATCGGAACGCACGGCGAAATCACGGTTTCTTCGGATTTAGTCGAGATTGACGACCATCAATGTAATGCTTGTTTAGAAAAGATTAGCGGACAATTTGCGCGAATTTCGGTGTCCGACAATGGAATAGGTATCAACGACCAACAACTAAAACGTATTTTTATGCCTTTTTTCACCACAAAAGGCGTTGGCAAAGGCACTGGTTTAGGTTTAGCGATGGTGACAGAAATCGTCCACAAAATCGGCGGGCATATTGTGGTTGAATCCTCGTTGGACACAGAAAATCACGGCACAACATTTAACTTATTGTTTCCGGTCGCCCACTTTGACGACAGTAAAATTCCGACAAAAATCGTGGCGACAAAAAACAGTGATTTCAAATACTGCTTAAATGTTTTAGTGGTTGATAACGAACCGAGCATGACTAAGTTTTTGGAACAAGGATTGATTAAATCCGGTCACACCCCGACGATTTTTAATAACAGTCCCGATGCGTTGCTGGCATTTAAACAGCGTCCTGAAAATTTCGATGTGATGATTACCAATCAAGTCATGCCGAAAATGACCGGTTTGGAATTAACACGAGAGTTGTTAAAGATTGAACCGTTATTTCCGGTGTTAATTTACGCAGACGCGAATGACAAACTACGCACGAAAGCAGATTTGCCCGCCGGTAATGTTGCTTTCTTAAAACGTCCCACGCCTTTTGAAGAAATCGTTTTGTTTTTGAGTGCGATTGAACCCGAAAAGCGTTATGTCAATGAATCAGAACCCATTTTTTGTTTGGTGTACGCCAGTCGAGCGACTGATAACTTTTCAGAAACCGATTTGATTGATATTTTAAAATTAGCTCGCTTAGAAAATGAAAAGGCGGGTACTACCGGTGTTCTCATTTATCAGGACGGTTATTTTTTGCAGATGTTAGAAGGCGATTTTTCGACGCTCAACACGTTGTTTCATGAACATATTTGTAAAGATTCACGTCACGATAGCATTGTCACGCTGTTTCAAGAATTCAAACCCAAACGTGATTTTCCAAATTGGAATATGGGTTTTTACAGCGATGTTGACGCGACAGAATTGAATTTGTTGAAAGGCTACACGAATTTAAATCAGCATCCAGCGGCGCAATTTTTCACCGAAAAACTGGCGGTCGTTCAACACTTGTTGGGACAGTTTCAGTTTTAGTTTTTAAAATTTAGGACTGACTTTTTTGTTTAAATCATTTGGCGGTCAATATTGTGGCAATTAAAAATTTAACAGCATTGGGCAATTACACCGTCGGTATTTCAAATGCTACGATTAGCGGTAACGTCGCGTATTTAGCGGCGGGCGAGAATGGTTTAACGTTGCTCGATGTCAGCAAACCAGAGAATCTAACCGTGTTAAGTTCGCTCAAAACGGTCGGTTTTGTGTCGGATGTGAGCGTTTTCGGCAATGCCGGCGATCCGACTGAAACAAGTTCCAGCGCAATGCTGATTTTAACGGGAGTTGAATCATGAAACCTTTTGTCTTTTTATTTCTGCTCACGTTTAGCGTCATGGTTCACGCGGAAAAAATAGCCGCGCCGGTTTTGCTTGCGCCTTCCGATGCCAAAAAAGACATGGTCAAAGAAGCCGTCACGTTGACCTGGCAAAAACCCAGCAACGAAGCCACCACGCCAATTTTTGGTTATCGGTTAATCGTTAGCGAAAATAGCCGGTTCAATGGCTACAGCTTTAGCAATGATACTTGTAACAACAGTTGTTATGTTTTTTTGGAAGACAAAAATACGTTCAAACAAACCACCTCGGTGCGTTTGGCGAACAAAGTTTATTATTGGAAAGTGCAAGGATTCAGCGCGAAAGAAAGCGGTTTATGGTCAACGACAAACACCTTTCAAACCCAAAAAACCCTTCTGATTCCCACCATCAACGCGGTGAATGCGAATCCTAACGCCGTCATTCAAAGCGGAACGATCAATTTTACCGCCGATTTGAGCGGAAATTTACCGGACAAATACAGCGTCAAATTAAATTACGGCAACGGTTTGATTGCCATGACGGGCAGCGGCACGAGTTACAGCCTGTCGCAAACGCCGCTACTCGTCGGCAAAAAAGATTTCAGCGTCGGCATTTACGATGCGTTTAACAAACTCAAAGGCAACACGGCTTCCAGTTCATTTGAAATTATCAAAGGCAATCAGCCGCCCACGATTAAATTTGCTGAAACGCCCACCGCCGCGAATCTGGGCAAATCGTATTCGGTCAAACTGGCTGCCAACGATGACGATAATAATCTCAATTCTGTTTTGATTGATTGGGGCGACGGTGCCACTGACGCACTCGATGCCGCCAATAACGAAACCAAAACGTTTACGCACGTTTATCAAAAAGCCGGAACGTATTCGTTAATTGCCAACGCGCTGGATGATTTGGAATTAAAAAGCGACGATTTAACCTATTCGCTCACGGTTTCAACGGTTCAAACGCTTCCAACTGTTTCATCCATTAACGTGTCGCCGCAATCGGTTGTGTCGGGGAATTCACTGACCTTTTCCGCCAGTTTAAGCGCGACTTTGCCCACCGGTTACAGCGTCAAAATCAATTACGGCAACGGTTTGGTGAAAATGAACGGTTCCGGCACCAGTTTTAATTTAACCGCCACGCCACCGAGTTCAGCTGCGTATAAAATTGGTATTTACGACAGCAACAACGCGCTCAAAGGGGCGTTATCCACCGGTAATTTTTCGGTGACGCAACCGATTATTTCACATTCGCCCACGCTAAAATTGATTAGCAACGATGCCACTATCACTGTCGGCGCAACGTATACCGTCAAACTGGCGGCGCACGATGAAGACGGAAATTTAACTCAAATTGCTATCAATTGGGGCGACGGTGCTGATGATTTCCAAACGGCGAGCAACGATGTCACGCTCACGTTTTCACACAGTTACACCGCCGCCGGTTCGTTCGGTTGGAGCGCGACCGCTTACGATGCCGATAATTTGAACAGCAACGCGATTTCTAAAACCGTCACCGTGTCCAAAGTTGCTGACGTGTCGCCCGTAACCAAAACCACCGGTTATTCTAAAATTGCCAACAATGGTTCTGTACTTTCTGATTCTGCCAAACTTGGCGCAAATCCGACCGATTGGGCTTGCACTCAAGATAATAAAACAGGCTTGATTTGGGAAGTGAAAACTACCGACGGCGGGTTGCGTGATTTGGCTAAAAGGTACACGAATTACACGCCCGATTATCCGAAATGTGATGATGCTATTTACGGTGCTGGAAAATGTAAGGAATATGGTTTTACTGGCGAACTGGGCGACAGCACAAACACGGATGGTTTTGTTTCTGCGGTGAATAACCAATCTTTGTGCGGTGCCGATGATTGGCGATTGCCAACACGCGATGAATTACAAGGTTTGATTTATTGTTCTGATGGCAAATACAACAAACTAACCGAAGAATCTCTCAACTCAAAAGGTTACGGTTATGTTTGTTCCAGTTCCAGCAATGAAAATGGTTTAATGACGACTTCGCCAACGATTAACGCAACGTATTTTCCAGACATAAAAGACAATTATTGGTTTTGGTCTTCTTCGCCTTATGCTTTCAATAGTAGCTATGCGTGGAATGTCTATTTCAGCTACGGCGATTCAAGCTACAACGGTAAGGACAGCTACGGTTATGTTCGGTTGGTGCGGTAGCGACAGTGTTTTTTCCTTTTGTTTTGGCTTAATTTTTTTTGGAGGTAAAAAATGAAACAAATTTATATCGTTGAAGATGGTCGCGGAAATAAGAAAATAGGCATGACTGGCGACATTAAGCGAAGAGTAACGCAGCTTAAAACGGCTATTCCGAATGGCATTATGTCTGTGATGATTTCTGATTTTATGGAAAATGCCCGTGAAATTGAAAAACAATTGCATGAAGCAAACAAAGCCTATCGATTAAGCGGTGAATGGTTTAGCAAAGTGGTGGATTTTTGCGATGTTGATTTTTCATATTCAACAATCGACATTGCCCGAAAATCGATTTTGACGTTTCAAGATTCATTGGAAATTATTGCAACAGATCCAGATATGACAGGGCAAACTCTAAAAGTTATGTTGCTGCTAATGGGAAATTTAGAATTTGAAAATTACATTACGATTAAGCAAGTCAGTATTGCCGAAAAATTAAAGATTGATAAGGCGGATGTCAGCAAAGCCATGAAGCTCTTGGTTGGTAAAAGCATTATTCTTAAAGTTAGAGAAGGCACAACGACGGGCTACAAATTGAATCCGACTTATGGCTGGAAAGGCAAAGTTGAAAACATGGAAAAAGCCAAAGAACAAATGGAAAAAGATAAAATTATCAAATTTCCATCAGCACAAGAAGTTTCTGAAGGGATTGAATCGCCTGACGTTGAAACCTACACGGACGATATTCCGTATTAACAGACATTGCATAATTAACGCGCCTTAAACTTCTCAAATTCCAACTTCAAAAACATTTCAGGTATCAACCCATGACCAACGCGACAGTGACTTTACTCGGCAACTACGATTTAAACAGCAACACGTTTAACAACGCCGTTATAAAAAATGGCATGGCGTATTTGCCAGCGGGCGAACAAGGTTTGTTTTTAGTCGATGTTAAAAATCCAAGCAGCCCGAAATTAGTGAAACAACTCGATTCGCTCGGTTATGTTTATGACGTGACGGTTTCAGGGAAAACGGCGTTTGTGGTCAGTGAAACCGAAGGATTAACGCTTGTTGATGTCACCAATCCCGCGCAATCAAACGTGTTAAGCACCTTTACCGATTCCATTGGCAACGTGCAACAAGTCGCGGTGGTGGGAAATACTGCGTATTTAGTCGATTGGGAAAAAGGGCTTTTGATTATTGATGTCAGCAATTTGAACGCGCCGAAATTATCCACGCTGTTGCCGCTTTCGCACGCTAAAAATATGGTGTTAGCGCGAAATAATACCTTGGCGTTAATTGTCAGTGATTCAAACGAAGTGATTTTAGTCGATGTGACTAACGCCGCCGCGCCTAAAAAGTTAGGTTCGATTACGCTGGGAAATGATGTCCGCGATATTCGCGATATTAGCGTTGTGGATGACAATCTCGTGGCGATTGCCGCTGGCGAAGAAGGTTTAAAAATCGTCAATATCAGCAACCCCGCTGCGCCAAAAGTGGTGGGAAGTTTGCCGTTAAATTTAGCGACGGCGGTGACAACCCTAGACAAACAGCACCTTGCCTTGGCAAATGACGCAAAAGGGTTAGTCCTTGTGGATGTCAGCAATCCCGCCGTGCCTAAAATAACCGAATCGTTTGCTAATACGCGCGGCGAAACCGTTGAAATCGCGTTAGACGGTGCGAACCTTTATCTGGTGAATAATTCTGCGAATAAACAAAATTTGCAAATTCTGTCGTTGCCATCTTCCACTTCTAGCGATCCAACATTACCGTCTGACAATCCAACCACGCCGCCGATTTACACGCTCAGTGTCGATAAAAAAACAGTGAATGAAGGCGACACCGCGACAATAACATTGACGACAAAAAACGTGCTGGCGGGAACAGAAGTGCCGTTTAAATTCAGTGGCAAAATTTCAGCCGCCGATATGGTCGGCGATTCGTTCCCGGACTCAAAATTTGTGATTGGCGCAGACGGAACAGCGAAACTTTCGGTGAATTTTAAAAAGGATGCGGTGGCTAAAGAAGGTTCAGAAACGTTAGTAATCACGTTGGACGCGAACAAAACGAAAACCGTGACTGTTACGGTTAAAGATATGCCTGTAAGTTCCGCCGTTGTTGTCGATGGTCTAACTGCCACAGTAGAATCGAATGGCGGTCATAAACTCATTGGCACCGGTTTAAACGATTCATTAACGGGGCTAGCGGGCGCGGATACCTTGCGCGGCGATGCGGGGAATGATTATTTAGACGGTGGATTAGGCAATGATTCTCTTGACGGTGGTAATGGCAATGACACCTTAATCGGCGGTGAAGGCAATGATTCTCTCAATTCCGGCAGCGATAATGACAGTTTAGACGGTGGCAAGGGCGACGATACACTCATCGGTGAATCCGGCAACGACACGCTCAATGGCGGTTTGGGGGTTGATTCGATGACGGGCGGCGCGGGTGATGATTATTACTACGTTGATAACATCAAAGACACGGTCATTGAAACCGATAAAAATCCCGTCACGGGCGGCAATGATACCGTTGAAAGCACTTCGGAAAGTTACGTTTTAGGTGTCAACATCGAGAATCTGATTTTAAAAGATGTGTCGGGCAAAGGGCGAAATGGTCAAGGTAACGCCAGCGACAATACCATTACAGGCAGTTTGGGTGATGATAATCTCAAAGGCATGGCGGGCAATGATTCGCTGGTCGGCGGTGATGGCGCGGATATGTTAGACGGTGGTTTTGGAACGGACACACTCGTTGGCGGTAAAGGCGACGATTTCTATTTCATGAATAATATCGACGACATCATCATCGAAGATAAAACGGGCGGCATTGACCAAATAGAAAGCAGCGTTGATTTCAATTTAGGGCAAAGTGCCAACGTCGAATATCTCACCCTGACCGGCAAAACAGCGGTTTATGGAACCGGCAACATGCTGGCTAATTTGATACAAGAAAAAGACGGCGAAAACGTTAACAATTATTTTGTGGGTAACGAAGGCAACGACACCTTGAATGGCGGTGGCGGTAATGACACGCTGGAAGGCGGCGATGGTAACGATGAACTGAATGGTGGTGCGGGTGACGATGTGGCTATTTTTTCGGGGATTTACGACGATTACGAAATCAAGGTCAATGTTGATGCGGAAAATGTGCCGCAATTATCGGTTAAATATGCCAATTCGCTGAACCACCCCGATATTTTAGACGGCACCGATATGTTGAACGATGTGGAAACGCTGGAATTTGCGGATGGCGTGCGTTACAACAAAACTCAAATTTTACACGACAAAGGTTATGGCCCCGAAAGCAGCGCGAGCAAATTGTTAATTTTGACCGGCGTGGAAGAAACAGGGGGAATTTTATGAAAGTTTGGTTTTCTATTTTTCTGCCGCTGTTTTTCTTCAGCGCGTCTGTTTATGCGGAACGCGCCATGCCGCCCGAATTATTATTGCCGCTGGATGTCACCAAGAATTCAGCAAAGCAAGCGATTAAATTCAGTTGGCAAAAAGCGACTAATGCCGTTCCGGCGAAAGTGTATGCGTATCGATTGCTCATCAGTGAAACCAGTCGTTTCAATGGTTACAGTGCCAGTGCCAGCAGTTGCAATACCAGTTGTATTTTCGCGGAAGTCGATAGTGCCACGTTCAATTACAGCACCGATTTACGGTTGTCGAATAAAGTCTATTACTGGAAAGTGCAAGCGGTGGGCGCAGAAAATGGGTTGTGGTCAACGACACGCACCATTCAAACCAAAAAAGACATTGTCATTCCGACGATTTCAACTGTTTCCGCGCTGCCGAATCCAGTCATTCAAAATAACGCGCTCACTTTTTCGACCACGTTGAGCAACGAATTACCCAAAGATTTCAGCGTCAAACTCGATTACGGCAACGGATTAGTTGCCATGTCGGGTTCGGGGAAAAATTACAGCGTCAGTAAATCGCTGAGTAAACAAGGTGTGCAAACGTTTAGCGTCGGCATTTACGACAGCAAAAATACGCTGCAAGGCAAAACCGCGAGCGGTCAATTTGAAGTCATTGCGCCGCCTCCGCCTGACAATACCGCGCCCATTTTGAAAAAATTAAGTGCTGCCAACAGCAGCGTTTTAGGGGAAAACTACGAAATTCAACTCGAAGTTAGCGACGTGGATAATAATTTAAGTTCGGTGTTAATCGATTGGGGCGACGGTTCCAGCAATCCGCAACCGGTCAGCAACGGTTATGCGTCCTTTTCGCTGTCGCACAGTTACGACACGGCGGGAACGTTTACTTGGTCGGCGGTGGCTTCGGATAAAAAAGACGCACAAAGCGAAATGTTGACCCAAAAAGTCACGATTTCAAAAGCCGTGGCGAAAATGCCGAGCATTTCGGCAATTTCAGCGACACCCGCTTCGGTGGTAACGGGGAATTCCCTGACGTTTTCTGCGACGTTGAGCGCGAAGTTACCCAGCGGTTACAGCGTGAAAGTCGATTACGGCAACGGTTTAATCGCGCTTTCGGGTAGCGGCACCCGTTACAGCGTGTCAAAAACGCCGATAAAATTGGGGCAACAACTTTTCAGTATCGGCATTTATGACAGCAAAAGTGTGTTGCAATCGAATTCTGCCATGACCGGCAATTTTGAAATTACCAATGCTGCGCCGGTGAATGTCGCGCCCGCGTTGAGTTTTATCAGCGGTAATAGTTCGGCAACGACTAATGCCGCGTATTCGGTACAGTTACAAGCCACCGATGCCGATAATAATTTGAGTTTAATTTTTATGGATTGGGGTGACGGCACCAGCGAATCGAAAAACGCCACCAGCGGCGCAACCGTTTCGTTTTCGCACAACTACGCCACGGCAAATTCATTCAGTTGGAACGCCACCGCTTACGATTCGCTGGACGCAACCAGTTTGACCGTTTCTAAAACCGTCACCGTTTCCAAACCGGCTGACGTAACTGTGACTAAAACCACCGGCTATTCCAAAATCGCCAACAACGGTTCAACGCTTGCCGATTCAGCGAAACTTGGTGCGAATTCCACCGATTGGGCTTGCACCCAAGACAACAACACGGGCTTGATTTGGGAAGTTAAAACCGATGATGGTGGTTTGCGTGATTTGACTAAAACTTACAGCAATTACACGCCTGACTATCCAAAATGTAATGATGGCGCAGGTTGGTGTGGCTCTTATTCTAGCAAATATGGCGACAGCACCAACACGGATGGGTTTGTTTCTGCGGTCAATTCACAAAGTTTGTGTGCCAAAAATGATTGGCGATTACCGACCAAAGATGAATTGCTCAGCATTGTGAAATCTAGCTCTACGCCAATGATTGACATGACTTATTTCCCGAACACACAAAGCACTTGGTTTTGGTCTTCTTCGCCTTATGCTGACAGTAGTGACTATGCGTGGAGTGTCAACTTCCTCAGCGGCTATTCGGTCGTCAACTATAAGAGCAACGGCAATTATGTTCGGTTGGTGCGCGGATGACAGTGTTTTTCCCTTTTGTTTTGGCTGGTGGGTTTTTTGAAGTTAGATTTTTTTGGAGAATGAAATGGTTACAAAAGAAGATTTAAAACAAGAAATTGAACAACTCGATGAAGGATATTTGGAGTTGGTTTTTCGATTGTTACAACAGTTTCCGCATTTGCAGAAAACCAAACCTGTGATTGATGCGGTGCGTTGTTCGCGTCCAATTGATTACGGCGTGAATGAAGAAAATAATGATGACACATTGCCTTTTGCAGACGTTAATGATGCGGCGAGTTTCGGACGAGATTTAAGGCTATCGGCGTGGCTAAGAGAACATCATGCCTAATTATGTACTTTGCGACACCTGCGTGATTATTGATTTCATGAATGAGCGTAGCAACATTGTGAACGAATTGCAGAATCGTAATGTGACGCTGTTTATCAACTCGATAATTGAAATGGAATTGTTGCAAGGCGCACGCAATAAAAATGAGTTGAGAGCCATTGAAAAAAAGCTATGTTCGTTTCGATGTTTACTTACAATCGTAAAGATTTTAGATTTTTTGATGTTAATCCGCGTCTAACCTTCAAACCAATTTTGTAGCGTTAAACCTTGAAAGTTTTTAAAGTCGTTCGTGTTTCGCGTGACAAGAATTAAGTTTTGGCTAACGGCGATTGAAGCAATTTCACCATCGGCATACGCACACGTTAGCCCTTTTAATTGTAATCGCGCTCGTTCTTTGGCGTAGCAATCGGCGGCATATTGATCATAAGGCAAAATAATCAAACCGCTTCTTGATAACATCGCCAAATAAGATTGTAGTTCTGTTTTTCTTTTAGATTGAATCAGTAATTCGCACCCATAAACCATTTCATGCCACACAATAGCGGCTGTTGCGTAGTTGCCATCGTGTTTTTCTAACTGTTGCATCACCGATTCATTCGGCTTGAGTTTGGCGGGTTCTGAAAGAATGTTACTATCGAGTAAATACGTTAATTGTCCCATGAGAATTCTCGTCCCACACTTGCCAAACGCAATGAATTAAGTTCTGTGTCAGTAAAAGCAATGTCACTTTTTAATTCAGTTCGCCATTGCTCAATGGCAGAATATAGCGCATTTTTTTGGCGTGTTAATTTTTGATAATTCGCTTCTGATAACATGACGGCGACGGGTCTACCATGACGAGTTAAATGAATTGCGTCTTCAAATTCAAGATCATAAATTAACTGTGGTAGATTATTTTTTGCTGAGGCGATTGTGCTTGTTTTCATGTAAATAGCCTTTTATTATGGACTTATGCGGCTATAATATATCGCGTGGTGGCAATTATCAAACTGTTCGATATGCGGAGTTAATTGAGAAGTTAGATTTTTTAGAGATTAAAATGGTTACAAAAGAAGATTTAAAACAAAAAATTGAAAAGGCTAGAGGTTAAAAATAATGTGTAAAAATTTAGTAAACAAAGTGATTCACGACAAAAATTATTCGACCAACGCTGTCGCGTCAGGCGTAACGGTTTTGGGGTTAATCAGTGGTTCAGGCTTCATCACGTCGGTGGGATTTTTCGCGCTTTCGGGTGCGATTACCAATTGGCTCGCGGTTCACATGTTATTTGAAAAAGTGCCGTATTTAAAAGGTTCTGGCGTAATTCCTGAACGGTTTGAAGAATTCAAAGGCGCGATTAAAACGTTGATGATGTCGCAATTTTTCACGGCGCAAAACATTGAGCAATTCATCGAAACCGAAGAGCAGGGCGGCGAAAAAATTCTCAATTTAGAACCGCTTTTAAACGCGGTCGATTACGACAAAATTTACGATAGCTTGGTGTTAGTGATTTTAGAATCGTCATTCGGTAGCATGTTAATGATGATGGGCGGCGTGGAAGCGTTGGTGCCGTTGAAAGAACCGTTTATCGAAAAAGTCAAAGTCACGCTGGTTGAAATGGTCGATTCCAGCGAATTCAAAACCGCGTTGCAACACGGTTTGAACGCGCAAAAAATCAGCGCGGATTTGGTCGGTAAAATCGAAACCGTGATTGATAAACGCCTCAACGAACTTACGCCGCAATTGGTCAAAGAAATGGTGCAGGCGATTATCCAAGAACATTTAGGTTGGCTCGTGGTGTGGGGCGGCGTAATTGGCGGATTGTTGGGTGGCGTATTTAGTTTTTTTGTTTAAAATGCAATCGATGAATTTAGCATTTGAACAATTTGGTGAAATAGACAATCCGTCGCTGATTATTTTGCACGGATTTTTTGCTTCATCACGAAACTGGCGGCAAATCGCAGAAAAATTAGCGGTGGATTTTGGTGTTTATGTTTTGGATGCGCGGAATCATGGCGCGTCGCCACATGCTGAAATCATGAGTTATGAAACGATGGCGGCAGACGTGGTGCAATTTATTATTAAACATAAATTGAAAAACGTCACGTTGATGGGTCACAGCATGGGCGGTAAAACCGCGATGTGGTTGGCGTTGAATGATTCGGAATTGGTGGAAAATTTAATCGTGGTCGATATTGCGCCGATTGACTATAAACACAGTTTCCAACCGTTAATTCAAGCGTTGCAAAATTTGCCGCTCGCCGAATTAAGTAATCGAAAACAAGCCGAATTATGGCTCGCCGAATGGATTCCAGAACTCAGTTATCGCCAATTTTTGCTACAAAATTTAGTGCTGAAAAGTACCGGTTATCAGTGGCGCATTGATTTGGCGATTTTTAAACACAACGCACCGCATATTTTGCGTTTTCCAACCGTTGAAAATGGGCAACAATTTGTCGGTCGAACGTTGTTTCTCGCGGGTGAAAATTCACGCTATCTTAGAAAAAATAGTATTGAAACGTTATTTCCCTTCGCCCAAATTCAAATTATTCCGAACGCTGAACATTGGATTCACGTTCAACAACCCGAAGCCTTTTTAAACGCTGTGACGGACTTTTTACAATTTTGAAAATACAATTATGAAAATACTTTTTATCGGTGGTGTTAAAAGCGGCAAATCGCGCCTGGCAGAAACCGCCATTTTAAAACACGCAGGCAACGTGAAACCCTATTATTTGGCAACAAATGACTGTTTCGATGATGAAATGTCAACGCGCGTGTCGGCACACAAACAGCAACGACAATCGGCATTTGAAACCATTGAAGAACCCGTGAAACTATTGGAAACGTTGCAATCGTGTCAACGTCCGGTTTTGGTTGAATGCGTGACGATGTGGCTGAATAATATGCTGTATCACGACATTTCAGAACAGCTGATTTTAGCGGAACTGAAAGCGGTAATGGATTTGCCGATTGATTTGGTGTTGGTTTACAACGAAGTGGGTTTGGGCGTTATTTCAGATAATGTGTTGGCGCGACAGTTTGTTGATTTATCAGGCAAAGCCTCGCAGTTAATAGCGCAGCGTTGTGAGCAGGTGTATTTTTGCAGCGCAGGTTTAGCGTTACGCATGAACTAATTATGAGTCAATATTTCGTTGCGTTACTGATTGCCCAATTTTTATCGGCATTCGCGGACAACGCCATTTTGTTCACCGTGATTGCGCTGGTGATGCACGCCGCGAATCCCGTGAGTGGGTACATTCCCGCGTTGCAAAGTTCGTTTCTGGTTGCCTTTGTTATTCTTGCGCCGTGGGTCGGCACGTTTGCTGATAAACAGCCCAAAGCGCGGGTGTTAATGCTAGCGAATTTAGTCAAAGCGTGCGGTGCGGGTTTGTTACTTTTACAGGTTGAACCGCTGATTGCTTACGCGATTGTCGGAAGTGGCGCGGCAATTTACAGTCCCGCGAAATACGGCATTTTGCCCGAATTGGTGAAGCACGACGAATTAGTCAAAGCGAATAGTTGGATTGAAGGCTCGACCATTTTAGCGATTTTATTGGGAATGGTGATTGGTGCGAAAGTCGCGGATTACTCCATTCAAATCGCGTTAATCGGCACAATTGGACTGTTTTTATTATCGGCGAGCATCGCAAGTTTGTTGCCATTAACGAAAATTTCACACTCCCCAATTCAAAAAATGGGAACGCGGGAAATTTCCGCGTTACGAAATTTTGCCGAACAAATTCGCCAATTTTTCACCACGCCTCGCGCCCGATTTGTTATTTTAGGCGGTTCGTTATTTTGGGCAAGTGCCGCCACGTTGCGTGTGATTTTGGTTGCGTGGTCGCCGTTGGTTTTAGATTTACACAGCGCGACAGAAATTGCTCAACTGACGTTATTTTTAGCCGTGGGCATTATTATCGGTTCGGCGATTGTGCCGTTTTTAATTCCTCTGGAACATTTGCGCCGCGCGAGATTTGCCGCTTACGGTATGGCGTTGTTGATAATGGCGTTGAGTTTTACCGAAACAACTTGGGCAGCACGAACGGCATTATTATTGATTGGCACGATGGGCGGCATGTTTATTGTGCCAATCAATGCCGCGCTGCAAGAATTGGGTCAGCAAACCATCGGCAGCGGTCGAGCGATTGCGTTACAAGGTTTTTTTCAAAATGTCGCGATGTTGCTGGCGGTGGGCAGTTACAGTTTTGCCGCTGCACAACAAATCAGCCCAATTCTCGCCATGTTGAGTTTAGGCGGATTGCTGTTGATGTCGTCATTTATCGTCGCATTATATTTACCGCGTGCAACAAAATGAATTCTTAAACTATTTCGGTTAAAATGTTCTACTAATTTCTTTTGTCGTGTCATTGTTTCGAGGTCATTTTCATGCGTAAAATTATTTTCACTTTGTTGAGTAGCAGTTCGCTTTTGCTGACGGCAACGTTAAGTTATGCCGCTACCGATTTACCACCTTCTGCCAAAGTGCCAATGGGCAAAGTGGAAGAAGTTTGCTCAGATTTTATTGATCCGGAATGGCGCAAAGAGCAAGTTATTGATGGCGTGAAAATCCAAGCCTCGAAACTGTGTACGCCCGATAATCCGTACGATATTGCCGCATTTGTGAAAGGCACCAACGGTATTTCGATGGACACGTTGATGAATACGCAACTTGCCGCCGATGCGATTACCATGACTGACGATATGGATGGCGATGGCGATCCCGATAAAATCATCATCAAACTGGAAGTGGTGGAACTCAACGGACATTCACCGGATGTGAAAGACCCAATTACCACATTTGATATTGCGCCTGGTTTGCAGCCGACGTTTTGGGTTTACGCGCCAAAAACCCGCGATATGTCTACGTTGAATTTGTATGAATCGATTGCGAATCCGTTGTTGCGTGTGCCGTCACCGACGATTCGCGTGGAACAAGACGACGTGGTGTGGATTGTGTTGGAAAACACGCATTATTTGCCGCATTCGATTCATTTACACGGCGTGGATCATCCGTTTATGGATAGTATGGATCACGGCAATGATGGCGTGGGACAAACTAGCAACATGGACACGATGCCCGGCGAAAGTAAAACGTATGTGATTAAACCGCGTCAACCCGGCACGATGTATTATCACTGCCACGTTCAGCCGCACACGCATATTCCGATGGGTTTGCAAGGCATGTTCATTGTCGAAGAAAATCGTCCGAACAATTTTCCGCAAGTGTTAAATGTCGGAGCAGGGCAGGTGCGTCATCCTTCGGTGGCGGTGTTGGAAAAATATACACGCGAATACGATTTGCATTATCAATCAGTGGATAAAGAATTGCATGAAGTTGTGGCGCGTTCGGCGAATGACCCGCGTTTAATCGCCAAACACATGAATATGGAATACGACACCACCGATGCGACCGACGATTATTTCATGTTGAACGGGCGTTCCTTTCCGTACACGTTGCGTGAATCGTTGATTCACATGAAAGAAGACGAAAAAGTGAAATTGCGTATTTTGAATGGTCACACCGAATCGTTAGCGGTTCACATTCATGGACATAAACCCACTGTGACCCATTACGATGGCGTGGATAATGGCCCGGGTTCGTATATTCAACGCGACGTTCACGGCATGGTTCCGGCGCAACGTTTGGATTTAGAATTGAACGGCAAAGATGATGGTTTGAACAGTTTTGGGCAAGGGATTTGGATGTTCCACGACCACGTTGAAAAATCATTCACCACAAACGGTATTGGCGAAGGCGGCGACATTAGTTTGGTAGTTTATGACGGATTTATCGATGACAAAGGCATTCCAATGTCACACGGCATGAGCCTTGCGCCGTATTTCACCAAAGAATATTGGAAAAAAGGCGGTTATCCAATTTGGCAAGATTATGACGAATGGCGCAGCTTAGGTTTACCCGATTTAACGGCTGAAGTTACGCCTGCCAGAGTTGCCGTTCAAACGATTGCGCCAAAAATGGAAGACGTTGCAAAAGCCAAAGCCGCTGCGGAACTCGCGGAAGGGAATGACGATTCTGTTTTGGGTAAATTGTTATATGGCATGTTCTTAGGCGTGGCGGGTTACGGCGCATTTGTGAAACGCGAAATGTTAATCGCGTTAGCAAAAAGCGTTTTGGCAAAATACAAAAAATAAAAGTGATGGATGATGCTATGACAATACAATACAAGAGCTTAGAGGAAATATGTTGTATACCTCGACCAATTACAGATTTACCCAAGTTGCTTGAAATTTGTATTGATCGATTGAACGATGCAATTGTGATTACAGAGGCAGAGCCAATTGAAAAACCTGGTCCAAGAATTATCTGGGCAAATAAAGTTTTTTACGAGCGTAATGGATACACACCAGAAGAGATTATCGGGCAATCCCCTCGCATCCTCTACCGCAAGGATGGCTCTACTTATTGGAATGAATTTGAGATTACGCCTATTGCAAATGAGAAGGGCTGGTACACGCATTGGGTATCGGTGCAACGTGATATTACCGAGCGTAAAAAAATTGAACACCAATTACATCAGCTGGCTTTCTACGATACGCTTACCAATCTACCGAATCGTCGTCTGCTGAGTGACAGATTAAATCAATCTATTTGTGCGAGTAAGCGTAGCGGTTTATACGGTGCCGTTATGTTTCTTGATTTGGACAACTTCAAATCAATCAACGATAACTACGGACACAAAGCGGGCGATTTGTTGCTGGTAGAAGTAGCCAGTAGACTAACCAATTGTGTTCGGGAAGTCGATACGGTGGCACGTTTTGGTGGGGATGAGTTCGTGATTCTACTTTGTGGGCTGAGGCAGGACAAAAAGGACTCTAAAATACTGGCATCTACTATTGCCGAGAAAATTCGTGCTGCATTGGCAAAATCGTATTCGTTAACGCTTCAATCAGAAGTAACTGTCGAATATTGTTGTACTGTCAGTATTGGTGTCAACTTGTTTGTCAATCATGAAGTTAGTGAGGATGACATTCTGAAGTGCGCTGATATAGCGATGTATCAAGCAAAAGAAGCAGGTCGTAATTTGATTTGTTTTTATGATGATTTACGATCACAAAATTTAACACATGAACGGGTATCAATTATGAATGCTTCGGAAGAATCCAGACCGCCCTTTCCGCCGTTCACCGCTGAAACCGCCGCTCAAAAAGTTCGCGCGGCTGAAAATGCGTGGAATTTACAAGTGCCTGAAAAAATTGCGTTGGCTTACAGCGCGGACAGCGTGTGGCGAAATCGTGCCGAATTTTTGCAAGGACGCGACGAAATCACCGCATTTTTGCACCGCAAATGGGCGCGTGAATGGGATTATCGTTTAATCAAAGAATTGTGGGCATTTCACGGCAATCGAATCGCGGTGAGGTTTGCATACGAATGGCGCGATGCAAACCGGCAATGGTTTCGTTCGTTCGGCAACGAAAATTGGGAATTTAACGCGCAAGGTTTGATGCAAAAACGTCACGCGAGCATCAACGATTTGGCGATTTTAGAAAATGAACGCTTGTTTCATTGGGAATTCAAAACGCCGCGTCCCGATGATTACGCCAGTTTGTCCGATTTGAATTTGTAGCTGTATTTTCAGACGTGTATTTGACCTTTTTTCCGTCTGAAAAGACGGAAATTTCTAACCTCATTCTATGACTCAACAATCCCCATTTTCTGAACGCACTGCCGTTTCGCTAAAAATGCTAGTCGATTTAGCCCGACCCGCCGCTGGTTTAACGTTTAATCACAGTAAAATTCGCGCCAAACAATCCGGTGGTTACATTTCGCGTTTCAAAGGGCGCGGCATGGAATTCGATGAAACTCGTTTGTATCAAGCGGGCGACGATATTCGCAGCATTGATTGGCGCGTCACCGCTCGAACCGGCAAAACACACACTAAAATTTTCCGTGAAGAACGTGAACGTCCGGTTTTTATTTCAGTCGATCAACGTGCCACCATGTACTTTGCGACGCGCGGCGTTTTTAAATCCGTGATGGCAGCAAAATTGGCGGCGTTATTGGCGTGGACGGCGCATCATCACGGCGATAGAATCGGCGGACAATTGTTTTTCGACGCGCATTGCCACGAATTAAAACCGCAAAATGGTAAACAATCGGTGCTGCATTTTTTGAATGCGTTGGTGAATCCGCCTGTTTTAAAAAGTGGTGAGTTGCTTTGCGATACGTTGGAACTCGTTTTAAATCGTTTATTGCATCACGTTAAACCGAGCAGTTTGGTTTATCTGATTAGTGATTTTCGTGGTTTAACGCCGCACGCCGAAACGCAACTCGCCAAACTCGCGCAACATTGCGACGTGGTTTTATTGTTTATTCATGATAATTTAGAACAAAATTTGCCCACGTCGGGACAATATCGTTTCACGCAAACGGGTCACGATGTCATTCTTCAGGCGAGCGTACAAAACTCGTTTGATTACCAACAGCATTTTTTAGACAAACAGGCGCATTTACAGCAATTCGCCAAACAACGCGGGATGGTTTTTATTCCCGTTAACACGCAAGCCGATGTGTTAGCTTGCTTAAAAACTTAACGCCTTCGCCATGCCACCAATTCAAGATTTACCCCTGCGCGACATTCATTTGCCCGAAACAATCAGCTGGTTTCCGCCCGCAATTGGCTGGTGGTTTGTCGCTATTTTGATTCCGATTAGCACTTATTTTTTTATTGCGTTAATCCAACGGTTACGCCAAAAAACGGCGATTAAAGTCGCTCGAAAAGTATTGAAACAATTACAACAGAATGATTCATTAAACGAGCTGGAAAAAGTCCGCGAATTGTCGATATTGTTGCGCCGCGTCGCCGTCAGCCATTCGCCGAATTCAGAGATTGGTGGTTTGACGGGTCGCGCTTGGTTGGATTATCTGGATAGTTCACTCAAAAATGCAGAATTTAAAAATGGCGTTGGGCGGTGTTTGGCAGACGCGCCTTATCAAAAAGAATTGCCCAATAACGTGGATTTGCCCGCGTTATTTCAGTTGGCGCAAACGTGGCTCAATGCTCAACATTCCACTCGTTCACGACCTAAAAAAATTGCATGATTCAATTATTCACCCCGTGGTTACTGGTCGCCTTACCTTTTCCGTTGCTGATTTATTGGCTGGCACCCGCTAAATTAAACGCAAATCAAAGTGCGTTGCGCGTGCCTTTTTTAGGCGATTTTGCCCAAAATGAAATCATTAAAATTCATTCACCAAACCGCACGCGCCTCTATTTAGCGGCGTTAGCGTGGACACTTTTAGTTTTTGCATCGGCGCGTCCGCAATGGTTGGGCGAACCGATTGAACAAGCAATGAGCGGACGCGATTTAATGTTGGCGGTCGATTTGTCAGCGAGTATGCAAGAGCAAGATTTCATTTTAAATAAACAAGCCGTTGACCGTTTGACAGCAATTAAAGCGATTGCCACCGAATTTATCAATCGGCGCGTGGGTGACAGATTGGGGCTGATTTTGTTTGGCACGCAAGCGTATTTGCAAACACCGCTGACATTTGACCGAAAAACGGTGGCGACATTGTTGAATGAATCGGCGATTGGGTTGGCGGGCGATAATACCGCGATTGGCGATGCGATTGGACTGGCGGTAAAACGGTTGCGAAATGAATCACAAAATAGTCGCGTGTTAATTTTACTGACCGATGGCGCAAATACCGCTGGCGAGGTGTCACCGTTAAAAGCCGCTGAACTTGCCGCCGCCAATCATTTGAAAATTTACACGATTGGTATTGGCGCGGACGAAATGTTGGTGGGCGGATTTTTTGGTTATCGCAAAGTGAATCCCTCCGCTGATATTGACGAAGGCACGTTAATCAAAATCGCCGAAAGCACGGGCGGTTATTACTATCGCGCCAAAAGTTTAGACGAATTAAACAACATTTACATGCGTCTCGATGAACTTGAACCGGTCGAAAAAGAAAAACAGTATTTTCGTCCAAAACGTGAATTGTATTTTATTCCGTTAGCCATGGCGTTGGCGTTAGCGGGTTTGTTGAGCTGGAAACGGAATTTTAGTTGAATGGCATTATTTGTGCGTTACATGATTTAATTGCATTAACGCGCCAAATGTCTGGCACGAAATTTTTGTAGGTGCGGCTTTAGCCGCCTATTTGCGGCTAAAGCCGCACCTACGTTCAGAAATGCAGCAAAATCCCCATTAACCCAGGACAACAAGATGATTCTTCCAAAAAAAGCAATTGCACCTACTCCTGCAATGATTGCCGCAGTTCAACCCATGAACAACACCCCTAAAATCATAGCACCCGATGCAATAACCAACGTCGAAATGACGTTGAATTTAAACGGCACCGATAAACCTATCACCAAAGCGTTTTCGTTTTTGAAACACACCGATGATGCCTCGCCGTATGTGCCAAATCCTGAAACATACAAAAGTGTTGTTTCAATGAACATTGCCGATACACAAGGCAATGAACACGTTTTTTCAACGTATTTTGCGAAAACCGCCGTGGCGAATGAATGGAATGCGTATGTGTTTGTTGATGGCAGAAATATCGACACAGTTAAACACGCTTTAACCGCTGATTTATTTCCACCCCTTGATTTATCGGCATTATCTGCAATTGATTTATCTTCCGCTACGACGAATGTAAATCTTAGAACTTTTGCAGCACCATTATCGCCGATGGATTTAGTTAATTTTTTTCCAATAGAAGAATCGATTTATCAAGGCGAAGAATCAACACCTCCATCAATAAGTTATTTGTCATCGGTTGTTTTAGAAGAAGGTGAAATCACAGCGAACCCATTAAAAATGTCTTTTGATGACAATGGGCAATTAGTCAATGTTGCGGATGTGAACTCAATATCAAGTTATTGGATGCAAGAAGCAAATGCAGAACAACTCGCAAAATATGTAGCCACACACGAACCACTTCCAGCCAGTTTTGCACCTCCCACAACCACGCGCGACTATTTCAATCATGTCGATTTGTCTGCAATCAATCCTGCTTTAAAATCGGTTTCGTTAAATATCGCCGTTGATTTTGCGAACTCAACACAATTTGCAACGCCATTCTCTGTTAATTCTTTGAAACAAACATGGGGATTGAGAGGCACGGATGAAAATGACACTATTTCGGGTTCAATGGGCGATGATTGGATTGTCGGAAACATGGGCGTAGATAAAATGACGGGCGGATTGGGCGCGGATACGTTCACATTTTACAACGCAGAAGAATCGGGATTAACAGCCAAAACGCGCGATATTATTACCGATTTTAAACATAGCGAAGGCGATAAAATTGATGTATCGCTGATGCTTACCGAACCTGCAATGCACGATTTTTCGTTTATTGGCGCAAAAGCCTTTAGTAAAACCGATGCCACAGGCGAATTACGTTTTGATGCGGCAACACACATTCTTTATGGCAGCACCGACGCTGATAATAAAGCGGAGTTTTCAATTCAATTAAACGGTGTGAAAATTTTGGTTGCTGACGATTTTGTTTTGTAATTTGTGCAACTATTTTCAGGGCGTGATTTTTATCACGCCCTTTTTTTATTTTTAATGGTTAAATTATTGAGTTGGAGAAAATCAAAATGACAGAAATTCTAACGAATTTTCATTTTTTAAGACCGTATGCGTTTTTGGCTTTGATTCCGTTGC
Source organism: uncultured Pseudomonadota bacterium (assembly GCA_903870545.1). GTDB lineage: Bacteria > Pseudomonadota > Gammaproteobacteria > Methylococcales > Methylomonadaceae > UBA10906. The sequence goes on from CAIQDI010000024.1 coordinate 25,067, forward strand.
TTTATTTAGCGATAAAAAATTATCGTCAACATTCCAATTCAACCGCGCATTGGTCGAAAATTTGTGACCGCGAATTGTTGCCATATTTACTCGAAAAAAGCGATGGAAAACATTCACATTTTGCCTTGTGGTTGGGAAGTTTCGTGGCGTTTGTTGCGATTTTCGCACTCGCTGCCCCGACGTGGCAACGTTTACCCGCGCCTGCTTTTCGTAACAATTCCGCGCTAGTCATAGCATTAAATTTATCCGAATCCATGAACGCCGAAGACGTAAAACCGAGCCGTTTGGTGCGAGCGCGTTACAAAATTGCTGATTTACTCGCGCAACGCAAAGACGGACAAACGGCGTTACTCGTTTATTCCGGTGCCGCGTTTACAGTCACGCCATTGACCACCGACACCGAAACCATTCACAGCCAATTGGAAGCCTTGACCACCGACATCATGCCGAGCGCGGGGAATAATCCTGTCGCTGGTTTAGAAAAATCGGTCGAATTATTGAAACAAGCGGGTTTGCCGCAAGGACACATTTTGTTAATGACCGACAGCGCAGAATCAGCGCAAGCTGTGCCGTTTGCGAAAAAATTAGGCGCGTATCGTTTGTCGGTTTTAGGTGTAGGAACAACCGAAGGTGCGCCAGTGGCGTTACCGGAAGGCGGATTTGCTAAAGACGAAACTGGACAAATTTTGGTGCCAAAATTACAAACCGCCGAATTAAGCGAACTCGCGGCAGCAGGAAATGGGCGATTTCAAATTTTGACAGCGGACGATAGCGATATAAAAAGTTTGTTGCGAACCTTTGACACGCCTTTAGCGCAAATGCCCGACGATAAAACAACTTTGTTTCTCGACCAATGGGAAGATAACGGCGCGTGGTTGATTTTGCTAGTTTTACCGTGGGCGGCGTGGCAATTTCGGAAAGGCGTAATATGTTTGGCGATTCTATTTTTATTGCCGCTGCCTAAAAATAGTTATGCGCTGGAATGGCAAAATTTATGGCGAACACCTGATCAACAAGCGCAGCGCGACTATCAACAACAGCAGTTTTCACAAGCCGCCGATAAATTTCAAAATCCCGAATGGAAAGCCGCCGCGAAATACAAAGCTGCTGATTTTGACAACGCCGCCGCGCAATTTCAAAGTTTGGGAAATGCCTATAATCAAGGCAACGCGCTAGCAAAAAAAGGACAATTAAAAGAAGCCTTAGCGGCTTATGAACAAGCGGTGAAAGAAAATCCTGACAACGCAGATGCAAAATTTAACAAGGAAATTGTCGAAAAAGCGTTAGAAAAACGGCAGAAACAAGACGAAAAAAATAAACCGAAAGATTCGCAACAATCCGAGCCGCAACAAAAAGAAAAATCGGACAAAGGCTCTGAAAAACAAAAATCGGGCGATGAAAAAGAATCCGATTCCAAACCCGAGCAAAAAGAAGAACACAAAGCGGGGGACAATCAAGACACTAAAAAAGAAGATGTAAAAGAAGAAAAAGCGAAATCCGAAAGTGCCGCTGAAAAACAAAATGAATCGAAATCGCCGCCTAAAAATGATGCAAAACAGCAAATTGAAGCGGAAAAATTAACCACTGAACAACAGCAAGCTAATGAACAGTGGTTAAAACGAATTCCGGACGATCCCGCCAGTTTATTGAAACGAAAATTTAAATATCAATACAGCCAACAACCTTGATTGCGCTATTTATCCAAACCGACAAAATCCCAAAGTCGATGCGAAAAAGTGGCATTTTCATTTTCAGAAACGGGCGCACCATTCGGATAATTTTGATCGTAAATGCGTTTGGCATCGTGCGCTAAATCAGTCATATTGAGTTGCGTGTACGCTTCTTGTAAAACTTCCAGCGCAAACGGGGTCGCCATCGTGCGCGGATATTTTTCAATCACTGTTTTGGCACGATTCACCGCCGCAATGTACGCGCCACGCTTGATGTAATAACGCGCAATGTTAATTTCGTGCATCGCTAAATTATTTTTCAACGCCACAGTGCGTTGTTGCGCGTCGGCGACGTAATGACTTTTTGGATAACGGCGCAATAATTCAGCGAAATTTTCCAGCGCGTCATTTGCGTAAACTTGGTCACGTTGCGAGGTATCCGTTGGCAAAAAACGATCGACAAAAGTAATGCCGCGATTGTAATTCACCAACCCTTTCAAATAATACGCATAATCGATGTGAGCATCACGCGGATAGGTTTTGATAAATCGATCAGCAGCCGCTAACGCGGCTTCGGCATCGTTATTTTTATAATACGCATACGCGCTATCGAGTTGCGTTTGCGGTGCGGCATTATCAAACGGATAACGCGCTTCAAGTGCTTCGTAAAACTTAATCGCTTTGTCAAAACTACTGGCTTCAACAGCCGTTTTAGCTTCGGTTCGGAACTTTTCCGCGCTCCAACCGGTGTAATCTTCTTTGTCAGAAGAATCGTCACCCGCTAAACTTTTCAGCGTTTCACAACCCGATAAAACCGATAAAGAAAGAATTAAGCAACAAACAGTGAAAAATTTAATTAGAATGGTGTGCATAAAGTAGTAAATTTAAAAATGATTTTGCGCCAATCAACAGCGGTGAAAAGCTGGATAATCGGCATGAGTGTTGGCGCGAGTATAACTTAAACAACAAGTGATTAGAAATGGTGTGTATGACAGTATTAACAACAGAAGTCCCTTTAGACATGGCTGGAATGCGTTTAGATGCGGCATTGGCGGAACTTTTTAGCGAGTATTCGCGCAGCAAATTACAAACGTGGGTAAAAGCCGGACGGGTCACCGTCAATGGCGACAGTTTAAAAACGCGCGACAAATTAGAAGGCGGCGAATTGATTACGTTGGACGCGGAAGCCGAAGTCGTCATTATCGCTGCGCCGGAAAATATCCCGTTAGATATTGTGTTTGAAGATGACGATTTTCTGATTTTGAATAAACCCGCTGGATTAGTGGTTCATCCCGCGATTGGAAATTGGAATGGCACATTATTAAATGCGTTGTTGCATCACTCGCCACAGTTGGAAACCTTGCCCCGCGCCGGAATCGTGCATCGTATCGACAAAGACACCAGCGGTTTATTGATGGTCGCAAAAACGTTACAAGCGCACCATAATTTAACGGAACAATTGCAAGCACGAACGATTCATCGCGAATATCAAGCGATTACGCACAATCGTATGATTGCTGGCGGCACGGTTGATGAACCGATTGGACGACATCCGACCGACCGATTGCGTTACGCCGTGCGCGATAATGGTAAAGAAGCGGTGACGCATTATCGCGTCATTCATCGTTTTAAACGCCACACGCATATTCAAGTGAAACTCGAAACCGGACGCACGCATCAAATCCGCGTTCACATGGCGCACATTCGCTTTTCGTTGCTCGGCGATCCACTTTATAGCGGTCGTTTTCAAATGCCGGCGAATTGCAGCGAACAACTGGAAGGAGTTTTACGCAGTTTTAAACGTCAAGCGTTGCACGCCGCAAAATTAGGTTTGGTGCATCCGACCACCGGCGAATACATGGAATGGGAACAGCCGTTGCCGCAAGATATGGTAAATTTATTGGCGGCGTTGACGCAAAATGATGTCGAAGAACGCTAATTTTATTTTCCCAAATTGGAACGCGCCGCCGAATGTTCATGCGGTCATGACGACGCGCAGTCAAGCACATCGTCCCCGCCCTCCTTCGAAGTGGGGAGCAGATAATTGTTTTGATAGTTTCAATTTAGCGACGCACGTTGGCGACGATTTAGAATCTGTTTTAGAAAATCGTCGTTTGCTCAAAACAACATTGAATTTACCTGTTGAACCCTTTTGGCTTGAACAAATTCACAGCAATACCGTTGTCGAAGCATCGCAAAAATTGATTTTGCCGAAAGCGGATGCGAGTTTTAGCCATCAAAAAAACGTGGTGTGTGTGGTGATGACGGCGGATTGTTTGCCGATTTTAATGTGTTCAACAGACGGCGCACAAATCGCTGCGATTCATGCGGGGTGGCGCGGTTTAGAAAACGGCATTATTACGAATACCGTTGCCGCATTAAAAAACACCGATTTAATCGTGTGGTTCGGTGCGGCAATTGGCGTGGACTGTTTTGAAGTCGGTGACGAAGTGCGCGATGCGTTTTTAAAAAAATCGGCAGATTACGCCACGGCATTCAAAAAAAATGGCTCAAATTGGTTGGCGGATATTTATCAGTTGGCGCGAATCGAATTGGCGAGTTTAGGAATTACGCACGTTTTCGGCGGCGAATTTTGCACCATGACCGACGCAGAACGTTTTTATTCTTATCGCCGCGAAAATCAAACCGGACGCATGGCGACGTTGATTTGGCGAAGCTCTTAATTTATCTCAATATCCACAGGTTCAATGACTTCTTTACCTTTGCTACTCCTGATTATTATTTTCACCGCAGTCGGCGGCGTGTTGAGCGTGTTAGCCGCAGGAATTTTCTTACTTTTACCCGAAAAACACCGTCGCAAAGTCTTACCGCACGGCATTAGTTTTGCGATTGGCGCGTTACTCGCGGTGGCATTTTGGGGCTTGATTCCCGAAGCATTTGAACACGCCAAACCCGAACAAATTCAAACGTTATCCGGCACCATTTTAGCGGGCATTTTAGGATTTTTCGTGTTGGAAAAATTGTTGATTTGGCGACATTGTCACTCTGGCGAATGTGAAGCGCATGGCGATGATGAACATCAGCATCCTGAACACGCGCACAATCACGGGCATTCGCATGGACACAGCGCAAAAACGGCAGGCGCATTTATTATTTTGGGTGACAGCATTCACAATTTTGTCGATGGCGTGTTGATTGGCGCGGCATTTTTGATGGATGTTCAGTTGGGCATTGTCACGAGTTTAGCGGTGGCGACGCACGAAATTCCGCAAGAAGTGGGCGATTTTGCGATTTTGCTGCAAAGCGGTTATTCACAGCGCAAAGCTCTTTTTTATAACGTATTGGCGAGTTTAACGACGGTCATTGGTGGCGTGTTGGCGTATTTTAGTTTGGATTCGCTGCACGATAAATTGCCGTATTTTCTGGCGTTGGCGGCTTCGAGTTTTATTTATATCGCCGTGGCGGATTTGATTCCGTCTTTGCACAAAAAAACGGATATGAAAACGTCACTGCAACAAATTGTGTTAATTGGTGCCGGTGTCGCATTGATTTGCACGATGCACAATATCGCCCACCATTTTGAAATATAATTGGTGCAAAACAACCACGCCGGTTTTATTCCCCCGTTTTTACCCACTTCAAAATCACCGCATCGTTTTTAAAAACCGCTATCGTTCAAGGCATTATCGCCAATTGAAACGCTTGGCACGTTAATCGCAATACTCAAAATAACTTTTTATTTTTTTGTAAGTGCAACGAGGTTTTTATGAATGATGCCACCACAGCATCTTTGCCAGCGACTGGTTTAGCCGGTTTAAAAGCGCATTGGCGCAACGATTTACTTTCTGGTTTTTTAGTCTTTTTAATCGCCCTGCCATTGTGTTTAGGTATTTCAATGGCTTCTGGTTTTCCACCTTCTGCGGGAATTATTACGGCGATTATTGGCGGCATGGTCGTTTCTCGCGGTAACGGTTCTTTCATCACCATTAACGGTCCCGCCGCTGGTTTAATCGTTGTCGTTTATGATGCCGTGCAAAGTTTGGGCGAAGGCGATGCGATGTTAGGTTATCGTTATGCGCTCGCAGCAATCGTCGTGGCGAGTGTCATTCAAATTTTCATGGGCGTATTCAAAGCGGGGCGATTAAGCTCTTTTTTCCCTGCATCCGTCGTTCACGGAATGCTTGCCGCGATTGGCATTATCATCATGGCGAAACAAATTCACGTCATGTTGGGTGTCACGCCTGAAAAAGGCAGTCTCATTTCTACCATCGCGCAAATCCCCGAAAGTTTTGCCAATTTAAATTTAGAAATTGCGATTATTGGTTTTACAGGGCTGGCGATTTTGGTTATTTGGTCGTTGTTAAAAGATGGCGTTTTGAAAATGATTCCTGCGCCGCTGATTGTGGTTTTAGTTGGCATGAGCTTGGGGCATTATTTTGAATTGGAACATCAACATATTTACCTTTTATTACCTGACGGTAACTACACACATACACACACCGATTCGTTAGAAGTCGGGCCTAAATTTTTAGTCGCTATTTCTGAAAATTTTATGTCGGGTTTTTACTTCCCTGATTTTGGTAAATTTTTCACCTTGGAATTTTGGGAAGCCGTTGTGGCGATTGCCTTGGTAGGCAGTTTAGAAAGTTTGTTGAGCGCGATGGCGGTGGATAAATTAGACCCGTACAAACGTCATTCCAATTTGAACAAAGATTTAACCGCTGTCGGCGTGGGCAATTTAATCGCCGGTTCAATCGGTGGTTTGCCGATGATTGCAGAAATCGTGCGGAGTTCAGCGAACGTGAACAATGGTGCAAAAACCCAATGGGCGAACTTTTTTCACGGCACATTTTTATTGGTATTCGTGGTTTTCTTCCCGCATTTAATTCATAGCATTCCGTTAGCGGCACTTGCGTCGTTATTGGTTTTCACGGGTTTTAGATTAGCTTCACCGCGTAAATTTGCTCACGTTATGGGCATCGGAAAAGAACAATTGTTTATTTTTGTGGCAACGATTATCAGCGTGATTGCGACCGATTTATTGATTGGTGTTGCCATTGGAATTTTGGTCAAACTTGCGATTCATTTAATGCACGGTGCGAAACTTAACAATTTATTCAAAATCCATTTCACTCAAAAAGTTCAAGCGGACGGTTCAATTTTAGTTCATATTCAAGGCGCGGCAGTTTTCTCAAATTTCATGGCGTTAAAAGAAGCGTTGGCGCAAATTGAACACGGAAAAACGCTGATTTTTGACAAAAGCGCAGTGACGTTAATCGATCACACGGTGATGGAATTTTTCCACGAATTTCAACATGACTACGAAGCACAAGGTGGACATTGTGAATTTCAAGGTTTAGATGCACACGAATCGTTTTCAGATCATCCGTTGGCGGCACGTCGGATTAAATCGTAATTTCATAATCAATTGGGGAAACCAATGATTTTATTTTTAGCTTACAGCGCGGTTTTATTGAGTTTCGCGTCGGGTGGCGTGGCAATCGCACATTTGCAATTTCCAAACGTGCAAAAAAAATTGGTGTTTTGGTTGTTAGGCGCATCGGGTTTGATGGCGATTTTCGCTGGGTTGGGCGAATTGATTTATCCGGAAATTCGCCTCGATACGCTCAATTTAGGTTTACCGTGGCTGCCGTGGCACGTTCATTTCGATAGTTTGTCGGCGTTCTTTTTTCTGATTATTGGCATTGCGGTGTTTGCGGTCAGTCTTTACGCGCCCCATTACACGCACCACGAACAAAAAGACGCTCAAGGTTTTGCGGTGTTGAGTTTGTTCACGGGTTTATTTGTCGCAGGCATGATGCTGGTGTTGCTGGCTGACGATGCCTTTATGTTCATGATTGCGTGGGAATTGATGTCCGTCGCGAGTTATTTTCTGGTTGCCTTTCAACATGAAAATCCTGCCAATCGTCGCGCCGCCTTTTTGTATTTGTTAATGGCAGAAGTCGGCGCGTTGCTGATTATTTTGGCATTCGGCGTGGTGGCGAGTTTTGCCGACGGTTTTACCTTCGATGCGTTACGCGCTTCGACGATTCCAACGACGTGGATGAGCATTGCGTTTGTGTTGGCGTTGATGGGTTTTGGCATGAAAGCGGGTTTAGTGCCGATTCACGTTTGGTTGCCGGAAGCACATCCTGTCGCGCCGTCGCACATTTCAGCGTTAATGAGTGGCGTAATGTTGAAAGTCGCGTTGTACGGGCTGATTCGGTTTTGTTTCGATTTATTGCCCGAAGTGCATTGGCAATGGGGCGTGGTGTTGTTGATTGTCGGCACAGTTTCAGCGTTGAGCGGGATTTTATACGCCATGATGCAACAAAATTTGAAACGTTTATTGGCTTACAGTTCGGTTGAAAATATCGGCATTATCGTCATGGTGCTAGGTTTGAGTATGATTTTTCTCGCCAATCATCAGAACGAATTAGCGGCTTTAGCCTTACTCGCCGCCTTGTTTCACGCTTTCAATCACGCGCTATTTAAAAATTTACTCTTTTTGGGCGCGGGCATGATTCACCATCAAACGCACGAATTGAACATTGATATGTTGGGCGGCTTAATCAAAAGAATGCCGAAAACAAGCATGATTTTTTTAATCGGCTGCATGAGTATTTCATCGTTGCCCTTGTTCAATGGTTTTGTGTCGGAATGGCTGGCATTTCAAACGGCGTTGCAAGTTGATGTGTTAGATAACGCCGTGTTACGCAGTCTAATTCCTGTTTCTGCGGCAGCGTTGGCATTGACCGCCGCACTCGCCGCAGCGTGTTTTGTAAAAGTTTTTGGTTTGATTTTTTTGGGCGTTCCACGTTCGCGTCATGCCGAAAAAGCCAAAGAAATTCAAGATAAAGGCATGCTCGCCGCACCTGCGATGTTGGCATTTTTATGTTTTTTCTTCGGAATTTTCCCCAGTTCGATTTTGCATCTAATCGACAACGTGACCGAACAATTACTCGGCTCAACGCAACCTACAAAAGACGTATTGTCATTTTTATCGATCGCGCCTGTTTCACCGGAACAAGCGTCGTACACCGCACCATTGATTTTAATCGGTGCGTTGGTGGCGGCGGGGGTGAGTTTTTGGTTATTGACTAGAAATTCGGAAACCACCATGCGAATTGCGCCGACCTGGGATTGTGGTTTTGGTGGCTTAACGCCCAGAATGCAATACACCTCCAGCGCATTCACCATGCCGTTGCGGCGCATTTTTGCCCCCGCATTTTTGATTGATGAAAAAGTCGAAAAAACCATGCGTGACGATACGAAACTCAACGTCGGCGAAGTTCGTTATACGCTGCACATTCAAGACCACAGCTGGGTTCGCGTTTATCAGCCGATTGAACGCGGCGTGAATCGTGTCGCCAAACAAGTTGGGCGCATTCAAACCGGCAACATTCGGACGTATCTCGGTTATTCGTTAGCAACGTTAATTCTTCTTTTATGGGTGGTGAGTTTATGAGCTGGTTAATCGCTATTTTACAAACCGCGTTATTTGTCGCGCTTGCGCCGTTGTTGGCGGGTTTCATGAAATTCTGCAAATGCCGATTACAAAATCGACGCGCTCCGTCGTTGTTGCAACCGTATCGGGATTTGCTCAAATTAACCCGCAAACAACCCGTGATTTCTGAAGATGCGTCGTGGTTATTTTGTGCCACGCCCTACATTGTTTTCACCGCCATGATTTTAGCGGCTTCGGTGGTGCCGTTTATCGCCGTCGATTTGCCAACTTCCGCCGAAGCCGACGTAATTGTGTTGGTGGGATTTTTCGCTTTTGCCCGATTCTTTTTAGCGTTGGCGGGATTGGATATTGGCACCGCGTTTGGCGGCATGGGTTCATCGCGCGAAATGACGATTTCGTCACTCGCCGAACCTGCAATGTTGATGGCTGTTTTTACCATCACGATGACGGCATCAACAACCAATTTATCGGGCGCAATCGAACACGTTTTAAATGAAGGCGTGGTTTTGCGTCCGTCATTTGTGTTTGCGTTATTCGCGTTGTTATTGGTCGCCGTGGCAGAAACCGGGCGCATTCCCGTTGATAATCCGACCACGCATTTAGAATTAACCATGATTCATGAAGCGATGATTTTAGAATACAGCGGGCGGCATTTAGCGTTAATCGAATGGGCAAGCCAATTGAAATTCATGCTTTACGGCGTGTTAATTTCAAACATCTTTTTTCCGTGGGGCATCGCTGAGAATTTTGGTTTATCGGCATTAAGTTATGGCTTATTGGTGATTAGCGGCAAACTTATTTTACTGTGCGTCTTTTTAGGAATCGCTGAAACCGCTGTCGCCAAAATGCGTTTATTTCGCGTGCAAGAATATCTCGGTTTCGCGTATTTATTGGGCTTGTTAGGAATGTTAAGCCACATCATTTTGGAGTCCACACGATGAACATTGAATCTCAAGATTTATACACGCAGGCGATTTTGTCGATGTCGGCATTAGTCGGTTTGACTTCGTTTTTGATGCTCGGACAAGGGCGATTATTACGGCTGATTTTTGTGTTTGCGGTGCAAGGATTGTTGCTGACGTTGACCACTTCGATGGCGGCATTCAGTTTGGATAATCCACATTTGTACATTTCCGCCGTGCTGACGTTCGCGTTGAAAGTGGTATTTATTCCGTGGATGTTGCGAAAAGAAGTGTTGACCATGAACATGCAGCGTGATGTGGAAGCGTTGAAAAATAATACGGCGTTGATGTTGGGCGGCGCGAGTTTGATGGTGTTTAGTTATTACGTTTTGCAGCCAATTATTCACACGTCGTCGATGATTATGTTGAATGCGATTGCCGTGAGTTTGTCGGTGGTTTTGTTGGGATTGTTGCTGATGATTTCACACCGTCAAGCCGTCGCGCACGTTGTTGGTTTTATGTCGATTGAAAACGGCTTATTTTTCGCGGCGATTGTCGCCACAAACGGAATGCCAATGGTGGTTGAATTGGGCGTGGCATTTGACGTGTTAGTTGCCGCTGTTTTATTCGGCATTTTCTTTTTACACATTCGCACCAGCATTGATTCGCTCGATGTCGATATGATGAACAAATTACACGAAGTCGATAGCCGATAGAAAATAAAATAAAACGCCCGTTTTTCAACAAAACGGGCGGTTGTTAAAAGCACATTTCTGTTGCCGCTGAAACCAATTCTTCAATGAAATGCTGCCCATAAAGCGGCAAATAATTGTTTTTCAAATAGGCGATTTTGGTTTCAGAACACGGGATTAAATGCGATAAATCACGCGCCACTAAATCCGCATCAAGCGTTTTATCGTAAGCCATTCCTGCAATAATTCCCACGCCTAAACCCAATCGAACGTAGGTTTTAATCACATCCGTATCTGCTGCCGACAAAATAATATCGAATTCACTCGCCGAATTTTTAAACGCCGCTTCGATATTTGACCGACCGGTAAAACCAAAACTGTAGGTCAAAATTGGAAATGCTGCTAAACGTTCCAGCGAAATATCGCCTTCTGCGAGCGGATGATTTTTTGGCACAATCCCCGCGTGATGCCATTCGTAGCAAGGCTTTACGGCTAAGTAAGAATCATCGGCAACCTTTTCAGTGCAAATTGCAATATCGGCTTTGCCCGTATGTAATTTGTTAATCAATTGTTCAGGCGACGCTTCATCCATGTAAATTCGCACACCTGGATATTTTTGCCGAAAACACACAATCGGTTTCGGCAAAAAATACTTCGCTTGCGTGTGTGTTGTTGCAATATGTAAAACGCCATGATTGCTATCAAGGAAGTCTGCCGCTAACGTTTGAATGTTATTTTTAGCTTGGTTAATCGCATCGACTTCCAACATAATTCGCAAACCGAGCGGAGTCATCGCAATCAATTTTTTGCCACGTCGCTCAAATAACGGCGAACCGACTTCGGCTTCAAATAATTGCAATTGCCGACTGACTGCCGATTGCACAATGTGCATTTTATCGGCGGCTTGCGACAAACTAAAATTCGTTTCCTGCAAAATTCGCAAGAGTTCGATTTGACTTAAATTCATGTTAATTAAACCAATGGGCGTGACGAATTTTTAAATCTACTTTGTCGCCGCGATTAAGTTGCAAGCGTTTAAATTGTTCATTCGGCATTTCGACATAAACCAATTTTGGTTTTCCGTTGGGTAAATTTTTCGTCAATTCAATCCGAATTAACGCGCCTAAATGTTGCCAATCTTTCAGCGTCACGGGCGTGTCATTGTTTGCGGCTTTGGTAATTTCAATATCGTGCGGACGAACGTGAGCGATTTTACTTTTTGGTGAAATCGGCAAACCAATGTGCTTAAACCAATCGACGGTGTGATGTTCGAGCGTAAATTCATTGGTTTGCCCAATAAATTTCGACACAAATTCATTGGCAGGATGGTCATAAATTTCGGCGGGCGAACCTTGTTGCTCGATTCTGCCTTTATTCAAAACCACGACTTGGCTGGCGACTTCCATCGCTTCTTCTTGGTCGTGCGTCACGAAAATACTGGTGACGTTTAATTCGTGATGCAAAGTGCGTAACCATTGGCGCAAATCTTTTCGCACGCTGGCATCCAACGCGCCAAACGGCTCGTCCAACAATAACACCGATGGTTCAACGGCTAACGCCCGAGCCAAGGCAATCCGTTGACGTTGACCACCCGAAAGTTGATCAGGAAAACGATTGTGTAACCAATCAAGTTGCACCAATTCCAAAAGCGCGTGAGTTTTTTTAGAAATTTCAGCTTCACTCGGACGTACTTTTTTATCTTTCACACGCATGCCAAACGCGACGTTATCGAAAACCGTCATGTGCCGAAATAGCGCGTAATGTTGAAACACAAAACCAATGCCGCGTTGGCTAACGTGCAAATCGGTTTTGTCGTCACCATTCAAGAAAATTTTGCCTTTGTCGGCTTGTTCTAATCCCGCGATAATCCGTAACAGCGTGGTTTTACCGCAACCCGAAGGTCCTAACAGCGCGACTAATTCACCTTCTGGAATTTCTAAATCAATGTCGTACAACGCGGCAAATTGTCCAAAGTTTTTGCTAATGTTTGACAGTAAAATGCTCATAATTGTTCATCGCTCAAAAAATCAATTGTTACTTTAATGATAAAGGACATTTGAAAAGAAATAAAACGATGTTATTCGATAACGGTATCTAAAAATTAGATTTTAAAATGAGTTACGTCACTTAAAAATGTGTCCTGAAAATTATAGCGTAATCACATTAGCCATGATTTTCAGTTGTAAAAAATTTACGTTTTGGCGGTTTTTGTTTCTAAAATTTTAGAAAAATTAGTTCAAACGCAATGGCTTTGATTTTGGATAGTTTGCTCAATTTTAGTTTATTTTAAATTTATTACGTTTTATTATGGGTGTCGAATTAGTCCTAAATCGGTTCACTAAATTAAATGCAAACACTTATTAGTTTCTTTGGTGTTAACAGTTTCATCCCGCATGGTGTCTGTTTAAGCTGGAATCCAGTTTTACTGTGGTTAAACATTATCTCGGATGCGTTAATAGCACTGTCTTATTATTCTCTACCAATAAGCATTCTGTACTTTATTAAAAAGCGTGGAAAAATACCTTATGCGTGGTTTCTTACCATTTGTGCATTATTTATTATCGCGTGTGGCACAACCCATTTAATGCACATTATTCTAATTTGGATTCCGCTATATTGGCTTGACGGTTATCTAAAAGCACTCACGGCAATCATTTCAGTTACTACTGCTGTAGCGGCATTGTGGGTTGTTCCATTTGCTTTGCGCTTGCCTGCTATTGAACAACTACTGTCAACAATACATGAACGTGATATTGCCAATGCCGAATTGGCGTTTCAAAATGCAGAAAAAGCAAAACGAGCGGCTGAACTCGTGATTGCCAATACCGAATTAGCGTTTCAAAATGCAGAAAAAGCAAAACGAGCGGACGAACTCGTGATTGCCAATACCGAATTAGCGTTTCAAAATGCAGAAAAAGCAAAACGAGCGGACGAACTCGAAATTGCGAACGTCGAATTAGCGTTTCAAAATGCAGAAAAAGCAAAACGAGCGGACGAACTCGATGATTTTTACACTAAAAACAAATTGTTACAGAACCAAGTGAATCACATGCAAAAGCTGGAAAGCATTGGACGATTGACTTCAGGAATTGCTCACGATTTTAATAATATCTTGATGTGTATAATGGGTTACAACGAAATAAATAAAATGGATAGTGAGGATGTTGAGAATGAATCATTGAGGAAAAATATTGAAAATAACGCCAAACAAATCGATTTAGCGGGCAAACGAGCGGCGGTGTTAATCGACAAAATGCTGACGTATTGTCGCCAAGAAAATGATGGTATTAAAAAAATAAACGTGCAACCTACGCAAACAGTAATTAACGAGGCGTTAGAGTTGTTACGTCCTGCGTTAACCAATCGAATCAAATTTGAAACCGTGTTCGAGTGTGACGAAATTATTTTCATAGACATGACTGATTTTCACCAAATCTTAACGAATTTAGCCGTCAATGCGCGTGATGCGATGAAAGAATGCGGCGGCGTTATTACTGTTTCGTTAAAAAATGTGACTAATATGAAAGCCTATTGTGTTGCGTGCGCGTCCGTTATTGAAGGCGATTTGATTCAATTAAGTATGGCGGATAACGGTACTGGCATTGAACCGAAGATTATGAGTCGTCTTTTCGATCCGTTTTTCACTACCAAACCACAAGGCGAAGGTACCGGATTAGGCTTATCGTCTGTGAGTGGTTTAGTGCATCAAGCAGGTGGGCATATTTTGGTTAAATCGAATCAAAGTAAATTGAATCACAGTACGGAGTTTAAATTATTATTTCCTATTAACCCGTTGGAGTGATTCAGCGGGTTTGTTGCTTGAAAATTGATTATCAAAAAAGTGGGTGGTTTGTTTTTAAACAGTGGCTTGATTGGTTCGTTGTTTCCATTCCAAAAGCGTTTTCAAAATCAACGTCACAATCGCTAATCCCGCCAAAATCGACGCGCCCGCAAAGGCTGAAACCGTATCGTATTCGTTGTAACTGACTTCGACATGAAGTGGCAAGGTGTTGGTCATGCCGCGAATGTGTCCCGAAACCACGGACACCGCGCCAAATTCACCCATTGCGCGGGCATTACATAACAAAACGCCGTACAACAACGCCCATTTTATATTCGGTAAGGTAATCAGAAAAAATGTTTTCCAACCGCTTGCGCCCAATGACAACGCGGCTTCCTCTTCTTCGCTGCCCATTTCTTGCATCAACGGAATCAATTGCCGCGCCACAAAAGGAAAGGTAATAAACAACGTCGCCAACACAATGCCAGGGACTGCGAAAATAATTTTAATATCGTGTTCCACAAACCAACTTCCGAACCAACCTTGTGCGCCAAACATCAACACAAAAATCAAGCCTGAAATCACGGGCGAAACGGAAAACGGTAAATCAATCAGCGTAATCAACAAATCTTTTCCGCGAAATTCAAAACGCGTAATTGCCCACGCCGCCGCGACACCAAAAACGGTATTCAATGGTACGGTAATTAACGCCGTCAATAACGTTAAACGCATGGCGGCTTGCATATCGGGTTGGCTCAACGCTGAAAAATACGCGCCAAATCCTTTTGAAAACGCTTGAATAATCACCAAAACCAATGGCACGCATAAAAATAAAACCACAAATCCCAGCGCAATCGTAATTAAACTCCAGCGCACCCAATTTGCGTCGTCTAAAGTCGATTGATGAACCCGTGTCGAAATAGCTGCACTCATAATAATTCCTAAAGTTGTCCTGAACGTTTGCGAACCCAATGTTGCAGCAGGTTAATCATCAACAACAGCAAAAACGAAATCACCAACATTGTGAGCGCAATCGCCGTCGCGCCAGGCATATCGTATTGTTCCAATTTCGTGATAATTAACAATGGCACAATTTCGGAAACGTAAGGCAAATTGCCTGCGATAAAAATAACCGAACCGTATTCGCCCACGCCGCGTGCAAATGACAACGCAAAACCCGTTAATAACGCGGGAAAAATGTTGGGGAAAATGATTTTGGTGAAAACTTGCCAGCGCGTCGCGCCTAAACTTGAAGCCGCTTCTTCCATGCGCGAATCAAATTCTTGCAACACAGGTTCAACCGTTCGCACCACAAACGGAATGCTAATAAAAATAAGTGCAACCACAATGCCAGCCGGTTTGAAACCAATTTGCAAATCGAAATTTTGTTTGAGAAATTTGCCCAAAAAACCGCTTGGTTGAAAAATGGTTGCCAGCACAATGCCTGCAACGGCGGTCGGTAGCGCAAACGGCAAATCAATAATCGCGTGAAAAAAGCGTTTGCCCGCAAAAGAATAGCGTGTCAAAACCCACGCTACGATAAAGCCAAAAAAACTAGCAATCACTGCCGCACCCAAAGCGGTGGTGAAACTGACCCGAAACGCCGCCACCACACGTTTATGCGTAATGATGTTTACATAATCGTCGAAATTTAATTCAAAACTTTTGAAAACCAACGTACTGAGCGGAATCAACACCACCAAACTTAAATAAAACACCGTAAAACTAACTGTTGGGCGAAACCCTGGCATGATGCGACTTTGGCTCATGATTTTTTTGCCTTGTGTTTGTTGCGTTAATTAGAATGGTAAAGAAATTTTTCGGAGAAATAAAACGATGATATTCGATAGTGGTATCGAAAAATTAGATTTTGAAATCGCCGATTGATTTAATCGTTGCATTAAAACAATCGATGAAATCTATTTTTTCGATATTCATATCTAAAAATACCATTTTCAAAAGCGGCTGACTTTTTTTAATATTGTTGCATAAAAACAAAAACATGTTGTATAAGTTGCAAAAATCAAAAATATTATTGGGGGTTCACAATTATGAAAAATTTTAAACTAACGCTCTTGTCTAGCGCGATTTATGTGGCGTTACTAAGTGTGCCGAATGTTCAAGCGGCAAATCACGCGGAATTAACCAAAACCGAAGCCTTGGAACGGCGCATTCGTGACTTAGAAAGTCGTTTGGAAAAACTAGATGCAGCAACGACGTTGAAGCAACCTGTCGCTAATACGGTTCAGGCGGCACCAGAAATCAAAAAATTATCCAACGACGTGCATTTGTTACAACGAAAACTAGAAGTTCAGGAAGAAGTTGTCGATGCTAATGCGAAAAAAGCCCCGATTCTTGAAGCAGGCGAAGGGGGTTTTAAAATTTCTTCGGCGGACAAAAAACATCAAGTCCGAATTCGTGGCGCGGTGCAAGCAGATAATCGTACCTATTCCGAAGACAGCAGCGGTTTAACCGATAGTTTTGATTTAAAACAAGCGCGGGTGTGGCTTGAAGGTTATGTATTCAAAGATATAGCGTTCAAAATTATGCCCGATTTTGCCGCCAGCGGAAATATTTTGCCGGACGCTTATTTGGATTATGCGTATCATCCCGCTGCTAGTTTATTGGTCGGTAAATTCAAACCCGCGTTAAGTTTGGAACGCTTACAAGGCGATTCGGACGGCACATTTTTAGAACGGGCTTTTCCGACCTATTTAGCCAGCAATCGGGACGTTGGTGTGCAGTTACACGGTGCATTTGATTTAACGGGACACACGGCTGAAAAAGTGGTGGGCCCCATTGATACGAAAAACCAACTGACTTATCAATTCGGCGTATTTAATGGCGCGGGCGATGATGGCAGTGCCAATAATAATGCGAAAGATACCGACGACAATAAAGAATTTGTCGGTCGTGTCTTTGCACATCCGTTTCAACACACAGGTTATTCTTGGTTAGAAGGTTTCGGATTAGGTGTGGCAGGAAGTTACGCAAAACCAACCAGTGCAAATCAACCGCTCAAGCAATTACAAACGCCGATTGGACGAAATCCTTATTTGGATTACACCAAAACATTAACCGCTGGAAGTATCGTGTTTGCGAACGGTGAAAGCACTCGTGTTTATCCGCAAGCCTATTGGTATTCTGGGCCTTTTGGCGCAATGGCGGAATATGTGGTTTCAACACAGCATCTATCAAACAATGTGAAAACTATCAAACAAACAAATACCGCGTGGCAAGTTTTGGGTTCGTATGTTGTAACAGGTGAAGATAATAGCTTCGGCAGTATTAAACCGATTACTCCATTCAGTCCATTAGATGGAAAATGGGGGGCGTTACAACTGGCAGCGCGTTACAGTCAACTGGACGTTGATAACGATACGTTCGAGTTTATTGATTCCAATAAATCAGCAAATCAAGCCCGCGCGTGGACAGTTGGCGCAAACTGGTATCTCAATAATAACGCTCTGATTCGTGCCGATTATGAGCAAGTATCGTTTGATGGTGGTGCGGCAAAAGGCGGCAGTCGTCCGACTGAACAAGTGTTCGCCACCCGCTTTCAATTATCGTTTTAATCGTTTTATCTGAAGGAATTTGAATCGTGAAAAATTTTAAACAGTTAGTTTTATCAGCGGCATTAACGATTGCCGCTTTATCAAATGTAAATGCAGCAGATGTGAATTTGCTGAATGTGTCTTATGACCCGACGCGCGAATTGTACAAAGAATATAACGAGGCGTTTGCAAAATACTGGAAAGCTAAAACAGGCGATAATGTTACGGTGAATCAATCACACGGTGGCGGCGGCAAACAAACTCGTGCGGTTTTAGAAGGTTTGGAAGCAGATGTGGTGACGCTTGCCGTGGGTTACGATGTGGATCAACTGTATCAACAACGCAAATTGATTCCGGAAAATTGGCAGACGCTTTTGCCACACAATAGTTCGCCGTACACCTCGACAATTGTATTTTTAGTACGAAAAGGCAATCCGCTCGGCATTAAAGATTGGAACGATTTAATCAAACCAAACGTCAGTATTGTTACGCCGAACCCTAAAACATCGGGCGGCGCACGTTGGAATTATTTGGGTGCGTGGGCGTATGCGTTGAAACATAACAATAATGACGAAGCGGCAGCAAAAGCCTTTGTCACAAAATTATTTAAAAATGCAGCGGTTTTAGACACCGGCGCACGCGGTTCAACCACGACATTTGCCGAACGTGAAATTGGTGACGTGTTGATTACTTGGGAAAACGAGGCATTTTTGGTGTTAAAACAATTTGGTGCAGATAAATATCAAATTGTCGCGCCCTCTTTGAGTATTTTGACCGAGCCACCCGTCGCCGTAGTTGAAGATGTGGCGCGAAAACACGGCACAACTGAAGTGGCCACCGAATACTTAACGCATTTGTATAGCAAAGAAGGGCAAGAAATTGTCGCTAAAAACTTCTACCGCCCGACTGACCCTGAAGTTGCCGCGAAATACGCCAAACAATTTCCAAAAATTGAATTAGTGACGATTGATAAAGATTTCGGTGGTTGGAATGCGACACAGAAAAAGCACTTTTCGGACGACGGCATTTTTGATCAAATCGTTGCAGCCGGTAAATAATTACAGATTTTCTCATTGCGCCATTCCTAAGCCTCTCAGCTCAACAATCGCCTATTTTTAAACGATTGTTGAGCTTTTTTTTGCGCGTTTATTTTTTTGTCCAACGAGGCAACCACATTTGTGCAAAACAGGTAGCAAACATCACCATCGCGGCGACGCTATAACCAAAGCCGCCAATCATGGTGAACCATGCACAAGCGGGATAAAATTTAGTCAGCCACCAAGAAGCAACATCCAACACTAAAAACGCAAACGGCGTTGAAATTATAATCAATTTCCAAAATTGATTAAATTCCGCCATGCCGAAAATCCAGCCAACAAACAGAAAAATAAAACTAATTCCAAATAAGTGAATGTGAGAAACGCGCGTCAGTGAAGCAACGCTCGCACCGTGATCGGTTTCTGCTAAACTTCTAGCAACGTCGAGTTTTGCCACTTGGGGCAATCCTGATTCCTCGTCATGACAAGAAGCGCAATTTTTTTCAAATAAAGGTCCTACTTTTTCCCATTCAGCCGCAGATGCACCATCGCGCACCCATTGAATCATGGTGAATTTCACATCATCGCCCGCTTTCGCTTTCATTTTACCCGTGAGAGCTGATTCCAATTTAGAACCTGACCGATTACCGTAATAACTGTAGACAATATCGTTCATGGATAAACCAGGTTTGCCATCTGCCATGCCGTGAGTCAGCATAATTTGCGCTCCCGCCATCATCAAACCCAAACCAATTACCAACAAAAAACTGGTAAACAATACGCGGTAGGTCAACGACAATTTCCCCAGCGTTACATCATCTCTCGCTTCAATCATAGTTGTGCCTCAAAAATTGTACATATAAGACAACCCTACCGCATGGATAGAATAAGTCGGTGATTGTTCAGACGTTGGTACCACGCCTTGTGGCGTCCCCGCTGGCTGCATTCCAGTGTAAATATAATCACTGCTAAACAAATGCTGATACATATAAGTCAAATGAATCGCAGAAGGTTTGTTGATAATATATTTCGCATCTAATTTAAATTGGAATGTTTGCGTTTTAACCGTTGGCATATCAGCGGCACGAGTGTAGTAATATGCAGGCTGCCCCGTTACTTGTGTATAACTTCCGCCATCCACACCAATCAGTGTTCGAGCAAAACTATAAACAAAATCACCGTTCATATCTAATTTACCGCCGAAAAATCCTTTGTGTTTTACGCCCAAACCCACCGTGTCGATGTTGTCGTTCATATTCGTAAACCAATTACGGCAAGGATCCGTTTTCGCGCTATTGTTCATCGCTTGAACAGTAGGAACACAGCCACCAGAAAGCGTTGCAGGAGTCGCTACGCCACCAATGCTAGCGGTGCTGGAATTGGAATTTGCACCGTAGGACATTCCTGCTGTTTTAGAAAGAATATTTTGGTAAGAATAAAACACTTGAACACTGGTATCTTCATCAAAGTTGTAATTCGTATCAAAATTCGTTCCCCAATTTCTCGAAGACTGTAGCCCAGAACTCGAATCAGGATATTCGTCGTAACGGAAATCACTGCCCACGCCCAACGACAATTTGTTATTCACTTGATAATCTAAATACGAATGCACTTTTTGGCGTTCACGGTTTGAGGTATTGAATCGCCCAAGACCATTCATATCCATTGAATTGTTAGCCATGTTACCGCCAACAGAAGTGGCAGGATTATTATTAGGAAACAAAGCCGTTGGCGTATTAGCATAAGGCGAAAACGCACCCCACGCAGGTAATCCTGATTGGGTAATTAGATTATAAAGTGCCATGTTGCCAGCCGTAGCGGGATACGATGCCCACGCTGCGTTATCTTGATTGTAATTATCGGCGGTACGGTGCGAATAAGCGTAGCCGAGTTTGCCGTTGAATTTGTCCAGAAAACTGCCGCGATAATCAATTTTCCCTGTATTTTCAAGCGTGGTGCCGGTGTCTACACAAGAAATCCAAGTGCCGTTACACCAGCGATCAATGTTTTGGATTTCGTAGCCCGCCTTTAACCAATGACCTTTCGCGAACGAATAATTGGCATCTAAATTACCTTGATTGATGCGCTTGCTGTACGGCGTATTGCTACGATAATTAGTCGGTGAAGTTCCAGCGGGAATGACACTATCGACATCAGCGAAGTTGTACAAATTGATGGGCGTATTATTATCGCGTTCGTCGAATTTATAAGACGACGCTAAATTTAAATCACTATTTACCTTGTGCGTTAATTTCAAATTCACCGCTTTGGTTTCGACATCGCCATTCAGATTTGACGTTGGCAATACGCCGCCACCATCGACGGCGGTGTTGTAAGGTAAAAACGATTGAGTTTGCCAGTTTCGCGCATACGAACCGTTGGCAACCAGCTTCGTATCGGAACTGAAATTATATCCGCCGGTCAAATTAAACTGATGAAATTGGTTATCGGGTGCGCTGCTGATACGTCCAAAATTCGGTTGACCAGCGGTAAAAAACGGATTTTGAAACGAAACGCCGTTAATGTCGTTATGAAATAACGAGCCATAATACGCAAATTGACCAAACCCTTTCTCGCCGGTGTATTTCATGCTGGCGTTAATTTGGTCGGTCGATTGAGAAATGGGATTCGGTAAAATAATCGAACGTGCCGCGACAATAGGCGCACCCAGAGTTTGTAAACCATTTTTATCTTCATGGCGCGTGCTAGCTTGCGCTTCCCATTCGGGTGTTAAAAAATAACTAAAACCGCCATCAATTTTTTTGCGTGTCGTTTCCATGTTCACGGTGTGAAAATCAGGCAAATCACTTAACGGCAAGGTTCGCATATTATTAGCCGTTTTAGGAGACAACCAATCATTTGGCAAGGCTAAATTTGCGCCACCAGAACCTAAATAAGGCGTTTGATAACTATCGTTGCGATTCACCTGCAATTCGTCGTAACCAAAATTGAGTTTGTAGTTGCCTTGATTCTTATATTCGCCGGTAAAACTGCGTGTGTCTAACCCAATGTTTTTGCCGGTAACTTGCCAGCGAGTCGCGTCGTCACTGTCGTAAGCTCCACCACCACGAATATCGAAATTACCAATGCCGTACGCGCCACTGTCATTCAAGCCATTGTATTGACCGAATTTCCATGACGTATCCGTCACACCTCCTACGCCCAATTCCACTGTACTTTTGGGTTTGGTCAATTCGGTTATTTCTGATTCTGTTTCTTTATCTGCCGCTACGGCAAATGAAGAAAAAATAGCACCCATTGTTAACGCGATTGTTTTGTACACAAAAAAACGAACGTGTTTGTTGTTCATAATATCGTCCTCCTAATTTTATCGATTAAATTTCGCACCAGCGGGATGATTAGAACCATGAATCATGGAATGACAACTCAAACAAGCACGCCCATTCGCTTGCGCTCGCGGATTTAAATTTCCCGCAGATTGATTACCGTTGACGGTTGTTACATCAGCACCGATTAAGTTGGCACCGCTATCAACTGCATTAGCGTGATCAGCGGTATGGCATTCTTGGCACAACCACGGAGCGCGTGTTTTCAATAATGGTGAGTTGTTAGAACCGTGCGGGGTGTGGCAATTGGTACAATCATCAAAAACGGGCGAATGTTCCCACAAAAATGGACCGCGTTTTTCGGCATGACAGGTGTAACACGTTTCATTAGTCGAATTTTTAATTAACAATTTTGGCCCAGTTGAACCGTGAGGATTATGGCAATCGGAACACGCTGTTTTTCCGGCTTGAATCGGGTGGGTAGAAAATAAATGCGATTCAGCGCGTTGACTTTTATGGCAAGTAAAACAAACGTCTGGTTGCGTTGTTTTTGCTAACACTTTGTCACGAGGCGTGTGAACAGTGTGACAAGAATTACACGCGACACCTTGGCTTTGATGTTGGCTGCCTGTCCAGTGCATACGCAAACCGCTTTCGTGGCACGAAATACACTGGCTATTTCTGGCTTCTGGTGGCGATGCGGGATACGTTTGTGATTTTTCAGCAAAGGTAACATCGGGACGCGGTCTTACTTTTTGTTGTGGGTCGCCTTTGATATGCGCGTCGCTTTCACCGTGACACGATTGGCACGACGGCGTGCGTGAGTCCGCTTTATTACCGTGAGCCGTTTGATAAATAGAAAGTATCGGTTTGTTTTCGGTTTCATCATGACAACGTGTACAAACAGCATCTCTGTCTATCGCTTGCGCCGGTTTAAGAGTGGACTGTTTATCACTTGGCAACACATTCGCAGCGTAAGCTGGCGAAGTCATGAACCCGCATAACATAATAATCGTAATTAAAATTTTCATAAGCTGTAATTCCAACGGTTTAAAAGCCGCGCACAACACGCAACACAAAGCATCAATCAGTCTTTTTAGACATGAAAAATAATATTAAAGAGAAAGAATCCAATCAACTAAATTCTTGGTTTGTTTCGCGTCATCAGATTTCAAAATCGTATGAGCTTCTTCATGCCCATCAGGAAATTTCGCCATTTCTCCCGAACTCAAGTGATGCAAAAGTTTTTCTTCGCCTTTCGGATCAGCTTTAAATTTTGCGGCAATTTTATTCCAGGCGGGTCCATCTTTATCTTTATCAACGCCGTGACATCTGAAACAGTTATTTTGTTTGGCTAAGGCTTTCGCGCCATCGACATCAACTTCTTCAGCGTTAACAGAAAAACAAAATACGGACACAGCCACCGTTAAAAAAGCATTTACTCTAAAATTTTTCATAAATTCACCTTGGTTAGTAAGCGTTAATAGTAGGACTATTTAATAGTTAGTTAAAAAACATGACATTTCTAATGGTATTTCAAATAACCGCATAATTGCAAGATAATTTCTTATCGAATTTACGCATAACACCATCGAATAATACCGTTTTCACTGGCTAAAAAAGGCGATTAAGCTAGCTTTTGTTTTTTCATTTTTATCGAAATAAAGACCACAGCGCGTATTTTGAAACGGTCATTAAACAATGTGGATTAACGACTAAAAATACGGTTATTGTATTGGCGATTACCAGTAATCATGTGCGCTACAGCAATGCGTTAATTCGCGGAGTGAGTAATTATCGGCGACGCGGTGATCAAATTGCGTTGCATTTTGATCATTAAATGCACGCAAAATGCACGCAACGCCGAAAAGGTTTTTTGAGAAAGAGGAAATAGTAAAAAATCGTTTTTTTGAAGGTCATAAATGACTACATTTTGATATAAATTACTATGAATGATGTAAAAGAAAAACATACCTCAAAATGGGTGCAATCAACAACAAATTAGACCTTGTGTACCTCTCGACCACCCCATCAAAACCGCCACTGCGACGGTGAGTAAATCTCCCTCCGTGTTGGCGAAGTGACGCGGAACCTCGTCATTCCCACACAATTTATAGTCCTACAAGCCGTGCAAATACTACAAACTACCCAATAATTCGCTGAAGTAAGAATGCCTGTTTTTTTGTCAAAAAATTCTTATAAAAGTCTGTTTTTCTATATCAAATAATAAGTCTTCACTAAAAGAAGTAAATTTAGATGGCAATATGGTTATCCGTTTTGTTATAGATTCGTAGTGCTGTAGTAATCACAAAAAAAGGAAAATAAATGGTTCTTCCATTAACCGAATGTCTTGCAAAGACTTATGATGAAAAACAAAAAGGTCGCAACGTTTTAAATCATTGCCAAATCGTGGGCGAAGTGGCGCGTGAATTGATTGCTCGAATGCCAGATTGGTTAAAAAACGATTTGTTTCCTAGCGGTTCCGAACTTATCGCAGCGTGCCACGACATTGGCAAAGTCAGTCCAACGTTTCAAAAAAAAATTCATGATGCTTTAAATGAGCGGATTCCTGAGTTAAAAAATATCGATTCTAAATTAGAAAAAACGTGGGGCGGTCATGCAGGCGTGAGCCAAGCAACCGCAAAAAGACTGAAAGCAGGAAAATATATTCCCGAAATTTTGGGACAACATCATGGCTTTTCACCGAATTTGTCCGGGCTTAATGCCGAAGCGGAAGTATTCGGTGATGTCGCTTGGCAACAACGACGCGAAGAATTAGTGGCTGAACTTAAACGGCTGCTTGATTGTGAATTTCCCAAAGTAAACAGTGCCGAACACGCCCGTATTTTGGCAGGTTTAACCACCGTTTCAGATTGGATTGGTTCGTCGTCGTTATTTAATAATCCTGCTGACGATTGGCGACCCTTTATTCAACAAGCCTTAGACAATGCGGGCTTTGTGCAACCTCAAATCATCCCCGATTTAACGTTTTTCGATATTTTCAATTTTCATCCGCGCGATTATCAAACCACTTTTTTTCAGAATACCAATCAAGCTGGTGTTTATATTTTAGAAGCTCCCATGGGTTTAGGAAAAACTGAAGCCGCGTTGTATGCCGCGTATCAATTGCTTGTAACACAAAAAGCCACGGGTATTTATTTTGCGTTACCGACACAACTCACTTCCGACAAAATTCATCAGCGCGTGAATCAGTTTTTAGAAAAAATTATCCCAATTGATAGCCTTCATCGTGAAGCGTTATTGGCGCATGGAAACGCTTGGTTAAAACAAACCGAACTTGGCGTTGAAGGAAATCCAACTGGTTCATGGTTTGATGACCGAAAACGTAAATTACTTGCGCCATTCGCCGTTGGCACAATTGATCAAGCGTTAATGGCGGTGATGAATGTGCGGCATGGTTTTGTCAGAACCTTTGGACTGGCTGGAAAAGTAGTGATTTTAGACGAAGTGCATTCTTACGATGCTTACACGGGTGAATTGCTCGACGAATTAGTGAACGCCTTGCGCGAATTACATTGCACCGTAATTATTTTGAGTGCGACGTTAACAAAAGAGCGGCGCGGAAAATTACTCGCGCAAACGGTTCAAAAAAATAGTTATCCGCTGATTTCCGCCAATCCAAATAAGGGCGAACTCCACGAATTGACGGTCGAAGCGTTGCAGTCAAAAATCGTTGAAATTTATGGTTGCCAAAACGATGACGATGCAATCGATGAAGCGGTGAAACGTGCCGAAGACGGGCAACAAGTTTTGTGGATTGAAAACACGGTTGCCGAAGCACAAGCCATTTTCACAAAATTATCTGCAATGGATTTACCGATTGAATGCGGTTTATTGCATTCGCGCTTTTTGAAAATTGACCGCGAAACAAACGAAAATTATTGGGTTGAATTGTACGGCAAAGACAATGCGATGGCGCGACAAGCGAAAGGACGCATCCTTGTTGGCACACAAGTTTTAGAGCAATCACTCGATATTGATGCGGATTTTTTAGTCAGTCGTTTCGCGCCAACCGATATGCTTTTGCAACGCATCGGACGATTATGGCGACATGAAAATCAACGCCCTAATTCGGCAAAACGTGAAGCGTGGCTTTTAGTTCCTGATTTGAATGCAGCGATTGAAAATTGTGATTTGTTTGGTAAAAGCTCGAAAGTCTACGCGCCGTACGTTTTGTGCCGAAGTTTAGAAGTGTGGCATGAGTTGGAAAGTGTGATTTTACCGTCGCAAATCCGTGAATTGATTGAAGCGACTTATGTTGAACGGGTTGAGCAAGGCGAAATGCAACGTTACAAATCGAAATTGACGGAGCATTGCGCGAAACTGAAATCATTGGCGTTGTTTAGTATGTCCAAAGCCGGAACGACGCTGCCTGAAAGTTTTAGTACCCGTTACAGCGAACAAGATAGCGTTCAAGTTTTGCTTTTGCGTGATTATCAAACGGGGAACGAGGCAACCGAAATTACGTTTTTGAACGGTGAAAAAGTTGATTTACCGCATGGCGTGAAAGCAAAAGACAAAAAATTGTGGCGCGAATTGGCGGCAACGTTGCTGAAAAATGTTGTTCACGTTGTTAGTTATAACGCGCCGCAAGCGGTTTCCACGAAGGAACTTTCTTGGTTAGAAGAGTTTATTTATTTGGGAAGTCGTAGCGATGAAAATAGTTTGTTGCGTGTAGCGATTGTGGATGAAAGTGGCGAAGTTCGAGGTTTGGCAGGGGGTACAGCATTGGACAATTATCAACTGAGTTACGATGAGCGTTTGGGTTATAACGTGAAAAAAACAGGAGTGTAAAAATGATAGAAAACAGATTTTCATTATTAGAAGAACCGTGGATTCCCATTGCTGACGTAGGGCGTGTCAGTTTAAAACAAATTTTCACCGAAACCGATTACCGTGCATTAGGTGGTAATCCCGTCCAAAAAATTGCCATTACAAAACTTTTACTCGCCATTTCCCAAGCCGCTTGCACACCTGAAGATGAAGACGAATGGACAAAATTAGGTGCAGACGGTTTAGCTGCAAAATGTTTAGATTATTTAACCGAACATTACGATGACTTTTGGCTTTATGGCGAAAAACCGTTTTTACAAATGCCACAAATCGCTCAAGCCGCCACACAAAGTATCGGCGCAGTTTTGCCCGAAATCGCCACCGGCAATACCACCGTTTTAAATTCCATTCAAACAGAATCCGAACTCAGTGACGCTGATAAAACCATGTTGATTATTCAACTTATGGGCTTTGGTTTGGGTGGCAAAAAAACCGATAACGCGATTGTTTTATCAGCAGGATATTTAGGTAAATCGAAGACTGGAAAAGCAGGCACATCATTAGGATTTATGGGCTTTCTGCATAATTTTCTGCAAGGTGAAACGTTATTGCAAACGCTCTGGCTAAACCTATTCACACAGGAACAGATTGCCGATTTGCCTTATTCCGAAGGGTTAGGCGTTGCGCCGTGGGAGCAAATGCCCGACGGTGAAAATTGCGACGTTGCCCAACAATTACAAAACAGTTTGATGGGGCGTTTAATTCCGTTGTCACGTTTTTGTTTATTGAACGAATCGGGCTTGCATTATTCTGAAGGCATCGCGCATTTGAGCTACAAAGAAGGCAAGATAGATCCTAGCGTTGCGGCGAATTTTTCAGGAAAAGATGCAAAAGTGTTGTGGGTCGATACCGAACGTAGACCGTGGCGTTTTCTGACGGCAATGTTGAGTTTTATGGAGGTGAATGGTAATGGTTTTAGCTGTCATCACATTCGATTAGGTTTAGAACGAATTGGCGATGTATCACTGCCAAAAATTGGCGTATGGTCAGGCGGTTTGCGGGTGAGCAGTAATGCCGGTGAGCAATATGTTTCTGGTTCAGATGATTTTGTCGAATCGATTACTTTTCTAAATCCAGCAGATTTTGGAAGTGTTTGGTACACCCGTTTAAAACTCGAAATGGCTGACCTCGAACAACTCGCCAAAATTGTCTACGGCGCAACGATGGGCTTTTATAAAAGCCAAAAATCCGAAGGTAAAAATGAAGCTGCACAAGCCTCGCATTTATTTTGGCAATTGTGCGAGCGACGATTTCAAGATTTAGTTTATGCCTGCGGCGAAGGTGAAAACGAAACAAAAGCCTTACGCAAAACCTTCGCCCATTTTGCCAACACCGCTTACAACCGCTATTGCCCCCAGGATACGTCGAGACAATTGGACGCATGGGCAGAAAATTTGCCGAATCTCGGTAAATATCTAAAAGACACCAAACCACAAGAGGCTGAAGCATGAGTGAAATCACCAAACCGAGTAAAAATGAACAATTTGTGAAGTTCATTATCGACATTACACAAAAAAACAACGGTTGCGCGGCGGCTTTGAAACGTGCCGACAATCCTGCAACGGAATACCAAAGTTGGGAATATCTGGCGCGTTTTATCGATATTGAAAAAGATTATGAGCGTTTGCCTTATGCCACCGTTGCATCGGCAATGGCGAAAGCGAAAGTGGAGCAAAACGGCGCAGTGAAAATAGGTGAAGCTCTTGCGCGGTGTTATGAAGACGGTAATAAAAATGACCAAGCAAAAGCAAAATTGCGTCGTTTGTTAGCGTGCGAAACGGTTGAAGAAGCGTGTCGCGTTCTGCGTCCGTTGTTTAGTTTGATCGGTTCAAAAGCAGGTATTCAATTGGATTACATTTCGTTGCTACAAGATTTACGCAATTTTCATTTTAACAATCAGCGCGTTAAATCACAGTGGGCGCAAAATTTTTACCGTCATTATTCCATTGAGGAAAACGCATGATTGCCAGCGTTTTACATTTAAGTCGTGCCGATGTGAAAGCCTTGAAAATTACCGATGCTTATTCGTTGCACCGCGTGGTTTATGATTTGTTTGACGACGTTCGTACCGAATCTGAAAAAGAACAAAGCGTTTCTAGCGGTATTTTATACGCAGATAAAGGCGGTGATTTTCACGGACGGCGGATTTTGATGTTATCGAATCGCCAACCGAATGCGCCGATTCATGGCGAAGTGTCGATTAGAAAAATCGCGGATAGCTTTTTGGATTATTCGCAATATCGTTTTGAAGTCGTGGTGAATCCTACACAACGTGACAGCGCAAGTCGCAAAATCATTCCGTTACGAAAACGAGAAGAAATCGCCCGTTGGTTTATCGAAAAAGCTCCGCAATGGGGTTTTGAAGTTAGTTCGGCACATTTGGAAGTCGAAGACATTGTCGTTAAAAAATTCACCGAAAAAACGGGGCGCGAAGTCACGCAAGGGCAAGCACGAATTTTGGGACGTTTGACGGTGACGGATAAAGAAAATTTTGTGCAAAGTTTTCAAAATGGTATCGGACGTGGGCGAAGTTTTGGCTGTGGCTTGCTTCAAGTTGTTCCGATTTAAAGCACATCCCCCCAGCCTTTCAGGCTGCCCCCTTCAAAGGGGGCGAAAGATTAAAATCACATTCACTTTTTCAATTTTTTAAGGATTTCAAATGAACAATAATATTTTCAAAGGTCAAATCATCGAGTTTCACATTTTGCAGTCATTTCCAGTCACTTGTTTGAACAGGGATGATGTTGGTGCGCCGAAATCATGCGCCGTTGGTGGCGTTCCACGCGCTCGTGTTAGTTCACAGTGCTGGAAGCGTTTTGTACGATTGGCGATGCACGATTTTGGCGTAAAGCTCGCCATTCGTAGCAAAAAAATCGCGGATTATGTTGGCAAAGCGTGTGTGGAATTGGGTGCAACTGAAGAACAAGCAAAGGATTGTGGTGATGCGGTGGCGGCTTCTTTTTCTAAAGATACGTTGCACTTTTTCACCGAAGGCGAAGCGGCGGCGTTTGCTAAATTCGCTCACGAACAAGAATTCGATGCGACGAAAATTAAAGATAAAGATATTCAAAAGCTAGCGAAAAAAGTCTTGAATCCGGCGGTTGATGGTTTGGACATCGCACTTTTTGGGCGGATGGTGGCGCAAGCGGCTGAACTCAACATTGAAGCCGCTGCCTCGTTTTCGCACGCGATTTCAACGCACAAAGTCAGTTCAGAAATTGAATTTTTCACCGCGCTGGATGATTTGCAAGAATCTCAAGGTTCCGCGCACATGGGAAGTTTAGAATTTAATTCGGCAACGTATTACCGTTACGTCAGTTTAAATTTGGGGCAACTTTATGATTCCTTAGCGGGCGACGGTTTGTCTGATGCGGTGGAAAATTTTGTGAAAGCGTTATTTGTCGCGGTACCGAGTGCGCGTCAAAATTCCATGTCTGGCGCGTCACCATGGGAATTTGCCAAAGTGTTTGTGCGAAAAGGTCAACGTTTGCAAGTGCCTTTTGAAACGGCTGTGAAAGCCAAAGACGGAGGTTTTTTAAACCCCAGTATTGGCGCGTTAAGCGATTATCTCGCTAAAAAAGAAAAATTGTCAGGTTCATTGTTTGGCAAAATCGCGGATTACACGTTTGGCGAAGACGAGGATTTCAGTATCGACGATTTGATTGCGGCGTTGAAATCACATGTTGAGCTTTGATATGTCTCGTTATTTATTGCTGTGGTTACAAGCTCCACTGCAATCGTGGGGGCATGATTCTAAATTCGGACGACGCGACACGCTAAATTTTCCAACCAAATCGGGCGTGATGGGTTTGGTGTGTTGTGCGATGGGGCAGGGCGGTGAGCAGCGTGAATTATTAACGGAATTTGCACCGTTGAAACAAACTGTTTTGTCTTTTGTACGAAAAAATCACAAAGATGAAAAAGTTGACCGTGAAGCGTTGTTGCGTGATTTTCACATGGTGGGAAGTGGCTATGATGACAAAGACCCGTGGACAACGTTGTTAATTCCGAAAACAGCTGAGGGTAAAAAAGCGGTCGGCGGTGGCGCGAAAATGACGTATCGCTATTATTTGCAAGATGCGACTTTTGCTGTGGTTTTGGAAGTGCCAAGCGATAAAGCTGATTTGATTGCCGCAGCGTTGCAAGCTCCTGTTTGGGATTTATTTTTAGGGCGAAAGTCTTGCGTACCGACGGATTTGATTTATCGCGGTAATTTTGAAAACGAAGCGGATGCGATTGAAAGTTCATTGCTGATTGCAGACGAAAAAACGTTATTGCTCGATTTTAAAGTTTTAGATGGTGAGCATGACGGCGAGGTTCTGACGCTGAATGACGTGCCACTTTGTTTTGGTGAGAAAAAAATTTATCGCGATAGACGTGTGACTGTTATTTAGCGTTTGTAGTTCTTTAAAAACTAGGTTGTTTTATCTTCCCCCACGTTCGTGGGGGTGTTTTAAAAAAGGAGTTCAGATTTCTGAATTCCTTTTTTGTATCAATTTTTGGAGGATTTATGAACGACGATCACGATATTGTCCGTTTAATTATCAAAGTAACGCGAGACACTTTGCCGCAAGTCAAAGATAAATATCCTTTTCTGTATTTAGAACGGGGAAGATTGGAAATTGACGACAGTTCGGTGAAGTGGATTGACAGCGATTGCAACGTTATTAGGTTGCCAATAGCGACGATTAACTGTTTGCTACTTGGGCCAGGAACGTCTGTGACGCATGAAGCCATTAAGATTTTGGCGGCGGCGAATTGTTCTGTCTGCTGGGTTGGCGAGGACAGTCTGCTATTTTATGCGGCGGGCATTTCACCCACTTCGGACACACGAAATTTTCGCCGACAAATGCAAATCGCGTGTGATGAGAAAAAATCACTCGACGTGGCAAAACGGATGTTTTTACGGCGTTTTCCTGAACCTGATGTGAAAGACAAAACGTTGGAACAATTGAAAGGCATGGAAGGTTATCGTATCCGTGAACTTTATGGACAGAAAGCTGAACAATACAAAGTCGGTTGGAAAGGACGAAAGTATGAACCTGGGAAGTTTGAAATGGGCGATATTACCAACCAGATTTTGACTTCGGCAAATGCCGCGTTGTACGGAATTCTCTGTTCAGCCGTTCACGCCATGGGCTATTCACCGCACATTGGGTTTATTCATTCAGGGAGTCCGTTGCCTTTCGTTTATGACATGGCGGATTTGTACAAAGAAGAACTTTGTATCGATTTGGCGTTTGCGATGACACTTGAAATGGCGGGCGTTTATAACAAACATAAGATGTCCAGTGGCTTTCGGAAACGAGTGATTGCAATGGATTTGCTGGCTAAAATCGGTTTGGATATTGAAGAAATGCTTGGAGGTAAGAAAAAATGATTGTTGTTATCGCCAATGATTTACCCCCAGCGGTGCGGGGGCGGATGAAATTGTGGTTTGTTGAACCGCGTCCGAATGTGTTTGTGTCAGGGGTAAAAGATTCGACAGCAAAAAAAGTCGTGGAGTATTTGCACAAGTATTGTCCCGTTGAAAGTGGCTTGATGATTTTTCGGGAAATTCCTCAAACGCCGCATTATGAAGTGACAGGAATCGGTGATACTCGTCGGAGAATGGTTGAGGTTTCGGGTTTGCAATTGGTGCTAGAAAAAGATGAGTTTTACTATGACCGAAAAAATGATGAGTAAGGATTTTCTAGCTTTTCACTAGATGTTGTGTTCAAATTTCGGTTCGCACCAAGATGTTGGTGTCTTCCCCACACACGTGGGGGTGTTTCCATCAGTGACGAGGTCATTGCACAGTATGATAAGTCTTCCCCACACACGTGGGGGTGTTTCTGCCTCGAAGTGTTCCTGCAACTGAGCGTGAAGGTCTTCCCCACACACGTGGGGGTGTTTCTATCTTTCAAAAAAGGTATGTCTATTTTAATGTGTCTTCCCCACACACGTGGGGGTGTTTCCGACCATCTTTGTCTTTGATGCTGCCGACGTTAGTCTTCCCCACACACGTGGGGGTGTTTCTTCTGCGACTGCGATGTCGGCGGTGGCGAATTCGTCTTCCCCACACACGTGGGGGTGTTTCTCTTGTTTCCATTTGAATTTGTCATTTGACAAAGTCTTCCCCACACACGTGGGGGTGTTTCTCATCGCTATCCTTGTCTTTATATTTCATTTGCGTCTTCCCCACACACGTGGGGGTGTTTCCGGATAAAACATGAAACTTATTATTGATAAAGCGTCTTCCCCACACACGTGGGGGTGTTTCCGGTAACGAAAAACGTATTAACGAAATCAAGTTGTCTTCCCCACACACGTGGGGGTGTTTCTGCTTTCAATACGCTCTTGTGTAACGCGCAATAGTCTTCCCCACACACGTGGGGGTGTTTCTCCACCCTTTGTAACCTAGTTGAAGTTGCGCGGGTCTTCCCCACACACGTGGGGGTGTTTCTGTAGTCCATGACTTTATTGTCAAACCGATTCAGTCTTCCCCACACACGTGGGGGTGTTTCTCAGCTTTAAGCCGCTGCAATTTATCGCTGAATGTCTTCCCCACACACGTGGGGGTGTTTCTCGTTTTCGACTTCCTGCATCAATTCACGATGCGTCTTCCCCACACACGTGGGGGTGTTTCTAAAAAACGGTGGCATCTTTACATCAGCAAACGGTCTTCCCCACACACGTGGGGGTGTTTCCGGTAAATAAGATTGTGTTTTCACCGTGTACACGTCTTCCCCACACACGTGGGGGTGTTTCTTTGCACCGGTTGAAATCGCGCCGACTGACGTAGTCTTCCCCACACACGTGGGGGTGTTTCTAAAGCCGAAGCGTGCCAGTGCGGATAGTTCGAGTCTTCCCCACACACGTGGGGGTGTTTCTTTTTCGCGTGCCGAGTTTGAGTGTCATTGTGGGTCTTCCCCACACACGTGGGGGTGTTTCTTTACCCACTGGAGCAATTCAGTTCCAGACAAAGTCTTCCCCACACACGTGGGGGTGTTTCTAAACTCGGCTACATTGGCTGGTGACGAATTAAGTCTTCCCCACACACGTGGGGGTGTTTCTTTTGCCACCGCGTTCGGGTTGATTGCACAACCGTCTTCCCCACACACGTGGGGGTGTTTCCGATTAGCTACAGCACAAGCGGATTTAAACGCCGTCTTCCCCACACACGTGGGGGTGTTTCCAGGATTAGTCAAAAGCCATTTACGCGCCGCCCGTCTTCCCCACACACGTGGGGGTGTTTCTAAAGGGCATTAGACGCTTGTTCGACAGTTTCAGTCTTCCCCACACACGTGGGGGTGTTTCCACTTTATATGATTATGAATGAATTGGAAAAAAGTCTTCCCCACACACGTGGGGGTGTTTCCCAGTAATATTAAAAACATCCGCATCCGCGCCGGTCTTCCCCACACACGTGGGGGTGTTTCCAGGTTCAAGTTCTACAGGTTCAACCGGTTCTAGTCTTCCCCACACACGTGGGGGTGTTTCTGCCTTGTTTAATTCCTTGCGCCGTAGTTTCTTGTCTTCCCCACACACGTGGGGGTGTTTCTTTTGACGGAATAAGATTATCTATATCAGATTCGTCTTCCCCACACACGTGGGGGTGTTTCTTGCTGATGCTAAAGTTGCCACTGACAAAGCCGGTCTTCCCCACACACGTGGGGGTGTTTCTCGGACATTGGCATTTGAAACTTGACGATTCCAGTCTTCCCCACACACGTGGGGGTGTTTCCTACTTTGCTAAGGGTGGTCAATTTGCTTATGCGTCTTCCCCACACACGTGGGGGTGTGTTTCCCCATGAAGGCTTTGATGTCTGCCATTACCGAAGTCTTCCCCACACACGTGGGGGTGTTTCCGAGTGCAGCGGGTGCAATGCCGATTGATTCTAGTCTTCCCCACACACGTGGGGGTGTTTCTTGTGTGCCATGTGGCGCGATTAACTAACCTAAGTCTTCCCCACACACGTGGGGGTGTTTCCCACCGGCATTTTATTCGGGTTAAGTTTCTTTGGTCTTCCCCACACACGTGGGGGTGTTTCTCTAGCCGCGCTTTTATTGTTGAATCGCTAGCAGTCTTCCCCACACACGTGGGGGTGTTTCCAGTCACACCCCTTCTAATACATAACTTAAATTGTCTTCCCCACACACGTGGGGGTGTTTCTGATGCTACCTTCACTGACATGAACGACCCCCGGTCTTCCCCACACACGTGGGGGTGTTTCTCAGTAATTTTGTTTAGGTATCGGCACAGCTCGGTCTTCCCCACACACGTGGGGGTGTTTCCAAGCCGCCGACGACTGATCCAACAAGACCGAAGTCTTCCCCACACACGTGGGGGTGTTTCTTCGTAATCGTCGTTCATAAAATCTCCATCACCGTCTTCCCCACACACGTGGGGGTGTTTCTTAACCCACACGCCGTGCCAAAGTTTGAGCTGGGTCTTCCCCACACACGTGGGGGTGTTTCCAACGCGCAAAACATATCTATTGGCGTTGTTGGGTCTTCCCCACACACGTGGGGGTGTTTCTCGCCGGTTTTCATTTGTAAAGCTAATTCATTTGTCTTCCCCACACACGTGGGGGTGTTTCCAATTGCTCTTGCTTTCAACGTGAACGACAGTAGTCTTCCCCACACACGTGGGGGTGTTTCTCACGATTCCAATTTGCGATTTTAAAGAATGCGGTCTTCCCCACACACGTGGGGGTGTTTCCTAGAGGTGCTGATGGTAGCAAAAGCACATGTAGTCTTCCCCACACACGTGGGGGTGTTTCCCCAAATCATTAAGTAAAATCGGTGGTGGTTTGGTCTTCCCCACACACGTGGGGGTGTTTCTTGATGCAAATGCCGATTTTATTCGCGTACATAGTCTTCCCCACACACGTGGGGGTGTTTCTATATATCTATCTTCATGCCAAGGTTTATAAGTGTCTTCCCCACACACGTGGGGGTGTTTCCTTAGCCGCTTGTACGAATGCGAGCAATATGTTGTCTTCCCCACACACGTGGGGGTGTTTCCTTAGCCGCTTGTACGAATGCGAGCAATATGTTGTCTTCCCCACACACGTGGGGGTGTTTCCTCTAAAAAAGGTTTTACGCCATTTTCTTTGATGTCTTCCCCACACACGTGGGGGTGTTTCTTTATCAAAAAAAGCTGAAAACCGCGCAAAATGGTCTTCCCCACACACGTGGGGGTGTTTCTGGTGCCAGAATTTGTCACTGCCGCCGCACCAAGTCTTCCCCACACACGTGGGGGTGTTTCCCCACTCACCTCTTAGTCGGAAATCAGACAGCGGTCTTCCCCACACACGTGGGGGTGTTTCTGATTGCAGTTGGAGATTCGCGGCAAGCCATTTGTCTTCCCCACACACGTGGGGGTGTTTCTTGAATTGCGCGACACGATAAAAGCCATGAATGGTCTTCCCCACACACGTGGGGGTGTTTCCGCGGTACTAGTAGCGGCAACCGAAGTAGTTGAGTCTTCCCCACACACGTGGGGGTGTTTCTGACGGATTTACACATTCAAACTGATTTTGCTGGTCTTCCCCACACACGTGGGGGTGTTTCCGAAACAAGCACGAATTTTCCATCGTCGCTAACGTCTTCCCCACACACGTGGGGGTGTTTCTCAAGTGATGAAGCGGGTTCGGTTTGGTTTGGCGTCTTCCCCACACACGTGGGGGTGTTTCTGTTTAGTGTCGCAATCGGTAAATTAAAAAACGGTCTTCCCCACACACGTGGGGGTGTTTCTTGCCGTGTCGGTTTTGGAATCGTCAAAATCTCGTCTTCCCCACACACGTGGGGGTGTTTCTTGACCGAGCTGGACAGGCTCGCGGCGTGCCGTGTCTTCCCCACACACGTGGGGGTGTTTCCTTTTGCGCCAGATGCTGCTGCACCTAATGCTAGTCTTCCCCACACACATGGGGGTGTTTCTTGCATTAGTTACCTCTTCAGTTAAATTGAATTGTCTTCCCCACACACGTGGGGGTGTTTCCCACCGCCCGCGTCAAGTGCCGCGACAACTGCAGTCTTCCCCACACACGTGGGGGTGTTTCCTGTTATGACTTTGTTGTTGGCTCCGTTTGATTGTCTTCCCCACACACGTGGGGGTGTTTCCGAGTTGGAACGCATCGATGTGAAAAGCGGCGTGTCTTCCCCACACACGTGGGGGTGTTTCTTGAGCGTGACCGTGCTGCAGAGCTTTTGGCGCGTCTTCCCCACACACGTGGGGGTGTTTCTTGTTGCATCACCCGTCAGGTACTCGAACCACCGTCTTCCCCACACACGTGGGGGTGTTTCTAAATGCGTATCTACGGGCTTTTTGGTCTTCTTGTCTTCCCCACACACGTGGGGGTGTTTCCGACGGTTTTTGCGCGGCAATTGACTTAGAAAAGTCTTCCCCACACACGTGGGGCGTGTTCCAGTAATCGGTCTCACCACGACGCTGTATTTTAAACAACCTCGCAATTGCAAGATAATTTCTTATCGAATTTACGCATAACACTATCGAATAATACCGTTTTCACTGGCTAAAAAAGGCGATTAAGCTAGCTTTTATTTTTTCATTTTTATCGAAATCAGGAACTAAACATGGCTTTAATCGATTTAGTTGAATACTTCAACAACCGTTTTGAACACGAACATCAAGCAAATTACCGACCGTTAATTATTGAAAATAATCAGATTATCGGCTTATTCGGGCAGTTACGCATCGGCAGTATTTTTTCATCGTTACGAAATTCAGCTAATCCGGAAACGGTGAATGGTCATGCGGTGAAAATAAAAGTGTCCGCGTGCGAATCACCGCATTTACACAGTTATGAAATTGAAAATTTGGCACTGAATTCAGGCGAAAATTATATTCATTTTGAATCAGTCATTAACTTTGACCGATTAGCGCGAACCGTTCACGCGCTGAATTATTTGTCGTTGGCTCAACACGATAAACAACTCTTTTTGGAAGTTGATCCGCGCCATATTTTAGGCATTAAAAAAGACCACGGCGCGTATTTTGAAACGGTCATTGAGCAATGTGGATTAACGACTCAAAATACGGTTATTGTGTTGGCGATTACCAGTAATTATGTGCGCTACAGCGATGCGTTAATTCGCGGATTGAGTAATTATCGGCGACGTGGTTATCAAATTGCGTTGCGTTTTGATCATTTGGTTTCGGATAAATATGTTTTTAGTTTAATCGATAAATTAGCACCCGATTATGTGAGTTTATCTGCTCGGCAGATTGAAACGGACAATGAAAATAAGGCGTTAAAAAAATTACATGCCTTGAAACAAGCCATCACAATAACGCAAGGTCAGGGAATTTTACGACATGTTGATGGTAAAGGGTCTGAAGAATTAGCACGTTATAGCGGTTTTGATTTAGTTGAAGGTAATTTTTACGAAAGCGGTCAAACAGTATCCAATTTTTAGATATTACTATCGAATAATACCGTTTCACAGGTTATTTTATTTTCTTTAAAATTCTTTCTATTATCAGCAATAAACGGATTTTGAAGTATGAACAAACAAGAAAATTGGGGGATTAAAAGTTTAGTTAAAGAATTGCGCGATATTCGTGTGCAGTCACTCGAAACCCGCGACCGGCTCGATAAACCACCAAGATTACCCGACCGAAAAACCCTCGCGCAAATTTTAGACGGTTTAAGCGGGGCGTTATTTCCAAACCGTTTAGGTCGTCCCGATTTGCGCGACGAAGGCATTGATTATTTTGTCGGCAACACGCTAGATAATGCGCTGCGTGAATTGCATCAACAAATTCACCGCGAATTGCATTTCATCGCCGAACAAAAAGGCGTGGCGCAATTTTCAGAATACGATGCCAAAACAATTGTTAAGCGACTTGCCGCCCAATTACCACGCATTCGCCGCTTACTCGACACCGATATTCAAGCCGCTTATCAAGGTGATCCCGCTGCACGAACTCCCGATGAAGCGTTGGTGTGTTATCCCTGCATTCACGCCATGATTCATCAACGTATCGCCCATGTTTTGTATCAATTGGGTGTGCCATTGACGGCACGAATGATTACGGAATTGGCGCATTCCAGCACGGGCATTGATATTCACCCGGGTGCAGAAATTGGCGAAAGTTTTTTCATTGACCATGGCACAGGTGTTGTTATTGGTGAAACGACGGTGATTGGCAATCGTGTTCGTTTATATCAAGCCGTCACACTTGGTGCGAAACGTTTTGAACAAGCGGAGGACGGCAGTTTAGTCAAAGGCAATGCGCGACATCCCATTGTGGAAGATGACGTGGTGATTTATGCAGGGGCAACGATTTTAGGCAGAATTACGATTGGGCGCGGTTCCGTTATTGGCGGAAATGTGTGGCTCACGCATGACGTGCCGCCGGATAGTTGCATCACGCAAGCGTTGGTACGGAGTGAGTTAACGGCAAATCGCTAACACATTGATATTACTGGCGCGTCAATGGTCACTAAAAATAGAGTTTTAAATATGGCAACGTGTCCAAAATGTGATTCTCAAGCGTGCATTAAAGACGGCGTGATTAAAGAAAAACAACGCTTTAAATGTAAAGAATGCGGCTATCGTCACACCGTTACGCAACGCGGTTTAGGTTTAGATATTCGTCGCCAAGCCTTGCAATTGTATTTAGCGGGATTGGGTTTTCGTTCGATTGGGCGATTGTTGCAATGCAGTCACGTTACGGTTTCACAATGGATTAACGCACACGGTGCATCCATTAAATCTATTCGTGCCAACGAGGTGAACATTATTCAATTTTGCAGTATAAACGCCTATGTTGATGCCTGTCCAGGCACAAAAAATGCCACCATTTTACTCATTGACGCAAAAGAGAATTGCACGATATTATCGATTCCGGTGATGTCTAAACAACAAAAAATCAGTACAAAATCTTGAACCTATACAAAATGAACAAAAGTCTTAACTCGCTGATTCACAAACACTTGAACTTTGACAGACCGGCAAAAGATGTTGGACACTAACTGTTCAAACCACTCAAATTTTACCAAAGGAAATAAAAATGTCTGATATACATGAAGCTCACACAGCGTTAGGCGATGTCGCCGCGCGTACTTTGTCGAATGCGACAAAAACCGTTCCGATGTTGTCAACGATTACTCCGCGTTGGTTAACCCATTTATTACATTGGGTGCCAGTTGAAGCGGGTATTTACCGCGTCAACAGAGTGAAAAATGCTGCCGATTTAGCAGTGGATTGTTCAAGTTTGGACGAAAAAATCTTGCCACAAACGTTTGTCGATTATGACGAATGGGGTCGTGAATACCGTTTGAATGCCGTAAATACGGTACTTGACGTTCACACGCGCGTCGCAGATTTGTACAGCAGCCCACATAATCAAACCAATGAACAATTACGTTTAACGATTGAAACAATTAAAGAACGTCAAGAAAGCGAATTGATTAACAACGCCGAATACGGTTTGTTAAACAACGTCGCGCCAGCTTTCAGAATTCAACCACGCAACGCTTTGGGTTCGCCCACGCCTGATGATTTGGATGAATTGATTGCGCGTGTTTGGAAAGAACCTGCGTTTTTCTTAGCACATCCACAAGCGATTGCGGCATTTGGTCGTGAAGCCACTCGTCGCGGCACACCGCCACCGACTGTTAGTTTATTCGGTTCACAATTTTTGACATGGCGCGGCATTCCGTTAATTCCATGCGATAAATTGAAAGTCATCAATGGCAAAACCAACATTTTATTGATTCGCACCGGCGAAAGTCGTCAAGGCGTGGTGGGTTTGTATCAGCCAAATTTAACGGGCGAGTTAAGCATGGGCTTGTCGGTTCGTTTTATGGGCATCAACCACCGAGCCATCGCGTCGTATTTGGTTTCGCTTTATTGTTCATTAGCCGTACTGACTGAAGATGCGCTGGGCGTATTAGAAAATGTCGACGTAGGCAACTATTATGACTATAAATAATTTCACGCCTGAGCCTTCGCAAGATACCGCCGCGATTGAACAACAGTTGACGAAATTGGCGAATGAAATTTTTGCTGAATTGCCGTGCGATGGTTCACGTTTAGGTGCGATTCAAGCGGGATTCCCGACGGATTTGCCCGCCATTTTGCAACAATTTGTTACACCGCCGACGAGTAGTTTCGCGCCACCCGCGTTTGCGTTGCCCGATGAAACCGCGATACAAAAACTGGCTGTGCCAACTGAAATTAGCGGATTTGTGCCGCACAATTCGGCTTTACGGCAAGCTCCCATTGCTGCGCCGCGTGAATTTGGTTTGCCGAATGAGGCAGAATTACAAAAATTGATATTGCCGCGTGAATCGTTTAATCCGCTGGCTTCTGCGACGACCGATTCACCGTTTTATTTTTTGAATCAGACGAAACCTTTTTCGCAAGTTGAAACAACGTACCAGCCAAAACATCAGCATTCGGCGTTTGATGTAAATGCGGTGCGTCGGGATTTTCCGATTTTAAATGAACGTGTGAACGGTCATCAACTGGTTTGGTTTGATAACGCGGCGACCACGCAAAAACCGAAAGTTGTGATTGATCGAATTTCGTATTTTTATGAACACGAAAATTCCAACATTCACCGCGCGGCGCATGAATTGGCGGCACGTTCAACGGATGCGTATGAAAAAGCGCGTCAAACGGTGGCGAAGTTTTTAAATGCGCCGTCGCCTGACAACATTATTTTTGTGCGTGGCACGACCGAAGCGATTAACTTGGTCGCGAAAAGTTGGGGCTTGCAAAACATCGGTAAAGACGACGAAATCGTGATTACTTGGTTGGAACATCACGCGAACATCGTGCCGTGGCAACAATTGTGCGAAGTCACCGGCGCGAAATTGCGGGTGGCTCCGGTCGATGACAGCGGTCAGGTTTTGCTTGATGAATATCAAAAATTGCTGAATGCGAATACAAAATTGGTGTCATTCACGCAAGTTTCCAATGCGCTCGGAACGATTACACCTGCGCGAGAAATGATTGAAATGGCGCATCGTGTTGGCGCGAAAGTGTTACTTGATGCCGCGCAATCGGTTTCGCATTTAAGCGCAGACGTGCAAAGTTTGGATTGTGATTGGTTGGTTTTCTCAGGTCATAAAATCTTTGGCCCGACGGGAATTGGCGTGGTTTATGGCAAAGGTGATTTGCTCGAAGCGACCCAACCTTGGCAAGGTGGCGGCAATATGATTGAAGATGTGACCTTTGAAAAAACCGTTTATCAACCTGCGCCTGCCAAGTTTGAAGCAGGAACGGGAAACATTGCGGACGCGGTAGGTTTAGGTGCGGCGTTGGAATATGTGCAAAAAATTGGCATTCAAAACATCGCCGTTTATGAACACGATTTGCTGGCGTATGCGATGGAAGCGTTACGCCGCATTGATGGTTTAACGTTAATCGGCACAGCAAAAGAAAAAACCAGCGTGTTATCTTTTGTGTTGAACGGTCACACGACGAGCGAAGTCGGCGAAGCGTTGAACAAAGTCGGTATTGCGGTGCGTTCTGGACACCATTGCGCCCAACCAATTTTGCGTCGTTTTGGTTTGGAAGCCACGGTGCGTCCGTCTTTAGCATTTTATAACACGCATGACGAAGTGGATCATTTGGTTAATACCGTGCGAAAAATTAAAAGCGGCACGACGTTTTAGCTGTTTTTTGAATTCTCAAAAGTCGCCACATTTTCAATGAAATGTGGCGACTTTTTTATTTGTGATTTATTCGTCAATCACTTCATCGACGATTTCATCACCGCGACAAACACTCACCGCTTTTTGCAAACGGATTAACGCCGTTTCAAGTGTGGCAATATCTTCCGGCGAATAATCACTGAACAAGCGATTGATAAATTCCAAATGCTCGGGAAACGTCCGCTCAAATAAATCATTTCCTTCTTCCGTCAATCGTAAAATCTGACTGCGACCATCTTTTTTTGACGCGGCGCGTTCAATCAAACCTTTATCTTCCAAACGACTGACCACGCCAGTCAGAGTGCCTTTTGTAATGAGCGTTTTTTCGCCCAATTTTTTATATGGCATTCCAGCCGTCCCGCCTAACGTAATAATCACGTCAAATTGTGGCAACGTTACATCTAATTTATTCACATGACTTGTCGCATAAGAGAGAAAACTTTGATTGGTGCGTAATAATTCACGCAAGACCGTTGGAAATGTTGAGGTTGTATTCATAGCTCGATTTTAAAATTGTTTTAATTAGTACCGACCACTTTAGTGATAACTATCGTGAATAACAAGCAAAATAAACCTTTAAATTTTTAAGCGTTTTGGCAGTCATTGCGACAACAAGTCTTAGTTAAAACTAAAATTATTCCAGATTATTTTTAATGTTTTTATTTTCAATTTATTGAAATAAAAACGATTTATTAAAATAATAACCATTAGTAAAAACAAAATTTAAAATAATTGGTTT
This sequence comes from uncultured Pseudomonadota bacterium, assembly GCA_903870545.1. Classification (GTDB taxonomy): domain Bacteria; phylum Pseudomonadota; class Gammaproteobacteria; order Methylococcales; family Methylomonadaceae; genus UBA10906. The sequence goes on from CAIQDI010000024.1 coordinate 68,689, forward strand.
TTATTAGTACAAAACAGTTTTAATCAAAACTATTTTATCTTAGAATTTAGTCGAACTTGGCGATTGAGCAAATTTTCTGAAATAAACATTTTGTTAATCACCGCACATTGACGTTTTATTTATTCACTTTTAGGGGCATTTTATGAACACATTTAAAAAAATCTTAGCTTCTGTTGCATTCGCAGCAATCTCTTCATCGGCTTTTGCGGTGGCGAATCCTACCTATGAAGAAGTTCAAATGGCGATTGACAACACGCTGAACAAAGTCCAAGAAAGCAAAGTCGCTTTAGACGGTGGAACTGACACGGAAGCCGTGATTGCGATGGTGACAGATGCGCGTCAATTGCAAAAAGACATTTCAAATAACGTATTGGATTTAAAACGTAATCAAGCCAGCAACGTTTTAAAACAAGCGCGTGCCGCACTTTTAAAAAATGAAATAGCGGAAGCAAAAGAATCTTTGAGTGACGCGCTAAATCGTTACAAAGAAATCAAACAGCTTTACATCTCAAATCACAGTTAATTTTGGCGTTAAATGTTCCGAAAAAAGCCCGTTTAAAAACGGGCTTTTTTGTGCGCGGCTATTTGACGCATCGTGAATTTGGTTTTGCTGCCGATAACTGTTTTTTAAAGAAATTCAACGGAGATTTTGTATGCGTAAAACAAAAATTAACGTTTAATGCCTTCTTTCCAATTTAATTGACCGTGCAATCCCACCGTTCCACTGGTAAAACAACTGTTGGCATTTGAAATAGTCGCGTCAGCTAACGTAGCATTGGTTACGGTGCCAAAAGTTGACGCATTCGTAATTGTGCCGCTGATAATGGTTCCACCATCAACCACCGTTACACCATTAACAGTTGTCGTGCTAGCGTTTGCAATGGTCGCATTGGTTAGCGTGCCACGGGTTCGTCTGCCTTGTGTAGTAATATCAGTCGAATTGATTGTTGGATAATTTACATAATCGCCACTTTGAATACTGCCCCGCACGGCAGAACTTTTTACGGAATCCGTTCCCTCTGTAATCATGCCACTGGTAATGGTGCCACTAGTTGTTTTGCCGCCTGTGACATTTGTTGAATCGATGTGAACATTATTAAGCGTTACGCCCGTAAGCCTCACGCCAGTTGCATGACCTCTATCAATAACGGCTGTACTCAAATCCATCGTGCCGCCCGAACCTTTTTCACCATATTTAACGCTAGTATTTACATTGAAAGTGATGTTGCCATTTTCCGTTGTCGCATTGATGACGTTGGCACGTTTAACGGTCGCATTATTGATAGAGTTATTGCTCAAATCGCCATCCGGGCAAGTTGTAGGCGTTGCAAATACTTCATCCAGTAATAAAGTGGGCGCAACGGGGTTAGTAGGCGTGCAATTTGCAGGAAGTGTTTTTTCCAAATTAGTACACGCTACGGCGGCACATTTCCCTAAATAATAAGTGCTAGTTTCTGGCTTATTTTGAAACGCGCTGGAATCAATTTTTTTATTTACACCATTTTCGCAAATGTTTGTTTGTGCAGTCGCGACACATCTGGTTACATTTTTACTATTTATCTCCGTTGTAGGAGGAATGGTTCTGGCATCGGGTGTAGTGACAGAGCCGCCAATTCTACCGTCTGCGCCAATAGTTATGGCTCCTGACGCGGCACTGATATTCCCACCAACGTGAACATTGGCACCTAATGTAACTGCACCGACACCTGGGCCAGCTGAGACATTGCCACACATATCGCTATCTGCTCCAACTGTGATAGCTCCAACAGCGGTACTCACATTGCCACCGATGTGAGTGCTTGCTCCAATTGTGGCAGCACCCGCACCAGATCCTAAAGTAATGTCACCATCAATAACACTAGTTGCGCCGATGAGTACAGCTCCGACGGAAGTTCTGATATTCCCTTTAACGTGTGTACTTGCTCCGATAGTAGCTGCGCCGGCACCAGGTCCAAGAGTAAGCGAACCAACGGTACTACCTGCCCCAACATCAAGACCACCTGTTCCAGTCTTCATATTGCCGAGGTAAATTACATTTGCTCCAACATTGATTGCGCCAATGTTAGTGGTAAGCGAGCCGCTTCCGTGGCTATTCGCCCCAATGTCAATTGCAGCATCACTCGTCACATGTGCATTCAAAACCGCTCCTGGTGTCAATCCAATTGCCCCGACGCTATGAATGTACAAATCCTCGGCAGAGCCGTTTTCGTTAATTTTGACATCTGCCCCACCGACAAGTGCGCCGTTAAGCCAAACTTTAGAAGGTGAACCGATAGCAAGCGTGTCGCCCGCCGCGAGTGGCAATGCCTCGCAAGTGTAATGAGTGTAACGATCACTCGGGGTGGCGGCTTGAGTTACATTACAATCAGCTGGTGGATTACTGGGAAAAATATAGTTCACTGCGTAAACGGGTAAGCTAGTAAAAAAAATAGCCGCGAATAGTGATAACGTTGCGCTGTGCTGTAGTGAATTTGACTTTTTTAACATGGGATTCTCGAAATTTAGAGTTTGGTTAGAGCAAAAAAGCCGCGTGTATTTTATGCTCGTTACGGCTTTTATGCGTGAGGCAAAAATTAACGTTTGATGCCTTCTTTCCAATTTAATTGACCGTGCAATCCCACCGTTCCACTGGTAAAACAACTGTTGGCATTTGAAATAGTCGCATTCGTGAACGTCGCATTGGTCACGGTGCCAAATGTTGACGCATCTTTTATCGTTTCAAAATTAGTAATTGTTCCACCATCAACCACCGTGACACCATTCACCGTTGTTGTATTCGCGTTTGTAATCGTCGCATTGGTTAGCGTGCCACGGGTTTGTCTGCCTTGCGTGGTAACGTCACTAGCATTAGGTGTTGGATAGGTTATATAGTCGCCACTTTGAATAATGCCGCGCACGGCAGAACTTTTTACGGAATCCGTTCCTTCTGTAATCATGCCACTGGTAAAGGTGCCACTAGTTGTCGTACCGCCTGTGACCTGGATAAAAGAATTCACTGCTGGGTTAATATAAACGTTATTAAGCGTTACGCCCGTAAGCGTTACACCGGTCGCGCGTCCTTTATCAATAACCGCTGCACTTAAATCCATCGTGCCAACCTCAGCCTCTTTTTCGCCATATTTAATAACGCTTTTATTGATTAAATCGATAGTGCCATCTTTCGTGGTCGCATTCATGACGTTAGCGTGTTTAACGGTGGTATTATTGATGGAGTTGTTGCTCGGATCGCCAGCTGGACAAGTTGTCGCTGGTGTGGGTTCATTCGGCAATGATGCGGGTGCAACCGGTTTGGCGGGCGTGCAATTTGCGGGCAGTGTGTTTGCTGAATCGGTACACGCTACTACAGCACAGGTACCTAAATAGTAATGGCTACTTTCAATATTATTTTTAAAATCGACTTTTTTAATCTGTTTGGTGACACCATTTTCGCAAATGTTGGTGTCGCCGCCTGTGGATGGACAACCTGCAATCGGTGGTACGGTGACACCTCGTTGTAAAGCCTCACCCAACGTAATCGTACCGACCACAGCGGTTACTTGACCACCAAGAACGTTCGATGCGCCAATGGTGATGGGACCTTCCTGCGTACTGACACCGCCTTTACCACCGATTGTATTGGTTGCGCCCGTGGTGATAGGACCTACATTCGCCGCAATATCACCGCCAACTAATGTTCTTGCGCCTGTTCCCACGCCACCTGCCAAACTGCTGGTCATTGACCCACAAATTATGCTGTCTGCGCCACCGCCAATACCACCCGTAGCGGTGCTGATGGATCCGTTGACACGCACTCTTGCGCCGAATCCTACATCACCGGTAAGTATAGTAGAGATAGGCCCCACCGTACAATCGGCACCCATTCCAATAACACCCGTCTTTGTGCTAACTTGACCAATAACAGTCACGCTAGCCGCCATATCGATAGCACCTACCAGTGTACTCATGACACTGCCAAGGACTTTGGTACCAAACGCAAGCGTAATCGCACCTGTTTTGCTGGTGACACTGCCATCCACTACCGAATCCGCAGCGACGGTAATTGCTCCGACAACATTACTAGAGACGTTGCCATGAATATGACTGTTAGCAAAAATGGAAATCACACCTGTTTGCGTACTTATATCACCGTAAACGGTGGTATTGGTACCAGTTGTCACAACGCCTTCAGGGCTGGTGGATATTGATCCGTGAATAACCGAATCCGCCCCCATCACAATGTAGCTATTACCTTCCAAATTGGCATTTATGATGAACGCAGAACCCATCTGAAGAGCGTCTTTGAATTTTAACGTGAGGTCAGTGGCGGATCCACCTTGGTTAATTTTAAATCCGTCGCCCGCCAAAACAAATAAATTAAAGGTGATGGTGGTAGGAGATGATATATGTTCGATTGTGATGGTGTCACCGGCTGCAATGCTCAACTCGTTTGTACAAATGTAGTTACCGTTGCTACCAGAACACCCGGGTGGAAACTTAGCATCCGTGCCACTTGAAAACATGTAGTCGGTCGCAGCATGAGCGGGTAAGCCGGTCAGCAGTAACGCAGTAAGGAGCGATAATTTTACGCTGTGATTGAATGATCGTATTTTGTGCAACATGGCATTCTCGAAATTTATAGGTCTAAAATTTCATGCTACACGTTATATTACGAGGCTTTTTTTTAAATCTGAAAATAAGACTTCTTTAAATCTTATGGCATTTATTTCAAATATAAAAAATAAATAAAATCAATCTGTTATAAAAAAAATACAAAATTACTGAGCTTCAAATAATCGATAGGCCACCTCTCCGGCGACTTTGCTTTTCAATAATTGCCAACGTTTTGGCAAATTATCCACCGATAAAGTCGTTTCCGTTTCGACATAAATTTTTGCATAAGGCGCGAGCCACAAATTCTTTTCGAGCAACGCGCAACTTTGCGCGACCAATCCCAATCCAAATGGCGGATCAATAAATACAATATCAAATGGATTCGCAGGCGGTTTTGCCAAATACGCCAGCACGTCGGATTGCGTCATTTGAATTTGCGACGCGGCGAGTTTTTCGGCATTCCGTTTTAACGCGCCACACGCAGACACATTATTTTCAATTTGAATAACCGATTTTGCGCCACGCGAAGCAGCTTCAAAACTCAACGCACCACTGCCGGCAAATAAATCCAAACATCGGCTGTTAAAAATATCCGACTGCAACCAATTGAACAGCGTTTCGCGCACCCGATTTGGTGTCGGACGCAAACCTTCCGCGTCGAGAACATCAATTTGCCGACTGCGCCATTGTCCGCCGATGATTTTCAAAGCTCCTCTTTTTGAAGAGGCATTAGGGATATTTTCTGTCATGACAAAATAACTCCGTCTTCCATGTGTAAAACCTTTCCGAGTTTTGCGGCTAAATCGTGATCGTGTGTGACGACCAAAAAACTTACCTGTAATTCTTGATTCAATTCCAACATCAATTGATAAACCGATTCAGCCGTTTTGCTGTCTAAATTCCCCGTAGGTTCGTCAGCTAAAACTAACGCGGGTCTGTTAATCAATGCTCGCGCAACCGCCGCGCGTTGACGTTCACCGCCCGAAATTTCACCCGGTTTATGTTCAATTCGATGCCCTAAACCGACACGTTTTAATAATTCCGTCGCGCGAATTTGTGCGTTTTTCACCGATTCGCCACCAATCAACAACGGCATTGCGACATTTTCCAGCACGGTAAATTCACCCAACAAATGATGCGATTGGTAAATAAAACCGAGCGATTGATTGCGTAATCGCGCCAATTTCGCACCGCTGACTTCGTTTAATTTTACGCCATTCAAAATGACTTCGCCGCTCGTGGCTTTATCCAAACCGCCGAGCAAATGGAGTAACGTACTTTTTCCTGAACCCGACGCGCCCATAATCGCCACGCGCTCGCCGACGGTAATTTCTAAATCCACGCCTTTCAATACTTCAACGTCTAAATCGCCGTAACGCTTCACCAAGTTTTTACATTCCAAAATGAGCTTACTCATAACGTAACACCTCCGCTGGATTGATTTTCGCGGCTTGCCACGCAGGGTAAATCGTCGCTAATAAAGATAAGAAAAACGCCATGCCGGCAATCGAATAAACGTCTGTCCAAACCAATTTCGACGGCAATTCGCTAATGTAATACACGTCCGCCGCCATGAATTGAACGTGAAATAATTTTTCAATCGCTGGCACAATCGTTTCGACATTTAACGCCAAAATGATGCCAAAAACCGTGCCGAAAACGGTGCCTACCGCGCCAATAATCGCGCCTAAAACCATGAAAATTCCCATCACGGCGGGCGACGTTAAACCCTGCGTTTTTAGAATGGCAATATCGCCGCGTTTATCTGTGACCACCATCACCAGCGTTGACACAATATTGAACGCTGCCACCGCCACAATCAGCAACAAAATAATAAACATCACGGTTTTTTCAGTTTGAATCGCACGGAAGAAATTGCTGTGCGCGACTGTCCAATCGCTGACGTAATAATTATTGTAAAGAGCTTTTGATAATTCGTGCGTGATTTGTGGCGCGTTGAATAAATCGTCTAATTTGATTCGTAAACCCGAAACGGCGTTTTCTAAACGGAACAATTTTGCCGCGTCGTCGAGATGAATTAACGCCATGTTTCTGTCGTATTCGTACATGCCGACTTGGAATGTGCCGATAATGGTGAAACGGCGCATGCGTGGCACAACACCCGCAGGCGTTGAATTCACTTGTGGGCTAATGACGGTGATTTTGTCGCCCACCGCCACGCCTAAATAATTTGCCAATTCCGCGCCCAAAATAATGCCGTATTCGCCCGCCACTAAATCGGTCAATTTGCCGACTTTCATTTTTGTGGCAACTTCGGACACTTTCGCTTCGTTTTCTGGCAAAATTCCGCTCAACATTGTGCCGCTCACGCGCCGGTCGGCGTTAATCATGACTTGCCCATTGATAAACGGCGCAGTTCCTTGAATGTGCGGATAATCAACCAATCGCTGGTCTAATTCCTGCCAATTATCGAGCTGCCCCGATTGACCGGTCACGGTGGCGTGTGAAGTCATGCCCAAAATGCGTTCGCGCAATTCGGCTTCAAAACCGTTCATCACCGAAAGCACCGTAATCAATGCCGTGACACCTAACGCGATGCCTAAAACGGAAGTCAGGGTAATGAATGAAATAAACTGCGTACGACGTTTGGCACGGGTGTAACGCAAGCCAATGTAAAAAATAAGAGGTTTAAACATGAATGATTTTTTTAAGAGAAGTTAGGCTTTCGGTTTGCGGCACGCGCCACAAAAACCGTAAAGATAAAAATTGTGGTCGGTCAGTTCATAACCTAGGCGTTCGGCGATTTCACGCTGACGAATTTCAATCAATTCGTCTTGAAATTCATCGACTTTACCGCATTTTACACACACCAAATGGTCGTGATGTCCGCCGTTGTCGAGTTCAAAAACGGAATTGCCGCTTTCAAAATGGTGGCGAGTGACTAAACCCGCCGCTTCAAATTGAGTTAAAACACGATAAACGGTCGCTAATCCAATGTCTTCATTTTCACTCAATAAAATTTTGTAGAGTTTTTCAGCTGAAAAATGACGATTATGAATCTGCTTTTCTAAAATTTGTAGAATTTTCACGCGCGGAACGGTAACTTTTAAGCCCGCGTTTTTGAGATCGACGTTTTCTTGATTTTGCACAGTTGCATACTCGGAATAAGTTTGATTTTCGGCTATTGTAACGTTTTTTTAAACCTAAGCGCATGACTGTTTGATTCGTTCATGTCTCAATAAATGTGTGGCGCACGGGTGATACCGACGATAAAAACAGAATCAAAAACGCGAAACCTGTAAAATCGCGTTTTATTTTTAAACTGGAGAAAATCGTGTTTAGAGGCACAACCATTCTTTCGGTACGCCGAGGAGATAAAGTCGTTATTGGTGGCGACGGACAAGTGACGATGGGCAATACCGTCATGAAGGGCAACGCTCGCAAAGTACGTCGTTTGTATCACGACAAAGTGATTGCCGGTTTTGCCGGCGCGACGGCGGATGCGTTCACGTTATTTGAACATTTTGAAGGCAAGCTCGAAAAACATCGGGGAAATTTAACTCGTGCGGCAGTGGAAATGGCGAAAGATTGGCGTACCGACCGAGCGTTACGCAAATTGGAAGCTCTTTTAACAATTGCCGATTCTAAAACGTCGCTAATTATTTCTGGCACCGGCGATGTGATTGAACCGGAATCCGAATTTGATTTAATGGCGATTGGTTCCGGCGGTTCATTTGCTCAAGCGGCGGCGCGGGCGTTGTTGGAAAATACCGATTTAAGTGCGCGTGAAATTGTTGAGCGTTCACTCAATATCGCTGCCGACATTTGCATTTACACCAACCATAATTTGCGTATCGAAGAACTCGACGTTGAACCTAAAGAGTAAAAAATTTATGACACAAATGACACCCAAAGAAATTGTCAGTGAATTAGACAAACACATTGTTGGACAAGGAAGCGCGAAGCGTTCCGTGGCGATTGCGTTGCGAAATCGGTGGCGTAGACAACAAATCACCGGCACGTTGCACGATGAAATTACGCCGAAAAACATTTTGATGATTGGGCCAACGGGCGTGGGCAAAACAGAAATTGCCCGTCGTTTGGCGAAGCTCGCCAATGCGCCATTCATTAAAATTGAAGCGACGAAATTTACCGAAGTCGGTTATGTCGGGCGTGACGTGGAATCCATCATTCGTGATTTGGTGGATACCGCTGTCAATATGACGCGCCAAACTGAAATGGAAAAAATGAAAACCGAAGCGGCGAATGCAGCTGAAGAGCGTATTTTGGACATTTTGATTCCGCGTGCAGAAGGCTGGTCGTCGGATGATTCGCCAAACGGTGACGCGACGCGCGAAAAAATGCGATTGAAATTGCGACATGGCGATTTGAACGACAAAGAAATTGAAGTCGATGTGCAAATCGGCGCGATTGGCGTTGAAATCATGGCTCCGCCGGGCATGGAAGAAATGACCAGCCAATTGCAAGGCATGTTTCAAAGCATGGGACGCGAAAAAACCAAGTCCCGCAAAATGAAAATCAGCAAAGCATTGCAGGTTTTGCAAGAAGAAGAAGCTGAAAAATTAGTCAACGAAGACGATATTCGTTTGCGAGCGGTTGACGCGGTGGAACAAAATGGCATTGTATTTTTAGACGAAATCGACAAAATTTGTAAACGTTCTGAACACGGTGGCGGCGGTGGCGAAGTGTCGCGCGAAGGCGTGCAACGTGATTTGTTGCCGTTGGTCGAAGGTAGCACCGTCAGTACAAAATACGGCGCGATTAAAACCGATCACATTTTATTTATTGCGTCGGGCGCGTTTCATGTCGCCAAACCGTCGGATTTAATCCCTGAATTACAAGGGCGTTTTCCGATTCGCGTGGAATTGAGCGCGTTATCAGCGGATGATTTTGTGCGAATTTTGACCGAGCCAAATGCGTCGCTAACTGAACAATATACAGCGTTGCTGGCAACCGAAGGCGTAGATTTGACCTTTGCCGAAGACGGCATTAAACGCATTGCGGAAATGGGTTGGCAAGTAAATGAAACCACCGAAAACATTGGCGCACGTCGTTTGCACACGATGTTAGAAAAATTGTTGGAAGAAATTTCATTTGAAGCATCGGATGTGGATGACAAAAAAGTTGTGGTCGATGCGGCGTATGTGAATAAATATCTGGGTGAATTGGTCGAAGATGAAGATTTAAGCCGATACATTTTGTAATTTTGAACGCAACAAAAAGCCCTCGTTCAGATTGTCTGAACGAGGGCTTTTTAGTTTAAAGCGAAATTAGATTTTTATTTTTTCACTTCTTCAAAATCCGCATCAATTACGCCATCGTCCGCTGGTTTTGATTCATGGTCTTGACCATGTTCTTGTTCAGCTTCCGCGCCACCTTCTTGAGCATAAACACGTTCCGCTAATTTGCCTGATAATTCAGTCAACGCTTCAGTTTTTGCTTCAATTTCGGCTTTGTCGTCGCCTTTTACCGCTTCTTTTGCAGCGGCAATTGCTGCTTCAATGTGTGATTTTTCGTCGGCGTGAACTTTCTCACCTAAATCTTTCAACGATTTTTCTGTTGCATGAATTAAACCATCCGCATGATTACGCGCGTGAACTAATTCGACCAATTTACGATCTTCGTCCGCGTGTGCTTCGGCATCTTTTACCATGCGCTCAACTTCTTCATCCGACAAACCGCTTGATGCTTTAATTACAATCGATTGTTTTTTGCCAGTCGCTTTGTCTTTCGCTGACACGTTCAAAATACCGTTTGCGTCGATGTCGAAAGACACTTCAATTTGTGGCACGCCGCGTGACGCAGGTGGAATGTCTGATAAATCAAAACGTCCGAGTGATTTATTGGCATTCGCTTTTTCGCGTTCACCTTGTAAAACGTGAATGGTTACGGCAGTTTGATTGTCATCCGCTGTCGAGAAAACTTGTTGTGCTTTGGTTGGAATGGTGGTGTTTTTTTCAATCAATTTGGTCAAAATGCCGCCCATCGTTTCAATGCCCAACGACAATGGAATCACGTCTAATAACAACACGTCTTTCACGTCGCCAGCCAAAACGCCCGCTTGAATCGCTGCGCCTAACGCTACCGCTTCATCAGGATTTACGTCTTTGCGCGGTTCTTGACCAAAAATGCTCGTGACCATTTCTTGCACTTTCGGCATACGAGTTTGACCACCGACCAAAATGACATGATCAATATCGGACGCGGAAACTTTCGCATCTTTTAACGCCATTTGACACGGTGCTTTGGTTTTCAAAATCAACTCTTCAACTAATGACTCTAATTTTGCACGAGTTAATTTCACGTTTAAATGTTTTGGGCCTGAAGCATCGGCGGTGATGTAAGGCAAATTCACGTCAGTTTGTTGGCTGGACGATAATTCGATTTTCGCTTTTTCAGCCGCTTCTTTTAAACGTTGTAACGCCAATGGATCGTTGTGAACATCTACGCCGGTGTCTTTTTTGAATTCAGCCGCCAAGTATTCAATCACGCGCGAATCGAAATCTTCACCACCTAAAAAGGTGTCGCCGTTAGTCGCCAAAACTTCAAATTGGTGTTCGCCGTCGATTTCTGCAATTTCAATAATTGACACGTCGAATGTGCCGCCGCCTAAATCATAAACCGCGATTTTGGTATCGCCTTTAGGTTTGTCCATGCCGAACGCTAACGCCGCTGCGGTAGGTTCGTTGATGATTCGTAAAACTTCTAAACCTGCAATGCGTCCCGCGTCTTTCGTGGCTTGACGTTGTGAATCGTTGAAATAAGCAGGAACGGTGATAACCGCTTGCGTCACTTCTTCGCCTAAATATGCTTCCGCATCTTTTTTCATTTTCATTAAAATGCGAGCTGAAATTTCAGGTGAAGCCATTTTTTTACCGTGAACATCGACCCACGCATCGCCGTTTTCGGCTTCGACGATGGAATAAGGCACCATTTTGATGTCTTTTTGCACGGCTTCTTCTTTGAATTTGCGACCGATTAAACGTTTAATCGCAAACAAGGTATTTTTAGGATTGGTGACGGCTTGACGTTTTGCCGATTGACCCACTAACACTTCGTCGTCGCTGCTGAACGCGATAATTGACGGCGTTGTTCTTGCGCCTTCGCTGTTTTCAATGACTTTTGCTACGCCGTTTTCTAACACTGCGACGCATGAATTGGTGGTGCCTAAATCGATACCGATAATTTTTGCCATGATGCTTTTACTCCAAAATAATTTTAAAAAAGATGTTATGAATGTAAGGTGATTTTTTTTGATTTCAATGTTTAATCAGCTACTTTTGCCACGACCACCATTGCAGGGCGCAATAATCGACCGTTTAACAAATAGCCTTTTTGAAATACAGTGAGGACGGTGTTGGGTTCTACGCCTTCGACGACTTGCATATTGACGGCGTTGTGGTGTTCCGCGTTAAACGGCATTCCAGTTGGGTCTAAGGTCACAATGTTGAATTTTTCAAACGCCGATTCACATTGTTTAATCGTGAGTTCGCAACCTTCGCGGAAACGTTTCACTTCGTCGCTGTCGCCGGTTGCCGCTTGTAATCCTAAAACCAAACTGTCTAAAACGGTTAGCATTTCACCAGCAAACTTAGTCAACGCGAATTTGTGCGCGTCTTCTAAATCTTTTTGCGTGCGACGTTTGAGGTTTTCCATTTCGGCTAATGTGCGTAACATTTTGTCGTTCGCATCGCTTGCTGCTTGTTTGGTTTCAGCCAGTTCCGCTTTCAATTCGTCGAGCGTGTATTCGTGTTCGCCGACTTCGGTGTGACTGTCGTGTAAATCGATTTCTTCTTCTGGCACGACTAAATTGTCTTCATTTGCGCTCATATATTGCCTCTTCCTAAAATGAAATTAAAAATAACGATGATTTCAAAATGGGGGTGAAATTTTCGACTTTCAAGGCAAACGGAAATAATTTTGCAGATTTCACTGCAAGGACGGATTTTTGTAAGGGCGGGTTCTAAACCCGCCCTCTACAGCACGAGTTTTATAATTAGACGATTACGTCAAATTACGTTAGATTGCGTTCACTTCAAAAAAACCAAAAACAGGAATCCAAAATGACAACCCCAACAATTTTAAAACCAGCCTCCTTCGCGCCACAAACACATCATGTTGCAGTAAATGACCTTTTAATGAATGAAGTGCTGGCTATTACACACTTAGAATCAAAAGAAGAAGCCATTGAGTGGACAATCAAAGAGGCGTTGAAAAGTTACCGCGCCAAACAACAACGTAAAACCATGCGTGCCAGAAAAGAAATTGAAAATGCCTTGGCTGAAACCCGCGCCGATTTAGCAGCAGGGCGTTTTGTGAAAATATCAGCCGCCGAGCATTTAAAAAATTTAGGGATTGAAGAATGAGTTTCATCATCTCGTTGACTGAAAAATATCAACAACGCGAGGCAAAATTTTTAAAACGTCATCCCGAATTAAAATCAGCGTATGCGAAAGCATTGCGATTATTGGCAGAAAATCCGTTTTATCCGTCTTTAAAATTACACCAATTATCGGGCAATTTATCTGATTTACACGCGGTTTCAATCAATTTGTCTTACCGAATTACGTTAGAATTACTCATCACCGAAACCGAGATTATTTTGGTCAATGTCGGCGACCATCAAGACGTTTATTAAACCAACAACAGGAATTCAACATGACAACCCCAACAACTTTAAAACCCGCTACCTTCGCGCCACAAACGACCTTTGCGGTGAGTTATTCTCCACGCTCCGTGAGCGTAGCGGATGTGAACGGCGATGGCAACGCGGATCTGGTCACGGCAAACTGGGGAAGCAGTAACGTCTCGGTGTTACTGGGCGACGGGCGTGGCAACTTTGCAGCGCAAACGACCTTTGCGGTGGGAGATTCCCCTCACTCTATGAGCATGGGTGACTTAAACGGCGATGGCAATGCGGATTTGGTCACGGCAAAAGCGGATAGTGATAACGTCTCGGTGTTAGTGGGCGACGGGCGGGGCGGTTTTGCGGCGCAAACGACCTTTGCGGTGGGAGATTCCCCTCACTCTATAAGCATGGGTGACTTAAACGGCGATGGCAATGCGGATGTGGTCACGGCAAATTCTTCGAGTGATAACGTCTCGGTGTTAGTGGGCGACGGGCGGGGCAACTTTGCAGCGCAAACGACTTTTGCGGTGGGACATTATCCTCTTTCCGTGAGTGTGGCGGATATGAACGGCGATGGCAATGCGGATGTGGTCACGGCAAATTTTTCGAGTTATAACGTCTCAGTATTATTGGGCGACGGGCGGGGCAACTTTGCAGCACAAACGACCTTTGCGGTGGGAACTGATTCTATGTTCAGTAGTTATCCTCAATCCGTGAGCATTGGTGACTTAAACGGCGATGGCAACACGGATCTGGTCACGGCAAACTATGGGAATGATAACGTCTCGGTGTTAGTGGGCGACGGGCGGGGCAACTTTGCGGCGCAAACGACCTTTGCGGTGGGAAGTCTTCCTTTATTCGTGAGCATTGGTGACTTAAACGGCGATGGTAACGCGGATCTGGTCACGGCAAACGGGGGTAGTGATAACGTTTCGGTGTTAGTGGGCGACGGGCGGGGCAACTTTGCAGCGCAAACGACCTTTGCGGTGGGAGATGGCCCTTACTCTATGAGCATGGGTGACTTAAACGGCGATGGCAAAGCGGATTTAGTCACTACAAATTACGGCGACAACACCGTTTCAATTTTATTAAACACGACCGAAAACACATTCGTTTCACCATCAAAACCAGTTGTGAAACCTGTTCCAATCCAACATCCACACACTGGCGCAATTCAAATCAGTGGGAACGCAATTCAAAATGAAACGCTGACAATTCAAAACACGTTGAAAGACGAAGATGGTTTAGGCGCGTTCAAATATCAATGGCTACAAAATGGCAAAGCGATAAGTGGCGCGACGAAAGCGACTTACACGCTTTCAGAAAATGACATTGGCACCGCAATCACGGCGAAAGTGAGTTACACCGACGGTTTAGGAAAATTAGAAACTGCTACGAGTAGCGCAACAGCTTTAATCGAACCGAAACCCGAAGAAATTTTGCCTCCGACTTACACGTTAAGCCTCGATAAAACGGCTGCGAACGAAGGCGACACGGTGACGTTTAATTTGAAAACTGAAAATGTGGTGGACGGCACCGAAATTCCGTTTTCGTTTGGCGGTTCAATTTCAAATGCGGATGTGTTGGGTGGTTTGAAAACGAGCAGTTTTTTTGTCGATGCGAATGGCAAAGCGTCGTTGCCAGTGAAGTTTTTGGCAGATAAATTCACAGACGGCAGTTCAGAAAATTTAACATTGACCTTAAACAGCGGCGAAAATCAAAGCGTATCAGTAAAAGATACGAGTATTACGCCTGCGCCTGTGGTAATTGTGAAACCTGTTGAAGTTGTGCCAGTGATTGTGAAACCTGTCGTTGAAACGTCAACGGGTTCAAAAGGCTACGACAAAAAAGCCGTTATTTTGAGTGGCGATAAATTGATTGGCGGCGAAAAAAACGACACGTTGACGGGCAATGTCGGCAAAGACGAATTGCTGGGCAAAGCGGGCAACGACAAATTAACTGGTTTAGGCGGCAACGATACCTTAATCGGTGAAAGTGGAAACGATGATTTAAGCGGCGGCGAAGGGCTGGATTCATTAAATGGTGGCAGTGGCAATGATTTGTTGGACGGTGGAAACGGTAACGACACGTTAATCGGCGAACAAGGCAACGACACCTTAAAAGGCGGTTTCGGCGTAGACAATATGGACGGTGGCGACGGCAATGATTATTACTTTGTCGATAATTCCAAAGACGTGGTGAGCGAAGCAAACAAAAATACGCTCGGCGGCAACGACACCATTGAAAGCACCTCGACTTACACGCTCGGCAAAAATATCGAAAATTTGGTGCTGGCTGGAATCGACAATAACAACGGCAAAGGCAACGAATTAAATAATCAAATCATCGGCAACATCGGAGACAACAAATTAGAAGGCATGGCTGGAAACGATAAATTGCTCGGCAAAGAAGGCGCGGATACCTTGGACGGTGGCAAAGGAACCGACACGTTAATCGGCGGAAACGATGACGATATTTACATGATTAACAACGATTTTGACACCGTGACGGAAGAAAAAAATGGCGGCGAACAAGACCAAATTTGGGCGAGCGTCGATTACGATTTGAATCAAAGTTTATTTGTGGAAGTTTTGCGGCTTTCAGGCGCGGCGGTGACGGGTGTCGGCGATGACGCGAATAATTTATTGATGGAAATAGACAAAGGAAAAATCGCCAATCATTTTGTCGGCAACGGTGGCCATGACACCATTTCGAGTGAAGGCGGTAACGATACAATTGAAGGCGGCGCAGGCGATGACGAAATCGATGGTGGCGACGGCACGGCAGACATAGCGGTTTTTTACAGCAAAAAAGAAAACTACCAAATCACTCGTAATCCCGATGCAGACGGCGTAGATCAAATCACGGTGCGATACGTCGGCAATGGTGAAAATAGCGAAATAGACGAAGGCACGGATATTTTAACGAATATCGAATTATTGCAATTTGCGGATTACGATTTTAATAATCCCATTCATACCGACACCATTCAAATCACTGGTTTACCTGCATGAAACTCAAAACGCTCGCATTATTAAGTTTATCGTTATTCCACGCGCCACCCATTTTCGCAAAAAATAATTCTCCAAAACCGTTACAATGCGTGGCATTTAGTCCGTATGTCAATCAACTCACGCCGAATTATGGCGCGACTCCGAATGCTGAAATTATCGAAACCTTACTCGATACGTTGGTTAAAGAAACGCCGTTTCGTTGCATTATGAGTTACGGTGTTTTGAACGGATTGGAAGCTATTTTCCCCGCCGCCAAAAAACGCGGCATCAAAGTCATTGCGATTTTATGGATTGATAAAGATAAACTGGTGAATAGCGATTCGATTTCACACGGCATCGCGTTGGCGCGACAATATCCTGAAACGATTATCCGTTTAAGTTGCGGTTCAGAAGTTCGCACGCGCCACACACTGCGTTTCGATGGTGAAACCGAACGCTGTTTAAATGCGCTGCGTGAAGCGAAAGTCACGCAACCGATTGGCGTAATTGATACTTGGTGGGAATGGTGTAATCGCACGCAACCGTGTCACGAAAATCAATTTAGCAAACAAGTCGATTGGATTGGCATTAACGTTTTTCCGTGGTGGGAAAATCGTCACGCCGATTTATTTCCATGCGTGAATGCCAATGAAGCGGCGGATTTTCATGTAGCGCGTTGGCAAGAAGTGAAAAAAACTAATCCGACCAAAGAAGTTATCATCACCGAATTTGGTTGGGTGTCTGCTCCCGAAGGCAAAGCGCAAATTAACCTAAAAACCCAAAAAGAATGCGGTGGCGTTGCCAGCCAAAAACATCAGCAACTCGTGATTCAATCGACATTTAAAAAATTAGCCGAAAAAAAGATTTCTGGCGTGGCATTTGAAGCCTTTTCAGAAAATTGGAAAGCCAACAAAGAAGAAGGTGATTTTGGGCGATTTTGGGGATTATGCCAAAGTACGCCGCCTTACACTTGCCACGTTTCACTTCCACATTAACCACTACTCCAAAAATTTAACGTGAAATTATTTTTAGTTACCCTTAACGCCATTTGTTTATTGCTTGCGTCAGAAGTCAGTCAAGCGCGTCATGCTGAGATTTTAATCGATGCCGAAAATGGCAATGTTTTACACGAAACCGATTCAACCCAATCGTGGTTTCCCGCGTCATTAACAAAAATGATGACGCTATATGTGACATTCGACGCGCTTAATAATGGCGAAATTCATTTACACGATACGATGCACGCCTCCCCTCATGCCGCACGGCAACCACAAAGTCGTTTAGGGCTGCATCATGGTGAACGCATTACGGTCGAAGAGGCGATTTTGGCAATTGTCACACGTTCGGCAAATGATGCCACTGTCGTTCTGGCGGAACATTTAGCCGTGACCGAAGATAATTTTGCGATTCGTATGACGGCAAAAGCGCATTCAATGGGCATGTATAATTCGTATTTCATGAATGCGACGGGTTTGCCGAATGATTGGCAAGTGACCACCGCGCGAGATATGGCGTTATTAGCCTTGAAATTGCAACAAACTTTCCCGCAGTATTACCATTATTTTGGCGCACACAGTTTTAATTTCAAAGGGCGTGAATTGTTTGGTATCAATCGATTTACCGCGACGTATGAAGGCGCGGAAGGCATGAAAACGGGTTTTACCTGCAATTCCGGTTATAACTTAGTGAGTTCTGCATCGCAAAATGGACGGCATTTAATCGGCGTGGTTTTGGGCGGAATGACCAGCAACGAACGCTACAATTTCATGAACAGCCAAATGGATCACGGTTTTGATGGCGATTACAATGTGATTACCGACATTGGCACCATGCCGACAAATTCGGCTGGTTTGCCGCCGCATCAGTTAGATTGTGCTAGTCGCGCGGCGCATTATGTTGAACCCGAAGTGCGTCATCATATTAAACACGGGCATCATCACCATTTGGCTAAACATACGAATTCTAAAGCGCGTCCGAAAGCCCATCACGGGCGGCGTAATCGGCGTTAAATTTTATTTGTAATGACTGCGTTTTTACAATTACCCCATTTGGAATTTTCAAGATGAACAAAGATACAGTTTTAAAAAAAACCGTGAATGAAGAGCTTGCCATTTTGAATGGGGTAATTGATTACGCTGAAAAAATGATTAGTGATAATCGCTGGGTAACAGATTGCACGATACTTCGTCGGCGTGCTTATGCCAAAACCGTTGTGATTGAAACTGAACAAAAAGGGCGGTGCATTTATCGATTAACCACTGCGTCAATTACTGACAAATTATCTTCTGGATGTGCAACGCCTTATTCGCCAATTGGCAGGCTTTGTAGCGTTGCAAATGTTGGTTTTGATGGAGAATCTGCAATGCTAGGCGAGTATGAGATAACTGAAACTCGTCTTTTTGATAGATTTGATGGCGTTAACCAGCTAAACAATCTTCGAAATTTTTTACAAATGAAAATTGAAACTGAAACGGACTCAATCGTAGTAAGTGATTTAAAAAAGTTTGTTGAACCACAAAAAGTTATTTCAAAACCACCCGCTCGAAAAGAAGAAATGGTTATCGAAAAAATAGCGTTAGAACTGCCTAAATTTGAGACACCTCTTTTTATCGTTGATGACGAGGAAGATGATTCGGACGACATTTCCAAGCGGGAATTTGATGAAGGTATAGAGTATTTTTACAATGAATCTGCCGACGTATACTTCGGACTAAACGAAGTTTTTTACGTTAATCAAACCATTCAACAAAACAAAATTATTGCACGCGCACCCTTTGGCGCAATGTACGTTGAAGGTGTAGCAGGTTCAGGAAAAACGTCTGCGGCATTGGGTCGAACAAAAATGCTGTGCGGATTTAATGCTGAAAATGTTTGGGATAAAACCAGTTTTGAAGACATCTTGGGTGAGGACTTTGGTGATTATTGGGAAGGTAAATATGCTGATAAATTTTCACAAGACGGCAGTATCGGTTTTGTTAGAACAGCTGAATTGATTCAATATCTTAAAGAAACTTGTCGGCGCATTGATTTACCGAACTTGCCAATCGATGAATATAAAGAATTGCAAAATTCTTTGATACATCGTCATCAAATTACGCTTACTCAGTTAGATGGTGGCAGGTGGAAAAAAGGCGCAAATCGTGAATCTTACGCAGAAACATCAATGTGTTGGTTTTATACAACCGACCAAAATATCGCTAATTTTTTATCAGAGAATTTACGACGAAGTTTGTCTAGTGCTGAATTTATCGCTAATCATTTTGTTGCTAATAAGAATTTTGCAATGATTTTAAATGTTATAAAAAAAGCCTTAGTCCATTTTGAAGTTGAATTTAGTCGAATCGAAAAAGAATTAGCAGCACCCAATCAAAATCAAAAATTTTTACTTGATGGTTTGGCTGAAAAAATTAACAAAGCGATAAAATCAACAAGTGACGAAATACTTGGTCAAAATACGTTTTGGTTTTTTTATGAGGACACTGTATTACACTCAAAAACTTTATACGGTATGGCTGAATTATTGGCAGAAAATCACATTAGTTTTTTCAAAAAATCAGGTTTAAAGTCTGAGTTTTCTAACGTAGAAGACTTGTATATACAGCTATTGGATGGATCAATCGAGAAACTTTATTTGCTTTATGGTGAAAATACATTGAGACGATTAACGTTGCATAAAGGGTTTGGGAGTTTACGATTACCAGTGCAATGGTTATATCAAATTAAAAATAGGGTGTTAAATAATTCAGAATTACTAAAATTAAAGCCCACATCAAATAAAGCAAAAGAAACGTCAATCAGAAGTTTTTTTACGACAGCGTTAGAAAAAACGTTAATCAATAATTTATATTATGTGGCGGATATTTATTATTTGGCACTCGATAAATCGCAATCGGATTACCCTGACCTAAATTTAGCTGTAAAAATTCTTACTCAACTAAAAACTAAAAAATTTACAACCCAAGATATTGACCTCGTGCTGTGTTTGAGCCATTTAATTTGCAGAAATTTTAGTGGTAGTAGAACAAAGCCTGAATTTTATCAATCAGTGTTTATTGATGAAGTGCAGGATTTTACTGAACAACAAATATATTTGATGGCAGAACAAGCCGACCCACAATATAAAGCTGTCACTATCGTAGGTGATATAGCTCAAAAACTACACAATGGTCACACCATCGACATACGGTCATGTTTTCCCAGTGGAACAATTCCACTCATACAATTGACTGATAATTTAAGACAGCTCGAATCGCCAGCGTTAGCTTTGTTTAGCCACATTTTTAGAAATTATTTTCAGGGTGAAGATATTATAATTTCTCCGCAATTATCGAAAACAATTCAAACAGCGAAAGCGTTAGTGCTTCCAGAAATTTATTTACTTAAAAATACAAAAGAATTAGACAAAAAAATCGTTGAATTGGTGACGAATTCAGCAGAACGTCAAACTTTAGCGGTGATTATGCCTGACAATGTTTGGGCGAAAAAAATTCATGGACGAGTAAAAGAAAAATTAAGTGAGGATTTAATAGATTCTCGCTTTTCAGAAAATAGTGTTGATTTATCGCAACGATTTATTAAACATTTTATTTCTGTTTTGAATGCCAAAGGGCTTGAATTTGACACGGTGATTTTGCCTTATCTGGAAGAGTACAATTTAAAAAATCAATCGGACATCAATAAACTCTACGTTGGTTTAACTCGAGCGAAAAAAAGATTGATAATGATTGGCACAAAAGAAAATCAATTATTTAGCGATGTTTGGTCGCGTTTTGGAAGTTCATTAAATGAAATTGAACATTTCAATAACAGCACAGAAACACAGGCAAAATTATCAGCAGATTTAAAAATACTTTGAAATTGTTAATGACCAAAACGGCATAATTTTGTATAGTTGCCACAGATTTTTAACAACGGGATGCGTTTTAAGCGAATCCCGTTTTGCACATTAGAAGGAAATGATTTCGATGAGTTCCGCACAATTAGTATTAGAAGACGGTACCGTATTTAACGGCGTATCCATAGGCGTGGCGGGTTGTAGCGTTGGCGAAGTTGTTTTTAATACCGCGATGACGGGCTATCAAGAAATTTTAAGCGATCCGTCTTACGCGCAGCAAATTGTCACATTAACCTATCCACACATCGGCAACGTTGGCACGACCGACGCAGATCAAGAATCGCACGGTGTTTTTGTGAGTGGTTTAGTGATTCGTGATTTGCCATTATTGACCAGCAATTGGCGCAGTGAAAAAACCTTGCAACAATACCTAATCGACAACAACGTGGTGGCGATTGCTGACATTGATACGCGAAAATTAACCCGTATTTTGCGTGATAAAGGCGCACAACGTGGTTGTATTATTGCGGGTGAAAACGCCACACTCGAACACGCGCACGCCGCGATTGAAAAATTTTCAGGTTTGAAAGGTTTAGATTTGGCGAAAGAAGTTACCACCGCTGAAACGTATGAATGGACAGAAAACATTTGGAATTTGCAAAAAGGTTACGTTCAAGCTGAAAATTTAACGAAACACGTTGTGGCATTTGATTTTGGCGTGAAACGAAACATTTTACGTTTGTTGGCAAATCGCGGTTGTCGCGTCACCGTTGTGCCAGCAAAAACAACAGCAATCGAAGTGTTAGCGTTAAAACCAGACGGCGTATTTTTATCAAATGGCCCCGGTGATCCAGAACCCTGTGATTACGCAATCGCGGCAATCAAAACCATTTTGGAAACGAAAATTCCCGTTTTTGGTATTTGTTTGGGGCATCAATTATTAGCGTTGGCGAGTGGCGCGAAAACCGAAAAAATGAAATTCGGTCATCATGGCGCGAATCATCCCGTCCAAGAAATTGCCACCGGTCGCGTGATGATTAGCAGTCAAAATCACGGTTTCGCCGTCAATGAAGCGAGTTTGCCCACGAATGTTATTGCGACTTATCGCTCATTATTCGACGGCAGTTTGCAAGGCATTAAACGCACCGATTGCCCCGCGTTTAGTTTTCAAGGTCATCCCGAAGCCAGTCCTGGCCCGAATGATGTTGAAGCGTTATTTGATGAGTTTATGGCGTTGATGAATGCGCGTTAGTTCAATTTCCCCTTTCATGCAGCATTAAAAATACGAGCCTCATAGAAAAATATGCCAAAAAGAACCGACATAAAATCCATTTTATTATTAGGCGCGGGGCCAATTGTTATTGGTCAAGCGTGTGAATTCGACTACTCAGGCACGCAAGCCTGCAAAGCCTTACGCGAAGAAGGTTATCGCGTAATTTTGGTCAATTCTAATCCCGCCACAATCATGACCGACCCCGAAATGGCGGACGCGGTTTATATCGAACCGATTGATTGGCAAACCGTTGAAAAAATCATTGCCAAAGAACGCCCCGACGCGATTTTACCGACGATGGGCGGACAAACGGCGTTGAATTGCGCGTTAGATTTAGACAAACATGGCGTGCTGGCAAAATACAACGTCGAAATGATTGGCGCGTCAAAAGAAGCGATTAACAAAGCCGAAGATCGTCAGCTTTTCAACGACGCGATGAAGAAAATTGGTTTGGAAGTGGCGAAATCAAAAACCGCTCACACAATGGAAGAAGCCTTAGCCGCGCAAAAAGAAGTCGGTTATCCAACGGTGATTCGTCCATCTTTCACAATGGGCGGAAGTGGCGGCGGTATTGCGTACAACAAAGAAGAATTTATCGAAATTTGCGAACGTGGATTGTATTTATCGCCGACCAACGAATTGTTGATTGAAGAATCGGTACTCGGTTGGAAAGAGTACGAAATGGAAGTCGTGCGCGACACGAAAGACAATTGCATCATCGTGTGTTCGATTGAAAATTTCGACCCGATGGGCGTTCACACCGGCGATTCAATCACCGTTGCACCCGCGCAAACCTTGACCGATAAGGAATATCAGATTTTGCGGAATGTGTCGCTGGCGATTTTGCGAGAAATCGGCGTGGATACCGGCGGCTCAAACGTTCAAGTTGCTATCAATCCTGTTGATGGTCGCATGATTATTATTGAAATGAATCCGCGCGTGTCGCGTTCGTCAGCGTTAGCGTCGAAAGCAACAGGTTTTCCGATTGCAAAAGTCGCGGCGAAATTAGCGGTTGGTTTTACGCTCGACGAATTACAAAACGAAATTACCGGCGGCAAAACGCCCGCGTCATTTGAACCGTCGATTGATTACGTTGTTGTCAAAGTGCCGCGTTTCACCTTTGAAAAATTTCCGCAAGCCGACGACCGTTTAACCACGCAAATGAAATCCGTCGGCGAAGTGATGGCGATTGGACGCACGTTCCAAGAATCGTTACAAAAAGCGTTGCGCGGTTTAGAAATTGGTATCAGCGGGTTAGACGAAATTACCGATTTAACGGCGGACGATGCGGGCGACAAAATGCGTCGTGAAATGCGTCACCCTGGCCCGGATAGATTATTGTATGTTGCCGATGCGTTTCGTAGCGGCATGACGATTGCGGAAGTGCATGATTCCAGCAAAATCGATCCGTGGTTTTTAGCGCAAATTGAAGATTTAATTTTGACTGAAAAATCGCTTTCAACCAAAACGCTTTCGACATTGAAAGCGGGCGAATTGTACAAACTCAAACGCAAAGGTTTTTCAGATTTACGTTTGGCAAAATTGCTCGATGCGTCTGAAACCGAAGTCCGCAACATTCGCCACAAACAAAATATTCGTCCTGTTTATAAACGCATTGATTCGTGTGCGGCAGAATTTTCGTCTGACACCGCTTATTTATATTCAACGTACGAAGAAGAATGTGAAGCGCGTGTTTCGGATAAAGAAAAAATCATCATTTTAGGCGGCGGTCCAAATCGAATTGGACAAGGCATTGAGTTCGATTATTGCTGTGTTCACGCGGCATTGGCGTTGCGCGAAGACGGTTACGAAACGATTATGGTGAACTGTAATCCTGAAACTGTTTCAACTGATTTTGATACGTCCGACCGTTTATATTTTGAATCGTTGACGCTCGAAGATGTGTTAGAAATCGTTCATATCGAAAAACCAAAAGGCGTAATCGTGCAATATGGCGGACAAACGCCGTTGAAATTAGCGCGTGCATTAGAAGCGGCAGGCGTTCCGATTATTGGCACGTCGCCCGATTCGATTGATTTAGCGGAAGACCGTGAACGTTTTCAAAAATTGTTGGAACGGATTGGCTTAAAACAGCCGCCAAATGCCACCGCGCGTTCGACGGAACAAGCGATTAACGCGGCAAAAGAATTAGGTTATCCGTTAGTTGTGCGTCCGTCTTATGTTTTGGGTGGTCGGGCAATGGAAATCGTGTTCAACGAAGAAGGCTTGCAACGCTACATGAAAGAAGCGGTGAGCGTTTCAAACGATTCGCCCGTTTTACTTGACCGCTTTTTAGATGATGCCGTGGAAATGGACGTTGATGCGATTTATGACGGCGAACGTGTGTTAATCGGTGGTTTGATGGAACATATTGAGCAAGCGGGCGTTCATTCGGGCGATTCCGCGTGTTCGTTGCCGCCGTATGATTTAGCTCCTGCGTTACAAGATAAATTGCGCGAACAAGTCGCCAAAATGGCGGAAGCCTTAGGCGTTCGTGGCTTGATGAATACGCAATTTGCAATTCAAGGCGAAGATATTTACGTTTTGGAAGTGAATCCGCGTGCTTCACGGACTGCGCCATTTGTTTCAAAAGCAACCGGTTATCCGTTGGCGAAAATTGCGGCTCGCGTGATGGTTGGACAAACGCTTGAACAACAAGGCATTACCGAAGAACGCATTCCGAATTATTTTTCAGTGAAAGAAGCGGTTTTCCCATTCGTGAAATTCCCAGGTGTTGATCCACTTTTAGGCCCTGAAATGAAATCAACCGGCGAAGTGATGGGCGTGGGCAAAACGTTCGGCGAGGCGTTCGCAAAATCACAACGGGCAGCAGGTGTTGATTTAAGTCACAGCGGCAAAGTGTTGATTAGTATTCGGGATAAAGACAAAGCGAAATTGCCAGAAATTGCGCGAATGTTGGTTGAAAAACAATATGAAATCGTCGCAACAGGTGGCACCGCGCGTTTCTTGAAAGAAGCTGGTTTCCCGTGCGAACTCGTTTATAAAGTAAATGAAGGTCGTCCGAACACGGTGGACATGATTAAAAATGAGCAAATTCAGCTCATCATCAACACCACCGAAGGCAAAAAAGCCATTTCGGATTCGTTCACGATGCGCCGCGAAGCGTTGCAACATCGCGTGACGTATTACACGACAATGGCAGGCGCGAGAGCCGCGTGTTTTGCGCTTGGCGAACTCGATGCGGGCGATGTGAATTGCTTGCAAGATTTGCACAAAAGTCTGATTTAACACAAAAAATATAGGTGAGCGCGAATTTATTCGCGCTTTCAACCAACAAATTGGAAATTAAAAAATGAGTAAAGTTCCCCTGACCGTTAACGGTGCAGAAAGATTGAACGCCGAATTACATGAATTAAAATCAATCGTCCGTCCACGCATTATTAACGCAATTTCTGAAGCGCGAGCGCATGGCGATTTAAAAGAAAATGCCGAATATCACGCCGCGAAAGAACAACAAAGTTTTGCCGAAGGAAGAATTAGCGAAATCGAAGGGAAATTAGCCAACGCACAAATTATCGATGTCACGAAAGTGGACGCGAACGGCAAAGTTATTTTTGGCGCGACAGTTGAATTAGAAGATTTGAAATCAGAAAAACGGGTCATTTATCAAATTGTTGGCGAAGACGAAGCCAGTATTAAAGACGGGCGCATTTCAATTGGTTCACCGTTTGCGCGGGCGTTGATTGGCAAAGAAGCCGAAGATGTCGTGGTGGTTAAAGCACCAGCGGGCGATATTGATTACGAAATTATTTCGATTCAATATATTTGAAAAACAAAAGGTCAAAAATAGAAAATCGCTTTTGACCTTTTCATCGTTTTTACTTTTTTGGATTCAAACGGTAAATGACAATAATTTGTCCAATCGATTGAACCAATTCAGCTTTGGTCGAGGTGCAAATTTCGTCACAAATCGTTTTACGCGCATCGCGTTCGGCGCGAATTTTCACTTTAATCAATTCATGAATATCCAGTGCCGATTCAATTTCTGCTAGTACCGCTGCCGTTAAACCCGCTTGACCTACCATTACGACAGGTTTTAAAGCGTGCGAGTCGGCTTTAAATTTTTTCTTTTTTACAGCATCCACACGTTGTTCCTACAATCAAAAGTTTCAATAAAATTCGATTTTACACTAAAAATGGCACGCAATGGCACGAACTAAAAGCAGTACACAATGGATGCAGGAACATTTCGACGACGAATACGTCAAAATGGCGAAGGCGCAAGGTTATCGTTCTCGTGCCGTTTTCAAGCTCAAAGAAATGAATGAAAAAGATAAACTGATAAAAGCCGGCATGAATATCGTCGATTTAGGCGCGGCACCTGGCGGTTGGTCACAATTTGCGCGAGAATTATTAGGCAAAGAAGGACGATTAGTGGCGTTAGATATTTTGCCATTTGAACCGATTGATGGCGTGGATATGATTATTGGCGACTTTCGCGAAGAAAGTGTGTTGAATGAACTTTATGCCGTTTTAAATCATGCGCCGATTCATTTAGTAATGTCAGACATCGCGCCGAATATGAGCGGCAACAAAAGTACCGATCAAGCGCGAGTCATTTATTTGAGCGAATTAGCGTTGGATATGGCAAAAACCGTCTTAACAAAAAACGGCACTTTTTTAGTAAAGATATTTCAAGGGGAAGGTTTTGAAGCCTTTCACAAAGACGTGCAGCAAGCCTTTACGACGGTAATTATTCGTAAACCGAAGGCTTCCCGTCCACGCAGTAACGAAGTTTATATTTTGGCAAAAGGTTTTAAGTTATAAAATTGTAAAAAACCGTCAAGCTAAAATCAATTCCCGATATAATTGCTCAAGTTTTCAACACTGAGAGTCTCGAAAAACAATATGATAAAAAATATACTTATCTGGAGTGTCATCGCCATGCTGCTGATGTCACTGTTTAATAATTTTGGCAGTACACAAAACGAGCGCGTTGATGCGTCCTCATCGTCGCTGTCTTATTCGCAATTCATTGATTCAGTCAAAGCCGGACAAGTTCAGCAAGTGATGATTGATGACAATACGATTAAAGGTAAGTTGCAAAACGGTCAAATTTTCAAAACGTATGCGCCAAATGACGGGCATTTAGTGGATGATTTGTTGGCGAATAATGTTGAAATTAAAGTCGTGCCGCCTGAACAGCCCACGATGTTGATGCAATTATTGGTATCGTTTGGTCCGATGTTGTTATTGATTGGCGTGTGGGTATTTTTCATGCGCCAAATGAACGGCGGCATGGGCGGAAAAAATCCTATGAGTTTTGGCAAAAGCAAAGCGCGTTTGCTTGAAGAAGATCAAATCAAAGTCACGTTTGTCGATGTCGCAGGTTGCGATGAAGCCAAAGAAGAAGTCGAAGAAATGGTTGATTTCTTACGCGATCCGGCAAAATACCAAAAATTGGGCGGCAAAATTCCACGCGGTGCGTTAATGATTGGTCCGCCAGGAACGGGTAAAACTTTGCTGGCGCGGGCGATTGCGGGCGAAGCGAAAGTGCCTTTTTTCACCATTTCGGGTTCCGATTTCGTGGAAATGTTTGTCGGTGTCGGCGCATCTCGTGTGCGCGATATGTTTGAAACTGCGAAAAAACACGCGCCGTGTATTATTTTTATCGATGAAATTGACGCAGTCGGTCGGCAACGTGGCGCAGGTTTAGGCGGCGGCAACGATGAACGTGAACAAACGTTAAATCAGTTGCTGGTAGAAATGGATGGTTTTGAAGGCAACGAAGGCATTATTGTTATCGCTGCCACGAACCGTCCGGATGTGTTGGACAAAGCGTTATTGCGTCCAGGTCGTTTTGATCGCCAAGTCACCGTCGGTTTACCGGATGTGCGTGGACGTGAACAAATTTTAAATGTTCACATCAAAAAAGTGCCGAGTGCCGATGATGTCGAAGTGAAATATATCGCACAAGGTACGCCTGGTTTTTCGGGTGCAGATTTGGCGAATTTAATTAACGAAGCGGCTTTATTTGCGGCGCGAATGAATAAGCGCGTGGTCAGTATGGCGGATTTAGAAAAAGCCAAAGACAAAATCATCATGGGCGCAGAACGCTATTCGATGGTGATGAACGAAAAAGAAAAGGAAATGACGGCGTATCACGAAGCCGGTCACGCGATTGTTGGGCAATTAGTGCCAGAACATGATCCGGTTTATAAAGTCAGCATTATGCCGCGTGGGCGGGCGTTAGGTGTGACGATGTTTTTACCTGAGCGTGACACCTATAGCGCGAGTAAACAAAAATTGGACAGCATGATTTCCAGTTTATACGGCGGTCGAATTGCGGAAGAACTTATTTTTGGTTCCGAACAAGTGACCACGGGTGCCTCTAATGACATTGAACGTGCCACCGAATTGGCTCGAAATATGGTCACAAAATGGGGATTTTCAGAACGTTTGGGCCCGCTTTCGTACAGCGAAGAAGAAGGCGAAGTATTTTTAGGACGCTCGGTTACACGTCATAAAACTGTTGCGGAAGAAACGTCGCACAGTATTGACGAAGAAATTCGCACCTTTATTGATAAAAATTATCAGCGTACCGAAACGATTTTAAAAGCCAATCTCGACGTTTTGCACACGATGGCAGCGGCGTTAATGAAATATGAAACTATCGATAAAAGTCAGATTGATGATTTGATGTCGCGTAAACCGGTGCGTGATCCAGCCGGTTGGAATGATGCGTTGCCACGCGGCGGTTTGCATATCGTGGTGGGTGATGCCAAAAACGATAACGAACTTCCTCCGTCGTTAGATAAAACGGTTGAGCAAAACTAATTAATTTTCGTTAAACCGCTACAATTCGAGGAGAATCGCCACGCGGTTCTCCTTTTTTTATTACTGCATTTTGGAATCACTCGCTATGACAAGAAAATATTTTGGAACAGACGGCATTCGCGGCAAAGTCGGCGTGCCACCCATTACGCCCGATTTTTTATTGAAACTCGGTTGGGCGGCTGGACAAGTGTTTGCGAACGAAGGACATAATTTTGTTTTGGTGGGCAAAGACACGCGCATTTCTGGTTATATGTTTGAATCGGCATTGGAAGCGGGTTTGACGGCAGCTGGCGTTGATACCCGATTAGTTGGGCCGATGCCAACGCCCGCGATTGCGTATTTAACGCGCACGTTGCACGCGAAAGCGGGCATTGTGATTAGCGCGTCGCACAATCCGTATTACGATAATGGAATTAAGTTTTTTTCAGCACAAGGAACAAAACTACCCGATGAAATCGAACGTAAAATTGAAGCCTATTTAGATTTACCGATTACCACGGTGGAATCGTCAAAATTAGGAAAAGCCAAACGGGTAGTGGATGCGGCGGGACGCTATATTGAATTTTGTAAAGCCAGCGTGCCAACGGGAATGACGTTTGACGGCATGAAAATCGTGGTGGATTGTGCGAATGGCGCAACCTATCACGTTGCGCCGCACGTTTTCACGGAATTGGGCGCAGATGTTATCACCATTGGCGCAGAGCCAGACGGTTTGAATATCAACGAAGGTTATGGCGCAACCAGTCCTGAAAATTTAGTGAAAACCGTTTTAGAACACCAAGCGCATTTCGGTATTGCGTTAGACGGGGATGGCGACCGCCTGATTATGGTTGATCACAAAGGTGAATTAGTCGATGGCGACGAGTTAATTTACATCATTGCGAAAGCGCGTTTAAAAGCGGGTTTATTAAGTGGTCCCGTCGTCGGTACGTTAATGACTAATTTAGGCATGGAACTCGCGCTGAAAGGCTTGAATGTGCCGTTGTTACGCGCCAATGTGGGCGATCGCTATGTGATTGAAATGTTAGCGGAACACAAAGGAATGCTTGGCGGCGAAAATTCAGGGCATATTATTTGTTTAGATAAAACCACCACCGGAGACGGCATTATTGCAGCATTGCAAGTGATTGCCGAAATGCAAAAAACGGGGTTATCGCTGCACGATTTGAAATCGGGGATGCAAAAATATCCGCAGGTGTTAATTAACGTGCGAACCGCTCAAAAAGTAGATTTAACTCATGAAGGTATTCAACAGGCGGTACGCGCCGTTGAACAAAGTTTAGGAACCGAAGGTCGGGTATTATTGCGTACGTCTGGAACAGAGCCGCTCATTCGCGTAATGGTTGAAGGGCGTGATCAATCTGACGTGGAAAATTACGCCAAACAGTTAGCTAATGATGTCAAACAGGCAATCGCTGCTTGAATATAATGACTGTAAACGTTACTATACGCGCCTGTTAGCCGCCTTATGCGGTGTATTTTTGGAATTTTAACCGCTAAAGTTTTGAGTCGGTCTATGTATCAAGTCATTATTGTTGTTCATGTGTTGTTGGGTTTAGGGGTTGTTGGCTTAGTGCTAATGCAGCAAGGTAAAGGCGCGGATGCCGGTGGTGGATTTAGTACAGGTTCATCGGGTTCCGTATTTGGCGCACAAGGTGCTGCTTCATTTTTATCACGTTCTACAGCGGTATTAGCGTCATTATTTTTTACAACGAGTTTGGGTTTGGCAGTGATGAACAGCCAACAATCCGCCGCGAAAGATTTGATTGTTAATCCTACAGTTCAACAAGATGTACCAAGCATAACACCTGCAAAACCCGTTTCTGCTGAAGTTCCTGAAGCGAAAGCGGTTGAAAATGCAAAATAAGATTATTAAGCCGATGTGGTGAAATGGTAGACACGCCATCTTGAGGGGGTGGTGACGCAAGTCGTGCTGGTTCAAATCCAGTCATCGGTACCAAATAAGCATCCAAAGTGATGCGAAGAAGTTTAAAAACCCGCAAGTTGTATGACTTAGCGGGTTTTTTATTGTCCATCAAGACGAAAATTCGTATTTAAAATTGCCCATTATGTTCAAAGGAATCCGCAAAAAGGGCAGGAAAATTGTTTTTTCGGTATGGGCAAATAACATTCGCCCTCAATTCACCCAAGAAAAATAGGCACGAATTCACCTGCACCCGTAAAATAGGCGAGCAGTTTTCAAAACAATACTTAAAATAATCACGAGAAATAATCAAAAAAACTATGGCAGACAGACCAAGACAGCGCGTTAGCCCGCGTTATGACAGACCCAATCCAAACAGAAAAAAACGACAACGCTCTTTTTGGGGGTGGTTCAGCGGCAGCATATTTCTGATTGCGTTAGGAATCGGCGGCTTTTTCTTGTTCAGTTATTTGGGCTATCTGGATTATAACGTTCGCAAACAATTTGAAGGCAAGCGTTGGGCAATTCCAGCGCGAGTTTACGCCAGTCCCGTGGAGCTTTACGCGGGTTACAGCATGAATGCCGCGCAGTTTGAAGCGTTGTTAAACACGCTACATTATCGCCAAGATAATAATTTACTTGCCGAAGGAACTTACGTTCGAAAAGCGCAACAAATTACCGTGAAAACG
Organism: uncultured Pseudomonadota bacterium; assembly: GCA_903870545.1. Lineage (GTDB taxonomy): Bacteria > Pseudomonadota > Gammaproteobacteria > Methylococcales > Methylomonadaceae > UBA10906. Next base: position 100,401 of record CAIQDI010000024.1, read on the forward strand.
CGCCCGTTTAGTTTTTGGGATTCGCCGCAAAATAGCAGTTTGATTCGTTTAAACTTCACCGAATCAAACGTCGTGAATATCACCGATTTAGGCAATCAAAACGCCGAAATAGCATTATTGCGAATGGATCCCGTGCAAATTGGCAGTTTGTATCCACGCCTCAAAGAAGATCGCGTGCTGATTAAATTGCAAGAAGCACCGCCCGCGCTGATTAACGCTTTGTTGGCTTCAGAAGATCGTGATTTTTACCATCATTTTGGCATTTCCTTTCGGGGAATTGCCCGCGCCATGTTGGCGAATTACCGCGCTGGAGCGATGGTTCAAGGCGGCAGCACCATTACCCAACAATTGGTGAAAAACTTTTATCTCAGTTCCGAACGTAGTTTAACGCGCAAAGTTAACGAAGCATTTATGGCGTTAATTTTAGAATATCGTTACAGCAAAGATGAGATTTTAGAGGCGTATTTGAACGAAATTTATTTAGGGCAAAACGGCAATAGTTCGGTGCATGGTTTTGGTTTAGCGAGCGAGTTTTATTTTGATAGCACGTTGAAAGATTTGCCGTTGCATCAATTGGTTTCATTGGTTTCGCTAGTGCGCGGGCCGTCGTATTATGATCCACGTCGGGTGGCAGAACGTGCGTTACAGCGACGTAATTTAATTCTCGATGAAATGGCGACCGCGAAATCAATTACCGTGAAACAAGCGACTGACGCGAAGGCGAAACCGTTGGGCGTAATTGCCAATGTTCACCGTTCAGCAAATCGTTATCCGTATTTTATGGATTTGGTGAAACGGCAATTAAGTCAGGAATATCGCGAAGAAGATTTAACGTCGGAAGGCTTGAGTATTTTCACCACGTTGGATACGCGCGTTCAAGATACGCTTGAACAAACGGTTAAAAATCAACTGGTTCAACTGGAAAAACTACCAAAAGCCACCGATAATTTAGAAGCCGCTGCGGTGGTCACTCGTCGTGATAGCGGTGAAATTGCCGCGTTAACCAGTGGACGCGAAGTGGTTTCGTCGGGTTTTAATCGCGCTTTGGATGCGGTGCGTCCGATTGGTTCCTTAATCAAACCGGTGATTTATTTAACAGCGTTGAACAATCCGAAAAAATATACGATTACCACGTCGGTGAGTGACAGCGAAATCGTGGTGCCGAATAAAGGCAGCGAGCCGTGGATTCCTAAAAATTACGACCACCGCGAACACGGCAACGTCAGTTTGCATCAAGCGTTGGCGCATTCGTACAACTTAGCCACGGTGCGCGTCGGCATGGATGTAGGTGTGGATAATGTCATTGAAACATTACGAAATATGGGCGTAACGCGCGAAGTCGAATCGTTCCCGTCGTTTTTATTGGGTTCAGCCCAACTCACGCCGTTGGATGTGACGCAAATGTATCAAACGTTGGCGGGTGATGGGTTTTTAAGTCGATTGAAAGCGATTCGCGCGGTGGTTTCAGCGAAAGGTGAACGCTTGCAAAGTTATCCGTTTATTGTCAAACAAGCGATTGATCCAGGCGTGACGTACATTGTAAATACCATGTTGCAGGAAGTAATGACCGAAGGAACCGGACACAAAGCGTACGATGTTTTCCCAAAAAGTTATGGTTTGGTCGGCAAAACCGGCACGACCAACGATGCCAAAGACAGTTGGTTTGCCGGTTATTCGGGCGATTATTTGTCGGTAGTTTGGGTGGGACGCGATGATAATAAACCGATGGGGTTAACGGGTGCGACAGGCGCGTTGCCGGTTTGGTTAGCGATAATGAAACAAATTTCGACACAACCTGTGAATTTAATTGCGCCAGACAATATCAAAATGGCTTCGCACAGTAATTGTTCCAATTCGCGCCGTTATCCCTATATTGCTGGTTCAGAACCGCGTGCAACAAGTTGTGATGAAGGCGGCAGCAATGGTTATTTCACGCCTGAAACAGGTAATGATTCGGCTGCGCCACTCGATTCGCCTGTTAGCGACGAATTGCCCGAAAATTTTTAGTGTTTAGTCGAGAAAAATGATGAAAAAAATACGTTTTTTAGGTGTCGCAGTATTGAGTTTAATGAGTTTTATTGCCGCTGCGGACGATGTACCGGTGAAGCAATTGAAAGCCTTTTTGGCTTCAGCCAAAACCATCACGGCGAATTTTAAACAGGTGTTAATTAACGAAGCGGGGGATCCGTTTCAAACCAGTTCGGGCTTGTTTTATTTACAACGCCCGGGGAAATTTCGGTGGGATTATACCAAGCCCTTTCAACAGCAAATTATTTCCACGTCCGGCAAAGTGTGGTTTTATGACACCGATTTGGAACAAGTGACGATTAAAAAATTAGATGAATCGGTGGGTTCAACGCCCGCGTTATTGTTGAGTGGCGATGTGCCGTTGGAGGATAATTATTCGATTCAACAACAAGGTTCAGAAGGCGATATGAACTGGGTCAAACTGGTGCCGAAAAGCCAAGATAGCACGTTTAAATATGTGTTAATTGGGCTTGAAAAAGGCGTGTTGAGTGGAATGCAATTGAATGATAATTTTGGGCAATTAACGCGAATTTATTTTTCAAATTTAAAAGTGAATCAACCTGTCGAGGCGAATTTGTTTGAATTTATTGCTCCAAAAGGAGTGGATGTATTTTCAGAATGACAAGCGTAACGGCGCGAGGCGTAAATTTAAAAACCTGTTGTTTTTTATCGACATGGTGTGATTCATTTTTACTTATTTCTTTTACTCGTTGATAAATAACGAAATATCTAGGTTTTAAAAATGGCTTTAAAACTTGTATGGAAATAATTTTGCTGGTATTATCGCTGTCGTGACATAAGTTTTGTTGTATAAAAACAAATTTAAAACTTGTAACCCAAGCAATTTCTGAGGATTAAACAAATGACAAAAACAAAATTAGTTTTAGGTGTAACGACGACCTTACTAGCATTCGCAGCAGCGACCGTCGCGCCAGAAGCCGCTGCACACGCTGGCAAAAAAGCACACAAACATGCTAAAAAAGCAGCTACTTACCAAACAACTGAAACGCATTCTTCATCGTTTTCACATTCTTCAAGCAATGCGAAAGTTGACGCTTTGGAATCACAATTGCAATCTATGCAAGCTGAAATTCGCAGCTTGAGAGCGGCTTCAGGTCATCACCAAGTTGACCCAGATACAGCAAAAGTTCAAGAGTTGGATCAATGGATGCAATCTACCAAAGAACACAAAGAACATCACAAAGGCGGCAAAGACAACATGGTGTTCTTCCGTGGTGGTTATGACTTTGGCAATGATTCTCGTGGCGACGGTATCGATATTTTAGCGGGTGCCGGTGGCACAGGCGCAGTCAATTCAGATGCTTGGTATTTTGGTGCAGGTTTTGATTGGAGCATTAACGACAATTTATTCGGTATGATGCAAGGCACCGAAGTATTAGCTGAGTTAATGTTTGATTATAAAGAATTTTCAGACAAAGCGACGAGTACATTGACTAAAGCAGGCGTGACCGTTAATCAATTAACATTAGCCGCGTCACCAAAAATTAAATTCCTAAAAGGTAGCGCATTCCGCCCTTGGTTGATCCCAGCTGGCTTTGAAATCAGTGTTATCAGCCCACCATCTGGTGCAGTTACAGTATTAAACCCAGGTATCATGTTCGGTGCCGGTGCGGATTATAAAATTTGGAAAGATATTTATGTTGGTGCCGATGCACGTTACCACTATTCTGCTGACAATATCGACGGCGTGAATACTGACGGCGTAACCGCTGGTGGTTATTTAGGTTTAGGTTTCTAAGTTGTTGTAAAAAACAAACGTGAAACAAAAAAGGAGCTGAAAAGCTCCTTTTTTTTGCCTAAAATTTCGCGCAAGTCATTAAAATTTCACATAACTTCATTAAGCTAAACGCATTGTTCATTTTCACAACAAACTGCCGATAAACCCAATGTTACTTTTATTTTAATTTTTAAGGAATGCTGTCATGAATTTTGAAACACTTTTGAATACTTTTAATGCGCCGATTGACGAAGAAGTGTGTGCCAGTTTAACGTCTTCTTTTTGTCCTGAAATTGTGACGCTGTTGAATTCGCACAGCTTGAACGCAAAGAAAACCTTTTCGTATTTATTACCAACAGCACAAGATTACGGCTTTGATGAACACGCGCACGGATTGTCATAGTGATTGAATCTTTTGTTGTTCATGTCGAAAATGGTCAGGTTCAAATTCAGCATTGCCACGATTAAATCGCCACTGCGATATTTTTTCACACAAAACTCGCGTTAGCCTTTATCATATTGGTTCATTTTTTTAGAATTTTAAAGGTTTTAACCATGCAAATTAGCAACAACACGGCAGTTTCTATTCATTACACGCTCACAAATGAAGAAGGCGAAATTATCGACAGCAGCGTTGGCAACGAAGTTCTTTCGTATTTACACGGCACGGGCAGCATCATTGTTGGTTTGGAAAAAGTGTTAGACGGCAGATCCGTCGGCGATGTATTTACCGCGCACATTCCAGCGTCAGACGCTTACGGAAAAATTCTTGAAGATCGCGTGCAAGTGATTTCGCGCGATATGTTTGAAGGCATTGATAACATTGAAGTGGGAATGCAATTTCACGCGGACGTAAGCGAAGGCCCAGGCGTGGTAACAGTGATTGCAATCGATGGCGAAAATATCACGATTGACGGCAATCATCCGTTAGCGGGAATGCCACTGCATTTTGAAATAGAAGTGATAGATGTTCGTCCAGCGACCGAAGAAGAAATCGAACACGGTCACATTCACGGTGCGGGCGGACATCACCACTAATCGTTTCGATTTTCAGGAGTAGCGTTTATGGCTTTTATGCAAGGCAAACGAGTTTTAATCGTGGGCTTAATTAGCAATCGTTCGATTGCGTGGGGAATTGCCCAAGCCATGCGTCGTGAAGGTGCAGAACTGGCGTTCACTTACCAAAATGAAAAGCTCCAAGAGCGCGTGGCAAAAATGGCGGCAGAATGTGGTTCGTCGATTGCGATTGAATGCGATGTGAGCAGTGACGACCAAATTAACCATGTTTTTGCAGAACTCGGCAAACACTGGGATGGTTTGGATTGCATCGTGCATTCGGTTGCCTTTGCGCCGCGTGAAGCATTAGACGGTGATTATGTCGAAGCGACTACTCGCGACAATTTCCGCATCGCGCACGATATTAGTTCTTACAGTTTTACCGCGTTGGCGAAAGCGGGACGTTCAATGATGGCGGGTCGTAATGGTGCGTTGTTGACGTTGAGTTATTTGGGTGCAGAACGCGCCATTCCAAATTACAATGTAATGGGTGTGGCGAAAGCCAGTTTAGAAGCGAATGTGCGTTATATGGCGGCGGCGTTGGGTGCGGAAGGTACGCGCGTGAATGCCATTTCAGCCGGGCCCATTAGAACGCTAGCGGCTTCGGGCATTAACGATTTCAAAGCGATGTTAGGCAAAGCAGCCGATGCGTCACCCTTGAAAAAGAATGTCACGATTGAAGAAGTCGGCAATGCAGCGGCATTTTTATGTTCAGATTTAGCGTCAGGCATCACCGGTGAACTTACTTATGTTGATTGTGGTTACAACATTATGGGATTAGCGACGGTTTAGTTTTATTTAAAATGGGCGGTGACGTTTTAACGAATGTCACCGTTAACAAAAGCAAAAATAGCGCATTATTTTAATAGCGTCGATTTGACTTTTGTAAGACTGAATGGCACTTTTGTGTTCGGGGGATTGCGCTGTCGAAGGTAACGCTGAGATGGTGCCCGGGGGCGGAATCGAACCGTCGACACAAGGATTTTCAATCCTTTGCTCTACCGACTGAGCTACCCGGGCGTTTTGAAACGTGAGTGAAGCTAGAACTCTTTTAAATGGTGCCCGGGGGCGGAATCGAACCGTCGACACAAGGATTTTCAATCCTTTGCTCTACCGACTGAGCTACCCGGGCGACACCTGTAAAAGAAGGCGTATTAAACTTGATTCCACGCGCCTCGTCAATCACTAATGTGATTTTTAACAACATTAGCCTACTAAATCGCGTAAAATCACCGCTTTTACCGCGAAATTTACTATATTTATGGTTTGGAAACCTCATGTTACTGTTGCGGCGATTATTGAACGCAAGCAACGTTTTTTACTGGTTGAAGAAACCACGCTGTATGGTCTGCAATTCAATCAACCCGCAGGACATTTAGAAGAAAACGAAGATTTAATTGCCGCAGTCACACGCGAAGTGTTGGAAGAAACGGCGTGGCACTTCACGCCTGAATACGTTTCTGGCGTGCATTTATGGCGACGAAATCCTGACAGCCCAACATTTGTCCGATTTTGTTTTGTGGGGGAATGTTACGACCACCAACCTTCGCAACCGTTGGATGACGGCATCATTGCGACGCATTGGCTAACCCGTGACGAAATCGCCACAAAACCATTACGAAGTCCGTTAGTTTTAACGTCAATCGATGACTATTTAAACGGTCAACGTTACCCACTTTCACTTTTACAATCATTTCTGGATTATGCCTAAAAACATTATCGTCGGTATGTCCGGCGGCGTTGATTCCTCCGTCACCGCGTTGTTATTACTCGAACAAGGTCATCACGTCACTGGCTTGTTTATGAAAAATTGGGAAGAGGACGACGGCACGGAATACTGTACCGCCATGCAAGATTTAGCCGACGCGCAACAAGTGTGTGACACGCTCGGCATCGAATTAAAAACCGCCAATTTTGCCGCTGAATATTGGGATGAAGTTTTCGAGGTTTTTTTGTCTGAATTCAAAGCGGCTCGCACGCCAAATCCTGATATTTTGTGCAATAAGCACGTTAAATTTAAAGCCTTTTTGCATTACGCGATAGACGATTTAGGCGCGGATTTTATTGCGACTGGGCATTATGCGCGGGTTGCAGAGGAAAATGGCGAATTTCAATTACTCAAAGGATTGGATCCCAACAAAGAGCAAAGTTATTTTTTATACACGCTCGGACAAAAACCGTTGTCGCGCACGTTGTTTCCTATTGGGCATTTGCACAAACCTGAAATTCGCGCGATAGCTGAACGTGCTGGCTTTACCAATGCGAAAAAGAAAGATAGCACCGGAATTTGTTTTATTGGCGAACGTAAATTTAGCGATTTTCTGAAGCGTTATTTGCCAACACAACCGGGTGAAATGCGAACGCCTGAAGGTCAATTTATCGCGCAACATAACGGACTGATGTATTACACTTTGGGACAACGTCAAGGTTTGGGCATCGGTGGCGTGAAAAATGCGCCCGATGAAGCGTGGTATGTGTTGGATAAAGATGTGCTGAATAACGTGTTAATCGTCGGGCAAGGTCATGATCACCCGTTGATGTTGCACAATTCATTGATAGCGAATCAACTGGATTGGTGCAGTAATCGCCCGTTTACGGAATCGCTAAACTGCAAAGCCAAAACTCGTTATCGTCAAGAAGACCAAGATTGTATCGTCAAACCGTTGGAAAATGGATACGTTGAAGTCATTTTTTCGCAACAACAACGCGCCATTACCGAAGGACAATCGGTCGTTTTTTATCAAAACGATGTCTGTTTAGGTGGTGGAATTATTGAATCAAAAGCGAACATCTAATATCATTTTTTTTTGCTTTATCAAAAATCCTATTTCTTAATTTTTGCGTAATTATGGTAAACATAAATCAAAATGAAACTATTTAGCGTTGCACTCGAAAAAAGAAAGCTGACCACTAAACTATTTATAAATTTTGGTATTTGCTTAGTGATTATGACGTTGATTGGTCTTAATGCCATGAACAGCCTCAAAATAATTAGTGAACAAACTCAAACTACTTATGAGCAAGAGTTATTGGGCATTTCGCATATCAAAGAAGCCAACATCAACCTCGTTTTAATAGGAAAAAATATGCGTCAAGCATTGCTGCTGACGCACGATTTTTCTAGGCGTGAAAAAACCATCGCTGAGGTTGAAAAAGCAATCGCGAATGTGGAATTAGAAATCAACGAAGTGCGTAAACGTATTTTTCTCGACAAAAATAAACAACTTTTGGCTCAATTCGATGAAAAGTTTTTACAATATAAAATTAACGCCAATAAAGCCATTGATTTAATGAAGGAAGAAGGTAATTCGATACCGCAAAGTAAAGCGACGAATTATGTATCAAGTGAAAATTATATAGAAGTGGGCGAGGATGCTGATAATTTATTGACGGAGCTTTCTCGCAATAAAGAAAATCGAGCGCGAGAAAGAGGTGAAGAACTTAAAATAATGGGCGAAGAAAATCAGTTCATTTTGTTGGGAATGATGTTATCTGGATTATTCGTAGGCATTATTGGCGGTATCATTACAGGTAACGCAATTGGTCGCCCAATTCAAAAATTACAAGAATCGATTGAAAGCCTGACAAATGGTCAGTTAGATGTTGAAATTCCCTATTTGAATTATCCGAATGAAATGGGGAAAATGGCAGCCGCCCTTAGAATTCTGCAAGATGTTTGTCGAAATATGGAATCGCAACGCTGGATTAAAGAACACGTTGCTGGAATTTCGGCAGAATTGCAGCAAACTGAAACATTTTCCGATCTGTCGCAAAAATTTATGTCTGCCGTGTGTCCTTTGTTGAACATCGGTCACGCCGTATTTTATATTCATGTGAATAATCAGTTACGCTTGTTGGGCAGTTATGGTTATGTTGAACGTAAAAATCTAAATCAAAATTTTTCTATCGGTGAAGGTTTGGTCGGTCAATGTGCGTTGGAAAAAAAACCTATTACGCTCACTAATCCACCCGCCGATTACATTAAAATCAATTCCGGTTTGGGAGAATCCGTACCGAAAGTAATTAAAGTGCTGCCCATTTTGCATTTAAATCGTGTGATTGGCGTGTTGGAAATTGCCGCTTTTCAATCGTTGACTGAAACCGAAAAATCGTTACTCGATGCGCTGATGCTGATGTTAGGTCTGAATATGGAAATTATTGGACGTAACGACAAAGCCAAAATGTTACTACAAGAAACGCAAGAATTAGTCCATCGAATGGAAGTACAAGCCGCGCAACTGGAAGAGCAAACCGTTGAATTAGAAATGCAACAGCTCGAACTCAAAGATACGGAGGCGTGGTTTAGAGGCATTATAGAATCCTCGCCCGATGCGATATTGGTAGTGAATGAAAAAGGCGAAATTATTTTATGCAATCTAAAAGCAGAAGAAATCTTTGGTTATGATTCAGGCGAATTACATTGGAAAATGGTCGATGAGTTGGTGCCGCCTGAAATACGCGCTGCTCATCCTGCGAAGCGTGCAAAATTTATGGCTGAAAAAGAGAATACTCGCACAATGATTGCTAACGTACTGGATTTACGCGGTATTCGTAAAGACGGTAGCTCGTTTTCTATTGATATTGGTTTAAGTCGTTTGCCAGACTTAGGCGGACGGGGTTTGTGTGCTTGCGCGTCAATTCGTGATATTACAGCGTCTAAAAAATTATTGACCGAAACACAAGAACTGGCACACCGAATGGAAGTCCAAGCCGCGCAACTGGAAGAGCAAACCATTGAATTAGAAACGAAACAAACTGAACTTATCGAAACCGAAGCGTGGTATCGTGATGTCATTCAATCCGCCCCGGTCGCGATATTAGTTGTGAATAAAGCGGGAGAGATTATTCTTTGTAATTCAAATACCGAAAAAATGTTTGGTTATATTGCTGGCGAATTGCAATGGAAAAACATCGATTTGCTGATGCCGTTAAGTATGCGTACTGACGATTCTGCGATGTCTTCAAAATTTATCGAGGGCGAGAATCTTGACGTAGCGATTGATGGTGAAGGCGTTAATTTGAACGGCGTTCGAAAAAATGGAAGTGAATTTCCAATCGAAATTGGCTTAAGTCACTTATCCAATTTAGGGGGGCGAGGGGAATGTGAATTTGTCGCGGTGCGTGATATTACTGCCGCAAAACAAGCAACAGACGAAATCCGTAAAGCTAAGGAAGTCGCTGAAAATGCCACACGAATCAAGTCAGATTTTCTGTCAAATATGAGTCATGAAATTCGCACACCGATGAATGCCGTAATTGGAATGTCGTATCTGGTGTTAAAAACAGATTTAACACCCAAACAACGTGATTACGTCAAAAAAATTCACAACTCAGGGCAGTATTTACTGGGAATTATCAATGACATTTTAGATTTTTCTAAAAATGAAGCGGGACAACTCAATATTGAATCTATTGATTTTGAAATGAACAGCGTATTGGAAACGGTCACGAATTTAGTGGTTGAAAAAACCAATGCGAAAGGCTTGGAGCTGATTTTTGACATTGCCCCCAATGTTCCTAAATATTTGAACGGCGATTCATTACGACTGGGGCAAATTCTCATCAATTATGCGAACAATGCCATTAAATTCACTGAAGAAGGCGGCGTTGTTATTTTTGTGACAGTAGTCGAAGAAACCGACCATGACGTATTGTTGAATTTTAGTGTGCGCGACACCGGCATCGGCATTTCAGAAAAAGTAAAAGGCAAATTATTTCAATCGTTCCAACAAGCCGACACATCAACCAGTCGTAAATACGGCGGCACAGGTTTGGGATTAGCCATTTCAAAACAACTTGCCCAGTTAATGGGCGGCGAAGTGGGGGTCGAAAGTGAAGTGGGTAAAGGCAGTAACTTTTGGTTCACCGCTCGATTGGGTAAAACCGCTCACCAAACAAAAAATCGCGTACTTTCACGCGGTTTGAGAGGTTGTCGCGTGTTGGTGGTCGACGATAATGAGCTGGCGCGAGATGTATTACACAATATGTTGTCGAGCATGACATTTAAAGTGGAGCAAGTATCAAGCGGTAGGGATGCACTAATCAGTATAAAAAACGCGGATGAATTAAACGATCCTTATGAGATTATTTTCTTGGATTGGCGAATGCCTGAAATGAATGGTATCGAAACCGCTAATGCCATTCGCCAGCTTTCATTGCAAAAAACGCCACACCTTGTGATGATTACCGCTTACGGTACGGAAGAAGTGCAACAAGAAGCTAAAGAAGCAGGATTAGAGTATTTTTTAACTAAACCCGTGAATTCGTCGTTGATATTTAATACCGTGATGAATGTGCTGGGGGATGAAACTAGGTTGGTCAATCATACGATTCAAAATAAGCCCAATATCATTTCTGAATTGACCAGTATTGAAGGCGCGGCAATTTTGATTGTCGAAGACAATGAACTCAATCAAGATGTGGCAAAGGGTATTTTAGAAGAAGGAAAATTTACGATTGATGTGGCGAATAACGGCGTAGAAAGCATTGAAAAAGTATTCAATAATCACTACGACATTGTGCTGATGGATATGCAAATGCCGGTAATGGATGGCGTGACGGCGACGATTGAAATTCGCAAGGATACACGACTCAACGAGTTGCCCATTGTGGCGATGACGGCAAATGCGATGCAACAAGACAAAGAAAAGTGTATCGCAGCAGGCATGAATGATTATGTTGCGAAACCGATTGATCCAGAGGAATTATTTAAAACATTGTTGAAATGGATAAAACCCACGCATCAACACGCTGACACGCAAATGGAACAAATCGATAATGTAGTGATTACTGAAGAAAAAAATTTACCCGTTATCGACGGTTTAGATATTGAACTCGGATTAAAACGGGTGCTTGATAACAAATCACTTTATTTAAATTTGCTGCGAAAATACATTCTGAGTCAAGAAAATACATCGCTGAAACTGCGTGAGGCATTGAATTCAGCTGATTACACCACGGCGGAACGCATTGCTCACTCTTCAAAAAGTGTAAACAGTAATATCGGCGCGTCAGATTTAGAAAAAATGGCGGCTGATATTGAAAAAATGATTGCTGAAAAGGAAGCACCAGAAGTCATTGATGTTAAGATTGGGAAGTTTGAAAATGCTCAGGCTGTCATGATTGCCGCTCTTAAAGTAGCGATACCGCCGGTGTTACATGAAATTGTTTCATTCGTGGATTTATCAAAAGTAGCCGACATAGCAAATCATCTGCAAAAACTTCTCATAGATGATGATAGTGAATCAGCAGATTTTTTTGAACAAAATTTTGCTTTATTACAGTCGTTAATCAATGTCGATATATTGTCGAACATTGAAAACGCCATTCGACAATTTGATTTCGAAAAAGCGTTACTGTTATTAAATCCCATAATCAATGTTAATTTAGGTAAACAGAATGATTGAAACTGCCTGTTTTTCAGAAAGACCGACTATTTTAGTGGTCGATGACACGCCCGATAATCTCATGCTTATCAGCACGTTACTCAAACGAATTTATAAAGTAAAAGTAGCTAATAGCGGTGAGAAAGCACTCAGAATAGCACAATTGGAATGCCGCCCGGATTTGATTTTGCTTGATATTATGATGCCTGAAATGGACGGTTATGAAGTCTGTCGGCGTTTAAAAGCGAATGCTAAAACAAAAGATATTCCCGTCATTTTTTTAACCGCTAAATCAGATGCCAATAACGAAGCGAAGGGTTTTCAACTGGGCGCAGTCGATTACATTACAAAACCGATTAGTTTGCAGGTTGTTTTAGCGCGTGTTAAAACGCATCTCGACATGGAAAAAATGCAGATTTTTTTGCGCGATCAAAATAGTTTTTTAGAGTTAGAAGTGGCAAAACGTACGGCAGAAATTACCGCCATTCAAGATGTGACCATTCATGTACTGGCATCTTTAGCAGAAACTCGCGATAGTGATACCGGTAATCATATTCGTCGCACGCAACATTACGTTAAATTATTAGCGGAACATTTACGGTTTCATCCTCGCTTTTCGCATTTTCTGGATAACGATAAAATAATCGAAATACTGTTTAAGTCTGCACCGCTGCACGATATTGGCAAAGTGGGAATTCCAGATAAAATTTTACTCAAACCAGGTAAATTTGAACCTGAAGAATTTGAGATTATGAAACTACACACGATATTGGGTCGTGACTCGATTCTGCAAGCTGAACGCGAATTAGGTATTGACGTTCCTTTTCTTAAATATGCCAAAGAAATTGCTTACCATCATCAAGAAAAGTGGGACGGTTCCGGTTATCCGCAAGGTTTATCCGGCAATGATATTCCGATTTCTGCACGGTTAATGGCGGTGGCGGACGTGTACGACGCGCTAATTAGTAGGCGAGTTTATAAAGCCGGAATGCTGCACGACAAAGCGGCGCAAATTATTAAAGATGGCAAAGGCAGTCATTTTGATCCCGACATGGTGGATGCTTTTCTTGAGTTACAAGATGAATTTCAAGCAGTTGCCGCACGTTTTGTGGACACGGATGAAATGATGACCAAAAAAGCTGAATATCTCGATAGCTCGATGTAAATTGAGCCTCTAAATTTATGCCATACACCCAAGATAAAAAATTTAAGCGACTTTTTAATCCTCAACGTCTGCACAAATACGACGGTATCTTGATTCATCAAGATTATGACGATGATGGCGCAATTGAAGTCGTGGATACAGACGGCGTGCGTTCGCTACATTTTGGTTCTATTCCACGCCAAAGTTCCATGTTGTTGAGTGATCCCAATCAGCTTTATTTAGAATATGCCCGCACGATGTCGAGCTGGATGTTATTTAAAGAAACCTTAAACGATGACGCATTATTGATTGGTTTAGGCGGTGGTTCGATGGCGAAATATTTATTGCATCAATTCCCCGATTGCCAAGTTAAAGCAGTGGAATATCGAAAAAGCGTGGTGAAAATTGCCCGAAGTCATTTTGGTTTGCCGTTGGATTCACGCTTAAAAATTGTGGTCGATGATGGTGCAGAATACGTTCGTAAAAGATTGGACAGTGAAAGTGAATTGTACAGTTTGATTATGGTGGATGCGTTTGATGCGACCGGAATGGCGGAAGCGATTTGCAACGCCGCCTTTTTTGAAAACTGTCAAAAATTATTAAAAAAAGATGGAATGTTGGTTATCAATTGCTGGGGCGGGGTCAGTCGTCCACAATTTCAGCAAATCGCGTTATGGTTAGGACGATTATTTAATTGGAAACTGTTATTTGTCCCGGTCACAGGACGTGGCAATATCATCGGATTAGCATTTAACAGCGGCACATCGACTTACGCTTTAAAAGATTTACGCACACGCGCCATTGTGTTGGAACAACTTTATCAAATTGAATTCACTCGTTTTTTGCGTGATTTAGTCAAACACAATGCCAGCGTGCTTCAAAACATTATTTATAAAGAAAAATGACTTCTAAACTAATTTACCAAACTGAAGATAACGACGGCGTGATTGACGTAAGCGAATTAAACGGCGTGCGTTCATTGCATTTTGGGTCGTTCGCTCAACAAAGCGCGATGTCGTTAAAAACGCCCGACCAATTGCAGCTCGATTACACCAAAGCAATGATGAGTTGGTTATTATTTTATGAGGTCGGTAACGATGATATTTTGCTGATGGGTTTGGGCGGTGGTTCATTGGCGAAATATCTGTTAAGACAATTTCCCGATTGTCGGGTGGAAGCGGTTGAATATCGTGCGGCGGTCGCGGAAGTGGCACATGATTATTTTGATTTACCGCACGATGCACGGTTGAACGTGGTGATTGACGATGGCGCACATTACGCGCTTGAACGGTTGAATTTACAGCGCGAATTTTACCGCGTCATTATGCTCGATGCTTTTGATTCAGAAGGAATAGCAGCATCGTTGTGTCATCTTGAATTTTTCGCTGCGTGTAAAGCGATGCTGAAAAAAGACGGCATTTTGGTGGTAAATTTGTGGAATAACAAAGAACAATTTACGCAATTATTTTCATGGATTGGCGGTTTGTTTGAAGCAAAATTATTATTTTTACCCGTTCACGGCACGGTCAATGTGATTGCTTTATTTTTTCACGAAGACACCCCGATTTATTCGCGTAAAGCGTTACAAAAACGCGCCACGCAATTAGAAAAAACCTACCGATTGCCGTTTAAAAAATTCTTAAAAGATTTAATTGCGTACAATCCTAACTTTATCGACCATGTCACGAGCGACTAATGCCACACACTTCATCACTTACCCCCCCGAATTTATTCAGTTATCGTCAGTATTGGGCGCACCGTTTTGGTGTCGCGCCACAGTTGCCGATGAGTCGCGCCGAAATGGATGAACTGGGTTGGGACAGTTGCGACATTATTGTTGTCAGTGGCGATGCGTACGTTGACCATCCCAGTTTTGGTATGGCGTTAATCGGGCGAATGTTGGAAGCGCAAGGTTTTCGCGTCGGCATGATTGCTCAACCTGATTGGAAAAATGTGAAAGATTTTCAGCAATTGGGTCGTCCGAATTTATTTTTTGGCATTACCAGTGGCAACATGGATTCGATGGTGAATCATTACACATCGGATAAAAAAATTCGTTCCAATGATGCGTACACGCCCAATGGCGAAGCGGCTAAACGTCCCGACCGTGCGACTTCTGTTTATTCGCACCGGTGCCGTGAAGCGTTCAAAGAGGTGCCGATTATTATTGGCGGCATTGAAGCGAGTTTGCGCCGAATTGCCCATTATGATTATTGGTCGGACACGGTGAAAAAATCCGTGTTGTTGGATTCCAAAGCGGATTTACTTTTATTTGGCAATGCCGAACGTGCCATTGTGGAAGTGGCGCACCGTTTGGCGAAAGGCGAAAAAATCCAAGACATCAAATTCATGCGTGGCACCGCGCATTTTGTGAAAGAAATTCCAGCGGATTTTGCGGTAAAAGATTCAACCGATTTCGATAAACCTGGCGCAGTTGCACCGCCCATCAATCCGTATCAAGAAGAGCCGCCTTGTGATAAATCTGAAAGTGCAAATGACGATGAAATCAAGGTTGCGCCACTGATTCAAAGCATTAAAACGTTGCGCGAAAAAACTGCGATTCGTTTGCCGTCGTATGAAACCGTGAAAAATGACCCGATTTTTTACGCGCACGCCTCACGCGTGATGCACGGCGAAACCAATCCGTACAATGCCCGTCCGCTTATTCAAAAACACGGCGACCGCGAAGTCTGGATTAACCCGCCGCCGTTGCCATTATCTACGCCCGAAATGGACGGCGTGTTTGATTTGCCGTATTCGCGTTTGCCGCACAAAAGTTACGGTGGCGCGAATGTGCCAGCGTTCGAGATGATTCAACATTCTGTCAATATCATGCGCGGCTGTTTTGGTGGTTGTAGTTTTTGTTCGATTACCGAACACGAAGGGCGCATTATTCAAAGCCGTTCGGAAGATTCAATTATTCAAGAAATCGAAGCGATTCGAGATACGTCGCCCGCTTTTACCGGACACATTTCAGATTTAGGCGGTCCCACGGCGAATATGTATCGGCTCGCGTGCAAAGATAAAACGATTGAAAGCGCGTGCCGAAAATTGTCGTGCGTGCATCCTGGCATTTGTCCGAATTTAAACACCGACCATTCGTCGTTAATCAAATTGTATCGTCGCGCTCGTGGCTTGAAAGGTGTTAAAAAAATCTTTATCGCGTCGGGTTTGCGTTACGATTTAGCGGTGGAATCGCCCGAATATGTGAAGGAATTAGTCACGCATCACGTTGGCGGTTATTTGAAAATTGCGCCCGAACACACCGAACAAAACGTGTTAACGAAAATGATGAAACCGGGCATGGGAACGTATGACCGATTTAAAGAAATGTTCGACCGTTTTTCAAAAGAAGCGGGCAAAGAACAATATCTGATTCCCTATTTTATCGCGGCGCATCCTGGCACTACGGACGAAGATATGTTGCAGCTGGCGTTGTGGCTAAAACGAAATAATTTCCGCGCGGATCAAGTTCAAGCCTTTTTGCCGTCGCCGATGTCGATTGCCACGGCAATGTATCATTCGGGTAAAGACACGTTGAAAAAAGTGAGTCGCACCGCTGCTGATATTACGATTCCAAAAAGCGTGAAACAACGCCGTATTCAAAAAGCCTTTTTGCGTTATCACGATCCGAAAAACTGGCCATTATTGCGTGAAGCCTTAAAATCAATGGGACGCGCGGATTTAATTGGCAACGGTAAAATGCACTTAATTCCCACATTTCAACCTGCTGGCACGTTTGAAGCAAACACAAAAACGCAGCCGTTTAAAACGAAATACACCACGGGATTTGGTAAAACAGAGCAACGTAGCGAGGCGCGTCCATCAAAAACTCGTCGCACTCGTTAACGGTTTATTTTTTGATAATGAGATGAGATGAAATGTTAAATTATAAGTCTCTGTTAAACGCTAGCGCATGGATACTAGCTTTTTTTATTTCTAATGTTAGTGTCGCTAACGAAACCGTGCATTTGCAATTGCGTTGGCATCATCAATTTCAATTTGCCGGTTATTACGCTGCGCTAGAAAAAGGTTATTACGCGAACGCCGGTTTAGATGTTGTGATTCATGAAGGTTCGCCCGAAAAAACACCGGTTGATGAAGTAAAAAAAGACCATGCACAATACGGCGTGGCAAATAGTGAATTACTTTATGAACGTCTACACGGTGCGCCTTTAGTGGCTTTGGCGGCAGTTTTTCAACATTCGCCCTCCGTGTTGTTAGCGCGTAAAGAAATTTTATCGCCTAGCGATTTAATCGGTAAAAAAGTGATGATGCTCAATAAATCGATGGATACGGATTTGTTGGCGATGTTGAGCAACGAAGGCGTGGATAAAAACAGTGTGGGTGTTTTGCCCAGCAGTTTTGAACTTCAGGATTTAATCGACGGTAAAGTCGATGCGTTTAATGGGTATCTCACCAGTGAAATCTATTTTCTGAAATGGCAAAAATTCCCTTTTACTGTTATCAATCCGCGTAATTACGGTGTGGATTTTTACAGTGATATTTTATTCACCACGGAAGATGAAATTCGCCGACATCCGAAACGAGTGGAAGCATTTCGGAAAGCGAGTATTGATGGCTGGACTTACGCGCTGGCACATCGAGACGAAATGATTGAATTACTGATTAACAAATACTACGTTGAAAAATCGCGTCGCCATTTAAGTTATGAAGCCGATGCAATCAGTCCGTTAGTCGTACCAGATTTAATTGAAATTGGTCACATGAACCCCGCACGCTGGCAAACGATGGCTGAAACCTTTTTAAAAGCCGGCATGGTAAATCAAGACCAAGTCAATGAACGGTTGCCGGATTTTATGTATGATTCCTATATCAAACTCGATAAAGAACAACTGCAAAGTTATCTAATCGTCGCGGCGGCGGCAGTGAGTACGGTGATTTTTATCTTGTTGATTCTCATCGGCGCGTATAAATCTATGAAGCGAGAAAATAAGCAACGGCGCAAAATTTCTAACGCCTTGCTGCATCAAAGTAGTGATTTAGCGTTGCACAATCAAATTCTCAAAAAAGTCGGCAGCAATACCATTGATTTACATACGCTGCATTTGCTGTTGACTGAGTTAGTTCGCGGCATCGAAATGCAACATTCTGAAATGTTGTGTTCGATTTTATTATTAAATCGTGAAACCAGACAATTACATCATGGTGCCGCACCGAGTTTGCCAGAATTTTATAATAACGCAATCGACGGTTTGACGATTGGAGACGGTGTTGGATCGTGTGGAACAGCCGCATTTTCAGGGGAACGAGTCATTGTTGAAGATGTTTTAACTCATCCATATTGGACAAAT
Source organism: uncultured Pseudomonadota bacterium (assembly GCA_903870545.1). GTDB lineage: Bacteria > Pseudomonadota > Gammaproteobacteria > Methylococcales > Methylomonadaceae > UBA10906. The sequence continues at coordinate 119,067 of CAIQDI010000024.1, forward strand.
TTTTTTGAATTGGTGAAATGCGCGAATCTGCGTTCGTGTTGGTCACAACCGATTAAAAATAGTCAGAATGAAGTGTTAGGCACCTTTGCGATTTATCATAAAAATCCGACCATACCTAAACAATCTGAATTGATTTCGATTGAGCAATATGCGAATTTAGTGATGCTGATGATTGAACGTTACCGCGACGATACTAAAATTCAGCAGCTCGCCTTTTACGATCCCTTGACCAATTTACCGAATCGCCGATTGATGTCAGAACGACTACGATATGGCATTGAAATTGGGCGACGTGAAAATAAACGCATGGCGTTATTGATGATGGATTTGGATAAATTCAAATCTGTGAATGATAATTTTGGACATTTAGCGGGCGACGAATTATTGATACAAGTCGCGCGGCGAATTCAAGGGCGATTGCGTGATGTCGATACAGTGGCGCGTTTGGGCGGCGATGAATTTATTGTTTTACTGCAAGATATTGCTCATATTGACGATGCGGCGCGAGTAGCAGATTTAATTGTGCATGATTTAAGTCAACCCTTTCAATTGAATCAAAGTGATGCAGTACAAATTGGCGCAAGCATTGGAATTAGTCTATTTCCAGAACACGGTGACAATCCAGAATTGTTAATCGATCACGCCGATACGGCACTTTATCATGCGAAAGACGCGGGACGTGGACGGTTTGCGTATTTTTCAGATGATTTGACTCATGCGGTGCGAGAACGAATTGAGTTAGAAACGCGCTTACGTCGTGCGATTACTAATCACGAATTACGGCTGTATTATCAACCACAAGTAGACATTTTGACCGGTAAAATCGTGGGCGCAGAAGCGTTAATTCGTTGGCTCGATCCCAACGAAGGTTTAATTTCACCGAATAATTTTATTCCGTTAGCAGAAGAAACCGGTTTAATTGAAACGATTGGCGAATGGGTCGTTTATGAAGCGTGTCGCCAAGGTAAAATCTGGATGGATTTGGGGATTACTGAATTGACGATTGCGGTAAATGTATCGCCGGTTCAATTTCGCCGTTGTGATTTGAATGAATTGGTGATGAATGCGTTGCGCGATACGGGTTTTCCTGCCGAGCGATTAGAATTAGAATTAACCGAAAGTGGTCTAATGGAAAATCAGGAAAAAGTCGTTGCCATTCTTAATCAACTCCGAGCGCAAGGCGTTCGATTAGCGATTGATGATTTTGGCACCGGTTATTCATCGTTAGCGTATTTAAAATGCTTTCCGGTCAATGTGCTAAAAATCGACAAAAGTTTCATCGATGACATTCCGCAACTCAAAGACGACATGGAAATTACAGCGACGATTATTGCCATGGGTAAAATTTTAGGTTTCAAAGTGTTGGCAGAAGGCGTTGAAACACCGGAACAGTTGGCTTTTTTAGAGCAAAAAGGCTGTGATATTTATCAAGGTTATATTAAAAGTAAACCGTTACCTGCTGATGATTTCTTGAAATTGTTGCAGGCGGATTAAGTAAAATTTTTTTATTATTTGGATTAAAAACATGACTATAGATTATAAAAAAACGCTGAATTTACCCAGCACGGGTTTTGCGATGAAAGGCAATTTAGCGCAACGTGAACCCGAACAATTGAAAAAATGGCAAACCGCCGCGTTGTATGAACAAATTCGTGACGCAGCGAAAGATTGTCCGAAATTCATTTTGCACGATGGTCCGCCGTATGCGAATGGCGAAATTCACATTGGTCACGCCGTTAATAAGGTGTTGAAAGATTTTATTTTGAAATCGAAAACGTTAAGCGGTTTTGACGCGCCTTATGTGCCAGGTTGGGATTGCCACGGCTTGCCGATTGAATTGCAAGTTGAAAAGAAAATTGGCAAAGCAGGCGCGAAAGTGTCACCGCACGTTTTCCGAAATGCGTGCCGCGAATATGCCGCCAAACAAGTTGAAATCCAAAAAGAAGCCTTTGTACGATTGGGCATTTTTGGCGATTGGCAAAATCCGTATTTAACAATGGATTTTGCCTTTGAAGCTGACATTGTGCGCTCGTTAGGAAAAATTGTGGCAAATGGTCACATTGTTAAAGGTGCAAAACCGGTTCATTGGTGTACCGATTGCGGTTCAGCGTTAGCCGAAGCCGAAGTGGAACACGAAGACAAGCATTCGCCCGCGATTGACGTGCGTTTTGCAGCGGTAGATTCGGCGGAATTTTTGTTGAATTTTAGTTCGTCACAAGGTCACGGCAAAGTTTCCGTGGTGATTTGGACAACGACACCGTGGACTTTGCCAGCGAATCAAGCGGTGGCGTTAAATCCAGAATTGACTTACGTTTTGGTTCAGCATCGCGACGAGCGTTTGGTTTTGGCGCAAGATTTAGTGGAATCGGCGATGCTTCGTTACGGCAATTTGGATTACACCATTTTGGCGGAGTGTGAAGGGTTGGCGTTAGAAAATCAGCTTTTACAACATCCATTTTATGCGCGTCACGTCCCGATTGTTTTGGGCGATCACGTTACAACTGACGCTGGAACCGGGGCAGTTCATACCGCGCCTGCTCACGGTCAAGAAGATTACATTGTCGGACGGGTTTATGATTTGCCAGTCGATTGTCCGGTCGGTGGCGACGGCGTATTTTTATCAACCACCGAAATTTTCGCTGGCGAACACGTTTTCAAAGCCAACGCTCATGTTTTAGACGTTCTGCATGAACGCGGCGCGTTGGTGCATCAACAAACGATTTTGCACAGTTACCCGCATTGCTGGCGACACCACACACCAATTATTTTCCGCGCCACGCCACAATGGTTTATTTCGATGAACCAAAAACAGTTGCGCGAACAAGCTCTTGCGGAAGTGAAAAAAGTCGCGTGGTTGCCCGAATGGGGTCAAGCGCGAATTGAAAGCATGATGGAAAATCGTCCTGATTGGTGTATTTCGCGCCAACGGACGTGGGGCGTGCCGATTGCATTTTTTGTGCATAAAGAAACCGGCGAATTGCATCCGCGCACCGCTGAATTGATTGAACAAGTCGCACAACGCATTGAAAAATCGGGCATTGATGCGTGGTTTGATGCCACTGCCGCTGAATTTTTAGGCGACGAAGCGAGCGATTACGACAAAATGACCGACACGCTCGATGTGTGGTTTGATTCGGGCGTGACGCACGCAGCGGTTTTGAATCGTCGTGAACAATTGCAATTCCCCGCTGATTTATATTTGGAAGGTTCCGACCAACATCGTGGCTGGTTTCAATCGTCGTTGTTGGCATCGGTTGCCATGAATGGCGTTGCGCCGTACAAAACCGTTTTGACGCATGGTTTTACGGTCGATGCGAAAGGCGAAAAAATGTCGAAATCAAAAGGCAACGTTATTCCGCCCCAATCGGTGATGAAAAGTTTGGGCGCGGACGTGTTGCGTTTGTGGATTGCATCGACCGATTATCGCGGCGAAATGCGCGTTTCAGACGAAATTTTAGAACGTACGTCGGACGGTTATCGTCGTTTGCGAAATACCGCGCGTTTCTTGTTGTCGAATTTGAATGATTTCAATCCTACCGAAGATTTGGTTGAAACGGCGAAATTGTTGCCGCTCGACCGTTGGGTTTTGGATAGCGCGTTGACGTTACAAAACGAAGTGAAAGCGGCTTACGAAAATTACCAATTTCAAACAGTTTTCCAAAAAGTACATCATTTTTGCGTGATTGATTTGGGCAGTTTTTATTTGGATATTATCAAAGACCGCCAATACACCGCCAAAACCGATGGTTTGGCGCGACGTTCCGCACAAACTGCAATGTTCCACGTTTTAGAAGCATTGACGCGCTGGCTTGCGCCGATTTTGAGTTATACGGCGGAAGAAATTTGGCAACATTTGCCCGCCGTTGGCAATCGCCCCGAATCGGTATTTTTAACAACGTGGTACGAAGATTTAACGGCGTTAGATTCGGATGCAGAATTCAATCATGATTTTTGGCAAACGGTGATGACGGTTCGTTCTGAAGTCAGTCAAGCCCTTGAACACAGCCGCACAACCAAAGAAATTGGTTCGTCTTTGGCGGCAAATGTGGAATTGGAATGTGACGCGAAAACCTTTGAAACGCTGGATAAATTGGGCGACGAATTACGTTTTGTATTTATTACCTCGGACGCGAAAATTACAAAATCGGATGGGGCGGATTATCAAGTCAAAATCAAAGTCACGCCATCAACCGAACAAAAATGCGTGCGTTGCTGGCATCAACGTTCTGACGTAGGTTCACACGCTGAACATCCCGAATTATGTGGACGTTGCGTTGAAAATATCGTGGGCGAAGGTGAAAAACGTCTTTATGCCTAAGTTTTCCAAACACAAATGGTTGTGGCTTTCCGCGTTAGCAATTGGTTTAGACCAAGCCAGTAAATTAGCGGTTGATAAATCGTTTTCGCTTTATGAATCGATGGCGGTGATGCCGTTTTTCAATCTAACTTACGTTCACAACACCGGCGCGGCGTTTAGTTTTTTGAGTGAAGCGGGCGGCTGGCAACGGTGGTTTTTTGCGGCATTAGCAATTGTGATGAGTACGATTATGACGATTTGGCTAACTCGTTTGAAAGAAAATGAAACTTTGTTAGCGGTGTCGTTGTCGCTGATTTTAGGTGGCGCGATGGGCAATTTAATCGACCGGTTGGCTTACGGTTATGTGATTGATTTTCTCGATGTGTATTACGGAACCTATCATTGGCCAGCGTTTAATATCGCTGATTCTGCGATTACGATTGGCGTGGCGTTAATGTTGGTAGAATCATTCAAGTCACAGGAAAAAAAAGCATGAAAACACGCGACCGAAGACACGGTTTAACCGTCGTCAACACCGGCGAAGGCAAAGGTAAATCATCCAGCGCGTTTGGCATGGTATTTCGGGCGGCGGGTTGGGAAATGAACGTGTGCGTGATTCAATTTATCAAAGGGCAATGGCAAACGGGCGAACAAAAAGCCGCTGCATTGTTTGACAATATTGAATGGCACGCGCTGGGCGACGGCTTTACTTGGGACACGAAAAATCCTGAACAAGATATTAAAACCAGCCGTGAAATTTGGGACTTTGCGAAAGCGCAGATTTTGTCGGAAAAGTTTGATGTTGTGTTGCTCGATGAAATTAACTATTGTTGTGGCTACGGTTGGATTTCAGGACAAGAAATTGCCGACTTTATTACCGAAGAAAAGCCGTCGTGGTTGCATTTAATTTTGACGGGACGAAATGCGTCGCTCGAGGTGATTGCAGTAGCGGACACGGTCACTGAAATGACCAAAGTGAAACACGTTTTTGAGCAAGGTGTGAAAGCAGAGCAGGGCATCGATTTTTAAAACAACGAGGAGTTATTTATGAGTGAAGAAGTAAAAGAACCGATGATTAGCAGCACCATGAAAATTGTGATTGCCGTTGTAGGCGTTTTTGTGATGGGTTTTGCGCTGGTTGGCGCAAGTAAACAAAAAACCGTGGTCGAAATGGAAGCGGAATCGATGATTCGCAATTACGCTAACATTCAAGGCATGGCGAATCAGAAATGTCCGGCAGCAATTGAAAGTGCAACGGGCGAACAAGTCTTTTTCCCCAGTAAAACAGAAAGTGATAAAAACACTTACATTACGTTAATGTGGGAAGGTGAAAATACCGCGAACGGTGGCTTTAAAAACGCTAGTTGTACGTTAAAAGCCTCATTGGGCGGTATTTCGGAATTGGTTGTTGATGGTAAAGCGATTATCAAAAAGTAATCATTACATGACGGGAGTACAAACCTTGATTTGTATGTTTGTACTCCTATTTTCCTAGTTCAATTCGTTGGTCGTTGTCCTTATCTGCCTCGGTGAACCATTTCAAACGTGATTGGTTGTATTCTTGTTCACTGATTTGTGCGTCTTTATTTTCGTCCAATTTATCAAATACTCGTTGTCCCACTTCTGCACCTGAATCTGTGGTGGTGGAATGTGAATGTTCTGCGTAACGCTGCAAAAATTCCTGTTGTTCAATGGCATGATCGCCGTCTATATCCATCGTTTTAAAGCGTTCAGCGGCGGATTCTAAAAACTCTTCTTGCGTGACCACGCGATCACCATTGTGATCAAATTTTTCAATCATATACGCATTTTTTGCCGCTTCTTCCGCGTGAGCCGTTGAAAAAATAGCTAAAAAGAAACTTATTATTAACCACACATTTTTTTTCATAAATAAAGCTCTCAATTCAATAACCCGCCGACTTCAGCGAGTTGGTTAATTTCAATATTCAAATCTGTTTTCAGCGTAGGCGATTGAATGGTGGTTAGCAGATTATTCGCGGCTTTGATTTGGAAACCGTGCAAGTATTGCCGAATAATGACCGTTAAAATGGCATCTTTTTCCGCCGATGTCGGTAAACTCGTCAACGCATTTTGGATGGTAACGGTTAATGTTTGGATTTTGTTGGTGTTTTTTATTTTTCCGTAATAACTCACTAAACGACTTGCTACGATAGATTTTTCTGCCGCTGTCGGTAATTCGTCAGCCAGAATTTTCTCACTCACCACTACTAATGCGTTTGCTGTTGCGGGCGAATAATCGGCAATAGAAATAGCGGACAAAGCCTTATAAACTGGCTTGTGTAGCGATTTGTGTAATTCCAACGCATTAGAAATAAATCCGGCTTTAAGAGACGCGCTAATAGCTTGATACAACCACAAATCATAATGCTCTTTCACGTCAAATTCGGTAAAGATATTCAACCCGTTTTTCCACTGATTACACGCGGCATAACTAATGGCTAACGCGCTTAACGTTTCTGGTCTGAGTTGCGGTATGAGTGGCGCGGTGCTATTCAGCCATTGTGCGGCGGCGGTTTCATTGTTAATTTCTTGATATGCACGCGCCACGACTATGCGTAATTGAACTTGTGTATTGGCATCCGTAATCGGTGTGAGCATCGAGTTTACTCTGTTGAAATAGCCATTAGCTATCGCCAGACTGCCAGTTTTGGAATAAATTACTGCGAGTTTCAAAATGACGGGCAATTGCAATTCAGGTCGCGGCAACGTGGCAAGTAAACGTTCAGCTCGGGCGAGCAAAGGATTACTATTGTTTGTCAACGCCAAATACCCCCCAGCTTGCGCGAAATACACCGCCTGTTGTTCAGCAGGAAGCAACGTTAATCGAGTTTCTAGTATCGCTAAATAATTATCGACTAATTTACTTTGTTTGTGTTCTTGTGCGGTGTGCAACAATTCGCCAACTGCATCCACATAAACATCATTAGCGACAATATATTTGCTTAATTTTTTTGCATTTTCAGGTAATTGACGCTGTAAAAGTGTTTGACTGTTTTCTGACAAAAAATGATCCCACGCGGTATCGGTATTCAACAGCGAAAAAATTTCTTGTGAATTGAGCGGTTGTAGTGACGCGATAGGTTTTTTCGTGGCTGCTGGTGAATAGGCGGCAGCTTCTTCCGTTGATGATTCACCTGACGATTCACCCGCAGAACCGCTTGCGTCCGCTATTGCGTCTGGATTTAAGCCAAAACCTTTTAAAACCTGTGCGGCTTGATCGTGCGTTTTTTGCATCGCTTGTTGTGAATCCATTGGCGTGGCATTATTAGACGCGCCTCCTTTTGCGCTGGCACCTTTAGATGAAGAACTCGCCGCCGACTTTTCTACAGGAGTTGAAGTCGCGGAGTTTTCTGTGGTGGAGATTGGCGGTTGGGAAGTCGAAGGTTTCAAAAAATAACTGGCACCGACCAACGCAATTAAGCCACCTCCGATTACTAACAACTTAACAGATGGTGATTTTTTAATTTCATCGCCACCGTGTAATTCTTGCAGAATTTCTTTTTCTAAATCTAATTTCCGCTGTTTTTCGGCTTCTTCTTCGTGCTTTTTGATGGCGTGTACATGGATGTTATTTTCTGACGCGAGTAATTTCGATTTAATCGCTTCACGCTCTTCATTTTTGTGTCTCAAATCTAAAAATTTGGTAATTGTAATTCCGCATTCTTCACATTTTTCAGCCGGCTTATTATCGTCGCCATTTACAGGCATGTCATGACCGCAATTTGGACAAATTGAAGACGATTCATCGAAATCTGCCTCCATTGGAACAAGCTCTAAATTAGAAAGTGGTCGTGTGGGTCTACAGATGCAAATTAAACCTAACTTGCCCAGTTTATACTGGTAATTTTTCGCCTCGACTTCAGGTGAATTACGACGAATACACACGCCATTTGGCTGTGCCAATAATTCGTCTACCTCTGACGCGCTAATTTGTAACATTTTTACGGCGTGTGCTTTAATTTCTACCGTTTCGTTGAGGCGGTCTGGGTTAATGCCTTTTATAAAAATATCGAATAATTTCATGGTACTGTTCGCCTTAATCATTTGATTATTTAATCATCAAGTTGAATATCCAACAATTGAATGTTTAATTCGGTAGGAATTGATTTTGCTTCGGCAATATTTTTTTCAATCGGCGATGCGTTGCCAGCCGCGCTATCGCTTAAACTAATTTTCAAACGTAAATTGTTGGGCGAATCCGAATTGCCCAGCGCATCATCGAGTGACACTTTGCCTTGTTCGTACAGTTTTTGCAGATGTGAATCAAAGGTTTGCATGCCGATATTTTCAGATTTTTCCATCGCTTCTTTAATACCGTGAATTTCACCTTTTAAAATCAAATCGCTAACGTATTGCGTATTTAACAGAATTTCCACTGCGGCGACACGTTTGCCGTCAATCGTAGGAACTAACCGTTGCGACACAAAGGCTTTCAAATTCAACGACAAATCCATCAATAATTGCGAACGGCGTTCTTCAGGAAAAAAGTTAATAATTCGGTCGAGAGCTTGATTTGAATTATTCGCGTGTAACGTTGATAAACATAAATGCCCGGTTTCAGCGAATGCCAGCGCGTGCTCCATCGTTTCACGCGAGCGAATTTCACCAATCAAAATCACGTCCGGAGCTTGGCGCAACGTATTTTGTAACGCATCTTCGTAACTCATCGTGTCCACGCCCACTTCGCGCTGATTGACCAACGATTTTTTGTGTTGGTGAATAAACTCAATCGGATCTTCAATCGTAATAATATGACCGGACGCATTACTGTTGCGGTAATCAATTAACGCCGCTAACGAAGTCGATTTGCCCGAACCCGTGCCACCGATAAACAAAATCAGCCCGCGTTTCTCCATAATCGATTGTTTTAAAATTGGCGGCATACCTAACGAATCGATGTTGGGAATATTAGTTTTAATGTTCCGAATCACCAATGAAAAACTATTTCGTTGGCGAAAGATATTGACCCGAAAACGCCCCACGCCGCGCTCTGAAATGGCTAGGTTTAATTCTGGATGCGCTTCAAAGGCTTTTTTTTGTTCATCGCTCATCAAACTGTGTGCGATTTCTTGCAATCGTGGCGGCATGAGTTTGATATTTTCCAACGGCTTTAACACGCCTTGAAATTTGGCAGCGGGCGGCGCACCGACGGTTAGATATAAATCTGAGCCATCGTTTTCCGCCAAAATGCGTAAATAATCTTTAAATTCCATAAGTATTGTCTATTGCGGTGGTAAAAAATAATACGGAAAGTATCGTGAAAAAGCCGTCAGGTTGCAATAGAAAGTGGTCAGTTTAGTGATTGTGAAAAGTTATCATGCACCTGTCAAAATCAAATCGGCAATGTGGAGCATTTACAAAATAAAATCACTCGCAATCAATGATTCACGGGTTCGCCACCGTGTGGCTATCGTTGTCGCTGTTCATTGGTTTCACTTGATTACAAACAAGCGCAAGCCCGCTCGACAAATGGCAATGGTTTGAATAAACAGCCGATTCTTGAAAATGGTTTGCCTGCTTTGCCCGATGCTGGCTGGGATTACGACAAAACTAACCGAATGGCAGGAATTGAAAAGGCGATTGAACAACGTAAAACCGGCGGTTCAATGATAATGTTTATTTATGCAAACAAAATTCACGGTTTCGATGGCATGATGTTTGTTATGGGGATGATTTGGTTTGTAAATGCACAACCTAGAAGATTTCTATGACCGTCACTATCAACACAGCCCAAGTCATCACCGCATTAAACCTATTACAGCAACGTACCACACATTTACAACCTGCCTTTGAGCAAATCGGCGCGGCGATTCAAAACCATATCACGCTTGATTATGGCAGCTATGGTAGCAATTCGAGTGTTACACCAGTGCCAGAACCAGAAGAATGGGCAATGATGATGTTAGGATTACCCTTACTTGGTTTTGTTGGTCGTCGTAAAAAAAGCGACAAAGACTTTAATTTCACCAATACTCTCGCAGCATAGGTAGATTAGTCAAAAAACCCGCTGAGTTTAAAAACTTAGCGGGTTTTTTATTGTCGGCACTTTTTAATCAGAAGCTAAAAATCAGCACGTTATTTTTAACTTTGGCGAAGCATTTACATCAGTTTGTTCGCATGCTTAACTTTATGAGCGCGTTGGCACAATAAAATTACATCTCTCCAATCTGATCCCGACGCGACACCCTTGTTAAAACATTCTAATGTTTGTTCTGCGTTGTCTGTTCCAGAGCATAGGTTAATGACGTTTTTCCATTCCCAATCCGTGCCTTTTCCCCAGTTAACGCGCCCCATTTTAACGCTAGAAAAACATTTGCGTGGCTCGGTAGGACTAGCCGTACCACTACATAACTGTTTGATATTTTCAGGATCCCAATTCATGTTGGTGTTATCGTCATTCCAAGCCAGTTTTCCTTGAATATCGTTGAAACATTGGGTTTCGTTGTCATTCGCCATTGCGAATGGACTCGCGACTAAGCCTGTTAAAGCAACGATAGCTACAAGCAAAGCAGTACGACGTGATTTGTGTTGTAATTTCATGGGTAAACGCCTAAAAAGTGTTCGGTGAGGTGCTAATGTAACGCGGAAAAAAGAAAAATACAAGAGGAAAAATGACGCTTTAATGGCTCAATTTTTCGGGCTGTTATATCGTGATTTACGCTAAACTTAAAACACTCAAACTAGCAGTTCAACACGCCATAATTTCACATTTATTATTTTCTGGGAGATTTAAAAATGAGTAAACCTAAAGTCTTTATTACTCGCCGATGGACAGAATCCGTCGAAAAAAAATTGCGTGATTTATACGACGTAACGTTGAACGAAACCGATCGACCTTTAACCGCCGACGAATTCAAATCCGCCTTGCAAAATTACGATGCCGTTTGCCCGACGGTTTGCGATTCGTTTCCTGCCAATGTGTTGAATGTAGAAAATAAACGCTGCAAGATTTTGGCGAATTTCGGCGTTGGTTATAATCACATCGACATTGAAGCGGCGAAAACGAACGGTTTAATCGTCACCAATACGCCGAATGTTTTGACGCAAAGTACCGCCGATATTGCCATGACGTTATTATTGATGACGGCACGACGTGGCGCGGAAGGTGATCGTTTGGTGCGTGCGAAAAAATGGGCGGGCTGGTGTCCGACCAGTATGTTGAGTTCAAATGTGACGGGTGCAACGCTCGGTTTAATTGGTTTTGGACGAATTGGGCAAGCCATGGCGCGTAAAGCCCATCACGGTTTTGACATGAACATTATTTATTTCAGCCCGCGTGCTGCGGATGAATATGTGCTTCAAGATTTGAATGCGACACGTTGCGACACGTTGGAAGAATTATTGAAGCAAGCAGATTTTGTCTCGTTGCATTGTCCCGCTGGCGCAAGTACAAAACATTTAATCAATGCCGACACGTTGAAATTCATGAAACCCACCGCGCATTTAATCAATACCGCACGCGGCGATGTGATTGACAGTCAGGCGTTAATTGACGCGCTGAAAGCTCAACAAATCGCGGGCGCAGGTTTGGATGTTTATGAAAATGAGCCGAACATTCACGACGGTTTTTTGGAATTAGAGAATGTGACGTTGTTGCCGCATTTGGGCAGCGCGACTCTTGAAACACGCACCGCAATGGGCGAAAAAGTGTTGGCGAATTTGGCGGCTTATTTTGCCGGTGAAGCGTTGCCTGATTCGGTGATTTAGAAAAATCCAAAACATTGAAATGTTGAACCCGATTTTAGTGTTGGCTCAACATTTTTTGTTATTTATTTTGCCATAAATGAAAACTTGAACATCGAGTAAAAATTTCTTCAAAACCATCTGCGCCCGAATTCGCTAAAACGACATCTTCAAATTGCGTGATTATCGATAAAAAGTTGACGCACCACTTCTTCTGGCGTGAGTTTGATCTCTTTTAAATTCAGTTTTCTGTTACGATTTTTACGGTCGGTGCAGTTTTTGAAGGAAAAATACGATTTGCGTCTACAACCGCCAAACTCGAAGTGCATATTGAAGACCATTCCGCAGACCGTTTGCCTGAATTAGTCCGTTCGCGTCCTAACCAAATGGGCAAGGAATTACTAGAGTGTAAATGTCTAATTTGACGTTTATACTCGTTTCAATATATCATTATGAGATGGAAAATCGACTACCCGAAATCATTGTTCCCTCTCATCTTGCCGATAAACGCGGCGAATTACACGGACAAATACCCATTAACCGCTTAACTCGTTTGGCTGAAAAATTAGTCAATGACGAAGGCGTTGTCACGGTTGACCTTTATTTTGGGCGCGAAGGTCGCACCCCAAAAATTGATGGCAATTTAAAAGCAACGTTGATGCTTGAGTGTCAAAATTGTTTGGAAGGTGTTGAATTTGAAATCAATCATGAAGTGAAATTAGGCGTTGTCATCACATTTGAACAAGTTGAACGTTTATCTGACGAGCTTGAACCTTTGTTACTTGAAGAAGAAACCATACCGTTAATCAGGCTTGTTGAAGACGAATTGCTATTGCATTTACCGGATTATCCCAAACACGCGCACGATTGCATCGCAAACCAAGCAATCAAAAAACACACCGTTGCTTTTGATGAAGCAACCACCCAAAAACCGAATCCATTTTCTGTTTTAGCCCATTTAAAATCTACTGGAGAAGCCTAATGGCAGTACAAAAGAGTAAAGTTACCCGTTCAAGACGTGGTCAACGTCGTTCACACGATGCATTAACAGCAAAAACCTTATCAACTGATCCAATCACCGGTGAAATTCACTTGCGTCATCACATGACACCCGAAGGTTATTTCAAAGGTCGTTTGATTGTTCGTAAAAATGCTGCTGAAATTGACTAAGCGTTAGTTTTTATTGAACACACAATGCCGAATCAGAGCTTTTCTGATTCGGCTTCTTTTTATGTACTGCGGAGCGATTAGTCAGCGTGAGTTTAACTATTTCCATTGATGCAATGGGCGGCGATTTTGGGGTAGACGTTACCGTTGCCGCGTCATTAGCCCGATTACAAGAAAATCCAGCTCTCACCCTCGTTTTAGTTGGCGACGAAACCCTTTTAAATCCATTATTGGCGCAAGCCTTGCCGATTTACGGTGAACGATTACAGGTTCAACACGCCTCGCAAACCGTTGAAATGCACGAATCTCCAGCCAAAGCCCTAAAAAATAAAAAAGATTCTTCAATGCGCGTAGCAATTAACTTGGTTCGTGACGGTCGAGCCGATGCGTGCGTCAGCGCAGGAAATACAGGCGCGTTAATGGCGACCGCTCGATTCGTATTGAAAATGTTAGTCGGCATCGACCGCCCCGCAATTATTTCAACGTTGCCATCGATTTACGGACACACGCACGTTTTAGATTTGGGTGCGAATGTCGATTGTACCGCCGAACATTTATTTCAATTCGCGGTCATGGGCAACGAACTCGTGAAAGCGATTGAAGGCATTGAAAGCCCGCGTGTCGGCTTGCTGAACATCGGCGAAGAAGACATGAAAGGCAATGAACAAGTCAAAAACGCCGCCAAATTATTAGAAAATTCGCATCTCAATTACATCGGCTACGTCGAAGGCAATTCAATCAACGCGGGAAATATCAAAGTGGATTTGATTGTGTGCGACGGATTTGTGGGAAATGTGTCGTTGAAATCTATCGAAGGTGCCGCAAAAATGATTGCCACCACGTTAAAAGAAGCGTTTTCAAAAAATTGGCTGACCAAACTCGCCGCAATCGTTGCGTATCCCGTGTTAAAAAGTTTCAAAAATCGCATCGACCCACGATTGTACAATGGCGCGAGTTTCCTCGGTTTGCGCGGATTGGTGATTAAAAGTCACGGCGGCGCGGACGTGTTAGCATTCAAAACGGCAATTAAATTAGCGGAAATCGAAGTGCAACAAAACGTCATTCAAAAAATCACCGAACAAGTCGAAGCGACTTTAGCCCAGCGAGTTGCATTATGAGCCGTCACACAAAAATTATTGGTACAGGCGGCTATTTGCCTGAAAACGTCGTCACCAATCAGCAACTCGCGGAACGTGTCGAAACGTCCGACGAATGGATTTTTGAACGCACCGGAATTCGTAGTCGTTGTATTGTTGCCACACACGAAACCGCCGCAAGCATGGCAGAAATCGCCGCACGTCAAGCGATTGAAGCCGCGCAAATCGAACCAAATGACATTGATTTAATTATTGTCGCTACGGGAACGCCCGACAACGTTTATCCGAGTACCGCGTGTTTGTTACAAAACCGTTTAGGCGTGACAGGCGGCGTGGCGTTTGATATTCAAGCGGCGTGTTCAGGTTCGATTTTCGCGTTAAGCATCGCCGACCAATACATCAAATCGGGTGCGGCAAAAACTGTGTTAATCGTCGGTTCAGAAGTGTGTTCACGGATTGTCGATTGGACGGATCGCGGCACTTGCATTTTGTTTGGTGACGGCGCGGGTGCCATGTTGTTGCAGGCTTCAAGCGAAGTCGGCGTGTTATCGACGCACATTCATTCCGATGGTCAATATGAAGATTTATTAAATTGCCCCAACCCACAAGCGATGGGCGATGACGAATCATTGGGCTACATTGCGATGCGTGGAAATGAAGTGTTTAAAGTCGCGGTAAATACGTTGGGACGCATTGTTGATGAAACGCTCGAAGCGCACAACATGGATAAATCTGAAATTGATTGGCTCGTGCCGCATCAAGCGAACATTCGGATTATCGCGGCGACGGCAAAAAAATTAAAAATGTCGATGGAACAAGTGGTTGTGACGCTCGAAACACAAGGCAATACTTCGTCTGCGTCGGTTTTGTTGGCGTTCAATGAAGCGGTGCGTGACGGTCGAATTCAACGCGGGCAAACGGTGTTGCTTGAAGCCTTTGGAGCGGGATTTACTTGGGGTTCGGCGTTGGTTCGGTATTAAATTTAATTTAAAAAGGAATTATCATGCTTAAAAAAATTTCAATTGCCGCAAGTGTCACGTTGCTTTCGGGTTGTGTTATTGCACAATCGCCACCGTCAAAAACCTATTTTGGAAAGCAGGAGGTTATAAATACTCCTGCGATAAATGTACAAAATACAGCGGAAATAGGTCAAAACATTATTTCTAAAGTTAATCTTAGAACTATTCCAGCAATTATGCTGTCCAATAATGTTTCAGAAACTGTAAATTCTCCAGGAACAACCACCGTTTATGGCGGAATTCTTCCGTTATACACATCAAATTCGCTGGGAAAATTTTATCAAAATTCTAGCTATTCCAGCAGTGCAACTTACACAATGCTTGGCTCAACTATTCCATCTGGAGAAAGAGCAGGGATATTTGTTCCAGATGACAAAGCAAAAGCAGCAGTTATTTATCATTTTGCTAATGAGTATAATTATGGAAACATTCCAGTCAGTATAAAAGACACTGTGATAGAAGAATGGGCTTCTAACAGTTTCAAAAAGGAATTGGTTTATTCAGGTGTATCCCAAAATACTATAACCATTTTGTATCGAGAATTTATAGACAATATGGCGCGTCCCGCCTTTTCCCAAGAATTGAAATACGACCTTTCACAGGGTAAAGAAATTGGATATAAAGGCGCACGGTTAGAAGTTATGAAGGCAACCAATACAGAGTTAACGTACAAAGTAATAAAGTCACTAGATTAAAATCAATGTGGATTTTGAAATTTTGACTTTCTGGAGATTTTACGATGAATACTTACGCGATTGAATTAGAAAACTTGCCCGATTTTGCTCAAGTTGAATTGTGGGATTTTTACCAGTTTTTGTTGCAGAAATATCAGGTAAAAACCGAACAAGAAGATTTGGACGATTTACGTTTGTTGCGTGAAACTCGTGACGAACCGACTATTTCATTTGCTGATTATTTGAAAAATGCAGATTGAATTAAAAAAGTCGGCGGTGAAAGATTTAAAAGCCATCCCGAACGCCGCAAAAGCTCACATTCACAACGCGATTGGCGAGTTGGTTAATTTTCCGAATGTCACACAAGTGAAAAAACTCACGCAATTTGAACCCGCTTATCGTTTGCGTGTTGGCGATTATCGAATTTTGTTTGATGTTGAAGGCGATAAAATTTTGATTGGTCGCGTTTTGCATCGCAAAGAAAGCTATAAAACACGTTAATTGTTTTGAAATTTTGATTTTTTGGAGGTTTTACGATGGATGCAATTAGCTACACTCAAGCACGCAATTCGTTATCAGCCGTGATGGCGCGTGTCACAGAAAATCATGAGCCTATAATTATTAAGCCGCGCAAAGGGAAATCTGTTGTTTTAATGGCATTGGAAGATTACGAATCGTGGCAGAATAAATTGAAGGATCTTGTGAACAAACATTAAATTGATAAGTCTCTTTCTCGAAATTTTGCTTAATAATTACAACTTTCACTTTTTTAAAAATCTCAAAACATGACAGAACAAACCTATAACTTAGCCTTCGTTTTTCCTGGACAAGGTTCGCAATCAACAGGAATGCTCAACGATTTAGCGGCGACATATCCCGAAATAAAACAAACGTTTGAACGTGCTTCGGAGGCGTTGCAAAAAGATTTGTGGGCATTAGTCACCGACGAAGCGTTGGCAATCGAATTAAATCAAACCCACAACACGCAACCTGCAATGCTTGCAACAGGCGTAGCGGTTTGGAATGTGTGGACAAAACACAGCGCAATTCGTCCATCTTGGATGGCGGGTCACAGTTTGGGCGAATACAGCGCGTTAGTTTGTGCGGGTGCGTTAGACTTTGAAGACGCAATAAAATTGGTCGCATTGCGTGGCGAATTGATGCAACAAGCGGTTCCAGAAGGCGTTGGCGCAATGGCGGCAATTCTAGGTTTGGACGACGAAGTTGTGATTAGCGTTTGTGCCGATGCCGCAGAAAATGAAGTCGTTTCAGCGGTGAATTTCAATTCTCAAGGTCAAGTTGTGATTGCAGGTCATAAAGCCGCTGTTGAACGCGCCATGATTGGCGCAAAAGCCGCTGGTGCAAAACGTGCGCTTTTATTGCCCGTCAGCGTGCCGTCACATTGTGATTTGATGTTGCCTGCCGCTGAAAAATTAGCCGCAGCACTCGAAAATCTCACGATTCACGCGCCCAACGTAACGCTGATTCACAACGTAGATGTACTTTCACATTCGTCGCCTGAGTTAATTCGTCACGCGCTCAAAGAACAACTTTATAAACCTGTGCGCTGGGTCGATACGATTAAATTCATGTCCGACCAAGGCGTGACGCGCTTTGTGGAATGTGGCGCGGGGAAAGTGTTAATCGGTTTAAATAAACGTATCGCCAAAGATGCCGAACATTTCGCGCTTTACGATACAGAAACAATGAACAACGTAATGGAAAAATTCAATGACTAAAAGAATCGCTTTAGTAACAGGCGCAAGTCGTGGCATCGGACGCGCAATCGCAGAACGATTAGCCGAAGATGGCTTTTTCGTTTTGGGAACGGCAACTTCTGAAAGTGGCGCGGCGGCAATTTCGGCTTATTTGGGCGAAAACGGCAAAGGTTTAACGCTCGATGTTTCCAATTCGGAATCGATTGAAACCGTCATGAAAGCGATTTCGGAGGAATTCGGCACGCCACACGTTTTGGTGAATAACGCGGGAATTACCCGTGACAATTTATTGATGCGAATGAAAGACGACGAATGGAACGATATTATTTCGACCAATTTAACGTCGGTTTTCCGCATGAGCAAAGCGGTTTTGCGCGGCATGATGAAAGCGAAAACAGGGCGAATTATCAACATTTCGTCCGTTGTCGGTTCGACTGGCAACGCAGGACAAGCCAATTACGCTGCGGCAAAAGCGGGCATGATTGGTTTCACGAAATCAATGGCGAAAGAAGTCGGTTCGCGCAATATCACGGTAAATTCCGTCGCTCCAGGTTTTATCGATACCGACATGACCAAAGAACTCAGCGACGACATTAAAAATCATTTGTTAAGCGCAATTCCATTGGCGCGTTTAGGCGATGCAAAAGAAATTGCCCACGCCGTGAGCTTTTTGGCATCCGACGGTTCCGCTTACATTACGGGTGAAACGCTTCATGTGAACGGCGGGATGTTCATGCCGTAAATGTGTGACTTTGCGGCATAATGCCGTATAATTTGCGGCGGTATAGCTTAGAAAATTTTCACTTTGCAGTACCGAATAACAATAACAAGACGTTAAATCATCGGGCGAAAACCAAGCCGGTCTTGTCACTCTTCACTTCTACATGAAAACATTTTGATTGTAGAAGCGCGTATGTTTTTACGCGCCTTGGTAGATAAACCCGACTACGTTGTAGTCGCAGTTAGCAACGCTTAACTTTATGTTAGGTTTTATTAAGTAAAAATTATCGGAATAAATTATGAGTAACATTGAAGAACGAGTTAAAAAAATTGTTTCTGAACAATTAGGCGTTAAAGACGAAATCGCGACCGACGCATCATTTGTTGATGATTTAGGCGCAGATTCATTGGATACCGTTGAACTCGTTATGGCTTTAGAAGAAGAATTTGAGTGTGAAATTCCAGACGAAGAAGCTGAAAAAATCACTACTGTTCAACAAGCGATTGATTACGTCACGAATCACGTTTAAATAGACGAGCGAGTGGATGAGCGCACGTTCATCCACGGCACTTCCCCATGTCAATTCCCTTCCAATTTTAATTTTCTACGGTACACAATAGTGAGCAAACGTCGAGTCGTCATCACAGGATTAGGCGCGGTTACGCCCTTAGCAAATACAGTTTCAGATACTTGGGCTGGCATTATCAGCGGAAAAAGTGGCATTAGCGCGATTGATTCTTTTGATATTTCCCCTTTTGCGACCACGTTTGGTGGCGTAATTCGCAATTTTGACATCAGCCAATACATCGCTGAAAAAGACGCGAAACGCATGGACGGTTTTGTGCATTACGGTATCGCAGCGGGTTGTCAGGCATTTGAAGATTCAGGTTTAGTCGTTACCGAAGAAAACGCCGAACGCATTGGTGTGGCAATTGGTTCAGGCATTGGCGGCATTACCGGTATTGAAGATTGTTACGCAACGTATGATAAATCGGGCCCGCGTCGCATTTCGCCGTTTTTCGTGCCTGGTAATATCATCAATATGATTTCGGGCAATTTATCGATTAAATACGGTTTGAAAGGGCCAAACTTTGCCATTGTTACCGCGTGTGCAACCGGAACGCATAACATTGGCGATGCCGCACGGTTGATTAAATATGGCGATGCCGATGTCATGATTGCCGGCGGTGCCGAACGTTGTACTACGTCACCAACGGCAATGGGTGGTTTTGCATCGGCAAAAGCTCTGTCACGTCGCAACGATGCGCCACAACAAGCCAGTCGCCCGTGGGATAAAGATCGTGACGGTTTTGTATTAAGTGACGGTGCAGGTGTTGTCGTTTTGGAAGAGCTTGAACACGCGAAAGCACGCGGTGCGAAAATTTACGCAGAATTGGTGGGTTACGGCATGAGTGGCGATGCGTATCACATTACGACACCGTCGGCAGGTGGCGAAGGTGCGGCGCGTTGTATGCGAAATGCGTTGCGCGACGCGGGTTTGAACGTTTCTGACGTGGATTATATCAACGCCCACGGCACGTCAACGCCAGCGGGTGATTTGGGCGAAACGCAAGCCATGAAAGCCGCTTTAGGTGAACACGCTTACAAAGTCGCCATCAGTTCGACCAAATCCATGATTGGTCACATGTTAGGCGCGGCGGGCGGTATTGAAGCCGTTTTAACCGCGTTGAGTATTCAAAATCAAATCGCGCCACCGACCATAAATTTAGAAAACCAAGACCCCGAATGCGATTTAGATTATGTGCCAAATACGGCGCGAGATATGAAAATTGACGTAGCAATGTCAAATTCGTTTGGATTCGGCGGCACAAACGGCACGTTAATTTTCAAACATTACTCATAAAAAATTCCACACAAATCACGATTTTAAAAATGCTCGTCAATGGTGAACAGCGCGACACTGTGGCGATTATGGATCGTGGTTTTCAATACGGTGACGGCTTGTTTGAAACTATCGAAGTTCGCGCCAATCAGCCGATTTTCCTTCAACAACATCTGAAACGTCTCAACGCGGATTCTCAGCGGCTTTATCTGCCTAAACTGGATTTAGATTTACTGCGTTCTGAAATTCAGCAACTTTGCCAAAATGCCGGTCATGCTGTGTTGAAAATTATCATCACGCGCGGTTCTGGCGGGCGCGGTTATCGTCAACCCGATGTCATTCAACCGACGCGAATTCTGAGTTTGCATCCGTTTCCTGATTATCCACAAAGTTATTATTCCGATGGCATTGTGGCGCGAGTGTGTCAAACGCGCTTAGGTTTGAATCCCGATTTAGCCGGTATGAAACATTTGAATCGTTTGGAACAAGTCATGGCGCGGGCGGAATGGAACGATGCGGCAATTCAAGAAGGCATTATGCTCGATTTCAACGGACGGGTGATTGAAGGCACCATGACCAATCTTTTTTACGTTAAAAATGGTGAATTATTTACCGCGCCACTGAATTTGTGCGGCATTGCGGGAATTTTGCGCGGTTGGGTTTTTGAACAAATGCCGGTGATGGAACACGATTTTTTTATCGACGATTTGTGCGACGCTGACGAGATTTTTGTCTGTAATTCAGTTATCGGGATTTGGGGAATTCGTGAATTAAATGGGCAAATTTATTCCGCAAATAAAATAACCCAAAATTTACAACTCGCGCTGGAAAATGAAAAACAAAAACAGGTCACTTATGCCATTTAATAAAATCATCATTTATGCGTTGATTGGCTTGAGTTATTTTGGCAGCTGGATATGGATGGATTACGAAAGTGCCATCAGCAATCCAGTCGTATTTGAAAAACCCGTGACGATTGATATTGAAAAAGGCGATTCTCTTAAACAAATCACCAACAAACTGGTCGCGCAAAATGTGAAAATTAAACCGTTTTGGTTCAAATTTTTAGCGAAAAAAAATGGCGCAAATAAAAAAATAAAATCGGGCGAATATGAACTCACGAAAGGGCTGACGGCGAAGGATATTTTAGCGTTATTTGTGCAAGGAAAAGTGAAGCGGCACGCCATCACGTTCCCCGAAGGGTGGAATTTTAAAGCGATTCAGCAGGAATTAGATAAAAATCCTTACATTGAACACACGTTGAAAAGTATTCCAATTAACGACATCGTGAAACAACTCGGTATGTCGCAAAATCATCCTGAAGGGCTATTTTTTCCAGACACTTATTTTTTTGAAAAACACACCACCGACGCGGCAATTTTAAAACGCGCTTATACGAAAATGCAGATTATCTTGGCGCAAGAATGGCAGGGCAGGGCAGCGAATTTGCCAATTACCACGCCGTATCAAGCAATATGTTTGGCTTCGATTATTGAAAAAGAAACCGCCGCGCCGTTTGAACGCGCCCAAATTTCGGGTGTTTTTAGTCGTCGTTTACAACAAAATATGATGTTACAAACGGATCCAACGGTGATTTATGGCATGGGTGAATCGTATCATGGCAACATTAAAACCGTTGATTTACAAACGCCAACGCCTTATAACACTTATACTTTCAAAGGATTACCGCCGACACCGATTGCCATGGCGGGACGTGAAGCGATTCACGCGGCGTTACATCCTGACACGAGCGAAGCGTTATATTTCGTAGCGAAAGGCGATGGCACACACGTTTTTTCTGCGAATTTAGAGGCGCATAATGCCGCTGTCGAAACCTATCAACGTCACAAAAACGAGGCAATATCACATGACTGATAAAAAACTTTTTCAACATTTGAATGGTGTGACGCTGGAAACCATACTCAACGAATTAGTGGCGTATTATGGCTGGCGTAAATTAAGCGAATTGGTAGAAATTCGCTGTTTTTATAACGACCCTAGTATCAAATCCAGTTTAACTTTTTTACGAAAAACACCGTGGGCGCGAACAGAAGTTGAAATGTTATATTGCGCGTTAAAAGAACACGGTTAAAACGAGATGACGACATGAGCAGAGGAAAATTTATCACGTTTGAAGGCGGCGAAGGCGTGGGGAAAACCACCAACGTGGCATTTGTCGAAAACTATTTACAAGCCCGAAAAATTTCGCTCGTCGTTACCCGTGAACCAGGTGGCACGCCGTTAGCGGAAAAATTACGCACCTTATTACTCAGCAAAAAAAGTGAAGCAATTTCCGAAGAAGCGGAATTGTTATTGATGTTCGCTGCGAGAGCGCAACATATCAAACACGTTATCGAACCCGCTTTGGCGCGGGGCGATTGGGTAATTTGTGATCGATTTACGGACGCAACCTATGCGTATCAAGGTGGCGGACGTAATATGAAAATCAGCACCATCGAAGGCTTAGAAAATTTGGTTCAAGGAAATTTGCGACCTGATTTAACGTTGTTGCTCGATGCGCCGGTGAAAATTGGCATGGAACGCGCTGGAAAACGCGGCGCGTTTGATCGGTTTGAATCGGAAACAGTGCAGTTTTTTGAAAATGTGCGCCGCGCGTATTTGTTGCAAGCCGAAATCCATCCGCAACGCATTAAATTGATTAAAGCGAATCAGTCGCTCGCCGATGTTCAACAAGCGATTATTCACGTTTTGACTCCATTATTACGATGAAATTATATCCTTGGCAACAAAATGATTGGCAACAATTGCAAAATTATGTGACGCAACAGCGCGTGCCACAAGCCTTACTAATCAATGGCGCGTTAGGGATTGGCAAACAGCATTTAGCCGAACAATTCGCGCACGCTTTACTGTGTGAACACCCAAAATCGGACGGTTTAAGCTGTGGCGAATGCGGCAGTTGTTTATTGGTGAAAGCGCAAACGCATCCTGATTTTATGGACGTGCAACCTGAAGAAGTCGGCAAAAATATCACCATCGCGCAAATTCGCGCGTTAATGGAAAAGCTGACTTTAAAACCGCAATTTGAACGTTATCGTGTCATTTTGCTTCATCCCGCCGATGCGTTAAATAATGCGGCTGCGAATGCGTTTTTAAAATTTTTAGAAGAGCCGACCGAACGCACCGTGTTAATTTTGGTGACGCATCGACTAAATAAATTGCCTGCAACGATTAAAAGTCGCTGTCAAAAATTTACCGTCGTGATGCCCGATAAAAGTTTGGTTTTGCCGTGGCTTTTACAACAAACCAACAATGCGGAAATCGTGTTAAATTTGGCACAAGGTGCGCCGTTACTCGCGCAACAATACGCCACCGACGAACATTTTACGCAACGTAAGGAGTGTTTTGCCGCTTGGCTTTCGGTTGCAAAACAACAGAATCATCCTGTGATGGTGGCGGAACAATGGTTGAAACTACCGGAAGCCACGTTATTATTTTGGCTGAGTTCGTGGGTGATTGATTTAATGCGTTATCGTTATCAAACCGCTCCGAAAAATCTGTATCATGCTGATTTGAACGTGCCATTAAGTGAACTTGCGCCGCGTTTGAATCCAATAAAATTGATTGAATTTTATGATTTATTGTTACTAAGTCGGCGACGACTTGAAACGCCCATCAACAAACAAGTGTTGTGGGAAGAAATTTTAATCGCGTGGTCATTGCTGAATCGGAGTTAATTATGACTGAAAAACAAAGTCAAAGTGTTTTGTCGTTTTCACTCAAAGATAAAAATGCGTTGTATGTTTCGTATATGCCATTTGTCGAGAATGGCGGGATTTTTATTCCAACTACCCGTGAATATGAAATCGGGCAAGAGCTGTTCATTTTGTTAAATCTTATGGCAGAAACTGAACGGTTGCCCATTAACGGTAAAGTAATTTGGAAAACTCCGATTGGCTCAGATGGCTATCGTTCGGCAGGTGTCGGCATTCAATTTAGTGAACAAAATCTTCCTGTTAGGAACAAAATCGAAATGTACTTAGCGGGCGCGTTAGAATCTGAGCGTCCAACTTACACGATGTAAAAAGAGAAAATTATGCTTATTGATTCACACTGCCACCTCGATCGCCTTGATTTAACGCCGTATGAAAATGATTTTGCCTGTTTGATGCAACACATTCGCGACCAACAGATTGAACATTTGTTGTGTATTGCGATTGATTTAGAAGCCTATCCCGCGATGCGTGAATTGGTGGCGGATTACACCGATATTTCTGTGACGGTGGGCGTGCATCCTAATGAAGACAAGGGGCAAAATCCCACCGTTGCTGAATTAGTCACATTAGGACAAGACGAAAAAGTGATTGGCATTGGCGAAACGGGGTTGGATTATTTTCGTACCCAAGGCGATTACACGCGGCAACACGACAGTTTTAGAAATCATATTCGAGCGGCAAAAATTTTAAATAAACCGCTAATTATTCATACGCGCGAAGCGAAAGCCGACACGTTGCGAATTTTGCGTGAAGAAAATGCAGGTGAAATCGGCGGCATTATTCATTGTTTCACCGAAGATTGGGAATTTGCTAAACAAGCATTGGATTTGAATTTTTACATTTCATTTTCGGGAATCGTGACGTTTAACAGCGCGACTTCGGTTCACGATGTCGCCAAAAAAGTGCCGAGCGAACGGTTTTTAATCGAAACGGATTCGCCGTATTTGTCGCCCGTTCCGCATCGTGGCAGACCCAATTATCCGCAATATGTGCAGCACGTCGCGCAACGAGTCGCCGATTTGCGTGGCATTTCGCTGCATTCGGTTGCTGATATTTCTACCCGCAATTTTTATACGTTATTTAAAAAATCATGATCACGATACGTTATTTTGGCAGTCTTAAAGAAACAATCGGGCGTTCAAATGAAGCGTTGTCGGTGGTCGAATCGCTGACCGTTTTAGACGTTTGGCACGGTGTAAACGTTGATTTTCCGTTGGCTGAAAATATCTTGACGGCGGTTAATATGGATTATGTGGCGCGTTCACATGTTGTGAATGACGGCGACGAAGTGGCATTTTTTCCACCGGTAACGGGCGGCTAAAAATGACGATAAAAATTTGTGAGGTTGCCTTTGAGCCATTTGCCGAAATTCAAACGTTTCAAAATACGTTGGCGTTGAGTGGGAAATTTGGCGCGACCAGTATTTTTATCGGCACTCTACGCGATTTTAACGACGGTAATGACGTGCAAGCGATGACGTTGGAGCATTACGACGGCATGACGCAAAAGCAATTGGCAAAAATTGTCGCCGCTGCGAACTCGAAATGGCAAATTTTAGATTGTTTGATTGTGCATCGTGTGGGTGATATTTTGCCGAATGAACCGATTGTGTTGGTAGCAGTTTGGTCAGCGCATCGCGGTGAAGCGTTTGAAGCATGTCGCTATTTGATGGAAGAATTAAAAGCGAATGCACCGTTTTGGAAATTAGAACAGCTGGCAACAAATGAAAAGCGGTGGGTGTCGAAAATTTAAACGGAGTACAAAATGGGTGAACCATCAGGCAATAAAGCATTACAACTACTAAACCATATCGTTACCATAGCAGGCATAAAAATTCTGACGGTGCTTTTGGAAGAAACGGGCGAGATTAAATTTGATATTGATGACGACGGCAATGTGGGTTATGACCCGATGCACAAACATTTGTTGCTCGCTGAACTGAATAGCGGTTTTTCTAACGGTGGCGTTGTTATTATTCGCCAATTTACGCCATTAAAAACAGAAATCATTAACGCGAAAAATAAAAAAATGTGGGTGCCAATTAAAAATGTCTACGGGTTGATTTTGCGCGACCATCAATGGATTGCGGTATCGAAAAAAGAATTACGCGAAAGTTTCAGCATCGATGCTCAAACCGGTAAACCATTAAAACGAGAACCTGATGTGGCGTATCAAGATATTCCGGCTTATTTTTTTGAATCAGTGTGAAGTCCTTGATTTGCCTGATGTTGACAATTTCTGCTGACGATATTCCGTATTAAAAATGGCGATTTGTGTTACGCGACAAATTGTCGCGCGACAATTTGCCACATTTTCAACTTCGGAATTTGTGATTAAAATAGCGTCACTCTTCAAAGCTCCTCTGGGCGATAGAGTCTTATATCCATATATCCATCTCTTTTTAATGCCGCCTCAAATTTTCGTTGCGGCATTTTTTTTATTCTGCGTTTTATTATTCAAAACGAGTGCAATTAAAAGTGAAAGAGATTCTGTGAAATGTCTTCATTTGAAATTGGTATAAACGATGACTCAACATAACGATCAAGTTTTTATGAACCGCTTAAATCAACACCCACAACTGCGTGAACGAGTAGAAACACTGCTCAACGTGGTTGAGAATACCGTTAGTAACACCACAAAAGCGGATAATTCTAAAAAACAAGCAATGGAAGAATTGCGAAAAATGGATAATGATGCTTTACATTATGACAACAGTAAAACAGGTCTGGTGGCGTACCATCTTCGGTAAGTGAGCAACCCGATATTATTCTGGCAAAAAATTTAGATTATTAGTCGATTGTTTGGGTTGCAGTTTGATTAGCGAAGCGTGCTACCATTTTGGAAGTCAGAACAGCTGGCGGCGAATGAAAAGCGGTTGGTGAAAGGCAAAAAATAATTTTTTACACCTTTCACCAGCTGTTATTTAAAAAGCAGGTTTTTCTTCTGTGTTGTTGTAACGCTGAATGCTGTCTACAATTTCTTTTTTAGCTTCTTCAATGCCAAACCAACCTTCGATTTTCACCCATTTTCCGTCTTCTAAATCTTTATAATGCTGAAAAAAATGCGCGATTTTCGCTAATTTATCTTCCGAAATATCTTCGTAAGTGTTGACTTTTTTATAGCACGGAGTTAGCTTTTCAACGGGAACCGCTAAAATTTTGGCATCTTCGCCCGCCTCATCCGTCATTTTCAATACACCAATGGGACGGCAACGAATCACACAGCCGCTCAACAACGGCGCAGGCGAAATCACCAATACATCAACCGGATCACCATCATCCGAAAGACTATGCGGAACATAACCGTAATTGGTCGGATATTGCATCGCCGTCCCCATAAAACGATCAACGGTTAACGCGCCTGTTTCTTTATCGACCTCGTATTTAACCGGATCGCTGTACGCAGGAATCTCGATGATAACGTTAATATCGTGAGGAACATCTTTTCCTGACTTCACTTTCATAAATGACATAATTATCCTTTTTTTGAGTTAATTTTAATGAAAACGTGCATTATACCAGACTTATCTTAGGCTTTTTAACGAGGACATCAATGCAAGGTCGATTAGAAAAAATGGTGGCGACTCATGACGCACCGATACGTTACGAATTAGTTTTGAATCATCAGCGCGTGCCGCTCAATCAGTTGCTGGGACACACAGTGTCGTTGCAACACACGGGACAATTGTATTGTTTACATTGCAATATGCCGATGAAAAAAAGTTTTAACCAAGGATATTGTTATCCCTGCTTTTCACGACTGGCGCAATGTGATATGTGTATGATGAAACCTGAAATGTGTCATCATGCCGTAGGAACGTGTCGTGATTCGGTGTGGGCGGAAACATTTTGTTTTCAATCACACATCGTTTATTTGGCAAATACCAGCGGTTTAAAAGTCGGTATTACGCGCCACACGCAAATTCCCACGCGCTGGATTGATCAAGGTGCTATTCAAGCGTTACCGATTTTTAAAGTTACTTCGCGGCGACTTTCGGGGCAAATCGAAACGCTGCTTGCTCAACACGTCAGCGATAAAACGCAATGGCAACGAATGCTGAAACATCAAATCGAACCGCTCGATTTGGTTGCGGAACGTGATAAATTGTTAACCACCTGCGCGAATGAATTAAACGAACTGGCACAGATAAATAGTGGTGCGATGGAATTTTTAGCGGGCGAAAAAGTGGTTGATTTGCATTATCCGATTGAAATTGCGCCGTTAAAAGTGACTGCGTTAAATTTTGACAAAACACCGCACATTTCTGGCGTTCTGCACGGAATTAAAGGGCAGTATTTGATTTTTGACAAAGGCGTATTGAATGTGCGTAAATTTACCGGTTACGAAATTACGTTGATTTAAAATTTTTTGATTTTTCTGTCCAAAATGGAATAATTATGCAGTCTGTAGAGCAAACTTTTAGTGTCGCTGATACTGATAAATTTACAAACCTAGACACGCCTAATGTATCTTTTAGCGTATCGCCCGAATTACTTGAATGTTTACCGGGATTTGAATTGA
Source organism: uncultured Pseudomonadota bacterium (assembly GCA_903870545.1). Lineage (GTDB taxonomy): Bacteria > Pseudomonadota > Gammaproteobacteria > Methylococcales > Methylomonadaceae > UBA10906. The sequence continues at coordinate 147,565 of CAIQDI010000024.1, forward strand.
CAAATATCTTAACCATGTTGAGTGGTAATGAAGAGAAATTAGTTAATCTTTTGAAAAAATTTCGAGAGAAATATGTTGATGAAGGACATTTAATTCAGGAACTTATTTCTGCCGATAATCTGGTGAAAGCAGAAGAACATTTACACGCATTGAAAGGCACCGCTGGCAATTTAGGCATCACGCTGTTACACCGTGCTTCGGATGAATTACATAATCAATTAAAAAACGCGCGATATTCAGCGCAAACGTTAGAAAATTTTGACAGTGCATTTAAAAAAGCAATGGCGACGATTGCGAATCTGTCTGAATTTTCAATCGATAAAAAAATATTGGTGTTAAACGAGCTTTCTACCTTTCAAAAAATTGTAGAAAACTTGAATGATTTATTGGTCAATGACCGATTTGTTGAAGATGAATTACTGGACGAATTGAAATTACATTTGTACGAGCATCAACACGCGGCGTATGGCGAGATAGTACAAAAAATTTACGAAACGGAATATCCACAGGCAAGATTACTTTTAAAAAATCTTCTTGGATATTGCACTATCCCAAAAACATCCGAACCTGATACGACAAAGCTCACGATTTTAGTCGTGGATGATAATCGAATGACGCAAGAAGCCTTCGTGTCGTTTTTAAAACCGCATTATTTGGTCAAAGTCGCTATTTCTGGGGCGCGTGCATTAAGTATCGCGAAAGCTACTGCCAATATTGGTTTGATTTTACTCGATGTCAGTATGCCAGATATGGATGGCTACGAAGTGTGTAAACAATTAAAAAATGATGTGACAACCACCGATATTCCTATTATTTTCATCACGGTAGGAACGGATTCACGCTCAGAAGTGCGCGGGCTTCAATTAGGCGCGGTGGATTATCTTAAAAAGCCGATTGGTCCCGTTACCACATTGTTAAGAATAAAAAATCAGCTGTTGATTGCCGAAAAAAATAAAGCCACACGTCAACAACTGGTTTTTCAACATGCTGAAAAGGAACGTTATTCTGCTGAACTGGTTATAGCCACTCAAGAGCTTGTTTTTCAAAGCTCTGAAATACAAGACCGTGCGGTGGAACTGAGGGTTGCTCACAGTGAAAATGATGTGTTAAATCACCAAGTGAATCAGATGCAAAAATTGGAAAGCATTGGTCAATTGACGGCGGGAATTACCCACGATTTCAACAACGTTTTGGCGTGTATGTTGGGTTACAACGAAATGAACCTTATCCTAACGGAAGATATAATTGACAAAGGGCTAAAGGCTCAAATTGAAAAAAACATTCAACAAATAGATTTTGCGGGGCAAAGGGCGGTGTCACTGATTCAAAAAATTATGGGTTATTGTCGCGAAAGCTCGCTTAAAATGAGCGCGAATACACCGTCCACGCGCAAGGTAATTGAAGAGGTTGTCGCCATGTTAACGCCCGCGCTCACGAGTCGTATCAAACTTGAATTGGCGTTAAATTGCGATGAAAACATCAAAATTGATACGGTTGACTTACATCAAATTTTAACCAATTTAGCCGTGAATGCGCGAGATGCCATGAAGAATCGGGGGGGCGTTATTCACATTTCACTGAAAACGACTAGGCTTTTGACTACCTACTGCACCGTTTGCGCTAAAATGTTGACGGGTAATTTTATTGAGTTAAGCGTGTCTGACAACGGTGTGGGCATTGATCCAAAAATTGTTAGCCAGATTTTCACCCCTTTTTTCACTACAAAAGAACTGGGCGAAGGAACGGGATTAGGTTTATCAACAGTGAGCAGTATTGTGCATCATTCAAACGGTCATATTTTGATTGATTCTAAGCATAGTCAACCGAATCAAGGTACGGCGTTTCGGCTGTTATTTCCATTGTTGCCCAAAATTTAAAAAAAGCCCCATTGCATTGATAGCAAATGGGGACGTTTTGTTACTTACGATTGAACTGGGCGTTTTTCTAATTTGCGTTGCAACGATCGCCGGTGCATATTCAATGCTCGCGCCGCCGCTGAAATGTTGCCATCGTGTTGCATAATCACTTTTTGTAAATGCTCCCATTCCAATCGTTTCACTGACAGCGGTATATCGCTGATGGTCGCGGATGAATCGCCTTCATTTTTATGCAATGCTCTAACGATTTCGTCCGCGTTAGCGGGTTTTGTTAAATAATGCGTGGCACCTAATTTAATCGCTTCCACCGCCGTGGCAATACTCGCAAATCCGGTCAATACCACAATGCGCGTATTGTCATCGAGTGAAATCAGTTTTTTGACCAATTCCAACCCCGACTCAAAGCCAATTCGTAAATCAATCACCGCATATTCAGGTAAATTTTGTTCAGCTAATGCGATTCCTTCCGCCACATCGTAAGCCACTAATACGTCGTAATTCCGTTTTTCCAGCGCACTTTTTAATACCATGCAAAAAGTTTGATCGTCATCGACCAACAATAAACGTGGATTATCAAGTTCTTCAATAGCTGTCATCTTCTTCTGTCTCGTCGGTTAGTAATAAGGGTAAAGTAATGGTCACTTGTGCGCCGCCTTCCGCATTATTCGTGAAATCAATTTTGCCGCCCAACCGTTGTAATGTCGAACAGCTTAAAAATAGTCCTACGCCTAACCCTTGTTTTCGGCTAATGACCGGTTGTTGTCCTGCGAATTCGATAATATCGTCTGAAAAACCTGTGCCAAAATCACAAATTTTAAACGTTGCCGCGTATCTATCCCACGTCGCATGGAATTCAATACCTAATTCAGGCTGAGTAGCTTCAGCGGCATTATTTAAAATGTTAATCAGCGAATGCGTGAGTGTGCGTTCGGCGATAATTTTTGCGTCTAAATTCACCTCGGAATCGATAAATAAATTTAATTTGGTACTGACTTTATGCGTTCGCCATTGGGTAATCACTTCGTCGAGATAGTCGCTGAGATTCATGACATTGCCAGATTCAGCCCGCATTTCACCGGCTGACGCGGACATTACCGATAAGGCTTCTTTGCAACGGTTAATTTGATGTTGAATAATATCCATTTTTTCGTACAAATCGGGATGATTACGATATGAATCGTCTTGCGTGAGTTCGTGGACAATGATTGCCATTGTGCCTAATGGTGTTCCCATGTCGTGTGCGGCACTGGCAGCCAAGGTTCCCAGTGCGACAACACGCTCATCGCGCAACGCATTTTCCCGCGCTTCCGCTAAACTACGTTCACGGATTTTTAACGTTTTCGCCAGTTCGACTACGAAAAAAGCAACTAATCCAGCACTAAATACAAAACCAAACCACATACCAAAAATGTGCAGATTAAAATAATTTTTATCGTGTAGCGCGTGCGATTGATTGCTGGTTTCTAAATCTGTCACCGCTCCAGAAAAGTTAATGGAGGAAGCGTGATTTAAATGTGGCGCAATCGATGGTAACGGCACGTTATAAACCATCAACATGGTGTACATGGATGTTGTTAAAATCACCATGTGCCACGCATACGTTGGCGGCAACATAATGGCGGTAATCATGAGTGGCAACAAATAAACCCAAATAATTGGATTCGACGCGCCGCCGGTCAAATAAAGTAATCCCGTAATCGCAATCACATCTAAAACCAGTTGAAAGAAAATTTCTCGCGTGGTGACGGGTGAACTGTCTTGTAATCGTAACCAAGTGTAAATATTGATGGCGGCAATGCTGGCAATAATCCATGATAATTGACGTTGCGGTAATTTAATATACAAGCCATAAGTGCAGACGAAAATTAAAAAAGTTTCGCTAAACAACATTAAATTACGCAATACAAACAGCCATTTTAAATTTTGTCGGACAGATAATTCTGATTTAGAAGCCGCGTAGGAAAACATAAGAACTCACAACAAAGGAAAATTAAGTTGTGCGTAGTGTAAAGTGATTTTGAGATTTAAGCAGTATTGAAAGCATTGTGAGCAACCTGCGACAATTTGTCGCATTTTCCTGGGCATAATTTGTTGTTATGATGTGCCAACTTTATTGATTCTTTAAACTATTTTCTTTGTAGCTGACAGTTAAAGTTGTGTTATATCCTTCCTAATACCTCGGCGACTTTGTTTAAGTCGCCTTTTTTTTGCTTAAATTCCACCAGCTTTTGCTCGCGCTTCGTTTGCTCCTGCGCTGTCACCCTGCATTTCTTTTGCATGTGCGATAAGTAACCAGCAATTTTTTTTCAGGGTATTATCTTTTCCTGCCAATAAAGCAGATTTTTTTGCTAAATCTTCTGCTAACACGGGTTTCGATTGTTTTAATCGTAACACCGCTAATTTATATAACAATTCTGCATTACGCGGTTCAATCCGAATAGCGCGTTCTATCGTAGCCGCCGCTGATTCCACGTCGCCCGATTTACTACTTTGATTGGCTGCCGTCACTAACGCCGAAACGGCTGGCGATTGTGCAGAATTCGATTCGACCGCTTTAAATTCAATTGGTGCGGCAGGTTCAAATTTCGGCACACCCGTTTCAGACGGCGGCGTTGGCATCAACAAATGTTTGGACGGCGGGGCAACTTCAATGACTTTTGGAATCCCTGTATTAACCGAAGGTGCAATCGGAATAGGAGCCGCAATCGGTTCTGCTTTAATTTCAACTTGTTCAATCGGCGTAAGTTCTTCCAGCGATTCTACTTTTACCACTTCATCGACTTGAATTTTAGGCGCAATCGGTTGTTTTGATGTGGCTGGCATCGGCGCATTGTACGGGCGATTACTGGTGTAAACGGGTGCAGGCGGTTGCGATCCACTTAAACCCGTACAGCCCGTAATGAACATCGGTAATATACCGCCGATTAAAACAAATTTTCTAATGGTGTAATTGTTCAAATCAAAATAATTCAATGTCATCGTCATTTGTTTGTTCCGCTTCTATTGCTTCTTTAATTGCTAAAGCCTCTTCAATCGATTTGCCATTTAAAATAGCATCGAACATTATTTTTTCCGATTCCATCGTATAACGAGAACGGATTTCCATTTGAAATTTGTACCATTCATGTGGATTGTACAAACGATCTGGACTTTCAACTAGCGACGACAAGCCTTTGAGATTCGCCGTCACATGATGTAAACATTGTTGTAATCGATCATAAAATTGAAATGCCATAATCGAATCTTGAATGCGCCCACTCGTTTCAAAGCAACTTTTTAACGCTTCTTCGCGTGAAGGCGATTCGTCTAAATTTTGCAAATGATTGTAAATAGTTTGCATGTGTTCAACCATCGACGTGAACGAATCCGTCAACGTGTTCACCGAACCATCCGCCGTATTGAGCATATCTTCAACTTGCCCGGCTGAAACATTCAGTAATTTTGCCGTTTCACGGATTTGTGTCCAATCAAGGTCAGGCGTAAAAGAATTAGAATTTTTAGTCATGCAATTTCCCGAAATATAAAGGGTTAAGTCAAATTAGAATTTGTAAAGTCGGTGCATTATAACCAACAAACAAGGTATGCCGTGATTTTAAAAAACAGCTAATTTAATGACTGTGTGCGGCAAGCCACGTTAATTCCGATTCCGAAAAACCCGCCGCACGGCGTAATTCACGATTAAAATTGGCTTTCAAATGACCGCCTTTTTCGTCGTAATACGCCAGCAACAATCTTTGATAATGACGTTCAGCATTCACGCTTTTTTCTTCGCAAAGTTGGTTAAACCATTTTGAACCCAGCGCAACGTGACCGACTTCATCATTCAAAATGCGCGTCAAAATTGCCACCGCATCGTCGTCACCAACTTGTTTAAATTTCTCAATTAACGGCGGCGCAACATCTAAACCGTGCGCTTCCATATTGCGCGGCACTAACGCCAATCGAATTAAAATATCGTGCGCCGTGTGTTGCGCTAAATCCCACAAGCCGCTGTGTGCGGGCAAATCACCGTAATCAATGTCTGATTTTTGCAATCGTCCGCGCAACAACGAAAAATGCTGTGCTTCTTCGTCCGCCACGCGCAACCAATCGCGGTAAAATTCTTCCGGCAAATTCCGAAACCGATAAATAATATCCCACGCCAAATAAATCGCCACAAATTCAACGTGAGCAATCGCATGAAAAAACGCCGCCAATCCTGCTGGCGTGGTGAATTTACGTTTAGGCATATCGCGTGGCGGCAACAAAATCGGACGTTCTGGAAAACGCACATTTTCAATCAGACGCACCGAATTCAACGATTCAAAATTCAATTCGCCATTCATCGCCAGCCGTTGCGCTTCGTGCGTTAACGCGAGTAATTGTTCACAATCAGGGTTATGCAACGCCTTTTCCGCGTAATCAAAAATGTTGGGCATTTTTTAATACGCAGCAATAAAAGTCTGTAACAAAATCGCGGCATTCGCCATACCGTGATGCAAATTTTCTTCAATTTCTGCCATCGTAATTTCCCCCGCCGTTTTGCCCGCGCCCCAATTCGCCATCACTGCTAATGCCGCGTAATCCATGCCGAGTTCTTTCGCCAAAATCGCTTCGGGCATTCCCGTCATACCGACCAAATCACAGCCGTCACGTTCCATGCGAGCAATTTCCGCCGCCGTTTCTAATCGGGGACCTTGCGTGCAACCGTAAGTGCCAATTGGACAAACTTTTAAATTCGCCGTCGCGGCAGCAGTAATCAAGCCTGCGCGTAATTTTTGGCTGTACGGAAAAGTGAAATCGACGTGCGTCACATTGCCATCTTCACCATCGAAAAACGTGTGTTCACGCGAATAACTATAATCAATAATTTGATCAGGAATCGCCAACGCCGCCGGAATCATTTCAGCGGTAATGCCACCCACCGCCGCGACGGCAATAATATCTTGCACGCCCAAATGTTTTAACGCCCACGCATTGGCGCGATAGTTAATTTTATGCGGTGGAATCGCGTGCGGATTGCCGTGACGCGCCAAAAAAATCACGCTTTTATTGTGAATTTCACCGATGACAAAATCCGCTGACGGTTTGCCATAAGGCGTGTTGACGGTTTCGTGGCGAATGATGTTCAAATCGGCGAGTTGGCTTAAACCAGTGCCGCCAATAATGGCTAATGTTGTCATGTTTTTTCTCTCTAAAAAGGTCAAAAGGAAGGGTGTTTAGTTTTAGGTTGAGCCGCTGCGAAAACCCGTTTTTTTCAAAATTTTGGTGCTGTAAAGAACGTCATTGCCCAAATTAAAATCGCCTAATAATGCCGAAATTTGAGCAATTTGTTGATTTACCTCGTCCTGACTTTTACCGTGAACCATCGCAAATAAGTTGTAATTCCAATCGGGTAAATGGCGCGGACGATGATAACAATGGCTGACAAAAAGCAGTTTTCCAATTTGTTCGCCGAGCGCGTCAACGTGTTCATCCGGCACATTCCACACCGTCATACCGTTGAAACGATAACCCAATTTGTAATGATTTGGCACGCCGCCAATGCGACGAATCACACCACTTTTTTGCATCGCGGTCAATCGCGCCATCACCATTTCAACCGGTAAATTTAATTGTTCCGCAATCGCATGATAAGGCTGCGACACCAACGGCAAACCGGCTTGCGTGGCTCGCATAATCGTTAAATCTATTGCGTCAAAATCCATTCACGCCTCCAATTTCAGACCGATAAAATACTCGTTCAACTTCGGCATATTATAAACGCGCAAACCGGTTTGATGTTCAATCGCCGCGAGCGTTTCGGCAAGTTGTTCGGGCGTTTCTGTTGCCACCACAAACCACATATTGAGTTCATGATTTCGTGCGTAATTGTGCGCGACTTCGGGAAATGAATTTACAATTTCAGTCACGTTTTCAAAATCCATTTCAGGCACTTTTATCGCCGCCAACGTCAACGCGCCACCCATTCGTTCTGCATTGTACAACGCGCCAAATCGGGAAAGCGTGCCATTTTCGAGCAGATTTTTCAGTCGTTTCAAAACGTCCGATTCCGTCAACCCTAATTCATTGGCAACTTGCAAATAAGGCGCGTCACAAATGGGAAAACCATCTTGCAAATGGTTTATCAATCGCGCATCGATGTCGTCGTAAGATTTAGCCATGTTTGACTTCACTCAATTCCCGAAAATCGCCACGATGATAAACCAGCGGCTGACCGTCTCGCACTTCACTTTTTTGAATTTCGCCAATGACAATGAAATGAAAACCCGCGTGAATTTTTTGAACTAATTTGCAATCGAGCGACACCAAACTTTCACTTAAAAGCGGTGCGCCTGTTGCGCTGATATGCCAAGGATTTGTTGAAAAACGCTCTTCCATACTCGCGCCACCTGCAAATTGTCGCGCCGTTTTTTCTTGATGAACGGTTAAAAAATTCATCGCAAAACATTGGCTTTCATCAATACCTAAAACCGTTTCGGCGTGGATATTCAGGCAACATAAAATTTGAGCAAAATCCGCCGTCAAACAACTAAACGCGCTCACGGTCATGCCTTGCAAACCATGCGTTTTTGAATTTGTCGTGACAACGCCAACGCCTTGTGTCCAACATTGAATCGCTTGTTTAAATTCTGCGGGGTTAATCACGTTTTTTTCTCGCTAATTTTTTCGCAGCTTTTTCAGCGCGGATAATAGTGAGTTCAGCGAGTTCAACTTCGACCACTTCGGGCGTTTCTAACGTGATGCGTCCGAGTGTTGCGCTGCGTAATTCACCGATTAGAATTTTCGACACTTTGTCCAAATCAATTTTTCCGCCCGATTTTAAACAGCCGCGTTTTTTGCCGATGACATTGAGCAATTCAATTTCGTTTTCGGGTAAAGCGTCAAATTGAAAACGGGCTTTGAGCAAATCGGGATAGTGTTGCAACAAATAATCGGCGACAAAAGCCGCCACATTTTCATGCGTGAAAGCGGTGTCTTTAATTGCGCCGGTCGCGGCTAAACGGTAGCCACTATTTTTGTTTTCGATATTGCCCCACAACACGCCCGGCGTATCGAATAAAACCAAACCCTCACCCAAATCAATGCGCTGTTGGTGTTTAGTGACGGCGGGTTCATCGCCTGTTTTCGCAATGGTGCGACCGGCAAGAATGTTAATAATCGTTGATTTTCCCACGTTCGGAATGCCGGTAATTAAAGCGTGTAGCGGTTTTGAACGACTTTCCAAACGCGGCACTAATTTATGACACAACGCCGTCAGTTGTTTGATTTTTTCGGGCTGACTCATCGCCACCGCCAACGTTTTCACGCCTTGTTCCCGTTCCAGATATTCTTGCCAAATTTGAGTGCGTGATTCGTCGGCTAAATCGCATTTACTCAACACTTTGATACACGGTTTATCGCCGCGAAGAGTTGCCATGGTGGGATTTTGGCTGCTAAACGGAATCCGTGCATCAAGAATTTCAATCATTAAATCGATGTGTTCCATTGCCGCTTTAATTTCTTTGCTGGCTTTGTGCATGTGACCGGGAAACCATTGAATGAGCATATTTTTTGTAACCTTAAAAGTGAGTAATCACGGGCGCAAAACCGCCGCCGCGTGTTCGGAAATTGGTGGTTTGTCCTTGATACAATCGCGCACAAGTGAGTTGAATTTGTCCGTTATAAACGTAGGCACGACAATCGAATTTGAACGTTTCGAGCGTACCGTCAATGTCTACTTGTTGCAAACTGGGCGGCACAAAAGTTTGGGCGACGTAATCATTCGCGAGAATTTCCGCAAAAACCCGTTTGGTTAATTTATCGCCACGATAGGCGGCTTTGCTGCCGTAGCCTTTTGTCGGTTTGAAGAACAGTTGTTTACGTCCCGTCCAAAGACAATCCGCATTTTTTGCTTCAACTAAAATCGTTGGCGCAATGCCACTGATTAAAATATCGCGTGTTTTTTCGTCCACGCGCAACGTTTCTAAAATGTTGGCATTGCTCAAAATGGTTAAATTACGTTTATCGGCATAAAGCGCGTGCGCTCTGGGATGCGGCGTAATCACTACGTTTCCTGCTAAATACGCAGCGGCTAACGCTTGCTGATTGGGTTCGAGCAACGCAAAATCGGTCAAACGGTTATAAACCAAATCAATCGCCGTGTTTTCGTGCCACAGTTTTTGCGAGTGATAACGCAACGTTTCAGGCGCACAAATAAGCGCGTGAATGTCGTGTTGCTTAAAAAGCTGTTGGAACAAAACAAATTCGGCATAAAGATATTGTGTTTCGGGAGCATCATCGACAATCGCAATGGTGCGTAACGGTTGCGAACCGTGTGACAGTTGCCATTCACGCTGAAACATTTCGACGAATTCTTGTTCCGTTTTGGTTTCAAATCGACACGCATTCAACAACGCGCCACCGGCATTCGTGTTGATTTCAATTAGTTGCGGATTGCCTTTTTCATCAATGTGAAAATCATAACCAAAAAAAACGCCGCGTGCCTTTGGAACAAAATGCGCGGTGAGTGGCGCGTAATTCAACACTTGTTTTTGATAAGCAGGCAGGGCGATAACGTGTTCGATGGCGACGATAATTTTCTGCAATTGTTGTAACGTTGATTTGGCGACAAATACCGACGCATTCGCAAAGATATTGTCGGGAAGTGGCACATCGAGACGCGCGAACGGGTCTCGATTTAAAGTTAAGGAATGGTAATTCAAATTATTTTTTGAGGATTTTTTGCATTAACGCGGATTGACGCGGTGGCGTTGCCGATTGTGACATGGGGGCGGGTTGAGGCGCGACATAGTGCGGAATGGGTGCAAGTTCTGGCACGAAAATCGGTGTGGCAACCAATTCGGCAATTATTGTCGGTTCTGGAACAACGAATGTGGGCGCAAATTGATTCGCGTTAGGCGGCGTAATCGCGGTGTAAAGACTAAAATTATCGTTCAACGATTGCACTAAATCTTGGGTTTTATGAAGTAACGCCGCCAGCTGACTTTTTGTTTTTTTATTCCAGCCAATCGGGTCACTCATCGGTAACATCATGCGCGAAAAGGTGATATTTCGTTCAAATAACGCGGCTAAGTTTTCCATTAAATGCAGTTGTTTTTGGCGTTTTGTGAGCGAACGCATGGAGATTTTAGCGACCATTTTGCTAAACAAAACGTGCGTTGGCACCATGAAAGCAATCGTGGTCAAAACCAAGGCGGAACCGACAATCGGATCAATCAATAATTCCAAAAATCCCATACCGGCGACTTCGGCAAAAACGGCCATCATGGCAAATAATCCCAACACCAGCAAACTCGAAAAAGTGGAACCTTCTTTCCAGTGGAAAATCGCGAGTTTAACTTCGTGAATCAGCACTCGTTCGACATCACGGACACTTTTTTCCAGCGAATGTAACACGCGATAAGAACGTTGCAATCCTGCGTTTGCCAACCGTTGCTCTAACAAAATAAAGTCGGTAGAAGTGGCATTTTCGAGTTGCGACGCGCCGATGAATTGCCCAATCGTTAAACCTAAATCGGCTAATTTTTTTTGCCAAACTACCGCGCCCGACGTGGTGTCATCGAACAAGTACACGAGTTTATTGCTTTCTTGTTGGCTAATCAGCGTGGTGATTAAGGCTTTCGCCAAATCCGTGGTCGAATTGAAAATATCGCAAAACACCAACACCACGTCCGATTGTTCCAAACTGTAAGTGGTCAACAAATTCGACATATCAAAATTGGTGGCGTGAATGAAATTCGGAATATCGATAAACAATTTACCTTGTAAGCGTGAACTGTTCAGCGTTTTGAGTTCCAAATAATCGTTAATGCGTTCGCCTTCGCCCTTTTTTAACGCTTCCATTTTTTGGCTGATGCGATAAAACGGATAACGATAATCCACGTCCAACGCCGTCGCGGGCAATATGGTTTGATTGGTTTGCGGACTGTGCAATAACACCGTCGTTTTATGTGTGGCAGGAAGTTCGACGTTTAAATAACTCGCTAAAAAGGTATTTTTCGCGCCTGAATTTCCACCAATCACGCTGATGATAGGCCACCACGACGTTTGAATGGCGGTGGTGTCCTCGTTTCCGATGAGGTCTAAATCGTATTCAAATTGATCGAGTTCGTGAAATAGTTTCACGGCATTTTGCAGCACGGCATTATCAGCAGCAAACTGACTTTGGAGATTGATTAAATGTTTACTGGCGGTTTTTTCTGTCATTTGTTGGCACCTCTAACGAAGTAAAAAATGGAAAGCGCAAAGAATACCTAGAATGGTTGCATAATGCAAAAACAGGGTACGCGCTGTGATTTTATCATTTGCGTTATGGCGCGTTCTCGCATAGCATTTAGCCATGATTTTATGGACTCGCCTGTATTTAATTATTTTGTTGGCACTGCTGCAATTCGCCGCGCCACTGATTCACGCCCACACAAATAGTGTGGCGCATTTTAGCGCGTCTATACATTTACCCGAATTTGAACAGGTCAATGCGCCTAAACATGCGCCTGAATTTCTCGCGCCAAGCGTTCAGAATGACAACATGATTGCGATGAGTTCTGGCATTAAAAACAAAACATTGCCACTTTTACAAAGTGAAAATACGATTTTTGTGTTGTTAATCAGTGTGTTTTTTATGGCAAAAAACCAGCGTCAACTGCGTAGCTTTTTAGCCAAAACCGAACCGATTCCACACCCGCATTTTTTCAATTTAGCAGCCCCTCGCGCACCGCCATTTTTCCCGTTTTTTTAATCGTTTAGTCACACAAGGCTGGTATACTTTGTGTCATTTTTAGCAATGACGTGGAATTTTTATGTTTTTTCGTTTTTTAATACCGTTATTTTTCACCCCGATTTTCGCCTTCGCGGAAAACTTACCGCGTGTCGCGCATCACGATCCGATGATTGTGGATTCACAACTTTCACTGGCGCAATTGGTGGATTCAACCCTCGAAAAATACCCTGATTCGCAATGGCTGGATTCGTTAGAAAGCGAAGCCGCCGCTATTAAACAACGCGGCGATAGTTGGTTTTCGGGTTCAGCATTGGCTTTTTATCGTTTTCAAGAAGCCAGCAGTTTACATTTGCATTATAACGATGCGACCGTGCAAGTGCCGTTGTGGAATGTGGGTCAACGTGACGCGCAACAACGGGTTGGCGATAAAGCGCAAGTCGATAGTTCCATGCAAGCCGCCGCCACCAAATGGCGCGTTGCCGGTTTGATTCGTGTCGCATTGTGGGATATTTCCTTGCAAGAATTACGACAACAACAAACTCAAATCGAATTAACGAACGCTGAACAATTGGTAAATGACGTAAAACGCCGCGTTCAAGCGGGCGATTTAGCGGAATCGGATTCGCTATTAGCGCAAACTGACGTGTTGCAAAAACGCTCCGTGCTGACATTGGCTGAAGCCGAAGTGATGCACGCTCGCAAGCGTTACAGTTCCATCACCCAATCGACCAAAATCCCCGCGAATTATCAAGAAACGTTGGCAAAACTAAAAGAAATCGAACAAACCCATCCTGCATTACAAGCCATAAATTCACAAATTGAACGCAAACAAGCGGAGTTGGAAGCGTTGAAACTCGTTGGTTCTGGGCAATCTAGCATCGTGATGGGTTTTAACAGCGATCGTTATAGCGCGGGAAAAGGCGGAAAGGAAATCAGTAATAATCTGGAAAGTTTGAGCCTCGGTGTCACGGTGCCATTCGGCGGCGAAAAACATCTCGCCCCACAAACGGCGGCATTGAATGTCGACTTGAATAAACTTCGTGCCGAACATGACCAACTTTTTCGAGATTTAGAACAAGCTCACCACGAAGCTGAACATAATTTACAAGTCAATGAAGCTGAATTAGTGATTACCAACGAATTAAAAACCGTCGCCGAAAAGCATTTGAAAATGACGAAGTTAAGTTTTTCAGTTGGTGAAATTGACTTAATTGACGTGTTAAAAATTCAATCTCAAACTCAACTCGCGGTGTTAGCTGCGAAAGAACGCGCCATCATGTTGCAACGTGATTTTGCCTTTTACAATCAAGCGGTCGGACTTTTACCATGAAAAAAATTTTAGTGAGTTTAATGTTTGCCGCGATAAGTTTGCCGATTTTCGCTGCTGAACAAAATGTCTCTTTATCGGATGAACACATTGATCGTTTGGGCATCGTGCAAGGCAAACTGGTTCGCACTACCGAAATTCCGGTGTTATTCGCGCCCGCCAAAGTGCTAATTCCGCCCAATAATGAATACGTCGTCAGCGCGTCGCAAGCCGGCATTATTAACCAACTCAACGCCGCGCTTGGTGATGAAGTGAAAAAAGGCGAGGTGTTGGCGCAAATCGACAGCCCGAATTTATTGAGCTTACAAAGCAATTATTTAAAAGCGAATAGCGCGATGCAACTCGCTAATTCGGCATATCAACGTGATAAAACGCTGGCGCACGAAGGCATTATTGCGAATCGGCGCGTGCAAGAAACGCAAAGCCAATTCAACGCCGCGTCGCTGGACGTGCAAGAAACAAAGCGGTTGCTGGAAATTTCGGGTGGTAGCGCGAGCGGTCAATTAAACAGCCGTTTAATGATTTATTCGCCGATTTCTGGCGTGGTAATTGAACGCATGGCAGTCGCTGGAACGCGCATTGATAGCCTTACGCCGTTGTATCGCGTCGCCGATTTGCACACCTTGTGGTTGGAAATTGCGATTCCGCAAGAGCGCATTACCGATGTAAAAGTGGGCGATTCGGTAGACATTGAAAACACGGCGTTTAACGCGGAAATCAGTTTGCTGGGGCAAAGTGTAAATGCTGAAAATCAAACCATTTTGGCGCGAGCAGTGATTAAAAATGCCCCGAAGCAAATTCGCGCGGGGCAAAAATTGAATGTTCAAATTAAACAAATCAGCAAACAAATCGTTTTCAAAGTACCGAATACCGCGATTGCTCAAAATGACGGCAATGCGTTTTTATTCGTTCGTAGCGCGACCGGTTTTGACGCAAAACCCATCACGATTGTCGGCAAACAAGACGAAGAATCGATTATCAGCGGCGTGTTTACCGGCGACGAAACCATTGCCATTAAAGGCGCGGCAGTTTTGAAAGCCAATTGGTTGGGTATCGGGAGTGCGGAGCAATGAGCCACTGGATTGAAATATAAATGAAAATAGAATTCGATCCGAAAAAAGCGGCCATAAATCTTACTAAACACAGTGTGAATTTTGATGAAGCGCAAAGTTGCTTATTGGATGCGAACGCCTTAGTTTTTGAAGATCCTGATTCCGATGGTGAAAATCGCTGGTTGTTATTTACACGGTTCGTATCGAATCGATTCGGTTGATTTCCGCACGAAAACCCACAAAAAGAGAGATAAAAAATTATGCGTAAAGAATACGATGTTAGTCATGCCAAAAGAGCGAACCAAATTCCATATTTAATTGCACTGCAATCAAATGAGGAAGAAATCAAACTCGATGAAGAAGTTTTAGCGCAATTTCGTCAAACCGGACAAGGTTGGCAAATACGTCTAAATGACGCGCTTAAAGAATGGCTTACCGAGCATTCCAATCAACTCAAAAATACGAGCAACGAACAATTAGCAATTTAACGGGTTAAAAACATGATAAATTTAATTCGTTTTGCACTCAGTCAACGCATGTTGATGATGGTGTTTGTGGTGATGTTGAGCGGCGGTGGTTTTTATGCGTTCAAACATTTGCCGATTGATGCCTTTCCCGAAGTCTCACCGACGCAAGTCAAAATCATTGTCAAAGCAGCGGGCATGACTCCCGAAGAAGTGGAATCACGCATTACCGCGCCAATTGAAATCGAATTGCTCGGTATTCCGCATCAAAGTATGTTGCGCTCGATTGCCAAATACGCGCTGACCGATATTACGATTGATTTTGAAGAAGGCACGGATATTTTTTGGGCGCGACAACAAATCGCTGAACGTTTAAATACCTTGTGGGGCAATTTACCGGCGGGTGTGGAAGGCGGTATTGCGCCCATGACTACGCCGCTGGGCGAGATGTTTATGTTTTCGATTGACGGTGGCGATCTGACCTTGATGCAACGGCGCGATTTGCTCGATTGGGTAATTCGTCCGGCATTACGCACCGTTTCGGGCGTGGCAGATGTGAATGTGTTGGGCGGATTTGTTCGCACCTTTGAAGTCATTCCTGACAATATGAAAATGTCGGCGCGAGGTATTACGATTGCGGATTTAATTAAAGCCTTAGAAAGTAACAATCGCAATGACGGCGCGGGGCGTTTGACCGAAGGCGAAGAAGCCTTGATTGTGCGTGCCGAAGGGCGCATTAAAACGTTGGACGATGTGCGCGGAATTGTGGTGAGTGGCGCGGGGCAATCACCGATTAAAGTGAGTGATGTGGCGGTCGATGTTCGCATTGGTTCGATGACTCGTTATGGCGCGGTCAGTAAAAACGGATTGGGCGAAGCCGTGACGAGCGTGGTGTTAAGTTTGCGTGGTGCGAATGCGCGTAATACTGTCAAAGGCATTGAAGCGAAAATTGCCGAACTCGCGCCCAGTTTGCCAAGCGGCGTGCATCTTGAGGTGTTTTATAATCGTGGCATTTTGGTGAATAAAGCCGTCGATACCGTATTTCACGCGCTCGGCGAAGCAATTGTGTTGGTGTTGGTGTTGTTGCTGTTGTTTTTGGGTAATTTACGCGCGGCAATTGTCGTGGCGATTGTGTTACCACTTTCAGCGTTGTTCACGTTTATTTTGATGAGCGTGATGGATATGTCCGCGAATCTTATGAGTTTGGGTGGTTTGGCGATTGCGATTGGGATGTTGGTCGATGCGGCGGTGGTGGTGGTTGAAAATTTGATTACCCATTTAGCACACGCGAACACCGCAAACCGTTTGCCGCGTTTGCACGTTATTTATCGCGCCACAGCGGAAGTCGCCAGCTCGGTTACGTCGGGCATTTTGATTATTATCATCGTGTTTTTGCCGTTGCTGACCTTGCAAGGGTTGGAAGGTAAATTGTTCACGCCGGTTGCGTTGACGATTGTGTTTGCGTTAAGCGGTTCGTTGATTTTATCGCTGACGGTCATTCCCGTGGTTGCGTCGTATTTGATGACCAAAGTGTCGCACGAAGAACCCTGGTTGCCGCGCAAATTGCAGCAACTTTATCAGCCGTCGCTGGCGTGGTGTTTGGACAATAGCAAAAAAGTGTTTGTTTTGGTTGGCAGTATGTTGGCGGTGACGGTATTGGTGTTTGGGCAAATCGGCAGTACGTTTATGCCCAATATGGACGAAGGCGATATTATTTTGCAGGTCGAAAAACTGCCGTCGATTACCTTGGCGCAATCGGTGATTTTAGACGGGCAAATTCAGAAAAATCTGCTGAAAAATATCCCCGAAATCGAAAGTATTATTGCGCGAACCGGCGCGGACGAATTGGGTTTAGATCCGATGGGCTTGAACGAAACCGACACATTTTTGGTTTTGAGACCCAAAGAAGAATGGCAAGTTGCGGATAAAATGGCATTGATTGAAAAAATCCGTACGGTGATGGCGAAAACGCCAGGATTAGGGTTTAGTTTTACGCAACCGATTGAAATGCGCGTGTCTGAAATGTTGACCGGAACGCGCGGCGATGTCGCGGTGAAATTGTTTGGCTCAGATTTGGCAGTTTTGAATGAAAAAGCGCACGAAATTTCGGATGTTTTGAAACAAATCAAAGGCTCGAGCGACGTGGTGGCGAAACAAAACGACGGCATGAAATTCTTGCAATTGAAAATCGATAAAACGGCTGCGGGACGATTGGGTTTAGACAGCGACACGATTGAAACGTTGTTGCGTTCCGAAGTGGAAGGGTTGAAATTGGGCATCGTGCAAGAAGGAATTCGTCGCACGCCGTTGATTTTGCGCGGCGATACAACCAGTTCCGATTTCGATAGTTTGCAGATTTCGTTGCCGAATAATGGCGGACGGGTTCCCGTGACTGAAATTGCGAAAATCGAACAAGTCGAAGGCGTGGTGTCGATTGGGCGTGAAAAAGGACAACGTTTTGCCGTAATTCGCAGCAATGTTGACGGGCGCGATTTGGTCGGTTTTGTGGAAGAAGCGCGGGCGGCAGTGATTGAAAAAGTGAAATTACCAACCGGTTACACAGTGCAATTTGGCGGGCAATTTGAAAATCAACAACGTGCCGCAAAAACCCTTTCGGTGGTGATTCCGATTTCGTTGAGTTTGATTTTCTTGCTGCTTTTTTCGACCTTTGGCTCGGTGAAACAAGCGGTTTTGGTGTTGTCGAACATTCCGTTGGCAATGATTGGTGGCGTGTTTGCGTTGTGGATTTCGGGCGAATACTTGTCTGTTCCTGCGTCGGTGGGATTTATTGCGTTACTCGGAATCGCGGTGTTAAACGGCGTGGTGATGGTGAGTTATTTTAACCAATTATTAGCGACCGGAATGGACGTGGCAAAAGTGGTGATGATTGGTTCGGCGCGGCGATTACGTCCGGTTTTGATGACGGCGAGCATCGCCGCGTTCGGTCTTATTCCATTATTATACGCAACGGGGCCAGGGTCTGAAATTCAACGACCACTCGCCATTGTGGTAATTGGTGGTTTGGTATCCTCGACATTTTTGACATTATTTTTATTGCCGATTTTATTTCGGTTGTTTGGACAAACCAAGGAAGCGTAAGTATGAACAAAGAATACTTGGTCACATTAAATGTGCCGCCCGCGTTAGAAGGTAGTGTGGTTGATAATTTACTGATAATGGAATTTGAACTCGGTTTTTCGGGTTTTACCGTTTACGCCCATCATCATGAAAACAAAGGATTATCTATTGCAGAACAAGTGACAGGGCGGCAGAAAAAGATTCGTTTTCAAATGTATGTGAGTGGCACGGATTTAGCTAAATTATTGATAGATTTGCGCGAAAGTTTTTCAGGTTCGGGCATTCAATATTGGGTTTCGCCCGTGCTGGAAAATGGCGTGTTTTAGGATGATTTAACGGATAGATTGCTTTACAATGATTTGCAGTTGCCCAAAAGTGGGCAATATAGGTTTTTGACAACGCGATTGGAAACGTTGTTATTGACTGAAGTTACTTTAAAAACAAATTGCACTGGATTGTTAAATATACTATATTTTAACCAGCTCGATTCATTCATTTAAAGCTGACGTACCTTTTTTTTAACGAAAACATAGAGAGATTCTTATGTCATCACAATTAAACAACAATACTAGTCACGTCCTAGACAACACTTCTTCTACAGTCTTAAATGGTATTGGTGGTCTTTCATCAAACAGTAGCGTTCCTGCATCAGGTGCTGCAATCAACACTGCCTTGAGTGGTTCGAACACAAGTGCTGGTGTGGATAGTTCCACAGAAAACGGTAATTATGCGACTGCTGTTACAACATCAACTAAAGCTACTGCAGCTGTTCAAACAGCTACTTTATTTGGTAATGTTGCTAATGCTGCACATTTTTTACCGACTAACGGTGTAACTGTTACGTCAGGTGAATTTAATGCAACTGGCGCAACAGGTAACTATCAAACTGCTGCTTCGTGGACTGCTACACCAACATTGGCAGGTAACGCATCTGCGTTCACATTAACCGATACAGCTGACAGCGGTAAAACATTTACGCTTGCTGAAAGCATCAGTGGCTCACCGTTCACAACGGGCAATGGTGCGGTAAATGAAGCATTAACGTTTAGAGGTGCTACCGCTAACGACACGCTGGCTATTCAACACAAAGTGGCTGTGGCAAACACCCCTGCGCTGACAAATAACAATACGGGTTCTGCACTGGATGTCCGCAATGAATCTTATGCAGAAAATTATGTAAAAACAGGTGTGACTTCTAGTTATGCACTGAACACTACGCACAAATACGCAGAAATCACTAGCAATCAGTCGTTGAATGATGCGCGTGCTGAAAACTTCGCTTACAAAGATGCCGGTTTAACCATCAATTCGTCAGTGAAAACAGCTGTCGCAGATGCCGCTTACATTAACGGCGTAGAAAAGATTGTCGAAAACAACGCTGCTAACTATCACTACGCCAGCACAGTAGTTAGTTCAGTCGCTGGTGTAGTTCCAGTAGTAGTCGGTACAGCTGGAACGATTGATTATGTTGTGACGGATGTTAGAAACTTAGCTCAAGTTGATCAAAGAACCTACACCAACATCACCACGACTAATTTGGCGCAATTCAAAGTGGTTGATAAAACCGTTGCAGCTGTAAATGGTGGTGACTTAACCGTTGATGCAAGTGGTGTTATTGTTGGTACAACAACGAATCTTTCTACAGCTGCGTCACTACTTTCAGGAGCAACAACTCAAGCAACTGCTTTCGCACCGACTAACACGCATTTCACTGTTAGTAACACAGCTTATTCATTAGCTGTTGATGCTGGGCAATTCACAACAAACGCACTGAATCAAAACGTTTTTGATCATTTGTTGGGTCTGGGTAACGGTGGTGCTTTATTTTCACCAATTAACGGCGTAACAAATCAGCCAGTTGTTCCAGCTGCGTTGGCATCTGCTAAATATCTTCCAGCTGCTACGGGCGTTTTCGCTGGTACGGATTTCAACGATGTAATCACAATTAAAGACGTTGCTGGAACAGTTGCAGGAACTTTCGTTGGTGGAAACGTAAACGCTGGTGCTGGTAATGACACTATTACTGGCAGCAAAGGCAACGACATAATTGCTGGCGGTGCGGGTGCGGATTCAATTGTTGGTGGTGCGGGTACTAACGTATTAACAGGTAATGCAGGTCAAGATACATTCGTTGTATCAGGTACAGATACCATTACTGATTTTGTAGTAAATGTTGCCGCAGTTGCTGGTGTTCCGGCTGTTGCTGCTAATCCAGTGACTGGCGCACCAGCAGTAGCCGCTGTACCAGCCGTTCTTGCTGTATTCGGCGATACCGTTACTGTTAAAGCCGGTTCGACCGCTAACATTGTAACGGGTGCAGATTCTCATTTTTACACTGCGGTTACTGCTGGTACAACTGACGTAACGGTTAAAACGGCAGATGATTTAGCAAAAAATGGTGTTTCTACAGTTGATTATTCAAAAGAAACAGCAGGTAGCGTGATTACAGGTACAGCGGCAGCAGATAAAATTATTGCTGGTGCGTTCAATGACACTATTACCGGCGGTGCGGGTGCGGATTCTATCGTTGCAACAGGTGGTAATGACACCATCACTGACTTTACACTTGGCACCGATAATTTGACCGTTGCGAAAGGAACCTCAACAGCAACTGTCACCGTTATAGATGCGGCTGGTGTTTCTACTATTTACAACATTGCAGCGAATGCAACGGCAGATACGATTATTCCAGTTACGGCAAAAACCGCAGCGGATTTAGCGTTAATTCCTGGCGTTAAAGCAGCAAATCCGTTTGATCACTCAGCGTTTACAACTGCCGATACGATTACCGGTACAGCTAACGCTGATACGATTATCGCGGGCAGTGGTGCAACTATCATCAATGGTGGTGGCGGTAAAGATACCATCACGCTGGGTGCTGCGGCAGATGTGGCAGATGTAGTGGCATATAAAGCTCCTACTGCTAGTGCATTGAAGACTGAAGCAAACGACACGGTGAATAATTTCACAACTGGCGCAGATAAAATCCAGTTACCTGTTAAGTTCGCTTTTGGTGGCACTGCTTATGTAGTTGGCGACGTATTGAAAGCCGTTGATTTTGTTGATGCAACAACAGCAATCGCTGCTGATACAGCGAACAAAGGTCGCTTTATTTTTGATGCAACCGCTAAAACTTTAAGTTTTGACTCGAAAGGTGACGATACATCAGCTACGGCTGGTGGTGCAGTTGTTGACACAGCAGCAGACGATTTTGTTGTTATAACCGGTATTTCGGCATTGGCAGCAACTGATTTTATCTTCGCATAAAACTTAGTTTTCAAGCCTAAAAAAACCGCCTCTCAGCACACGCTGGGGGCGGTTTTTTTGTGTGTTATGATTGGGCAGAAATAATTTCAGATTTAAAGATGAATTTATGTACGCAATTAAAGAATTTGCAATTGTTAAAAATCATCAAGGTGAACAAACTCAAAGCCGTGAAAAATCTTTTTAGAGCGCGAGTCGGCGATTATCGAATTATTTTCGAAATCAAAGACCGCCAGCTAATTATTCAAATCACCCACCAAACAGGAATCCAACATGACCACTATCACTTTCGACACCAATGCCAACGTAATAAAAGCGCAAGCCGTTTTAACGCGCATGGGTTTAAGTCCAGAGCAAGCCGTCGCGTTATTTTTTGAGCAAGTTGCACTGCGGCAAGCATTACCGTTTTCGTTGAATATCCCAAACGAAGAAACCTTGCAAGCCTTCCAAGAATCTGAACAAAGCGTTGGCTTGGTTGAATGCGCCGATGCCGATGATTTATTCACAAAACTAGGAATTTGAATGTATCGGCCGGTTTATCTCAATCGTTTTGAAAAAGATTTAAAATTGATGCAAAAACGCGGCAAAGATATGAATAAATTTAAAACCCTCGCGTTAAAATTACTCGCGGGTGGAATTTTGCCAATCGCCGCGAATGTCACATTGAACCCGATTGGTTGCTGATTTACCGTTTCAATTCGCCACAACTTATTTTTGAACGCACCGGCACGCATTCAGATTTGTTCAAATAACAAAAACAAACAGGAATCCAAAATGACAACTTCAACAACTTTATGAGTCCCACCGTATTCCGTGAACACGGTTATCGTTTTTTCTTTTTCTCGCGGGAAGAATCTCGAATGCACGTTCACGTTTATCACGAAAACGGTGAAGCTAAATTCTGGCTTGAACCTGTGATTAAATTGGCTCAAAATTTTGGCTTATCAACACGCGAGTTAAAAGAAGTTGAAAAATTAGTGAACTCTCACCAACAGGAAATCACAAATGCGTGGCACAAACATTTTCCAAACTGAAATTTTAGGCATCTCAAAACACGGTTTTTGGTTATTACTCGACGAACAAGAAGAATTATTTGTGTCGTTTCTAAATTTCCCGTGGTTTCGCAAAGCCTCAGTCGAACAAATTTTTGCTCTCGAACGACCACAACCACATCATCTTTATTGGTCAGATTTGGATATTGATTTAGATGTTGAATCCATTCGACATCCAGAGAAATTTCCGTTAGTTTCAATTTAAACTCCCACCAAACAGGAATCCAAAATGACAACTTCAACAACAACTTTAAAACCCGCCACCTTCGCGCCACAAACGACCTTTGCGGTAGGAACTTATCCTTATTCCGTGAGCGTGGCGGATGTGAACGGCGATGGCAACGCGGATGTAGTCACTGCAAACAGCAATTATGTAGTCACTGCAAACAGCAATAACGTCTCGCTATTATTGGGCGACGGGCGCGGCGGTTTTGCGCCACAAACGACCTTTGCGGTGACGAATCCTCATTCCGTGAGCGTGGCGGATGTGAACGGCGATGGCAACGCGGATGTGGTCACGGCAAACTTGTATAGCAATAACGTCTCGCTATTATTGGGCGACGGGCG
>CAIQDI010000025.1 GCA_903870545.1 uncultured Pseudomonadota bacterium
CATCTGCGACCAGCGTGTTGACGGCATCAATACAGGTGTTGAGATTGTTTTTCAGAATATTGAAATCGCCGTTATAAGAATCGGTAATTTTAGCGGGAATCGCCCCTTTGGAAATATTATCAACATAATCCGCCGCCACATTCAACGGCGTAATCACGGCATCGAGCGTGGTGTTCACGCCTTCGACAATTTTACGGAAATCGCCTTGATGTTTCGTGGCATCCGCGCGGGTGGCTAACCGTCCTTCCACAGCGGCAACGGCTAATACATTGGCATCAGTGACTAATGCTTGAATGTTATTTTTAAGTAAAACTAGAAATTCATGAATTTGATCTTGTTCCGAGGCTTTAACCATTTCTGCGGTTAAATCACCATTAGAAATTTTAGTGACATAAGCGATTAAATCAGATAACCAGCCATGTACACCATTAACTGATTGCTTCATTTTGTCGTGATCACCTTTACACGCGATTTCTATTTTTTGGCGCAAGTCGCCGCCGCGAATCAGACTTAAAATACGGTTGCCTTCGCCAATCGGAAGAAGAGTTGCATCTAGCATTTGATTTACACTGTTTATAACTTCGGCATATCCACCAGGAAACTGAGCAGGTCTGCCGCGTTCCGACAATAGCCCATCATTTGACGCGACTGTTAAACGCTGCATTTCGCTTTGCAATGATTTAAGGACATTTGCAATTTGAATAAGACTTTTAGCTTGCTCGTCATTTTCAGAACGCAGCTCCACTTGTATTGAAAAATCACCTGCTGCGAGACTCTTCGTCACCGCCGTTTGTTGATTGATTATATCAATGCAAGCGTTCAAGTTATTTTTAAGTGTATTGAAATCACCTTTATATTTGTCGGTGATTTTGGCAGGAATGTTGCCTTTCGAGATATTGTCGACATAGTAGGCAGCGACATTCAACGGGTAGACAATGGCATCCAGCATTTGGTTAATTGAATCGCCAAACAGTATGGCACTGTCATTGAATCCTTTGGTATTGACACGATTATCAAGTTTCCCAGCGATAATAGCTTGAGTAACACGTTCAATTTCGTCGGCGGCAATTTTCTTTTTACGTCCAGAAAATAAATCAGATGCGTTCATGGTGTTTCTCACATAGTTGAATTAAAAATCACGTTTAAAAATTGTTATTTTTCACAAAAAATTGCGAATTTTGTGGCAATTGGATTTACATCAGTCTGCACGTTACAGACTTTACATTACTTTATAATGAAATATCTCGCCATTTACGGCGAGATTTACGAAATCAGCACTCACACAAAGTTTACGTTTTTTCCTGCTCTATCAGCCCCATTAGTCCAGGTACATCTAAAATTAAAGCAACTTCACCGCTTCCCAGAATGGTAAATCCCCCGATACTTTTTTCACCTTGAAATAATTTGCCAGGTGGTTTAATAACAGTCTGAAATTCGCCCATGAGTTTATCGACGACCAACCCGGCTTTGTGTTCACCGTAACGCACGACTACCATATTTTCACGCTGCACCATTTCACTCTTTATGCCAAAATGATCACGCAATCGCCGATACGGCAGCACTTCACCACGCAGGTTGATGTACTTGCCATCACCTTCGTCGCTCGCCCATGCTTTTAATTCAATACACTCCACCACAATGTCGAGTGGTATTACATAAGTGGCGTTACCAACACCTACCATGAAGCCATCAATAATGGCGAGGGTAAGCGGTAAACGAATGCGGACGGTGCTGCCTTGACCTTCAACGCTGTCTAAGTCAACGGTGCCACGCAAGGCTTGAATGTTTCGACGCACCACATCCATACCGACCCCGCGCCCCGATAGATTGCTAACGTTATCGGCAGTGGAGAATCCGGCTTGAAAAATTAGGTTGTAAATTTCTTTATCAGTCAGATTTTCACCCTCGGCAACCAGCCCACGCTCGACGGCTTTGCTTAGGATTTTGGCTTTGTTCAAACCGCCGCCGTCGTCGCTCACTTCGATAACGATACTACCCGCATCATGATAAGCACTGAGTTGCAACGTACCTTTAGCAGGTTTGCCTCGGGCAAATCGCACATCGGCAGACTCGATACCGTGATCCATTGAATTACGAACGAGGTGAGTGAGTGGATCGCCAATTTTTTCAACCACGGTTTTGTCGAGTTCAGTTTCCGCACCACTGATTACCAACTCGACCTCTTTGCCCAGTTCTTTGCTGACATCGCGTACCACGCGCTGAAAGCGGTTAAACGTCGCGCCGATTTGCACCATTCGCAATGCTAATGCCGAATTACGCACTTCTTCCACTAGCCGGGATAGCGTAGCGGTTGATTGAATTAAATCCGCCGTTTTTTCACGTTTGGCGATAAGGTTGATGCCCGCTCCTGCAATAATGAGTTCACCCACCAGATTGATAAGCGCGTCTAGTTTGTCAGCATCGACGCGAATTAGATTGGCATCGGCTTTTTTAGTATCTTTAATTTGTTTTTGCCTTTCCAACGCCGCTTCTATCAACGGCGGCGCAACCATCCGTTGTTCGAGTAGCACTTCACCTATTGCGGGTCGCGGTGAATCCTCTTCATCATGTCCGGCTTGAATACGCAGAATTCTTTCCAATTCGGTTGGCGTTAAAGAACCACACTTGACGAGAATTTCGCCTAAACGCATTTCCTGTTCTGGTAAGTCCAAAATCAAGTGTTTGTATTCAGAAACTTTACTGTGCGGCGGCAAGATGTGAATTAAACAGTCATCTCGCACAAAATTGAAGATATTTTCAATGGTGATTTTGTCGGCATCACTGTCAAAACTGATTTCAAATCCTAAATAGCACGATTCGGGATCCATTTTATCGGCGGACGGAATGGTGTCAATGATGGTCACTAGCTGAATAACCTGCCCGATAGTCGACAAATAACGCACGAAAGAAAAAGGATCCATGCCGTTTCGGAATACCTCTAATCCAAAACGTAGGGATATATGCCAATAATCAGTTTGAACCATATCGCCCTGCACTTTATCTAACTTAGACTTAGAGATTATGGCGGGCATATCGACCGAACGATTCTGCACGATTGGCTCATCTAAATAGGTTTTCAACTGAGCAATTAAACGCTGACGAGATCTCTCGACTTCGTCAGTCGGTAGCGTGCCTTCGTCAACATGATTCACCAAAACACCCAAATGATCATGCACTTCAATCAATAAAGCGGCTAAAGCAGAATTTATCAGAATTTCACCGCTACGCACGCAATCTAAAACACTTTCGGCAACGTGGGTAAAACCCACTATGTAGTCGATTCCAAACAAGCCCGCTGTGCCTTTAATAGTGTGCGCTGCTCGAAAGATAGCGTTGATAATTTCAGGATCCTCTGGATGCTGCTCTACAATTAACAGTGCTTGTTCCATTTGTTCGAGTAATTCTCGGCACTCAATCACAAAAGTTTGGAGATATTCGTCTGGAATATCAGGAGTCATAATAGTTCACCTTTGAGTTTAGATTGATGCACCATCAATAATGGATCGCCAAAAAAAACCGACAAACCCGATAAATCCAACAGTTCCGCCACAACCGGACTATGACCGGTAATAAGTAGGGTTTTATTTAATGCTATCGCGCTTTGCTTCGCCATTACTAGCAGCTGTAATCCAGCACCATCAATTTCACTTACTTCGGATAGATTCAACTCCAATTCATCATTCGTCAATAATCCCCCCAGAAATTTATCTTTCAATTCCGTCACGGTGTAAATGGTCAATTCGCCTTCTATAACAAGATGATTGTTCTGCTGTTCGTTCGCCATAAGTTGCCTCTGTGTTTATCGTGAAACTGCCTATTTATTTCAAGCCATCACCAGCTGTGCTACCGCTGCCATCAATTGTGGGGGCTGAAAAGGTTTAACAATCCACGCTTTTACGCCCGCTGCTTTGCCTTCAGCCATTTTTGCCGCGTTACTTTCCGTAGTCAGCATCACAATCGGTGTAAATTTATAAGCAGGGAGTTTTTTTGCTTCTTTAACAAACGTAATGCCATCCATATTAGGCATATTTACATCACTAATAATCAGATGAATTTTAGTGCCGTTCAATTTACTCAACGCATCTTTACCATCCTCCGCCAGAATGACCTCATAGCCTTCGCGAGCTAGAGCGGTTTTCATTACTTGTCTAACTGAAGCAGAGTCGTCTACAAATAAAATTGTTTTTGCCATTATCTAAATTCCTTAAAAAAATGTAATCATGGCCGGGTTAGTATCGATACTAGTGTCCGCGCCCTCATGAACGTCAAGCTGTTCTTTCATGGTGTAAGTTTTGGTCAATTCTTCCAACCATTGCTCGACGTTCATCGAGCGCAACACCTCTCCGCCGTTTTCTTCATTGTTCAGTTCGTTTAAATGCTGTTCGAGTTTGTTCAAATCAGCACAGACCAAAGTGAGAATTTGACTTACACGATCTTGAAATTGCAGATCAACAAAAACATCGGATATTTCGTTATTGATGGCATTATTTTCAGTGCGTAATTGTTCAGCAGAGTTTGATAATTCAGCGGCGGCTTCGGTAAATTTATCTAATACAGAAATAATAATGTGTTCTGCATTATCCAAAGTCTCTTTTTCTTGTACAGCGAATTTGTGGGAAATTTCCAAGGTATCTTCAATGGAAAAGTTAACGGAATGAATGATTGTGGTGATGTTTTTACCAACAACGCTTGCCGAATAAGCTAACTTGTGAATTTCATCTGCAACAACTGAAAAACCTAGTCCCGCTTCACCCGCGTGTGCAGATTGAATGGCGGCATTTAGTGCTAATAAATTAGTTTGATGGGCAATGGTGCTGACTTCGGATGCCATTTTACTGAGTTGCTCAGTAAAACTTGATAGTTCATCGATTGCGAAAAACAGTTTGGCTTTTTCTTCCAGTGAATTGCTTAATGCTTGTGTGATGCTACCCAATTTCAGCTGGCTATTTTGTAGTAGTTCAACAACACCGCCGCCTACGCTACTTTGAGATGCAATAACCGCCGCATCGAGACGTTGTGACAATCCATCAAAGCGTTTCGCCAAATTCGCAACAGATTCTTCAGTATGCTCCCTTGCCATTCCAATTTGATTTGACCAAATTGGCAACACTTTTTGGCACAACATATCTAACCCAGCAATGCTCACATCCTGTTGTTCAACGTTTACAGCCTGAGGATCAACGTAACACATTAACGAATCAATACGTTTTGCCAAATCACTAATCCGATTTTCAATCGAAAACGATACACTATTTACTTCTACGTTTTCTTCGTTCGGCGTATCCAGACGATTCGATAACAGGTCAAAACGTTGCGCTAAATCAGCTAGTAATGAGTCAATCCTATTTCGTTCTGTTTCAACGCGGTTCGTACAAACTTGTAAAATAGTTTCGTCGTGCGTCTTCTGCAATGCCTTGATTGTCTGTTCGTGTTCCTGTCGAAAACGCACTGACAAACCCTGCTCAATCGTTTGCAATGATATTCGATGGAGATTCCGACTCCAAAAATACACAATAACAGTTATCACACTCAAAACGGCGGCTATCGTCAAACTATTCACCTCAAATTGTTCTGTCATGGCGACACCCAATGAAATAAATCCGCCTAACACTAATAATCGAAATGCAAGCCCGTCATTTTTTCGATAAGTATTCATCAAGTTTTTCATTTGTAATTTCCTTAAAAAACTAAAAAAAAATGGTGATTTGGATAGCAATTGCCAAATTAAATAAGTGCAACCATTTATTTTATATAGTATTTTGAAGTATTTGAGATAAAGTGTTAAAATTCGCAAAGTCGATTGTTACACTCAATTGTTACATTAAGGTGAAATTCTATTTCAATTACACGTTTTAGTTCAACACGATGATTCCACCTATTTTAATCCCCCGCTCAATATGGGATTGTTCATATTTCGTTTCTCATGTCGTAAAGCCTATATAATCGCCCAACGCGCCCATAACTCCAGACAACCATTCATGACAACACCAAAACCAATACGTCACCTTTTAGGCATTTCAGGTGGTAAAGACAGCGCGGCATTAGCCATTTATATGCGCGACAAAGTGCCTGAAATGGAATATTTCTTTGCTGACACCGGCGCAGAACTCCCAGAAACACTCGAATTTGTGAATTTGATGGAAGATTATTTGGGCAAAGAAATCGTGCGGTTGAACGCGGGGCGGGATTTTGATTTTTACATGAAATTGCACAACAACTATTTGCCTTCTGCTCAACAACGCTGGTGTACGATTAACTTAAAATTAAAACCTTTTGAAGATTTTGCAGGCAATGACGAGGTTGTTCAGTATGTTGGAATTCGTGCTGACGAACCTGAACGGGCGGGTTATTTATCAAGCAAGCCAACAATTACAACGCGCCTTCCATTTCGAGAAGATGGTTTGGCAAAAGAAGACATCATTAACATTCTTAATGAATCAGGTCTTGGAATGCCAAAATACTACGAATGGCGCAGTCGTTCAGGTTGTTATTTTTGTTTTTTTCAACGAAAAATTGAGTGGATTGGACTTTTAGAACACCACCCTGATTTATTTGAAGCGGCGAAAAAATATGAAAAATTCGACGAAAAAACAGGCAAGCGTTATACATGGTCGCAAAATGAATCTTTAGATGAAATTTTTACCCGTAAAGATGAGATAAAAGCAAAAGCAGCTTTGAAGATTGACAAAAAAAAGAAACCAAAAAATTTGATGGAATCCCTTTCGCTTTCAGATGACGATGATAACGAAGACGGCGGCTGTTTGATGTGTACGTTGTAAAAACATTCACAATAATTCTAAAAATAGGGAAACCGTTATGGCACTCATAGGAAATCAAACTTTTGCTCTTTCAAGATTTTGGACAAGTAAAACGATTCAACTTGTAAAGATTCACCGCGACCTTTTTTCAAAAGCAAAACTTCGTGATGCAAGAAAAGAACTAATTGCAGGTGCAAATGTAATTAGTGGAATTCAGGGTTGGATGCTTGCCGCGCAACTTATCCAAAAAATTAAATCTGGCGAATATGAATTAACTGATTTTGCTCGCGCTGTTGATAAAAATGATTTCAAACTCGAAAAATCATCAACATGGTGGGCAATTCATTTAGCAATTTGTTTTTCAGAGCGCAACGAACCTTACGCCAGTTTTTTCACATCATTAGAAAATATCTCTAAAGACTGGCTAAAATTTGATGACATCAAAAATAAAATTGATTCAAAAATTGAAGATGCAGCGAAAGGAAGCCTAAACCCGAATCTTGAGGGAGTTCGTAATATGTTCAAAGACGACCGCCCGTTAGAAGATTTAGGACTGATTGAAATCAAAGAAAAGGAATTTATTCGTTTAGGTTCACCAAAATTAACGGATGAAATTATTGCCCATGCTGTAGCGCGGATGAAGTTTCATTGTTTTAAAAGTCGTCCAAGCGTGAGTTTTTCAGAGGTCACACAAACAGGATTAGCGCATTTTTTATGCTGTTCAAATGACGAATTACGAAAACATTTACGTCGAATGGAACAAAGTAACAATTGGAAATCGTGTTTTAGTTTTACCGAAGCGGTGAATGTGGATTCGGTGTCATTTGGTCAAGAATGCGACCCACAAACAACGGTGTTGAAGTTGCTTCAAAGTGGCAAAGATACTTGGTTGTAAAGACTTAAATTTTAACAAGGAAGAAATACAATGCTAACCGCCATTCTTAATGACATTGACGAATTAAAAATCGAACTGAATCAATTACGTCCACTTGATAGCGAATCTGTTTGTCACGCGCTTGATATTGAATATACTTACGAAAGCAATCGAATTGAAGGCAATACCTTAACATTAAGTGAAACGGCGTTAGTGATTGACAAAGGCATGACGGTATCAGGGAAGTCGATGCGTGAACATTTGGAAGCAATCAATCATTATCAAGCCGTCTTAATGCTCAAAGAATTTGTGCGCGACGAAATCCCTTTAACAGAAAATTTAATCAAACAGTTTCATGCGTTGATTTTGCAAAGTATTGAGCCAAAAAATGCAGGAATTTATCGAACGCAAGCGGTAATGATTTCAGGAAGTTCACATATTCCACCCGCTCATTTTGTTGTCGCTGAAAAAATGGAAGGTTGTTTAGCGTGGTTTAATCAACAAGTTCAAAACCGAACGTTTCATCCTGTCTTACTTGCCGCTGAAATGCACGAGCGCGTTGTCAGCATTCATCCGTTTATTGATGGAAATGGTCGAACGTCTCGGCTGATAATGAACTTATTGCTGATGCAATACGGTTATCCAATTGCCAACATTTCTGGCGATAGAGAAAATCGCTTTCGTTATTATGATGCACTTGAACTCTGTCATAGCGGCGATAAAAACCAATTTTTGTTATTGGTCGCACAGCAAGTAAAAAAGAGCATGGAACGACTCATTCAGATTGCCAAAGGTGTGTAAATGCAAACACTTGAACGTGATTTAAAAAATTGTCTTACCGATTATCATGCTTCAAATGTGCGTTATCGACATTTAGGATTTTCCGCTAAAAATCTTAATACGCTTGATAAGACGCTCAAAAAAATTTCAACATTATTGCCCGATTATCGTATTTGGAACGGTGAAAAACCCGACCAAAATGCCCCGCCGCTGACCTGTTCACGCAAAGAATTTATCACTTCTGCTTTTGAAGATTCGCCTCAAGGTTTGATTATTGTTCATCCCGAATGTTGGTTTCGTCGCTGGCAAATTTTAAATAAACAAGCCTTTTGGGAAGCACTAAGCATCGAACATGGCGGACACAATGTCATTGTCGTTTTTATCGAAAGTAATGAATTTGCGACCGTCAATCACCGTTATTTTTTTCCTAAACTTTTAGAATCTGCTGCGGTAACGGCGTGGATTTCCACTAAAACAAAACTTTCCTAACGTTGGAATTTTTCATGACTATATTGAACGACCTGATCCAAATCAATTCTACGAATTCCGATGCCGCTATTGTCGTGAATCGAGGTTTAAATAATCACAATTTAGTTGATAGTTTCGCGCCGACAAAATCTGCCGTTGCGGTATTAAAACATTTGCGCGAAGCGGTTTTACCAACTGCCACCCAAGAACAACGCGCATTAAACATTTTTGGTTCTTACGGTTCGGGGAAAAGTCATTTAGCGGTTGTGATGGCGCATTTGCTGCGTGATGGTTCAGGTGATATTGCTTTTGAGCATTTTTTTGAACGGTTGCGAAATTTTGGCGAATCCACGCTCGCTGAAAATTTAAAAAACACTTTTTTAAACTCGAATGATGTCGATGCAAAACCCTATTTGTTGGTGTCGTTGTACGGTTCTAAAGCCCCGTCGTTAGGCTCAATGCTAATGGAAGGGCTTTATGATGCGCTTGAACGACATCCCAAATTAAACCCCGCTGATATTTTGCCTGCCACCGAATACGATGTGTGTGTCAAACGTTTTGAAACGATGATAGATTCTGACTCTGCGTTAGCAAATGCCGAATTATCAAAGTGGGAAATTGGCAATTATTTCACCACTGACCAAATGGTTGATGACTTAAAAAATCATCAACCGATTGCGTTGGAAACCTTCAAAGATTGGTACAAAGCCGTTTGTTTTGGTGCAACGTTTAATCCAGCGGCGGAAGGTGGCAGTAATTTTATCGATGCGTATTTTGAAGCAGGTAAAAATTTATCCGAAAAACACGGTTATGGCGGCATTGTCGTTTTGTGGGATGAACTGGGTTTAGCGTTAGAAAACCTGATTAGTAATCCACTTCGGGACACGATTGGTGAAATTTTTGACCTGCAAGCCTTTGTCGAAAAATCCTGCGCTCCCACTCGTGGACACACGCTTTTCCTGGGTTTAACGCATATTTCATTTCTTGAGTATGCGTCAAAAATGCAAGACGAATCTGTCAAAAAACGTTTAGAAGGAATTTTTGGACGCTTTCGGACATTCCAAATTCAATTATCAGCGACTGAAAGTGAAGGTTATCATTTACTCGGAATGCAGCGAATGTGGACGAATTACGGTTTGCAACAATTAGAAAATTCGCGGGTAAATCAATTGAAAATTGCGGCGATTTGTAGCGCGTTACCGTTGTTTAAAACGCTTGAACAAAATGCGCTCAATACATTAAGTGAAGAAATCTATCCATTGCACCCTGTGATGGCAGCGGGTTTATTTCAATTATCAAAACTCGCGCAAGCCAATCGAACTGCGTTGACATTTTTTAGAGAAAATTCTGAAAAATTACTATCGCGCCCTGTCGATGAAAATGCGCTGTTTGATGGTGAATTGGTGCGATTGCCTGAATTAGTCGATTATTACGAGCCGACCATTAAAGATAAAAAATCGCACGAATTAGAACGTTATCAACGAGCCGTTGGAAAAATTAACACAGATGCCACAGAGCAGGAAATTCAGGGTAGAAAGTCCATTTTAAAATTGTTATTGCTGAATGAATTACTAGGTGAGGCAAATTTCCAAACCAACGAAACCTTTTTAGCTTGTGCGCTCTATGATGCCGAACCGAATACCAGCGCGTCTGAAAAACTGCATTTGGATTTGGCATGGTTAAAAGGCGCGGAGTTAATTTGGAAAAATGATTTAACTCAACAATGGACGTTATTAGGCGATTCGGGCGTAAATGTTGAGAAGTTAATTGAAGAAAAACTAAATCATTTTGCAGGACGTTCAGCTGAAACATTGCTGAAAAATTATTCTGCAATGTGTGACGATTTGTTGCCTATTTTAGGTGAACATCAATTAGATCCTTCTGCGTGTGGCATCGTGCGTTCTTATGACGTTGAATTGCTCACACCGCCAATTACCAACACATTAAAACTCGATAATCCGTTCATCAGTGGCAAATTGTATTTAGTGTTAGCGAAAGACCAAGAAGAGGTTGCTCAAGTTAAAGCGCGTATTCAAGAAACTGCGCCCGCCAACGTTTATTTTTGGATTCCGACCCATGGTATTCGCACTGAATCCGTAATTTATGACGGCATGGAATTCAAATTAGGTGGGTTATTGTGCCGTTATCTTTCGATTGAATTATTGCTTAAAGAAAAAACGGCTACTGACGATTTACGCCGCCAACTTCAAGCCAAACTTGAACGAACAAGACAAGATTTATTGAACTTGTTTAAAGTGTTTTATGGGCGTGATGGCTTAATCAGCGGTAAAAGCGAATTGTGGCAAGCAGGCACAGCACAAGCGTTGAATTGTAAAAGCTGGAATGAGTTTAAAAATTTGTTGGCAAAGCAAATAAACGACGTTTATCCCAATGAAATTCCGATTCGCGCCAATAACATGAATGAATTAAACGACGAAAAATACACCGGCAGTCGCAAGGTTCAAAAAATTATCGATTGCATTTTGGAATTTGAAACGAATCCTGCTTATCAAACAGATTTGCTTGGCGAAGACAAAGAAACGAGTGAACCTTCTGCGTTAATTGATGGAATTTTAGGCGCGAATGATTTGTTTATTCAGCGACATCCCAATAAATGGGACATTAAATCCATTGAAGAAACAGACGGGAAACTGAAAGATGTATTAACGTTGATGCGTGACACGTTGGCGCGTAAACGTGAAAATCCTTATCTTATTAGCAAATTGCGCGATGAGTTAATTTCTCCTCCTTATGGTATTCCGAGTTGTAATTTAGCGATTTTTGCCGCTATTGCGATTCGCGACAAAGTAAAACAATTGCGTTTTGGTACGACAGGTAATGAAACAGATTTTGCCACAAATTTAAATAATGCCTTTGAAAAAGGCAGCAAAATTACCATTCGCGTGTTTGATTTTAGTAATAAACAATTGAACGCCCTGATTTTAGTGGGTAAATATTTTAAGGTGGTTAATTCGGCTGGTAAATCTCCTGAAGAATACGCGATAGAATCGGTAAATCATTTGCGCCGCTTTGTTACTAGTCAACCCGATGTTGTTAAAAATTCCACTCAACTGCACGAGAAAACAAAAGACTTGGTGAAATTTTTTCAAGCTATTGCGAAATCTCCCCAAGAAATCGCCGATAAATTACTGGATTTAATCGGTAACGATGCAAACGAACCAGCGTTACATGAATTACTCAACGACTTTGAGCGTGTCGAAAATGTGAATCGCCACGATATTAAACAAACGCTGCAAAAGGTTATTCCCAAAGATAGTGAAGAAAAGGCGCAACTTGTAGCGCGTTTAAATCATGAATCCGCCACACCCCAAGCCAAGGCAGTCGCACAGATTTTTGAGCAGCATCAAGACGTGAATGAAATTGATGTAAAGCACGTCACTTTGGCAATGCTCAACAAACCGTTTGAAGAATGCAGTGAAAAAGAAATTGGTCAATGCCAAGGGAAATTAGAAAGTTTAATCGAGCATCACACGCAACTTCCAATCTTAGAATTACAACCCGATATTTTGACCACAGACACCTTGATTATTCAATTACGTCAATACATTACCTCTTCAAAATTATCGCACGACGAGATTAAAAACACGCTTCAACAATTATTGTCAGATTACGAGTAATTCATTATGAGTGTGCAATTTATTTTGGATTATTTTCACATTGACAACGAAGCCGCGATTGAAGTTCAAGCCAATGAAGAAGATGTCACGCTACAAACGCAACGCATTTTTCAACATTTGCGTGAACAGTCGGCAGAATTATTAAGAATCCGCTTAACCAGCGAAGTGCTTTATCAACGTTTTCGAGATTTTGAAGGCTGGGAAAATGTTTTGCCAGCAAGGCACAAAATCCCCCGTTTATTGCTTGCTGAAAAATTGAAAATAGCTTTACCAGATTGGTTATCGAATGAGCAGATTGTTTCGCTGAATTTGTTAAAGTCGCCATCATTTGAAACGCGATTTAATTCATTTGAAGAAAATTTATTAGCCGCTTGCCATTCAAATTTAATATCAGGAAATGATTTTGGTGAATTTATTCAAGCGTTAAGTCAACAAACCCGTGCATTTACAATGTTGCTTGAGGATAAAACAATTCAAAATTATATGCTGAATCACCTTGAATTTGATTTAGATGTTGAGCGTGAAAATGGAATGTTGTTACTTCAAACGTTAAAAAATGTTGATTTAACCACTTTTGTTGAACGATTTACTTATCAACAGCATTTATTTTATTTACGGCAATTTGCCAGTCGTTATGCTTTAGACCTCGCGTTTCCCCCGTTAGAATTTCCAGCATCATTATTATCTTTACCTCGATTAACGTTACTTGAAAATCAAGCAGGCGTGTTAATTGAAAAATTTATTGCCGTTTTGCACAGCGTGAAACATAAAATTCTTTCAGGTGAAATATCGGCAAACGTTTTAGCCGATTTAGTCATTGTTGATTGGTCTGCATTATGGACAGAATTAAGCGACACGTTAGACGCAAATTCAACCCTTATCAGCGAAGCACTCGCACAAAAAATTGCAACATTTGAAAGCTCCAAAGCAATTGCCTTGGCTGAAAAATTAAAACAAGGTTCTTATTCGTTGCTTACCAGTGCAGCAAGTGTGGCAGATGTTTTAGCATGGAGCGAAGGGTATTTTGAGTATTGCCGTCATGCGTTTTTATACAAACAAAAATTAGACGAAACCATTAACGGCAGTTTTACCGATTACCTATTGTCGCAATCGGCACGAATTTCACTTTCTACATCGAATTGGCAACAATGCCATCAAAAAATCACTGAATTTTTACAAGCAAATTACTTGGTAATTGTAATTATGGTTGATGCGTTATCGGCTTTAAATCAAGACCTGCTACTGGCTGAACTTGAATCATTGAGCGAACAAGAACAATTGATTTTAGATTCCAAGATGCTGTTTTCTCCGTTACCAACCACCACCGAAGTTGGCAAAAAAGCCGTTTTAACAGGCAAGCCCGCAAATCAATTCGCGGGTGATTATGAAAAAGCACTCCGCGAAACGTATCAACCTTTTTTACAGCAATCTACATCGTTAAAAGTTATTCAAAGTTACAAAGAATCAAGCGAGCATCTTGATGAATTCACAAATTTATTGGTGTATTTTGAAAATAAATTAGATGAACGATTGCACGATTGTATTAGTTTTGAAAAGCATCGAGACGACATAAAACTGATTTGCTCACAACTTAAAACATCAATTCGTCGTTGGACAAAAGATGCAATGGTTTTAGGACGCGACGTGGTGTTTTTTATTACTGCTGACCACGGCATGACGGTGACACAAGAATTGTATTCGGGTGAATCATTTGGTGAATTGACCAAAGAACGCTTCTTTAAATTGAAATCATCGCATTCTGAAATCCCACCCGATTTTGTGAAATTTGAACATTACGCCATTCCCAAAAAAAGATTACGGCTAACAGCGGATGGATTACTGACGCACGGCGGTTTAACCCCTGAAGAAGTGCTAATTCCATTTGTAACACTCACCACAAAAACACCTGAACCGACAAAAGCATCCATTAACATCACGTTAAAAAACTCACAAGTACGGCGAATTGGCGATAAAAAATGGCAAATCGAACTCAGTCTGATGGCAAATAAAAACGTCAGCGATATTCGCATTAAACCAAATGGAATTTTTCAAGGTGAAACAAGCATTGATAGTTTGAGGGCGAACAAAAACCAAGAAATTATTTTGTCTTTTAACGCAACAAATGAACAGCAAGGACGCACAGAAATGGAGCTAACAATTTTTTATTTTGATTACGTTTCTGATTCTGTTTCAAGAGTGAAAGCAAGCGAAACTATTTTAAAAACTATCGCGGTTGATTTTCCATCCGCACTTTTAGAAAAAGATGTGAGCGCACAAAATTTTGAGGATATGTTTTGAACGGTCAAGAATTAGACGAAAAAATCCGCTCTACATTTGGCGAATTAGTAATTGATAAAAAACTGGTGCGTGAACTGAAAATTCGCGACAAGCGCACGATTCCAAGTTTTGTTGAAGAATGGCTTATCTCTCGTTTTCAACATCCTGATAAAACAATGCAAAACATTTTTCAAGATGTCACCGCGTTTATGAGTAAACATTTACCGACGAAAACAGAAAAAGACAAACTCAAACGTCAGTTACAACGCGGAGAAGCATTAGTTGTTTTGGATAAATTTGAAGTCAGTATTGATATTAAAAATAATAAACAACGGGTTTCAATTCCTTGTTTAGATGAAACTGCCGCCAGCGTAACGCATGAAGTTTTAGACAATAACGAATCATTACTCGAAGGTGGACAATGGGGAGCTGGACGTTTAATTGTTCGAGTGGAAGGCAAAAAAAACGTGATTGAATTGATTGAATTTCATCCAATGCAATCAGGAAAAGTGAATTTAAAACAGTTAATTGCGGCGCGTGAACAATTTACGACGCGCGAATGGATTTATTTATTGATTCGCACGATGAGTTACGAACCTTTTTCGTACTCAGAATATGAACAAGATTTACTCATTTCGCGTTTGTTACCGCTCATACAAAATAATCTCAACATGATAGAACTCGCGCCAAAAGGTACAGGGAAATCATTTGTTCACGCAAATTTAAGTCGTTACGCTTGGTTAAGTACAGGATCGTTATCGCAAGCGCAGTTGTTTAAAAATATGAACACCAAAGAAATTGGCTTAATGGGGCGTTACGATTTGCTTATTTTGGATGAAGGGCAATCCATTACTTTCAAAGGAGCTGATGACATTCATGCTCAATTTAAAAATTATTTAGAATCGGGCAGTTACTCTGTTGGTCATGACCGAATTACCAGTGAATGCGGCTTGATGATTTTGGCAAATATCGAGTTGTATGAAAATCAACCCCGTCGCACGAATTATATTAGTCATTTACCTGATATGTTTCAAGACAGTGCGTTAATGGATCGATTTCACGGAATCATTGCAGGCTGGGAAATTAGACGTTTAGAAACAGGAAATTATGCTCAAGGTTTAGGCATTAAAGCCGATGTTTTCGGTGAATATCTGCATCAACTTCGAACGGTTAGTCATATTGAATTTCCCTTTGGTGAATGCCCAAAATTAAGTGGCGATACTCGTGATGTAAAAGCCGTTGAACGATTAGCCAAGGCGTTATCAAAATTATTACTTTTAAATCCTGATCATGCTGATTATGAAACTTATGTTTTGAATCCTGCGAAAGCCTTGCGCCAAAGAGTTCGTTCGCAGTTAGCTGAGTTAGATCCGCATGAGTTTTCGGCAAATTTGAATGTTTCACTTTAACTTGATGTTCAAATTTTTTGTAACTTATTATTTTTAAGGCTCTATATGGATTCCAAGGTCTTTTTGTTAAACTGAGCAGATGGAAAATACACTTATTGGATTTTATGTTTTTATTTCATGGAGTTGAATTTATCAACCGCTCAAATAGCCCGCGAATTGGATTTAAACAAAGATGATTTACAATTCATGACGGAACATTTACGAGCATGGATTGATAAAAAAAAGAGTTGGTAATGCTATTTGGTGAAGTGGAATGTGACGAGCTTTACCTTGTGGCGAGTCATAAAGGACAACCTGAAAAAGTGCGTGAAGCCAATAGAGAACCGCGTTATCGTCGCTTAAAAGGAGTGCGTGGACGTGGAACGTTAGCCACAGAAAAACCACCTGTTTTTGGGCATGATTCAACGTTCACGTGAGGTGCGGATTTGGATGCTAGAAAACGTACAACAAGTGACAATCAAGCCCATCATTTTGTCGTCGATTGCCGCTGGAACGCTTATTTTACCGATGAGTACAACATGTACAGTCGGCTCGAACAATGGGGTTTCAAGCATAAAACGGTCAATCATTCCGCTGGGGAATATGCACACGATGAAGATGGATTTTGTGAGGTTCATTCCAACCCGATGGAAGGTTTTTGGTCTTTATTGCGTCCTTGGCTCAGACCGCATCGCGGTATTTCACAAGATAAGTTACCATTATATTTGAGCTTTTTTGAGTTTATTCACAATGTTAGAAAACGC
>CAIQDI010000026.1 GCA_903870545.1 uncultured Pseudomonadota bacterium
CCGCGCAAATCAGTTGGAACGATGACCGAATTTCAGGCGACAATTTGACGGTGAGCAGCAGCGCGGCGAGTTTTGCCAATAAAAACGTCGGCATCGCGAAACCGATTACCGTTTCTGGCATTACGTTGGCGGGAACGGATGCAGGCAATTACACCTTTAATACTTCAGCGACTACAGCGGCTGATATTACGGCGAAAACGTTGGCGATTAGCGCGACAGGAATTCCCAAAATTTACGACGGCTTGACCGCCGCGCAAATCAGTTGGAACGATGACCGAATTTCAGGCGACAATTTGACGGTGAGCAGCAGCGCGGCGAGTTTTGCCAATAAAAACGTCGGCATCGCGAAACCGATTACCATTTCAGGAATTACGTTGGCGGGAACCGATGCGAGCAATTACACCTTCAATACTTCAGCGACCACGACGGCTGATATTACGGCGAAAACGTTGGCGATTAGCGCAACAGGCAGCAACAAAATTTACGACGGTTTCACCGCCGCGCAAATCAGTTGGAACGATGACCGCATTGCGGGCGACAATTTAACACTGAGCAGCAGCGCGGCGAGTTTTGCCAATAAAAATGTCGGCATCGCGAAACCGATTACCGTTTCTGGCAT
Source organism: uncultured Pseudomonadota bacterium (assembly GCA_903870545.1). Classification (GTDB taxonomy): domain Bacteria; phylum Pseudomonadota; class Gammaproteobacteria; order Methylococcales; family Methylomonadaceae; genus UBA10906. The sequence goes on from CAIQDI010000026.1 coordinate 620, forward strand.
TACGTTGGCGGGAGCGGATGCGGGCAATTACACCTTCAATAATGCCACTTCGACCACCGCTGATATTACTGCGAAAACGTTGGCGATTAGCGCAAATTCAGCCAGTAAAACATACGGCGAAAGCGATACAATCGAATTCACTTATACGCCAACAGGTTTAATTGGCGATGATTCAATCAGTGGAAAACTCATTCGCACCGAAGGAGAAACCGTTAAATCCTACGACATTAACAGCCAACTCGATGCGGGTTCAAATTACACCATCGATTACAGACCTGCGTTATTTACGATTAACCGCGCTCAAAATATCGCATGGATTGGCGGAAAAAATAGTGATTGGATAAATACCGAAAATTGGAATCAAGGTGTTTTACCAGACGAAAATCAAAATGTAACGATTCAAACTAACGAGATTATTAACGTCTCAGATGTGCAATTTGTGAATTCGCTGACCAGTTCCGCATCATTAAATTTACAAGCGGCAACACTAGAAATTAAAAATGATTTTTCATTGAATTCAGGTTCGATTTTACAAGGTAACGGAACGGTCATTACCCCGAATTTTAATAATACACTCGGCGGTGGAATTAGCCCTGGACATTCACCTGGAAATATAAAAATTGATGGCAATTATGAACAGCGTGGAAGTGGATTTGTGTATTTTGAAATGGCAGGCGATTCACCCGAACTTCATGATCATCTCGACGTAACAGGAAACGCGATATTGGGCGGCATTTTAAAAATTGCCGTGTTAGGTGATTACAAACCCTCACAATTAAGTCAATCGATGTTTTTTAGTGCGGCAGGAAAAATAGACGGTAAATTTGAACAAACCCAAGCCAGTGCGGAAATTTTAGCTGTTCTTGATACGCCGCCACAGCTTGATAAACCTGTCGAACCTGTTGTGATAAATCCAGACGCAATAAAACCAGATTCACCGATAAAAGAAACACTTAATGAATTATTGAAAGATAAAACACCCGAAGAAGTGAAAACAATTACCGCCAAAGTTGAAACAAATATCGATTTGGAAACCAAAACCGTTTTAATTATGCAAACAGCATCCACCGCGCCAATACTGACCATTGCGCCTGCTTCAACCACAACAAAACTATCGGAAGAATCTCCAGTTTCTAGTGCTGCTGCACCTTCTGAAAAATCGAATTCGGCAACCGAATCTAAAAGTTCCAAAGATGAAAAAGACGTAAAAGAGAAAAAAGAGAAAAAATTAGACGTTTCAATCATCACAACAACCACCGAAACGAAAAGCGTTAAACCGCTGCAACAATGTAAATAATCGCTTTTTACGACTTTGTGAGAATGTTAAACGCCTCGGCAAGTTGGTCGGTTTGGGTTAAATTTAAAATTTCTGGCACGCTGCCCATTGCCTTAATTTGTCCGTGATGCAGCACAATTAAACGGTCTTCCGAATACACTTCGTCAATCAAATGACTCGCCCACAGCACCGCTATTTTTTCATCCGCCACCAACTGATGCACATAATCAACCAGACTTTTACGGCTAGGAATATCCAGCCCAACGGTCGGCTCGTCGAGCAATAATAACGCGGGTTTGTGCAACAACGCCCGCGCAATTTCCACGCGCCGTTTGTGACCGCCGTTCAATTGCCGCACTTTTTCGCCGCGCCGTTCATACATTTGCAACCGTTCCAATTCTTCTTGAATGCGCTGTTTTGCCAATTTTCCGCTCATACCGTGCAATGCCGCGTGATAATTTAGATTCTGTAAAACCGTTAAATCCATGTCCAACGTGGTTTGTTGAAATACCACGCCCAACCGCGCCAAGGCTTGTCGTGATTGGGTTTGAATATCAAAACCACACAATTCAATGCGCCCCGCGTGCGTGTCGTACAAATGCGTAATCAACGAAAATAACGTGCTTTTTCCCGCGCCATTGGCACCGAGTAAAATCGTGCATTCACCCGCTTGAATTTGAAAATTGACATTATCGAGAGCTTTTTTTTGTCCGTAAGAAAACGTTAAATTTTCAACCGTTAAAGCCCCCCTTTTTGAAGGGGGGTTGGGGGGATTTGCTTTAGTTCTATTGATTGAAATGACATTATTTTTGTTCATGGTTTCACCGCCAAACCCCAAGGATAATTTCCAACGCCCACCGATTTCGTCACGGTTTGCGATTCTAAATCAATAATCGACACGTCATTCGTCACGCCATTCGCGGCATACAACCGTTTTTGGTCGGGCGAAAACGCGACATTCCACACGCGCGAACCGACTAAAAGATATTTTTCGATTTCAAACGTTTGCGCGTTAATCACCGCGATACGATTTGCCGTTCCCAACGCAACATAAGCACGAGTGCGGTTTTTATCAATCGCAATGCCAACGGGTTGAATTTTGTCAGCCGGCACGCCTTGAATCGCAAAGTTAATCGTTTTAATCGGCTGTTTCGTTTGCGTATCCAACACCATCAAACTCCCCGCCATTTCTGACGTGACCCACAATTGCGAACTGTCCGGCGTGAAGGTGACGAAACGCGGACGCGCATCCACCAGCGTATTTTCGACAATCGTCTGCGTTTTGGTGTCAATCCAATGCACCATATTCGTGGTTTCGGACGCGCTAATTAACCATTGATTATCGGGGCTGACGGTAATTCCTTCGGGTTCAACGCCGACTTTGATTTGTTTGATGACTTTCTTTTTCGCCACATCAATCACCGTCACCAAACTGTTGTCTTCATTTGAAACATACATTTTGTCGCCAGTCGGACTGAGCGCGAACGTTTCGGGATCTTCGCCAGACGGCAAACGTCCGGTTTCTTTCAACGTTTCTGCGTCGAAAATTTTAATCGTGTTGTCGTCGCTGGTCGCAATGTACAACGATTTATTATCCGCACTTAACGCAATGCCGCGCGGACGTTTACCGACCGGAACGGTTTTAATTAACGTGCCGTCAATCGGATTCATGACGGCTAAAGCGTTGTCTTTTTCGAGCGTGACAAAAACCGTTTCGGCGTGCGCGTTCATCGTTGCGAATAGCGCGAAGGTTAAAAATTTTTTGTTTATCATTTCCGAATCGCCACCGTCGTACGCGCGATATTATCTTTCATATTGACATCTTTTTCGTTTGCCCACGAAGTTACACCAAAACTCAAACCGCCCGCTTTCGTCATTTTAACCGTCACCGTTTTCGTGATGGAACCATTCGGCACAACATTTCCCACCGCACACACCACGCTCAAACCCGTAAAATTACAGTCATCTGGTTTTGTCACTAAACTCACCGTATTTTTTGGCAACCCAAAACTCATTTTGGCATCGGTCGCCGTCGCGGTTCCTTTGTTGGTCAACGTCGCGGTAAAGGTAATGTTGCCATTCACGGTTGCGGGGTTTGGTGTTGCGGTAATGGTGGGAGCTAAATCAACGCCTCCTGTTAGCGTTGTTACTGTTGAATTCCCCCACAACGTGCCACGAACCAGCCGCGCTGAATACTCCGTCGTTTTCGATGTGTATCCACCCTGACCACTCTTAAATCCCACGTTCCAAAAGGAATCCGCCTCTTCAGCTTTTGGTGTTGTTGTCCAAAAGTCAGTTACTGGTGTATCGGGAAAAACGGTTGAATTTATTGCAGGTGCGGATGTTCCATAATCGACAATTGTTAGTAATTCTTTGTACGTCGGTAAACGCCAATCTGTTTGTCCACCTAAATCACTGGTTAATTTTGCAGCGTCACTTTGTTTATAAGTTGTCGCCGTGCCATCACAATAACCATCATTCCACGTTTTCCCCATCACGCAACGTTGCCACGTCAATCCCGTTTTGTTGTTTGTCACTGTGCCATTTTTGTTATCCACGAAATCAGTTAAATTAACAAAGGAAAAAGACTGTCCCCCACGCACAAAACGGATTGCGCTGCCACCATCTGTGGTGTCGCCCTGGTTATAGTAGTTACCGTAACCATAACCGTCACGGAAGTCCACAAACCATGCGTTATGAGGACTATCAGTCGCAACCGAAGATGACCAAAAATTAACAGCTGGTGTGTTAGGAAAAAATGATTTGTTAATCGCGGGACTTGTTCTTTTTGCATCGATGATTGTATTCAGTTCGGCAATAGTAGGAAGTCGCCAATCTTTTTGACCTGCGAAATCGCTGGTGACTTGGATTGCCCCAATCTTGTCTTCGTCAGAGTATGCGAATTTTTTTGCTTCGCCTGTGCAAGTTGCAAATGAAGCATCCCAAGTTTGCCCGACCGCGCAGGCTTGCCAAACTAAATCGGTCGGCGTGTGCGTGATGGTGCCGTCACCATTGCTGATGAATTCGGGTTTATCGGCGGCGAAAGCGTGGCTTGAAAGTAGCAACAACGCGATGGTGGCGGCGAGTAGTTTTGGTTTGTTCATATTTTGTTCCTGGTGAATTAAATCAGATTTGGATGGCAATTGACCCATTCGCGCAACACATCATTCATGCGTGATTGCCAATTTTCGCCGGTGGCTTTGAAAGCGTTGATAATATCGGCATCGTAAGAAATCGAAAGGTCTATTTTCGTTTTAGTCGGAATTAAATGCGGGAATAGTTCAGCGGCTGTTTTCGCTTCTTTAAACATTGACGCTGTCCATTCTGGATTTTCGTCATCAAATTCTATTTTCATTTCGTTTTGTCATTCCTTGTGAGTTTGAATCGCAAAGTTTAACGCAAATTCTCAATTTCAGCGTGCGTTAAACCGGTTGCTTGGGCGATAGTTTCAATCTCTAAACCCGTTGCGAGTAGATTTTGGGCGATGGTGTGCGTGGCTTTTAATCCGCCTTCTTTAATACCGTCAGCGAATCGTTCTTTTTTGTCGGACTCAAAATTGTATTCTTCAATCATCCAGTATTTTTCTTCGGGCGACACCAGATTTTTGGCAATTAAATCAAACACCGTTTGTAATTCAGGACGATGATAATTGGATTCTTCAATTTGCCCCGTTAAACTTTCCTTAATCGCGCTCAACCATTCTCGATAAACTTCGGGCGTGTCATCCGTGACATATTTTGGCGAAAGGTAAATTATTTTGTGTTTAATTTCGTTTAACCCGTTGCCGTAACGGTCTTTCGGGTCAAAATCAATCACCGCGACATCGGTTTTATGTTTGTCCGCAGACGTTAAAACGACAATCGTGTAGACCGTCAAATTGGGGCGATAATTTCTGTAATTCTCAGCTTGTTCCAACAACGCGACGCAATGATAATGCAAAAAACGGTCGTAATAATCCGAACCATTTTGATGTTGAATTTCCACAATCACGCGATTTTTTAAATCTTCGGCATACAAATCAAATTCGACTTTGATGTTGCCGATTTTCTGGGTAAAGGATTTTTCCGTTTCAATTTTGTCGATTTCTAACTCGATGCCGATAATATCTTTGACGAACGCTTTGAAAATCTCGAGGTTTGAAAAGGCTTTTTTAAAAATTACGCCGTATTGCAAGGAAGCGACTTGTTTCATGTTTGAATTCTCGAAGTGGTTAAATGTGTCAGGAAAGTTTAGCGCAAATGACAACCTGATTCATGTTCATCAAAACCGAGCGTATCCAATTCGGTTTTCGGATGCAAAAATCCTTCGATGGGCGCGACGGCAACTAATGAACGTGGCGCGGCGAGCAAAATGGATTGGCGCAATTGTCCATCCCACGCGCGAAATGACAACGCATTGCCTTTATAACCTTGCAAGGTAAATTGTGGGCTGCGTAAATAATCTCGAACAGTTTTTAAATCAGCGGATTTGGTGCGCGTTGCCGCTTCGCCAATCGCCCGAACCGCTAAATACGCGCCATAATCGGGTTCTTCCATATTGCGTTTCGCCAATTCTTGAAAACGATGTTGAATTTGTGTCGCGCCCCATAAATCGTGGGTCGAATGCCACGCGGTCGCTGTCAAACCTTGCGTGCCAACAATCGGACGTGCCAACCAAGTTCGATACGCTAGATATTCACCGAACAAACCTTGTTCATCGGCGACGACTAACACATCGTAATCGTCACTTTGTGTAAAAACCGATACGTCGGATTGTGTGCTTTTACGCGCATCGAACGTGTGTTCCCATTTTTTTTCGGTGACGATTTTCATGCCGAATTTTTTGGCGGCTCGTTTCAACGCAGTGGCAAATAACGCATCTTCGGGCGCATTTCCCACCACTAAAAACCATTTTGCCCAGCGTTTTTTCATTAGATATTGCGCCAACGCATCGGCTTTCATGGCGCGACTGGGTAACAAATGCAGCGTATTTTGGCGGCATTGTTCATTGCGTAATGCGTCGTCAACCGTTCCGGCATCGAAAAAAAGCGTGTCGGAATTCGTTGCTAAATCTGAAATTTCCAACGTTTTCGCGGCATTTAAATTGGTAATAACGTAATGAAATTTAGTGGCGATATTTTGTTTAAAAACGTCCGCCACATTTCCGGCGGGCGGCACGTTGAATTTGTGCAGAATAAAATTTTGGTGAGTAAATTGTCCGGTCGTGTTGTTATCGCTAATCGCTAATTCCGCGCCTTCAACGCCTTTATTCGCAATAAACGGGTCAAGGTTCGACAGCATTTCTGTCGGTGGCGCGAGTTCTTGACTGAGATAAGCAATATCGATATTTTGAACGGCGGGTGTGGGTAGTTTTGTGGCGGCGAATGATTGCAAACTGTTGATGGCTAATAAGAAATAAAGGAAGTTTTTCATGATAATTTGGGTGATTTCGTAGGGGCAGGTCTTGTTGCCTGCCCTTTCATAACGAATGTTTGAAAATAAAAGCAGGGCAATCACACCGATTGCCCGTACAAAATGGAAAAAATCTATTTCAATTTCAATGCTAAAAACACCGGATTTCCTTGGCGTTGAATTAGCACCGCAATCGATACGCCCGTCGGTAATTTTTTGACAATTTTGTCAAATTCATTCAAATCTCGCACGATGGTATTTTGAATGCGTAACACCACGTCACCGCGTTGAAGTCCCGCATCCCGCGACGCGCCCGCCATCACTTCTTGCACCAACACGCCATTTTTCGGAATTTGTAACAATTGTCGCTGATCGGGCGTAAGTTCTGAAACCGTAATCCCCAACTGATTCGCGGGCGATTTGCTGGCGTTACTTTTCGCCAACGCTAATTTATCTTCTTCTTCTGGCAACAAACCGACATTGAAATGCAGCGTGCGTGTTTCGCCTTGGCGAATAATTTTCAACGTCGCCGAATTGTTAATCGGCGTAATGCCAACCATCGGCGGTAAATCTGCCGAATGATCAATTAACTGGTCGTTAAATTCGGTAATAATATCGCCAATTTGAACGCCCGATTGTTCGGCGGGCCCGCCTGCAATTACTTTTGCGACCAACGCGCCTTGTGGTTTTTTCATGCCAAACGATTCTGCTAATTCGCGGGTCACATCTTGAATTTGTACGCCCAACCAACCGTGCGACGCTTTGCCTTTCACTTTGATTTGTTCGACCACATTCATCACGACATCCATCGGAATCGAAAACGATAAACCCATCGAACCGCCGGTGCGGCTGTAAATTTGAGAGTTAATGCCGACGACTTTGCCTTCCATATTGAACAACGGGCCGCCCGAATTTCCAGGGTTAATCGCCACGTCTGTTTGAATAAACGGCACATAATTTCCGCCGGGCAAACTGCGACCTTTTGCGCTGACAATGCCCGCCGTCACCGATTGGTCAAAACCAAACGGCGAACCAATCGCCAACACCCATTCGCCGACTTGCAATTTATCGGGTGCGCCAATCGTGACGGTGGGTAAATCACGCGCGTCAATTTTTAATACTGCGACATCGGTGCGAGCATCCGAACCAATTAACTTTGCCACCAATTCACGGCGATCCGATAATTTCACCACAATTTCAGTCGCATCTTTGACAACGTGATGATTCGTTAAAACATAACCGTCGGCGGAAATAATAAAGCCCGAACCCAATGAACGCGCCTCTTTCGGTGCCGCACCGCCACCGCCTTGTTGTTCATTAAATCGGCGTAATAATTCTTCTAATTCGGGCGGAATCGCACCTTCGGGAAATTGTGGCACGTCTTCGCCAGCCCCTGATTCTGCACCAGCCGGAGCTTTTTGCGTGGTACTGATATTCACCACTGCGCCACCGTTCGCTTTCACCATGTCAACAAAATCAGGCAATTGCGCCCAGGTTGAAAAACTCCAAAAACTCAACAAAAACACACTCAAAAACCACACACGGATTTTGTGTTGCATAACTTCTTCCTATTTTCTACGGCGTTGAAAAAACGGTATTATCAGGTTGCTATCCATAAATCTCAAGGTAAGACAAATTGAAAGAGTCAAAGCGTAAAATTTACGGTGAAATCGAGGCGGCGGCGCATTTGCAATTAGTAGATGTTGCGGCAAATGTGCAGCGAATTTATATTGGTTACAGCGGCGGCGTGGATTCGCACGTTTTGTTGCACGCTTGCGCGGCATTGCCCGAATTTAAAGCGAAAATCACCGCCGTTTATATTCATCACGGATTACAATTTGAAGCGGATGAATGGGCAATTCATTGTGCCAAAATTGCAGAAAAATTGGGCGTTGCGTTTTTAATGCAGCGTGTTTACGCGCATCCGAATTCAGGCGAAAGTCCCGAAGAAGCGGCTCGCAATGCGCGTTATGCGGCGTTTAAAAATTTGATTAACGAGAACGACGTATTATTGATTGCTCAACATCGTGAAGATCAACTTGAAACGGTATTATTGCAACTTTTTCGGGGCAGCGGTTTACGCGGGTTGGCGGGAATGCCTGAAAAAACGCCGTTTGGCGACGGCGAATTATTGCGTCCATTGCTCAATATCAGCAAAGAAACTATCAACATTTACGCCGCTGAACATCAATTAAATTGGATTGAAGATCCGAGCAATCAAAGCACGATTTATGACCGAAATTTTTTACGTCGAGAAATTATTCCGCATTTAAAACAACGCTGGCAATCGCTCGACAAAACAGTGGCGCGAGCTGCGACGCATTGTGCCGAAGCGCAAACGGTGATTTCAAACTTCGCACAAACGCAATTTGAAACTGTTTTTAATCCGCTCGATAACACGCTGAACATTCCCACATTGCAAACGTATTCGCCGAGCGAACAACGCTTGATTGTGCGGCAATGGTTTGATTTTTTGGGTTTAAAAATGCCGTCACACAATTTTGTGCAACGTATTTTGAATGACGTGATGGCTGCGCGTGTTGATGGTTCGCCGATTTTAACGGGTCACGGCGTGAAAATTCGCCGTTATCGCACGAAATTGTACGCGATGACGCGCGTTTTAACGGGCTTTGAATGGTGTGATTGGCAGCACGGAAAAACAACCTTGACGCTTTCCAATCAGCAAGTTTTGACCATTCAATCGGCAGATTGTGGTATTTCGCACGTCGTTTGGAATGCGGCGACGATTACCGTAAAAATGCGGCGTGGCGGCGAAACATTAGCATTACCGAACCGTGACGGGCATCACGAATTAAAAAAACTGTTTCAAGAAGCCAACATTCCGCCGTGGCAACGGGAAAATATGCCGTTGATTTATTTAAACGGTGAACTTGCGGCGGTTGGAAATTTATGGATTTCGGCTGCGTTTTTCACGGAAAAAATGGCGGCGTGCGTTCAAATCGTGTGTGAATGAACAGAGCGTCAGACGCACGAAGATTCACGCGGCGTTACGGCGTGCTAATTCGCGTCACTAAATGTTTTTCGTTATACTAATCAACAATCAGTGAATGTACTTTAAAAAATTTAAATAGGAACAGAATGAACACAGAAAAATTATTAGCGTTAGTGGAAAGCGTTTTAGACGAACGTAAGGCGTTAGAAATGGTGGTTTTAGATGTGCGCGGTCGAACCAGTTTTACCGATTATATGGTTGTCGTCACTGGCACATCGAATCGACACATTAAAACGTTGTGCGATTACGTTGAAATTTCGGCAAAAGAAAGCGGCTTTCATCCATTAGGTATGGAAGGCGACATGACTTCAGATTGGGTATTACTCGATTTGGGCGATGTGATTGTTCACGCTATGACAAAACAAGCGCGTGACAATTATCAATTAGAAAAGCTGTGGGCGGTTGGCGGCGAAATCGACATGGGTTTGGGCGCGGTGGTAGCGGCAGCTTAAAACTCGTCGGGCAGGTTTTAGAACGCTGCCCGATTCAATATCAATAATTAGTGGTAACGCACTTCGGCTTTACCTTCACCTGCGATAATTTCACCCATCACAAAAGCCGTTTCGCCTAATTCAGTCAACAAATTCAACGTCGCCGCTTCATCTTCTGGCGCGACACAAATAACCATTCCCACACCACAATTAAACGTAATCAACATATCGGCTTGCGATACGTTGCCGTTGCTTTGCAGCCAATCGAAAATCGCGGGGAATTGCCATGATTTCAAATCAATTTTCGCGTTCAAATTATCCGGAATGACACGCGGTAAATTTTCGGTCAAGCCGCCGCCAGTAATATGCGCGAGGGCGTGAACAGGAATTTGTTTGATTAACGTCAACAACGATTTAACATAAATGCGCGTCGGAGCTAACAACGTTTCGCCCAATGTTTTGCCATCAAATGGTTCATCTAATGACGACTGATTGCGTTCGATAATTTTACGAATTAACGAATAACCGTTGGAATGTGCGCCCGAAGAGGCTAAACCAATCAATTTGTCGCCTGCGCTGACTTTGCTACCGTCGAGCATGTCGGATTTTTCGACGATGCCGACACAAAAACCGGCTAAATCGTAATCGCCATCGGCGTACATATTGGGCATTTCAGCGGTTTCGCCGCCCACCAACGCCGCGCCCGCTAATTCACAGCCTTTGCCAATGCCTTCAATAACAGCGGCAGCAATGTTTACGTCCAATTTACCGGTAGCAAAATAATCTAAAAAGAACAGCGGTTCTGCCCCTTGAACGATAATATCGTTCACACACATTGCCACTAAATCAATACCGACGGTGTTGTGGATGCCAGAATCAATCGCTAATTTTAATTTTGTACCCACGCCGTCCGTTCCAGACACCAACACGGGATTTTTATATTTATTCAACGGTAATTCAAACAATGAACCAAATCCACCCAAACCCGCCATCACACCGGGAATACGAGTTCTCGCCGCAATCGGTTTAATTCGTTCAACCAACGCATTTCCCGCCACAATATCCACGCCTGCATCTTTATAATTCAAACCGTTTTTGTTTTCTACATTCACAATGTGTTCTCTATCAAATTTTTTGAGGATACAAACCTTGGTTCGTTAATTCGGCTTTTTGCCACCGTGTAAACGAATGAGCAACGCCGCTTCGTCGTAGCTTAAATCCGATTGGTGCATTAGCTCATCGATACTCGCGCCATCTCGAATTTTACGAATATCGATATTATAAGGACTGTCCACATTCACTAATTGGACTTGTTGCAATTCACTTATTTTGTCGAGAACGCCCGCTAATTGCTGTTTTAAATCGTGTAATTGTTCGTGCGCTATCGCCGTATTTTCATTCACCGTCAGCGCAGCGGAACACAAACCAAATACATCGTTTTTGTTACCGTCTACCAGCGTCATCAAATTCGCATAATCACGTTTCAACTGCCACACCGAACGACTCAACCAAATTAAGGCAATTATGCTGGCGACAAATATCACCAGCATAATGTTAAAGCCTATTAACACAACGTCATAATTAAACACGTTCGTCAATGTGTTGGCTAGGGATGACATCTTGCTCTTCCTTAGGTTCGTCTAATTGTGGATTATTTCTGTGCGGTTTGTCAGGCGTGCGATATTCGTCTTGATGAATTTTTTTTGCTTTGATAACAGGGAATGACGGCGAAACAGCTTGAATTTCTAACATAATTTTTCTCCGTGATAAACGCTCACATTTTCATTACAAATAAGAAAGGCGGGTAAATTTAGTCATAAGCTAATTTCCCCGCCTTTCAATGTTATGCCTGCTAGAATCGCATCGATACCAACGATAAGTCCAACAATGCTTAAAATATTCATTCGTTTGCCTATATCTGTGTTGATAACACGCTGACCACAGCGGCAAAACGTGTTAAAAGTTAGTCATTATCTATCCAGCTACTAAGTCGAGAACGTAACCGTAATACAGCTTGAGAGCTAATTTGACTCACTCGAGATTCGGTCAGATTTAAAATTTTTCCAATTTCACGCAGATTTAATTCTTCGTCGTAATACAGGGAAATAATCAACCGTTCACGTTCAGGCAAACTCGCAATAGCCGCACTGAGGGCGCATTGAAAACTTTCACGAGTGACACTTTCAAGCGGAGCTTCGACCACGCCAGAGGACTCTTCGAGGTAATTATCGCCAGTTTGCGCTAATTCTTCAATACTGAACACGCGGCAATTACTCGAATCACGCAAAATTCGGTGATATTCATCGAGACTAATTCCCAGATATTCCGCGACATCACTGTCTTTTGCAGCACATCCAGTTTGATTTTCTAAAACTCGAATTGCCTCGCTAATAATACGCGATTTCTTATAAACTGAACGTGGCACCCAGTCACAGCGGCGCACTTCGTCCAGCATTGAACCGCGAATCCGAATGCCCGCATAAGTGTCAAAACTCGCGCCTTTGCTGGAATCATAATTTTTCATCGATTCCAGCAAACCAATCATTCCGGCTTGAATTAAATCATCGACTTGCACCGTATCGGGCAATTTACTCAATAAATGGTAGGCGATACGTTTAACCAGCGGCGCGTGCTGCATGATTTGCGCGTTAACTCCCCCTGTTTGAACAGAGCTGTACATGGCTACGGCACTCATTCGACCCCCAATTTAAATTTTAAAATGGCATTACTCATGCGACCTCCTTTTGGGAATACTTCACCATGCGTTCAATGAAAAATTCAATATAACCACCTGCTTGTGTTTTGAGCGGCCAAGTATCAATTTTCGTGGCAATCGCTCTCATCGCTTGCGCCGATTTACTGCGTGGAAATCCCAACACAACCGGCATTTGTTTTTGCACCGACTGGCGCAAATACTCATCGAAAGGAATCGCCCCGACAAATTGCAACGTCACATCTAAATAATTGTCGGTGACTTTATTGAGTTTTTGAAATAACGTTCTGCCATGTTGCACCGACTGCACCATATTTGTCAAAATATGAAAATGATTGCAACCGTAATCCCGATTCAATAATTTGATAAACGCATACGCATCCGTTAGCGAAGTCGGTTCGTCACACACCACCACAATAATTTCCTGGCAAGCGCGTGAAAAATTCACCACGCTAGACGAAATTCCTGCTGCCGTATCGACAATTAACACGTCGATTTGCTGGTCAATTTCACTGAATGCGCGAATCACCGCCGCTTGTTCGATGGTCGAAAGTTCCGTCATTTTTTGAATCCCAGACGCACCTGGAATCAATTTCAAACCAGACGGCGATGTCACCATGATTTCGTCGAGCGTTTTTTCACCCGTCAAAACGTGCGACAAATTGTATTTCGGATAAACGCCCAGCAAAATATCCACATTCGCCAGACCCATATCTGCGTCCATTAACACGACACGCTGCCCCATTTGTACCAACGAAATGCCTACATTTACTGACACATTGGTTTTACCTACGCCGCCTTTTCCACTGGCAACCGCAATAACACGCACCGGTTTATTTTTGTTCATTTTGCGAATACCCGCCGCTTGATCTGGTTGTTTAAGCATAACCTTGAGCCACCCATGCTTCATTGTTTTCTTCGTAATCGTCTTGTTCAACATCCAACTCTTCAACACATTGCGCTACTAATTCTCTCGCACTTGACGAACGCATATCTTCCGGGACTTGTTGACCATTAGTGATAAACGACAACGGTAAATTATGTTCAATTAACGAGGACAACGCCGACCCGATGGTTGCCGCTTCATCCAGTTTGGTCAGAATTGCCGCCTGCGGTTTGAACAAGTGAAACGCATCGATAATTTCGTTCATCGCTTTGTATTCAGTCGCTGCCGACATCACCAAGTACGATTTAATGGTCAACTCGTTCTCTTTTAAGGTGTTAATTTGTTCAATCAATTTCATATCACGTTGGCTCATGCCGGCGGTATCAATCAAAATCAATTTCTTATCTGAAAAACTGTGAATGAGTTGTCTTAATTCTGCTGCACTCGACGCAATTCGTACTGGAATGTTAAGTATACGTCCATAAGTGTTTAATTGTTCATGTGCGGCGATACGATAATTATCGGTGGTAATTAACGCGACTTGATTGGCACCGTGTTTTAGTGTGAATTGCGCGGCAATTTTGGCAACACTAGTGGTTTTTCCCACGCCGGTTGGCCCAACTAATGCAATCACACCGCCTATTTCGAGTAAGTTATCTTGCACAATCGGCAACACTTTAGTTAATAATTCTTGTGCTTGCGTGAACACAAAATCAAAATTGGTGTGATTGGCGAAACGATTCGCGATTTTGACACTTAATTTTTTTGATACACCCATTCGCGCTAATTTTTGCAACAATTCGTTGCGAATCGGCGTGGAATTCGGATTTTGAGAATGATGTGCAAAATTGATGTTGGATAATTTGCTGTCCATCGAGTTGCGTAACGACTTAATATCTTTCGTCATTTGCAGCAACAGTTTATCCGACAAATTTTCTTTTTCTTCAATTATCAGCTGCGGCACTGGTTCAGCGGCTATTTCGTGCATGACCGGTTCAACACGCGCGGCTTCACGATTGGATACCGCATACGTTTCTTGGGCAGCCTCATCTAAAAATTCATCAAACTCATCTTCGTAATCGTCATGAAAATGTTGACGCAATTCGTGCGCTTCATTTTGAACTTCTGCGCGAGTTTCCCGCGCTTGCGGCATAATCGGTTCACGTTTTGGCGCAGGTTCACGATAGATTTCACGTTGTGGCGGTTCGCGATACATTGATTCGCGTTGCGGTGTTTGCTCGCGAAACGGTTCACGGTGTTCACGTTGATTGACTGGAACGAGCGACTGTTTCACTTTTTTCGTCGGTACTTTAATCATAATCGACGGTGCAAAAGGCGTTGATGCAGGTTTAGCCGCCGATTTAAAATCGTGTTTCACAGCGTCAGGATTACCGCGCAATTGCACTTTTTCAGCGTAACCGACATATTGATCAATGCCACGTTTGGCGGCACTTGAACCGAATGCGCCATCGTCTTGTTTGCGCGGACTACTAATAACGTGCAAACGATTTTTTTCAGCTTGAAAATCTGGCAAATCGACTTTTTTAATGGGTTTCGACGAGTTAGATTGCTTGAAAAAATCAGGCGAAACGTCTTCGCTTCGCACTGATGGGTTAGCACGAATTACTTGTTCATCAAAATCACGAGCAGCAACGATTTCAACGCCACCATCGACTGCTCGATTAGACATAATGACTGCGTCTGCGCCTAATTCTTCGCGTACCATTTGCATGGCTTGTCGTATGTTTTCTGCAAAAAAACGTTTAATTTTCATTAGAAGTCCTTAGTTTCCCTTTAACTCTTTAATTAGTGCGTCGCCCAACATTTGCAATCACCTTCACCTGCCGATCGGCGGGGATTTCGTTGTATGCCAAAACGTGTAAATTTGGAATCGAATGACGAACGAAGCGGGACAACCAAGGTCGGATATAGGAGGACACCAACAAAATAGGTAACAAGCCATCTATTTCCATTTGCTGTGTATTTTCTTGCAATGAGTCGTGCATTTGATCAGCAAGTCCTGGTTCAACGCCGGTGCCGCTTTCGCTTGCCGTCTGCAATGACTTCTGCAATATCTGTTCCAACTCACTGTCTAAGGTGATAACGGTCAACTCGTCCGACGAGCCGGTAATTTCATGAATAATTAAACGTCCTAGCGCGGTACGGACGGCGGAAGTCAAAATGTCGGTATCTTGACTCTTTGAACCGTATTCTGCCAAGGTTTCGGCAATCGTCCGCATATCTCGAATTGGTACTTGTTCGATAAGCAAATTTTGCAATACTTTCGCCACCACGCCCAACGCCAACGTTTTCGGTACTAAATCTTCGACTAATTTCGGTGCTGTTTTCGCCAAATTATCCAACATTCGTTGCGTTTCTTCGTAGCCCAATAATTCATGCGCGTGCGATTGCAATAAATGACTTAAATGTGTCGCCACCACAGTTCCGGCATCGACCACGGTATAACCCATTGTTTGCGCGTAATTTTTTTGATTAGGTTCAATCCACACCGCATCCAAACCAAACGCGGGATCTTTGCAGGCTTTTCCGACTAATTCACCAAAAACACGACCCGGGTTAATCGCCATTTCCATTTCAGGGACAATTTCCGCTTCGCCCACCGTTACGCCCATTAACGAAATGCGGTACGTTGTCGGACTCAAATCTAAGTTATCGCGAATGTGAACAGATGGAATTAAGAAACCCAATTCTTGCGACAATTTTTTCCGCACGCCTTTAATTCGCACCATCAATTGGCCACCTTGGTTTTTATCCACCAACGGAATCAAACGATAACCGACTTCTAGCCCAATAATATCCACGGGCATCACGTCTTCCCAACTCAAATCGCGATTTTCGCTCGGAGCTTGTAACGTTTCGGGCTTTTTCATCGTCAATGCGTCAATCGCTGCTTGTTTACGGCGTTTGTCGATTAAATATGCCGAACCGCCTAACGCCGACGATAATAACAAAAACACGACATTCGGCATGCCAGGAATTAAACCTAACGCGCCGATAATGCCGCCGGTAATCATTAACGCTTTGGGATTTTCAAATAATTGTGCGCTGACTTGTTGACCGATATTTTGACCGGTTGCGCCGACTTTCGTAACCACTAACGCGGACGCGGTGGACAATAATAACGACGGAATTTGCGCCACCAAACCGTCACCGATGGTTAATAAAACGTACTTTTCGCCGGCATCGGCAAAGGTTAAATTGTGTTGCAACATGCCGATAATCAAGCCGCCGATAATGTTGACGAACAGAATAATAATCCCCGCAATCGCATCGCCGCGCACGAATTTACTCGCGCCATCCATCGAACCGTAAAAATCCGCTTCCATGGCGACTTCGGCACGTCGAGCGCGGGCTTCGTCTTGCGTAATTAAACCGGCGTTCAAATCGGCATCCACAGCCATTTGTTTTCCAGGCATCGCGTCCAACGTAAAGCGTGCGCCCACTTCGGCAACTCGCCCCGCGCCTTTCGTGACCACCATAAAATTGATAATCACCAAAATGGTAAATACAACCAAACCCACCGCAAAGTTGCCGCCAATAACAAACGCGCCAAAGGCTTCAATCACTTTTCCCGCTGCGTCGCCGCCGTTGTGTCCTTCGAGTAAAACAACGCGCGTCGAGGCGACGTTTAACGCCAAGCGTAATAAAGTTGCCAACAAAATGACGGTCGGAAACGACGCAAAATCTAACGGTTTGAGCGTGTAAATCACCACCAATAAAATAATCAGCGAAAAAGCAATGTTGAAGGTAAAGAAAATATCGAGCAAAAACGCTGGCAAAGGCAGCATTATCATTGCCAAAATCACGACAATAACAAACGGCGCACCGAGTTCGGCTTTTCCGAGCATTGCCCCAAAGGCTTTGAGTTTAGTTAAATCCATGACAGCTTATTCCTGTTTAAATTCCGGCGGCACTTTAATATCTTTGGGTACAGCAGGTTTCGTGCCGTGCGTTTTATAGGCTTCTTTCAGCTGGAAAATATAGGCTAACACTTGCGCCACGGCTAAATATAAGCCTTGCGGAATTTCGTTATCTAATTCGGTGGAATAATACAAAGCACGCGCCAACGGTGGCGCGGCAACCAGCGGCACGTTGGCTTCAATGGCTAAATTACGAATTTGGGCAGCGATTAAATCAATGCCTTTAGCGATTAAAATGGGCGCGTTACCGGAACCTTCGTCGTATTTCAACGCAATCGCGTAATGGCTAGGATTGGTAATAATCACATCGGCATTCGGTACTTCTTGCATCATGCGATTTTGCGCCATTTCCATTTGCGTGCGCCGAATTCGCCCTTTAATTTCAGGGCTACCTTCCGATTCTTTCATTTCGTCTTTGATTTCTTGCAACGACATTTTTAAATCTTTGCTGTGTTTGTGCAATTGATACGGCACATCAATCGCCGCGACCGCAATCAACGCGGCACTTAAAATTAAAAAACTGTGAGCAATCAATTTGACGGCGTGAATAATCGCTTGTTCCATTGGTTCGGAACTCAAACCTAATAATTCTGCGAAAATGGAATTGAACAGCAACCAGCCAATGGTGCCAACAAGCGTAATTTTGAGCATCGCTTTGAGCAGTTCGACCAAACCGTTCATGGAAAATAATTTTGGCAAACCTTTAATCGGATCGAGTTTGTCGAATTTAGGCATTATGGTTTCCATATTAAAAATCCAACCTCCTAAGGCGATGGGCGCAAGAATAGCGGTGACGGTGAGAATCGCTAACAGGGGCGCGATGAGTAATAAGCCGTCGCTCATGGCTTGTTTAAAAAAAACAACTGTCGCTTGTGGTTCAAAAATAACGTCACGGGAAATATGAAAATGACTTTTCATCATGGTAATTAGACCTTGCCCGATGCGCTCACCTTGTGATGACAATAACCACGCGCTGACAATCATCATTAAAAAGGTATTTAGTTCGCGCGACCGTGCAATTTGACCTTTATTTTTGGCATCAGTCAGCCGTTTCTGTGTGGGTTCTTCGGTTTTTTCTTGTCCGGAATCTTCAGCCATAATTTACGTTAAGCGCAGTAATTGTTTAATCAAATCGTAACCGTCGTTCAATAAATCCGGCAACAACGCGAGGGTTTCGGGAATCGTCAGCCAAATTAACAAAATGCCCAACATCAAGGTAATCGGAAAACCAACGGAGAAAATTTGTAATTGCGGCGCGGATTTCGAGGCTACGCCAAAAATCACGTTCACCAATAACAAACTAATAATCACCGGCATCGACAACAATAAGCCGTCCGAAAATATCCGTCCGCTCCACGCAATAATCGCCCAGACATCGTTCATATTAAAGGCTTCGCCAATCGGCAAAGACGCAAAACTATTGACCAATAATTGAATCAACAGCAAATGCCCGTCCAAACTTAAAAATAATAACGTGGTGCTAATCATGTAAATTTGCGAAATGACGGGAACTTGTTGACCATTGAGCGGATCGACCATCGACGCAAAACCCAAACCCATGCCGTAAGCGATACCTTGTCCGGCAAAAATCACCGCCGCAAACACCATTTGCAAAATAAAACCGGTCGTCAAACCAATCGCCACTTGCTGTACGCCAATCATAATACCCGCGTAACTTAACATTTCCACGGGTGGAATCGGCGGCAATAACGGCATGACGATGAACGAAATTGCGCCCGATAAAATCACGCGAATTCGTGCGGGAACAGCGTGAACGCTCAACACCGGCATCGACACAAACATCGCGCTGATTCGCATGAACGGAAACATCAACATTGCCATCGAATTCAGCAATTGCGCTTCGGTGAAGTTCATTGAATCAACCGATTAGCGTGGGAATATCGCGAATTAAATCTTTAAAATAATCGAGAAAAAGTTGCAACATCGCGGGACCCGCCAGTAGCAAAACGCCGCCGATCACCACAATTTTCGGTACAAATGTTAGGGTCGATTCGTTGATTTGCGTGGCGGCTTGAAACATAGCGATAATTAAGCCAACCACCAGCGTCGGCAACAATAAAGGCACACTGAGTTTGACGGCAACAATCATCGCCTGTTGCGCGACGGTATAAATAACTTCGGGAGTCATGCGTTTGACGCTCCGTTAAGTGCCAACAAAAAAACTCGCCGCGAGCATTTCCATAATCAGCGACCAGCCATCAGCGAGAACAAACAACATAATTTTAAACGGTAACGAAATAATCATCGGCGACAACATCATCATACCCATCGACATCAACACGCTAGCGACTACTAAATCGATAATCAGAAACGGCAAAAAAATCAGAAATCCAATTTGAAACGCGGTTTTAATTTCGCTGGTCACATAAGCGGGCAACAATAACGAAAACGGAATTTCGTCCGCATTGGTCAATTCCGCTTTGCCAGAAATTCGCACGAACAATTCTAAATCACTTTCGCGCGTTTGTTTGGTCATGAATTGACGAAACGGAATGGAGGCTTTTTCCACCGCTTGCATCGCGTCAATTTTCTCTTCCATGTACGGTTGCACCGCTTCAATATTCACTTTGTCGATAACCGGCATCATGATAAAAATGGTCAGAAACAACGACAAACCCAGCAAAACTTGATTGCTCGGAACTTGTCCCGTGCCAAGAGCTTGGCGCAACAAACTAAATACAATCATGATTCGCGTGAACGAAGTCATCGTCAGCAACATCGCGGGCAACAACGTCATCATGGTCATCAACGCCAAAATCTGCAAGGTCACGCTGTAAGTTTGACCGCCTTTCGGATTCGACGTGACGGTCAACGCTTCAATTCCTACCGGCATCGACCACGCCACGCCACTCAAACCCAATGCGGCAAGCGTCAGCAAAATGAACATCACGGTACGTTTACGCATCGACTTTTCCTTTCATAACTTGTTTTAATTTATAAGCAAAACTGTTTTCGGACGGTTCAACGGTGATTTTATGCAAACAGTCGTCGCCTTCTAAAACGTGTAACATTTCAATGCGGTTCGGTGTCACACCGAGAATCAATTGCTTTTTTCCGGCTTGCACCAACACTAACTTTTCACGCATGCCCAATGACAAACCGCCCACAATTTGCAAACGTTCGCCGTCGGTTTGTGTAGCCGATTGAAGTTGCCGAATCGCCCACACACACACGGCGAAAATCGCTAAAACCACCAGCAATCCAACCGCCCACGTTAAAAAGTCGGAACTAGAAATTAACGGATTTTGCTGCATTATGCCAAACGTTTGACGCGCTCAGACGGACTAATTACGTCGGTTAAACGAATGCCGAATTTATCGTTAATCACTACCACTTCGCCGTGTGCGATTAACATTCCGTTCACCAAAACGTCCAGCGGTTCGCCGGCAAAACGTTCTAATTCGACCACCGAACCTTGATTCAATTGTAATAAATTCCGAATGCTAATGTTGGTGCGTCCAATTTCCATGGAAATGATGACTGGCACATCTAAAATGACATCTAAATTCACTTCTTCCAAATTTTCATCACGTTCGTGTTGCCCGTTGTGATCTTCAAATTCTTTAAAGGACATGGTTTCCATATCGTCGTCTTGCTGGCTCATGTTATGACTCTTTTTATAAGTTTAAATTTAGGGTTAAAAAATACTAACTGTTAATCCGGTCGGTAATTTGAATCGCATAATTGCCATCTGAAATGCCGACTTTGCCGGCGAATATCGGTACATGAGCGGCATTTAATGACACAAAATCAGGCAAATCAATCGGAATCACATCGCCTTTTTTCAGTTCTAGCACGCTACGAATCGACATATTTTTTTCCGCTAATACGCTATTCACCGGAATGTTGACGCGCGTGACCTCGCGATAAAGTGAGTCATACCAATTTTCATCCACCTCGTCTTGGCTGGTATTGATTACGTCGAGCAAATCTCGAATTGGCTCCAGCATTGCATATGGCAGCGCAATGTGAATATCGCCGCCACCCCCTTCTAAATCAACGTGAAACGTCGAAATAACAATCAATTCATTCGGCTCAATAATGTTGGCAAAACGCGGATTGATTTCTGAACTTAGATATTCAAAATCTAAATTCAAGACGGGTTTCCACGATTCTTTTTGGTCTTTAAAAATCAACTCCACCAAAATCATCACAATCCGCATTTCGGTGTTGGTAAATTCTTTGCCTTCCGACGGCGCGTTTTCAAAAAACCCGCCGCCGCCAAAAAAGTTATCTACGGCGGTAAAAATCAAACTCGGTTCAATAACAATCAACGCTTTACCGCGCAACGGATTGACACGAATCACACTCAAACTGGTTGGTACGAGTAAGCTCTGGGTAAATTCAGAAAACTTTTTAATTTGAATGCCTGAAATATAAATCTCAGCGGAACGACGAATAAATTGAAATACGGATACCCGAAACAACCGCGCGAATCGCTCGTTAATCATTTCGAGCGTTGGCATTCGACCGCGTACAATTCGTTCCTGATGCGCTAAATCGTATTTTTTGACGATGCCGCGCACTTGCATTTCTTCGGCCACTTCTTCGGAATAAACACTCGACTCCTCTTCTTCATTACCTGAAAATTCGTCGGCACCGCCGCCCATGCCGTTTAATAAGGCATCAATTTCTGCTTGTGAAAGTAAGTCACTCATAACGTTATTGCATGATAAATGAAGTAAAAAAGACTTCTTTAATTTCAGCTTCGGGCGACATTTTTTCCAACATCGCCGTCACGTCATCAAAAATAGCATTACGCAAGGCAATTTTGCCTTCGTGCGTTCTCAAACCATCGGTATTTTGTGCGCTAATAAGCATTAACAAATTATTCAACAGCATCGGCTCATTCTTTTTTAACAACGCAATGGTCGCTTCATTTTCCGCTGCCATTGAAAGGTTAATTTTCACCAATCGAATCGACGAATTTTGGGGGAAATTGACCATTAACGGTTTGCTTATTTCATAATAAACCGTCGTAACGGGCGGTAACGGCGTATTTTCACAGGCGGCGGGGCTTTCATGAGCGACTTGTTGCTTCATGTAAAAAAACATTCCACCGGCTCCTGCCGCTAAAGACACCATGACCGCGAGTATCAAGATAATTAGGGGTTTTTTGGATGGCTTTTTTTCACCAGCCTCTTGTTCAATTTGAGCCATATCGACAAACCTATACGTTTTTAGTCATTAACTTAGACACCAGAAATATCGCTGGGAATTATACCTGCATTCAATAACGGTCGTTCATTTGCGCCGTTTTATCACACACGAGGTGCTTTTGCTGTTAAGTTTATAAAATGCAGATTTTATGCCAGATAACAGATTGTCGCTTAATTCTTTAATTCAGTTGATTTGCAAGCAACACCAATTCTGGAAACCGTGGCATAATAACGGCATTATAATTTTGCCTATTTTTCTATGAAAATCCATGATGACGCGCTACGGGAATTAGGTCTCGCAGTGATTCAAGTTGAAGCGCAAGCTATTTCTGATTTAGCGACACGAATCGATGCCCATTTTGTGGCGGCGTGCAAAGTATTATTTTCCTGTAAAGGTCGAATTGTTGTGACTGGCGTAGGAAAGTCAGGACATATCGGCGGGAAAATTGCCGCGACCTTAGCCAGCACGGGAACGCCGGCTTTTTTCGTGCATTCGGGTGAAGCCAGTCACGGTGATTTGGGCATGATGACCGTGCAAGACGTGGTGTTAGCGTTATCGAATTCGGGCGAAACACCCGAAATTTTGGCGATTTTACCGTTGATAAAACGGCTTAACATTTCGCTGATTGCCTTAACGGGAAATTCTAATTCGACACTGGCAAAATTTGCCACGATTCATTTAGACGTTTCGGTTAAACAAGAAGCGTGTCCGTTAGGTTTAGCTCCGACTTCCAGCACCACAGCCGCGTTGGTGATGGGCGATGCGTTGGCGGTTTCGTTATTGGAAGCGCGTGGTTTTACCCGTGACGATTTTGCTTTTTCCCATCCAGGTGGACAATTAGGACGACGTTTATTACTGCGTGTCAGCGATATTATGCACACCGATTCCGCAATTCCAAAAGTAAGCGAACACACATCGGTCAGTGGCGCAATTTTAGAAATGACGACCAAGAAATTAGGCATGACGGCGATTATCAATTCAGAAAATGAATTGCTTGGCATTTTTACCGATGGCGATTTGCGGCGGTTACTGGGTAATAATTTGAGTTTACCGAATGGTGAAATTCGCGAAGTTATGACCCAAAATAGCAAAGTGATTCACGCCGATTGTTTGGCGGCAGAAGCGATGCAAATTATGCAACAACAAAAAATTAGTGCTTTGTGCGTGGTTGATGACCAGCAAAAAGTGTGTGGCGCGTTAAATATGCACGATTTAATTCGTGCGGGGATAGTTTAGATGATACCAGTTCGAGTAATGGAACAAGCCCGTCAAATTCGACTTCTGATTTTAGATGTCGATGGTGTTTTGACCGATGGAAAATTGTTTTTTGACCATTTGGGCAATGAATTTAAATCTTTTCACGCTCACGATGGTCACGGCATCAAAATGTTGCAACAAACCGGCGTGGAAATCGCGGTAATTTCGGGACGTGAATCGTTCATTGTCACGAAACGCATGGAAGAATTAGACGTGACGTTAGTTTATCAAAATCAACGTGATAAGCGTGCCGCATTTCAAGATTTACTGCGAAAATTAGACTTAACACCTGAGCAAGTGGCTTATGTTGGCGACGATGTAGTGGATTTGCCAATTATGACGCAAGTCGGTTTGGCGATTGCCGTGGCGGACGCGAATGAAGCGGTGACGGCGTGTGCGGATTGGTCTACACGATTAGGCGGCGGACTCGGTGCGGTGCGTGAAGTGTGCGATATGATTATGCAATCTCAAGATAATTTTGAGGCGATTTTGGCGGACTATTTACAATGATAGCCAAACATAACGCTTTTTATGGTTATGTGATTGCGTTGGCAATCGTGAGCAGTTTATTGGCAAAATGGTTGGTCAATGAGGACGTTGAACGTCGTGAAGCCGTCGCCCACAGCGCAGATTTTTTCAGTGTCGGTTATCAAAAATGGCAAATGAATGAGCAAGGCGGTTTGGGTTCTCATTTGACTGCCAATAAAATGGCGCATTACAGCGACGACGGCACGACACAATTAGAAAATCCGTTGATGTTTTTTTATAACGCGCCCAATCCCGCGTGGAAAATTCATTCTGAATCAGGTCAATTATCAAAAGGCGGCGACTCGTTATTATTGAATGGCAAAGTCGAAATCGAACGTGCCGGCAGTTCGCAAGGACGCGAGTTAATTATTCACACCTCAAATTTAACCGTTTCGCCGCAAACGTCTTTTGCGGAAACGAATGAATTTACCGAATTACGCAGCGGCAACAATATCACCACCGGTTTAGGCATGAAGGCGACGTTTAGTTCGCCAGTTCATTTGGAATTATTAGCAAAAGTACATGGCAACTATGAAAAAAAATAAATCAAAAGCAAATCCCCCCTGCCCGCCTTTTCAAGGGGGAAAAGCAAAAATTCCCTTTTTGAAGGCGGTTGGCGGATTTGCTCTCAGCGCGTTAATTTGCAGCACGCCAACTTTTGCATTGGAAAGCGACGCAAAACAGCCAATTACGATTGATTCCAATGGCGCGACGTATGACGAAAAATCGGAACTCAGCACTTACACCGGAAATGTCATTGCCACGCAAGGCAGTATTCGGGTGAATTCCGACAAATTAGTGGTGCATTTCAAAGATGGCGAAGCTGAAAAATTAGTCTTCACCGGTAAAAATGCAAAATTCAAACAAACGCCGAGCGCAGGTGGAAAAGACATTACCGGTCAGGCTTCCACCGGTGAATTTTATCCGAAACGTAATTTGCTGGTGTTAATCGATAATGCCACGGTTTGGCAAGGCAATGGAACGTATTCGAGCGATTATATTGAATACGATATTAAAACCTCGCTCGTCAAAGCGGGCGATAAAAATACTTCTGACAACAGTCAACAGCGCGTCCACGTTGTCATTCAACCGAAATCCTAACGATGATTCTCGCGGCGAAAAATTTACAAAAAAACTATAACAAACGCGCCGTGGTCAATGGCGTGACGTTGCACGTCAAAACGGGTGAAGTGGTGGGTTTGCTCGGCCCAAATGGCGCGGGGAAAACAACGAGTTTTTATATGTTGGTCGGTTTGATCAAAGCCGATGGTGGCGATATTACGCTCGATGAACAATCGATTACCCACATGCCGATGCACGTTCGCGCCACGAATGGCATTGGTTATTTACCACAAGAACCGTCTGTTTTTCGTAAATTATCGGTGGCTGATAATTTACGCGCGGTGCTGCAATTACGTTCTGATTTAAACGCGGGGCAAATTGAATTACAAATTATGGATTTAATGGACGAATTCAGTGTGACGCATTTGAAAAATCAATTGGCGTTAAGTTTGTCGGGTGGCGAACGGCGGCGCGTTGAAATTGCTCGCGCTCTTGCGTCGAATCCAAAATTTATTTTGCTTGATGAACCGTTTGCCGGCGTGGATCCGATTTCCGTTGAAGACATCAAAAAAATCATTCAACATTTAACCGAGCGTGGCATTGGCGTTTTGATTACGGAACACAATGTGCGCGAAACGCTCGACATTTGTCATCGTGCTTATATTTTGAGCGATGGCAAAGTGATTGCCGAAGGCAACGCGGAAGAAATTGTCGCGAATAAAGAAGTTCGTGATGTATATTTAGGCAAAAATTTTAGTCTGTAAATTCAAACAAAGTTATCAAATCACAGGTTTATCGCTTATGAAACAATCTTTACATTTACGAATGGGGCATCAATTATCGATGACTCCGCAGTTGCAACAAGCGATTAAACTGTTGCAAATGTCCACGTTAGATTTACAGCAAGAAATTCAACAGGCGTTAGAATCTAACATTATGTTAGAGCTGGAAGATGAATTCGATTCGTTTTCATCAGATGAACCGTTGCACGATAAAAAAAGCGACAACTTAGATTTAATGCACGGTAGCGAAGGTTCACAAACCGATATTCCTGACGATTTACCGATTGATACCTCGTGGGACGATATTTACGAACCCGAACAAGATTTTGAAATTGCACCGGATTACGAATTTGGTACGATTCAAGAAATATCGAATTTTGACGGCGAATTTGAAAGTCAACGCACCACCACATTGAGTTTGCAGGCGCATTTGTTGGAACAATTAGATTTAGTTTCATTTTCAGAACGTGATTACGCGATTGCGATTGCGATGATTGATTCGATTAACACGGAAGGTTATTTAATGACCGCTGTGGACGATATTTTTTACAGTTTGCGCGAACAATTGATCGATTTGGAATTAGATGAAGTTCACGCGGTTTTGCATCGTATTCAGTATTTTGATCCAGCGGGTGTGGCGGCGGTGGATTTAAGCGATTGTTTGCGTTTACAGTTGCAGCAATTATCTGACGATACGCCACACAAAGCAGACGCGCTGATTTTGGTGACGCGCCATTTAGATTTACTTGCCACGCACGAACAAAATAAATTGGTGCGAAAATTGGCGGTGACGGAAGAAGAATTAGATGCGATTGTGGCGTTAATTCGGACGTTGGATCCCAAACCTGGCGAACAAATTCAAAGTACACTTTCAGAATATGTGGTGCCAGATGTGTATGTGCGAAAAATCAATGATTGGTGGCGAGTTGAATTAAATCCAGAAATTGCGCCAAAATTGCGCGTGAATGAGCTGTATGCGGGATTGATTAAAAAATCAGACAGCAGCAAAGACAATACCGTGATGAAAGAACATTTGCAGGAAGCGAAATGGTTTATCAAAAGTTTGCACAGTCGCAACGATACATTATTACGGGTGGCGCGGTGCATCGTCGAAAAACAAACGGCATTTTTTGAACACGGTTCAATTGCGATGAAATCGATGGTGTTGCGTGATGTAGCGGAAGAATTAGAATTACACGAATCGACCATCTCGCGCGTCACGACTCAAAAATATATGCACACGCCGAATGGCATTGTTGAATTTAAATACTTTTTTTCAAGTCACGTTTTAACGGATGGCGGAGGTGAATGTTCATCGACAGCGATTCGCGCGTTGATTAAAGAGTTAATCAGCAATGAAAATGTCACAAAGCCGCTGAGTGATAGTAAAATAGCGGAGTTTTTAAAAGCTAAGGGCATTAACGTTGCTCGTAGAACCGTGGCTAAATATCGTGAAGCGATGTTTATTTCCTCGTCCAGCCAACGCAAGCGTTTATTATAAAAACAAAAACGCGCGTTGTTATTTTCATTTTTACGTTTTATTTTTTACTACAAGGGATTAGTTATGCAAGTCATTATTAGCGGTCATCATTTAGAAATCACTGACGCTTTAAAAGCGCACACGGAAGAAAAATTTGCGAAATTAGCGCGTCATTTCGACAAAGTGACAGATGTTCACGTTATTTTAAGCGTAGAAAAATTGGTACAAAAAGCGGAAGCCACGTTGCATTTTGCGGGTACAAAATTTTTTGCCGAAGATCATCAAGAAGATATGTATGTAGCGATTGACGAATTAGTGACGAAATTAGATCGTCAAATTCTGAAACACAAAGAAAAACACGCCTCGCACTAAAACTGAGATTCAAGGTAAATTGTTTTGAACCTTGAATTGATGAGTTAAAAAAAGGTGGGCGCGAATTTATTCGCGCTTTTTTTATTGCACAAAGTTAAGGTAAAAACACGATGCGGCTGTTATTGCTCGGAACGTCTGGCTGTCATTTGTGTGAAGACGCGCAAAGACTTTTGGATAATTTAAACATTGCCGTTGAAACGGTTGATATTGCTGAACATGACGAATGGCAAACGCAATTTTCCGTGCTAATTCCCGTTTTGTATCATGTCGAAACACGCCGTTATTTGAATTGGCGTTTTGATGCGCCGACCTTACTTTCTTTTATTGAATCTTTGACCATGACGAATCCATTATTAAATCAAACTGATTTGCCGCATTTTAGCCAAATCAAACCCGAACACATTGAATCTGCGATTGACGAATTATTGGCGAATGCCCGAAAAGCCGTGGCGGATTCATTGAGCGCAAACACAATTTATACTTGGGCAAATTTAATCGAACCTATTGAAACTGCCGAAGACCGTTTAAGTAAAGCGTGGTCGCCCGTCAGTCATTTAAATGCGGTGATGAATAATGACGAATTGCGTGATGCGTACAATGCCTGTTTGCCGAAATTGAGCGATTACGCCACCGAAATGGGTCAAAACGAAACGCTGTTTCACGCTTACGAATCGATTGTTTCCGGCGAAACGTTTGCGACATTATCGAAGGCGCAGCAAAAAGTGATTACCAATGCGTTGCGTGATTTTCAATTATCGGGCGTGGCGTTACCAGTCGAACAAAAACACCGTTACAAAGAAATTTCGCAGCAACTCAGTTCCTTAACCAGTCGTTATGAAGAAAACGTTTTAGATTCGACCAATGCGTGGACGAAGTTAATTACCGACGTGAACGAATTGGCGGGTTTGCCAGAAACCGCGTTGGCGCAAGCGAAACAAAGTGCTGGCGAGGCGAATGGCTGGTTAATCACGTTGCAATTTCCGTCCTATTTAGCGGTGATGACGTATGCCGATAATCGCGAATTGCGCCGCGAACATTACACCGCGTTTGCCATTCGCGCCACGAATGCCGATTTTGATAACAGCGAAATCATGGAACAAATTCTCGCATTGCGTCACGAAGAAGCGCAATTACTCAATTTTGAAAATTACGCGGATTTGTCATTAGCAACCAAAATGGCAAATTCGACCGATGAAGTAATTTCATTTTTGGAAGATTTAGCGCAAAAATCATTGCCGCAAGCCCGTCAAGATTTTGCAGATTTACAGCAATTTGCGCGTGAAAATGTAGGCATTGAAACCGTGCAAGCGTGGGACGTGAGTTATTTATCTGAAAAAATGCGCCAGCAACATTACCAATTGTCGCAAGAAGAAGTAAAAAGTTATTTTCCGGTGCCGCACGTTTTGAAAGGGTTATTTGAAATTGTGCAACGTTTGTACGGGTTGCAAATTACGGAATTAAACGATTTTGACCGTTGGCATGAATCGGTACAATTGTTTGAAATTTGCGATTCGACTGGACAAAAACGCGGACGTTTTTATTTGGATTTATTCGCTCGAACCAAAAAACGTGGCGGCGCGTGGATGGATGATTGCATGGGACGACGCAAATTGGACGCTGAAACTGTACAAACGCCCGTCGCGTATTTGGTGTGTAATTTTACGCCGCCCACCGCAGACACGCCGTCGTTGTTGACGCATGACGATGTGACGACATTGTTTCACGAATTCGGACACGGTTTGCATCACGTTTTGACGCAAGTGGATTATTTGGGTGTGTCGGGAATCAGCGGCGTGGCCTGGGATGCGGTTGAATTGCCGAGCCAATTTATGGAAAATTGGTGTTGGGAAAAAGACGCTCTGGCGTTAATTTCTGCCCATTATCAAACGGGTGAAGCGTTGCCTGAAACGTTATTTGCAAAAATGCTCGCGGCGAAAAACTTTCAAGCGGGCATGACAATGGTTCGGCAATTGGAATTCAGTTTGTTCGATTTTCACATTCACCGCGATTTTGAGCCGCAAAAAGGCGGACGCATTTACGAAATTTTGAATACGATTCGAGCAAAAATTGCGGTGTTACCGATTCCAGAATTCAACCGTTTCGCGCACAGTTTTTCACATATTTTCGCAGGTGGTTACGCGGCGGGATATTACAGTTACAAATGGGCAGAAGTGTTGTCGAGCGATGCGTTTTCATTGTTTGAAGAGAAAGGGATTTTCGACGCTGAAACTGGCAAAGCCTTTTTGACCAACATTTTAGAAATGGGCGGCAGCGACGAAGCGATGGAATTATTCAAAAACTTCCGTGGACGCGAACCGTCGTGTGACGCGCTGTTGCGACACAATGGAATTCAAGTAAATGACGACAACCGCTAAATTTTGGGGAATTGTGCCAGCGGCGGGCGTGGGCAAACGCATGAATGCCAATCGCCCGAAACAATATCTTTTGCTTTCAGAAACCCAAACCGTTCTTGAACACACGTTGACGCGGCTGTGCGACGCGCAAATTTTTGAAAAAATCGTGGTGGCGATTTCGGATGGTGATGAATATTGGGATGATTTGCCGATTTCAAAACACGATAAAATCATTCGCGCAAACGGCGGAAAGGAACGTGCCGATTCGGTTTTAAATGCGTTGGCGACAATTGAATCGCAAGCGAATTTAAAGGATTGGGTTTTGGTTCATGATGCGGCGCGTCCGTGTATTACGACGCACGACATTCATAATTTAATTGCCGAATTGCGCGACGATGAAATGGGTGGAATTTTGGCGTTGTCGTCGCACGATACGTTGAAAGATGTGGCTGAAAATCAAATCGTTAGCACGTTAAATCGCAACCGAATTTGGCGAGCCTTAACGCCTCAAATGTTTCGTTATGGCGCGTTGAAATCGGCGTTAGAATTCACGCAAGGCAACGCAGAAATTACCGACGAAGCCAGCGCGTTGGAAGCGCAAGGATTTTCACCAAAAATTGTCGAAGGGCGTTCCGACAACATTAAAATTACTCGCCCCGAAGATTTAGCATTGGCGCAGTTTTATTTAGCGCAACAAACAAAAACTCAGGAAACCTAAACATTATGCACAACAAAACGATTACCGAACTCGCGCAAAGTTTACGCGCCAAAGAATTTTCCAGCGTTGAACTGACGCAGCATTTTTTGAATCGCGTCAATCAACACGCCGATTTAAATGCGTTTATTACCGTCACGGAAGATTTGGCGTTACAAGCCGCGAAAGTTGCTGACGCTCGCATTGCCGCCGGAACTGCTGAATTATTAACGGGTATTCCGATGGCGCACAAAGATATTTTTTGCACCCAAGATGTGAAAACAACGTGCGGTTCAAAAATGCTGGATAACTTTATCGCGCCCTACAACGCCACGATTGTTGAAAAATTAAACGCAGCGGGCGCGGTGAATTTGGGTAAATTAAACATGGACGAATTCGCCATGGGTTCGTCAAATGAAACCAGTTTTTATGGCGCGGTGAAAAATCCGTGGAATAAAAACGCAGTTTCAGGCGGTTCGTCAGGCGGTTCAGCGGCGGCGGTTGCGGCACAACTCGCAGTTTGCGTAACTGGCTCCGATACGGGCGGTTCAATTCGTCAACCCGCCGCATTTTGTGGCATCACGGGAATCAAACCGACTTACGGGCGCGTGTCACGTTTTGGCATGATTGCTTACGCATCGAGTTTGGATCAAGGCGGTTCGATGGCGCAAAGTGCTGAAGATTGCGCGATTTTGTTGCAAGCAATGGCGGGTTTTGACGCGAAAGATTCCACTAGCGTCGATGTTTCCGTTCCGGATTATTGTGCGGATTTAAATAAACCGTTGGCAGGTTTAAAAATTGGCTTGCCGAAAGAATTTTTTACCGCTGATTTGAATGCGGATATGGCGGCAACGTTAGAAACGGCGATTAACGAATACAAAAAATTGGGCGCAGAAATCAAAGAAGTTTCCATGCCGAATTTGAAATACGCGATTCCTGCTTATTACGTTATTGCATCGGCAGAATGTTCGTCGAATTTGTCCCGTTTTGACGGCGTGCGATTTGGTTATCGCTGTGAAAATCCTGCTGATTTGAATGATTTGTACACCCGTTCACGCGGCGAAGCGTTTGGCAAAGAAGTGAAACGCCGGATTTTGATGGGAACTTACGCGCTTTCAGCCGGTTATTACGATGCGTATTATTTAAAAGCGCAACAAGTTCGCCGGTTGATTAGCGATGATTTTAAAAATGCGTTGAACGAAGTCGATGTGATTTTCAGCCCCGTTACGCCAACGCCGGCGTTTAATATCGGTGAAAAAATCGCCAATCCGATTGAAATGTATTTGGCGGATATTTACACGATTGCGATTAACCTCGCGGGATTGCCTGCGATGTCGATTCCAGCTGGATTTATCAACGGTTTGCCGGTCGGTTTGCAAGTGATTGGCAATTATTTTGACGAGGCGCGTTTATTGAACGTCGCGCACGCTTATCAAAACGCCACCGATTGGCATAAACAATCGCCTTCGCTTTAAATTCGACAAAATTCAAAGGAACAAAATGAACACACAATGGGAAGTCGTGATTGGTTTAGAAATTCACGCACAATTAGCTACAAAATCTAAAATTTTCTCAGGCGCAGCAACGGCTTACGGCGCAGAACCGAACACACAAGCCTGCGTTATTTCATTGGGAATGCCAGGCGTTTTACCTGTTTTGAACGAAGATGCCGTGCGAAAAGCGGTGATTTTCGGCATGGCGATTGAGGCAGAAATCGCTCCGTATTCGGTATTTGCCCGCAAAAATTATTTTTATCCTGATTTGCCCAAAGGCTACCAAATCAGCCAATTTGAATTACCGATTGTTGGCAACGGACATTTAGATATTGAAGTCGAAGGCGAAACCAAACGCATCGGTGTCACGCGAGCGCATTTAGAAGAAGACGCGGGCAAATCATTACACGAAAATTTTCACGGTTCGACCGGCATCGATTTAAACCGCGCCGGCACGCCGTTGTTAGAAATCGTGTCCGAACCCGATATGCGTTCAGCGAAAGAAGCCGTCGCGTACATGCGAAAAATCCACGATTTGGTGCGCTATTTAAAAATCTGCGATGGCAATATGCAGGAAGGTTCATTTCGTTGCGATGCCAACGTTTCTGTGCGTCCCAAAGGTCAAATCGAATTCGGAACTCGCGCTGAAATTAAAAATATCAATTCGTTTAAATTTGTCGAAAAAGCCATCAACCACGAAGTCGAACGCCAAATTGAAGTGATTGAAAATGGCGGGCGCGTCGTGCAAGAAACCCGTTTGTACGATTCCGACAAAGACGAAACACGCTCAATGCGTAGCAAAGAAGAAGCGAACGATTACCGCTATTTCCCCGACCCCGATTTGTTGCCAGTGTTTGTCAGCGACGAATTGAAAGCTGAAATCAAAGCCGCGTTGCCTGAATTACCCGAAGCAAAAAAACGTCGTTTCACAACCGATTACAAATTGAACGATGAAAGCGCGACGATTTTGACGGCTTCGCGAGAATTAGCGGATTTCTTTGAAAACGTGGTGAAAATTTCGGGTTGTGAAAGCGCGATTTGTGCGAATTGGATTACCGGCGATTTATCGGCGGCATTGAATCGCGCGGATTTAGAAATTACAGAATCACCGATTAACGCGGAACGTTTTGCGGGTTTGGTGGCGCGAATTGCCGACGATACGATTTCAGGCAAAATTGGCAAACAAGTGTTTGAATTTTTGTGGAACGGTTCAGAATCCGCCGACGAAATTATTGAAGCGCAAGGTTTGAGACAAATTACCGACACCGGTGCGATTGAAGCGATCATCGACACGATTTTGGCGGCGAACGAAAAACAAGCGGAACAATATCGTGGCGGCAATGAAAAAATGTTTGGTTTCTTCGTCGGGCAAGTCATGAAAGCCATGCAAGGCAAAGGCAATCCCGCTGAAATCAATAAAATTTTGAAAGCGAAATTGGCGTAAAAATCTTAAACCAGTGTGTTATAGTCGCGCCTAATGAGAATAGTTATTGATAAGTCATCATTCTGTTTTCGATTATTTACGTTGAGGCGCGTTTTATGACTACTAGTTTAAACAATCTTGCCGTCGGTGATACCGGCAAAATAACCGGTTTCGATGCTGCCGGAAAGGCTTACCGCAAACGCTTATTGGCGATGGGTTTAACGCGCGGCACGGAATTCAAAATTACCCGATTCGCGCCACTCGGCGACCCAATTGAAATAAAATTGCGCGGCTTTTCACTGACGTTACGAAAAGAAGAAGCCGCGTTCGTGTTGGCGGAATTAGTCAAATGAAAACCGATTTTATCATTGGTATTGTCGGCAATCCCAATTGCGGAAAAACGACATTATTCAACGTATTAACCGGTTCAAAACAATACGTCGGAAATTGGGCGGGCGTAACCGTTGAAAAAAAAACCGGCGAATACAATTTTGCCGACAAACGTTTTGAATGTGTCGATTTGCCTGGAACGTATTCGCTCGAATCGTCAGACGACAACGTGTCGCTCGACGAAAAAATTGCCCGCGATTACGTCGCCTCGCGGGAAGCCGATTTAATTATCAACATCGTCGATGCCTCGAATATCGAACGCAATTTGTACCTCACCGCGCAACTTATTGAAATGCGCGTGCCGATGTTGGTGGTGTTGAATATGATGGATGCGGTGAAAAAACGCGGCATTAAAATCGATCTCGAACTGCTCGCGCAACAATTTGACTGTCCCGTTGTGGCAATTTCTGCGGCAACAAAACAAGGCATTCCAGCGTTAAAAACCGCCATTCATCACGCCGCCACTCAACAACCCATTCCGCACACACCGATTTTTTACATTCCTGAAATTGAAAATGCGCTCGCGGTGTTAATGCCGAAATTAACCAAAATCGCCCAAAATTATCCGTGCGATGGTCGGTGGTTAGCGATGCGATTATTAGAAAATGACACGCTCGCCCAAACCATTGCGGGCGCGGATTTGTTGCCGTTTGTCGCCGAATTACAAACTCAAATTGAAACGGAAACCGACGATGAAATTGATATTCTCGCGGCAGATGCACGTTACGAATTCGTCAATCAATTAACAAAAAAAACCATTTGCAAACTCAGCGAAGTTAGCCGTCACACCAGCGAAAAAATCGACCGATTCGTGTTAAATCGCTTTTTAGGCATTCCGATTTTTTTGTTGGTGATGTACACCATGTTTTTGTTCACCATCAATGTCGGCAGCGCGTTTGTGGATTTTTTCGAGCAATTCGTCGGCGCATTTTTAATCGACGGTTTGGGCGTTTTATTGACCGCCTACAATTGCCCCGATTGGCTCACGGTTTTATTGACGCAAGGCGTTGGCGGCGGCGTGCAAGTCGTGGCAACGTTTATTCCGATTGTCGGTTTCTTATTTTTGTTTTTGTCGATGTTGGAAGATTCTGGCTACATGGCACGTGCCGCGTTTGTTATGGATCGATTTATGCGCTTTTTGGGCTTACCGGGCAAAGCATTTGTGCCAATGATTGTCGGTTTTGGCTGCAACGTTCCAGCGATTATGGCAACGCGCACGTTGGAAAATCCCCGCGATAGAATTTTGACCAATTTGATGAATCCATTTATGTCTTGCGGCGCACGTTTGCCTGTTTACGCGCTGTTTGCGGCAGCATTTTTTCCGATTAACGGGCAAAATATCGTTTTCAGTTTGTATTTATTAGGCATTGCCGTTGCGGTTTTAACGGGTTTGATTATGCGTCACACTTTGTTCAAAGGCGAAACGTCGTCGTTCTTGATGGAATTACCTGCGTACCATTTGCCGACGTTGCAAGGCGTGTTGATTCGCACTGGCGACCGATTAAAATCATTTGTGTTGAACGCGGGAAGAATTATTGTGCCGATGGTTTTGGTGTTGAATTTTTTAAACGCGCTGGGAACGGACGGCAGTTTTGGACGCGAAAATACCAATCAATCGGTGTTAAGTGAAATCGGTCGAAAATTAACTTTCGCGTTTGAACCGATGGGTATTCACGAAAATAATTGGGTGGCGACGGTCGGAATTTTCACTGGTGTTTTGGCGAAAGAAGCCGTGGTCGGAACATTGAACGCACTTTATGGACAACTCGAAATCTCGGATTCACCGATTGAAAAACCCGAATTTGATTTGCAAAACGCGCTGACGGAAGCCTGTTTAACCGTACCGAAAAATTTATCGGAAGTGACCAATCGTTTGCTGGATCCGCTCGGTTTAAACGTGGGGAATTTAGAAAATACCGCCGA
Source organism: uncultured Pseudomonadota bacterium (assembly GCA_903870545.1). Lineage (GTDB taxonomy): Bacteria > Pseudomonadota > Gammaproteobacteria > Methylococcales > Methylomonadaceae > UBA10906. Next base: position 37,209 of record CAIQDI010000026.1, read on the forward strand.
AGCCGCCAGCGCACAAAATGTGAATGCGGCGACATTCACCGCGATGCAACACAGTTTCGACGGGCAAGCGGGCGCATTTGCGTATTTATTATTTATTTTGTTATACGCGCCGTGCGTGGCAGCGACAGCGGCCATTTATCGCGAAACATCGGCAGGTTGGGCGGCATTCACTGTGGCGTGGACAACGGGAATTGCCTACATCACCGCCACGATTTTTTATCAAACCGCCACCTTTTCTAAACATCCTGAAAGTTCGTTGAGTTGGATTTTAGGATTGAGCAGTTTGTTAATTGCGGTGATTTTTAAACTTTGGTTGCAAGGTCGGCACGAGGCGAAAACAGTATGATTTTGTCAGATTTACGCAGTTATTTGAAACAACAAAAAAGCGTCGCGTTGCGAGATATGATATTGCATTTTGATATTGATGCCGAAGCCTTGCGCGGCATGTTGCAAATTTTGGTGGCGAAAGGTTATGTGCGAAAAGTTTCCGCAAAAGAAGCGTGTGGCACAAGTTGCTGCAAATGCGATAGCACCTTGACCGAAATTTACGAATTTTCAAAATCTTAAAAATCCACGTTATTGAAATCGGCGGTTAATGTTAAGATTACACCCATAATTTTGATGTTACACCGCCTTTAAATAACGAGCCAATTCATGTTTTTACGTTCTGCTTTACCACGCCACCTTTTTTTCGTTTATGTGATGCTGCAAACTGTCGCGTTCGCCGAAGATTTCCCCGTGTTGTCGCCCGCGACCACGACCACCATTAGCCAAGAAATCAGCACGATTCTCAACACCAAACAAAATCCGTTGCTGACTCGCGCCAATTTTGAATACCGCGCTGAAGATGTTGACGCGCTGTATAAATTGAATAATTACGCGCCACTTTGGTTGAATAATCCGCAAGCCGAAAAAAATGTCACCGACGTTTTGAACGTGCTGGCAAATGCTGCCGCGCAAGGTTTGAATGCTGAAACGTATTCGACCCGCGAATTGCAACAAAAATTACCCGCGATTTTGTTGTTAAAACCCGAATCGTCGGCGGAATTAGCGTTGTACGACACGGCGTTGACGGTTTCGTTGATGCGCTTTTTACACGACGTGCATTATGGGCGCGTCAATCCGCACAATCTGAATTACCACATCAAATTACGCACGAAAAAAAGTATCGATTTTCCGCAACTGATTAAAACTGCGATAAACGAAAATACTGTGTCGCAATTGGCGTTGAAAGTCGAACCGAATTTGCAGCAATATCGTCAATTACGCGCCGCGTTGGCAACGTCTCAAAACGTCGCGGTGAATCAACCGGCAGAAAAATCGCATAAAAAAAGCCACGTTAAACACACGGTGAATTCTTCTGAACGGACGACCAAAATCAGTTTGGCGATGGAGCGTTTGCGCTGGTTGCCAGAAATGACGACCGGGCAACAATCGATTATCGTCAACATTCCGGCATTTCAATTGTGGGCAATCGATGCCACGGAACAAGCGAATACGCCGATGTTGAATCTTCATGTTGTGGTCGGGAAAGCAGAAAAAACGCCCACGCCGATTATTATGGCGGAAATGAATTCGGTGGAATTTATGCCGTATTGGAACGTGCCACCGAGCATTTGGAAAAAAGAAATCCAACCGAAATTAGCGCGTAATCCTGGTTATTTATCGGGTCAAAATATGGAAGTTGTGTCGTTGAAAAACGGCGGAATTCGCGTTCGTCAACGTCCAGGCGGTAAAAATGCGTTGGGTCGCATTAAATTTATTTTCCCGAACAGCGAAGGCGTGTATTTACACGATACACCGTCGAAAGCGTTATTCGGTCGTCCGCGTCGTGATTTTAGTCACGGCTGTGTGCGTGTGCAAAATCCCAGTTTGTTGGCGCAATTTGTGTTGAAAAATCAAGAAGGCTGGACGCAAAGTCGCATTGATGCCGCGCTGAAAAATAGCACGCATCATCAAGTGAGTTTAAAAACCACCATTCCAGTTTTATTTTTCTACACTACCGCGTTTTATGAATCAAACGATAAATTGACTTTTTACAGTGATATTTATGGACACGATGCCACGTTATTAGCGGCATTAGCGAAAGTGGGCGACGTGTCGGATGCGGCGTTAATTGTTACTGAGCCTTTGAACACACCCATACTTGAACCCGATGACAGCCTGCTATCTTCAGTGCCATCGCCAGCTCCTGAGCCGTTGATCCCGTAGTCATTACGTCATCAACAATAGCGACGTGTTTTGCCTGAAAAGTGGGCGACACCGAAAACGCATTTTTGATATTTTCATTGCGTTGTTCACCGCTTAAACCGACTTGATGCGCGGTGTCACGATGCCGCGAACAGCTGTGAATATCGAGCGGTACCTGTAATCGTTTAGCGAGAATGCGGGCAATTTCAATCGATTGATTGAAACCGCGTTCTCGATAACGATTTTTGTGCAACGGCACGGGAATAATACAATCGGGCAATTCAGCAGTTTGCAGCACATAATCCGCCAACAAATCGCCCAGCAATCGCGCACTTGGATAATGTTTGTGGAATTTAAGTTGTAAAATAAAATGCCGAATGGCGCGAGAATGCTCAAACGGCGCAAACGTTTCATCGAACGCCGGCGGATTTTTTACACACGTCGGACAAATTGCCGTCTGTAAATCGGGTGAGTCAAAATCACTCGCACAACAATAACAACGTGGCGAATGGCGCGGTAATTCTGCGTAACACGCCGCGCACAAATCTCGATTTCCAACGCCTTTATCGCCGCACAAAATACAGCGTGGCGGAAAAATAAGAGAAAAATAGTTTTGAATCATTTTCATAATAATTGAGGAGTTTTAGTTTCATGTTGAGTTCAACTGTTTCAACCATTCGCCACGATTGGCAAGCCGACGAAGTGTTGGCGTTATACGCTTTACCGTTCAACGATTTATTATTTAAAGCGCAAACGATTCATCGCGAAAATTTTAACCCCAACGAAGTACAAATCAGCAGTTTATTGAGTATTAAAACCGGTTCATGTTCCGAAGATTGCGGTTATTGTCCCCAAAGTGCGCGTTACGATTCAGGTTTGAAATCGGAACCGTTGATGGCGATTGGCGACGTTTTAGAAGCGGCGGCAAATGCAAAATCTCAAGGCGCGACACGTTTTTGCATGGGTGCAGCGTGGCGCAAACCGAAAGATTCCGACATTGAGCGCGTCGTTGAAATGGTGCAAGGCGTGAAAGCGTTGGGCATGGAAACCTGTGTGACGTTGGGAATGTTGACCGACGACCAAACGACCCGATTAAAAGACGGCGGTTTAGATTATTACAATCACAATTTAGACACCTCTGAAGAGTATTATTCTGAAGTAATTACCACGCGGACTTATCAAGACCGTTTGGACACGCTGGAGCGCGTGCGAAATTCTGGCATGAATGTCTGTTGTGGCGGCATTGTTGGCATGGGCGAAAGTGATTTAGATCGCGCCAATTTGTTAATTCAACTGGCGAATATGCCCAAACATCCTGAAAGCGTTCCCGTCAATATGCTGGTGCAAGTCGAAGGCACGCCGTTAATGGGAACGGAACAACTCGATGCGCTGATGTTTGTGCGTACGATTGCGGTCGCAAAAATCATGATGCCCAAATCGCGCGTGCGGTTGTCAGCGGGACGAAATGAAATGAGCGACGAAATGCAGGCGTTATGTTTTTTTGCCGGGGCGAATTCGATTTTTTACGGCGATAAATTATTAACTACCGATAATCCCATGACCAATCACGATTTGCGATTATTTGACCGATTAGGTTTGAAATCAGCGGGTTCGAGTTATGCGTCGTAAATGATTGACAAAAAATCGCCAATAATTGCATGTTTGCAATTGCACCCACTAATGAAGGCGAAAAATTAAAATGGTTTTGAAAGATATTCTACAGCGACCTGTGTTCATCAGAATGTTGCACATTATTGGGCTGGCGGCAGCGTATTTTATTGCAGGAAAATTTGGTAACTTGCTTGCTATTCCACCCGGTTATGCGTCCGCTATTTTTCCGCCTTCTGGCATTGCTTTGGCAGGAATTCTACTTTATGGAAATCGTGTTGGCTGGGGAATCTGGCTCGGCGCGTTTTTACTCAACGCGCTCATTCCGGTGGTGGCAAATAATCTTTCCGAAAGCCTAAATTCCGCGCTGATTTCAACAGCCATTTCTACCGGTGCAACACTTCAAGCTCTTGTTGGTGCGTATTTAGTAAAACGATTTGCTGGATTTCCGAACGGATTGGATAATCAAAAAAACATTTTTTCATTTATATTTTATGGCGGTGTGCTGGGGGCGTTGGTGAATTCAACGCTCTCGGTTCCACTAATGGTCGCAACAGGTCGAATGCCGTCTGAAACATTTCTGTTCAACTGGCTGGCTTGGTGGGGCGGCGATGCCTTAGGCATTATTGTCTTTACGCCGCTGGTTTTGGTGTGGATGTCACCACATAATCCCGTGTGGCAAGATCGGCGATTGGCGATGACGCTGCCTATTTTCACCATGTTTTTTTTGACGGTTTTCGCCGTTTTTTATGAAATAGAAAGCCGCAATACACAGATAAAAATGGACTTTGAACAACAGACGAAACAATTGAATGCGGCTTTGAAATCGTCTATCGCTGCTCAATTTAACGTGTTGCAGTCGCTGAACAGTTTGTATATTTCTTCAGAAACCGTGTCCGAGAAACAATTTAATTCCTTTACCGAATCCGTGTTAAATTCATCCACAAGCATTCTCAGCATTGGATTTGCGCCCATTATTGGTACGGCGGAACGTACCGCTTATGAAAAAAACTTACAGCTCGAAGGTGTTGATGATTTTCAAATTACCGAAATGAATGCCGACAAAAAACTGGTGCGTGCTGAAAATCGTGCAGAATATGCGCCCATTCGTTATGCCAAACCTGATCAAGCGAACGAAGGAGTCCATAATTTTGATTTGTATTCCACGGTAGAGCGGCATGACGCACTTTTCAGAGCAAAAGACACGGGCGAAATTTCCATGACAAGCAAAGTGACCTTGATTCAGAATCAAGGAAAATACACGGGAACGGTGGCGTATCTGCCGATTTATCATTATGAATTGCCACACCACAATTTAGCAGAACGTCGCAAAGCCATTTCAGGCTACATTGTGGGAGCTTTTAGAAGTAATGAACTGGTTTCAGCCGCTCTCAAAAATCAGAATTTAGCGGGATTGTCTTATCAACTAATTGATGAAAATGCACCTGTAACAGAGCAGATGCTATTTGCCAGCGACGAACAGGAGTTCAAACCGTTTGTCCTACAAGAAAAAGGTCTGTTTCGCGATACAAAAACGTTCATCAGCCACGCAGAATTTTTAGTCGGTGGGCAAGTGTGGCGGTTTGAAATCGTACCTACCCTTGATTATTTTAATCAAAGTCGTTTTCGTAATGCCTGGTTGATTCTGTTTGTTGGCGTTTTGCTAACGCTCATCACGACAGTCGCTGCGCTGATTTCTTCTGGTCGTAAACACCAACTTCAACAAATGGTCGATGAACGAACGGCAGAACTCACGGTGATGAATAGAGAGCTTATGTTTGAGCGCGATGAAAAAGAAGCCAGTGCTACCGAATTGATTGTTGCAAATGAAAAATTGGCGGCAGTGAATGAAGAATTTGCCGCTACCAATGAAGAACTCATTTTTCAAGGCTACGAAAAAGCAAAGCGGGCTGAAGAACTTTTAATTGCGAATAAGGAACTGGCTTTTCAAAACGCTGAAAAAGAAAAACGGGCTGAAGAACTGGTGATTGCGAATGAACAATTAGAATTTCAAAATACGGCAAAAGAACGACGTGCAATGGAATTGATTATTGCCAATGAAGAGTTGGCGTTTCAAAACACTGAAAAAGAAAAGCGGGCGGTTGAACTGATTCAATCTTACGAACAAAATTCACTGTTGAATTCCCAAGTCAATCAAATGCAAAAGTTGGAAAGTATTGCACGACTGACTTCGGGAATTGCTCACGATTTTAATAATATTTTGTCGTGTATGTTGGGCTACAACGAAATGAATGTGTACATCAGTGACGATATGACCGATAACGCATTAAAAATTGAACTCGAACAAAATACCAAACAAATTTCTGACGCAGGTCAACGAGCGGTGGCGTTAATTAAAAAAATGATGACGTATTCGCGCCAAGATACGCATAAAGAAAGCATTGAGGTAAGACCGACGCAGGAAGCGATTGACGAAGTGGCTAGCATGTTACGCCCGGCATTAACCAGTCGAGTCAATCTGCAAGTAGAATTAAAATCTAATCAAGATATTCAAATTGATGTGATTGATTTGCATCAAATTCTGACAAATTTGGCAGTGAATGCGCGAGATGCGATGAAAGAGCGCGGCGGCATGATTACGATTGCGTTGAATACCGCCACGAATGTGTCAGCTCAATGTGTCGCCTGCGCTGAAATGATTCAAGGCGATTTTATTGAATTAAGCGTATCGGATAATGGAACGGGCATTGAACCCAAAATTATTCATCGTCTTTTCGATCCGTTTTTCACCACCAAACCGCAAGGCGAAGGTACTGGTTTAGGATTATCCACCGTCATCGGCATGGTGCATTCTGCAAACGGACACGTTCTGATTGATTCAAATATGAGCGAAGAAAAGCACGGCACGACGTTTAGATTATTATTTCCACAATCATTGAATCTTGCTGCGTGATGGAAAAATTGTGTGTTTCTCAAGGTGAATTTGCCTTGCAACGGCTGCCCAAACAAACGCAAGAACCTTTACGCGCGTGGGATGCAGCCGATGAATATATTTTAGAACACGTTGTGAATTTGAATTTATCGCCGACCACCAAAATTCTGTTGATGAATGACAGTTTTGGCGCGTTAGCGGTGGCATTGCATTCATTTCACCCGGTCGCGCTGTCGGATTCTTATCTTTCGCAACAGGCGACGCGGTTGAATTTAGCCGACAATAATTTGCCTGACGAGGTGGTGACGTTGCTCAATAGTTTGGAAGCGTTACCGAATGCGGTTGATTTGGTCGTTATTAAAGTCCCGAAAACGTTGGCGTTGCTGGAGTTTCAATTATTGCAATTACGTTCCGTTATTTCCGAAAAAACGCAGATTATCGTGGCGGGAATGGTGAAAATACTCACGCCCAGCGTTTGGAATTTAGTGGCGCGGATTATTGGCGAAACCCAAACATCGTTGGCGCAAAAGAAAGCGCGGCTGATTTTCACCACGTTCAATCCGAATTTGCCCACGCCGCAAAATCCATATCCGATTCGTTACGTTTTAGAAAATACCGATTTTTTAATTGCCAATCATGCCAACGTTTTTTCGCGTGAAAAGTTAGATATTGGTACGCGCTTTTTTCTGGAATACTTGCCGAAATCTGAAAATTTCCGCGATATTGTGGATTTAGGGTGTGGAAATGGCATTGTCGGTTTGATGGCGGCGAAAGCTAATTTGACGGCACAGATTCATTTTGTGGATGAATCGTTTATGGCGATGGAATCGGCGCGGGAAAACTTTGAACGGGCTTTTAATTCGCGCCTCGCGCACTTTCACGTTGATGATTGTTTGACCAATTTTGCGGCGAATTCAGCCGATATTATTTTGTGTAATCCGCCGTTTCATCAGCAACATGTTATCGGTGATTTCATTGCACAAACGATGTTTAAACAAGCGAAAAACGTGTTGCGAAACGGCGGAGAATTGTGGGTGATTGGCAATCGTCATTTGAATTACGGCGTGTCGTTGGCGCGACTTTTTGAAAAACAAAACGTGAAACTCGTCGCCCAAAACAGTAAATTTATGATTTGGGTGGCGCGGTTCGTCTGAACTTCAACGTCCCATGGCGTAATAATGTAGCCCGTGACGTTTGACCGTGGCGGGTTCGTACAAATTCCGTCCATCGAAAATAACTTTATCAATGAGCAATTCGTTCAAACGTTGAAAATTCGGACTGGCAAACTGTTTCCATTCTGTGACAATCGCCAACGCATTCGCGCCTTCGAGAGCGTCTTTCGCAGAATGACAAAAACGAATGCCCGCTTTTTCATCATACAAACGCGCCGCTTCTTTCATCGCTTCAGGATCGTAGGCTTGAACGCTCGCGCCCGCTGCCAATAAAGCGTCAATTAACACGCGACTTGGGGCTTCGCGCATATCGTCGGTGTCGGGTTTAAACGCCAATCCCCACAACGCAAATACCTTGCCGTTCAATTCGCCGTGATAATGCGCGGTAATTTTTTCAAACAAGCGTTGTTTTTGGCGATGATTGACATTTTCGACGGCAGTTAATAATTCTGCTTTGTAACCCATTTCAGCCGCCGTGCGTTCTAACGCTTTGACATCTTTGGGAAAGCACGAACCGCCATAACCACATCCTGCGTAAATAAAACTGTAACCAATTCGGCTGTCCGAACCGATACCGTGGCGAACGTGTTCAATGTCTGCGCCTAAAAATTCTGCTAAATTTGCCAGCTCATTCATAAAACTGATTTTGGTCGCCAACATCGCATTAGCGGCGTATTTCGTGAGTTCCGCAGAACGCACGTCCATAATAATAATGCGTTCTTCGCGACGATTGAACGGCGCGTACAACGCTTTCAATAATTCGGCGGTACGCGGATTATCGGTGCCGATGACGATTCGATCCGGCTTCATAAAATCGTTTAACGCCGCGCCTTCTTTTAAAAATTCCGGATTTGACACCACATCAAATTCCAACTGGCTACCCCGCGCATCGAGAATCGCTTGAATCGTGGCTTTCACTTTATCGGCGGTACCCACGGGAACGGTTGATTTGTCGATAATCACGCGATAATCGTCCATATTTTCGGCAATACTTTTCGCGACGGCTAACACATATTGCAAATCTGCCGAACCGTCTTCATCGGGCGGTGTGCCGACAGCGATAAATTGAAATAAACCGTGCGCCACGGCTTCTTTTACGTCGGTGGTAAAACGCAGACGTTCCATCGCCTGATTTTCTTTCACCATTTCTTCTAAGCCGTGTTCATAAATCGGAATAATGCCTTGCTGAAGTTTGGCGATTTTGTCTGCGTCAATATCCATGCAAACCACGTCATTCCCGACTTCCGCTAAACATGTCGCCGTGACCAAGCCAACGTAACCGCTTCCAAAAACCGTTATATTCATGTTTTAAAAAATCTCAATGTAAAGAATTGGTGTCGTCGTCAGCGGATGTTGAATTCAAAAACCAGCGATAACTTAAACAACCCGCGATGAATCCGCCTAAATGCGCCCACCACGCGACATTTGCTACATCACCACCTGTGAAAAATATGGCTTCCGTGGCATTGTGTAATTGCAACATCACCCATAAACCTAAAAAAGCAATCGCGGGAATCGGCAAAAGAATGGGGAAAATAAACGGAATCCAAACAATGACGCGCTCGAGCGGATATAAAAAGAAATAAGCGGCCAACACGCCAGCAATTGCGCCGGATGCGCCAATCACTGGAATCGTTAAAGACGGATCAAAATACCATTGTAAAAAGGTCGCCAACGCGCCACACCAAAGATAAAAAAGTAAAAATCGCCAGCGTCCCATTCGATCTTCGACGTTATCGCCAAAAATCCACAAAAACCACATATTCGCTAATAAATGCGTCCAATCAGCGTGAAAAAACAAATTGCTGATAAACGAAAAACCGTAATCCGGTCGCAAACCAAAATCGTGCGCCCATTGTGGATTGGAATAGCGAATTGCTATCATGCCAAACTGGTTGATTGCCTGATAACTGATATTGTCGGGCAATACCCATTGCATCACGACAAAAATAATGGTGCAAAGCGCGATAATTATCCACGTCATAATCGGACGATGGTGGCAGGGCGCGGTATCTCGAATGGGAATCATGGATTTTCTCTCTTAAATGCAGACCAAGGTCTGCACTCCAATCAAAAAATACGGAGTACAAACCAGGGTTTGTACCGATTTAAACGTAGGTCAACCAATCTGCATATTTGTCGCCGCGCCCGTGAACGGCATCGAAATAGGCGGTTTGCAATTTTTCCGTAATCACACCGCGACTACCGCTACCAATTTGACGATTATCCAATTCACGAATTGGTGTCACTTCTGCCGCTGAACCGGTGAAAAACGCTTCATCCGCCACATAAATTTCGTCGCGCGTAATGCGTTTTTCAATCACTTCATAACCTAAATCTCGCGCAATGGTCATGACTGAATCGCGTGTAATGCCTTCTAACGCTGACGTGGTTTCAGGTGTGTAAATTTTGCCGTTACGAATAATGAATAAATTTTCCGCGCTACCTTCTGCCGCAAAACCTTGGTGATCCAGCATTAACGCTTCGTCATAACCGTTGGCTTGCGCTTCTTGTAATGCCAAAATTGAATTGATGTAATTGCCGTTGGCTTTCGCTTTGCAGAATGTGCTGTTGTGGTGGTTCCGGGTGTAAGACGATGTGCGAATTCGAATGCCTTTTTCAATCGCATCCGCGCCTAAATATGCGCCCCACGACCACGCGGCAACCATCGTGTGAACTTTCAAATTATCCGCACGCAAACCCATTCCTTCTGAACCCAAAAAACTCATCACGCGAATATACGCGGTGTCTAACGTGTTTTTTCTGATGGCATCGATTTGAACTTGGTTTAATTCTTCTTTCGAGTGCGGCAATTTCATATTCATGATGTGCGCTGAACGAAATAATCTGTCGGTGTGTTCTTGCAGACGGAAAATCGCCGTGCCTTTTTCAGCGTGATAAGCTCGAACGCCTTCAAAAACGCCCAATCCATAATGCAGCGTGTGCGTCAAAACGTGAATTTTTGCGTCGCGCCAATCGACCCAACTTCCATCCATCCAAATAAAACCGTCGCGGTCATCCATAGTCATGTTTCAAGTCTCCGAAAATAAAAATTTAAATTTGTAGGGGTTCACTGCGTGAACCCGCCAATTACGAAAAGTAGTAGAAATAACGGGTTCACGCAGTGAACCCCTACACAATCAAATTGTGTGAATTAAGCGCGGTTTTCGCCGCCAAAAATTGCCAACAAACTGGGTAAAAATTTTGCTAATTCGGCGGTCATAATTGAAAAATCGATGTCGAATTTTTCTTCAAATGTTGCCGCCTCGGATTCGCCGACTTGTTCTTGAATCAAATCGAGGAATTTCAACCGTTTCACGCCTAAATTTTCATCTAACACAAACGACAAACGCTCTTCCCAGGTCAACGCTAATTTGATGACTTGTTTGCCAATGTCTAAATGATTTTTGATTTCTGGTGCCGCTAAATCGTGACGTTTGCAACGAATAATTCCGCCATCTTCTTCGGGCGCACGCAATTCACACTCGTCTTCAATCGTAATTTCAGACGGCGGATTTTGATTTAACAGCCATTCCGTCATCGTCAAAACGGGTTTATCAACGGTATTCAGTGGAATCGCCGCCAATCCACCCAATGTTTTACGCAACGCACTCAATAAATCTTCGGCTTTTTTGGTCGAAGCGGTATCAACCACCACAAAACCATTTTTCGTATCGATATAAGCAAACGTGTTGTGCGAAAACGTGAACGCGCGGGGCAATAATTCAAAAATCAAATTGTCTTTGAGTTCGGTTTTTTCTTTTTTGGATAGTTTGCGATCGTCTTTTTCTTGAAGTTCGTCGATTTTCTCTTGCAGCATTTCGTTGACGACGGAACTGGGCAAAACACGTTCTTCTTTTTTCGCACAAATCATCAAAAAGCCGTTTGAACTATGCACCAATTGTTCTGCGCCTTTGCCGAGTGGAGCCGTCCAGCCAAAACTAAATGTTTGTTGACTGGTGCAAGGATGAAACGCTTGTGTTTCAAGTTTTTCAGATAACGCTTCAGCATCGAGCGGGAACGTTTCAGTTAAGCGAAATACGCTCAAATTTTTAAACCACATTTATTTTTCCTGAATTTGGGTAAACGTTAAGAATGGCGCATTATCGCATAAATTATTACTGACATTACGCAGCGGAATTCTGCACCACGATATTGGGAAATTTACTGCTAAAATCTTTCGGTTTTAACGCCAATTTCGCCACCATTTTTCGTGCAATATCACGGTAAATTTGAGCTGCACGACTTTCGGGATAAGCCACTACAATCGGTGCGCCCACGTCGGCTTGTAAACGAATTTGAATATCGAGCGGCAACGCACCCAAGCATTCAATTTTGTTAATTTCCGCCATCGTCACGCCGCCGTCCGTTCCAAAAATAGCTTCTTCATGTCCACAATGACTGCAAATATGAACGCTCATATTTTCGACTAAACCCAAAACGGGAACGTTCACTTTTTCAAACATACGCAAACCGCGTTGTGCGTCGAGCAGCGCAATATCTTGAGGTGTCGTAACGATAATCGCGCCACTGACGGGAACATTTTGCGCGAGCGTCAATTGAATATCGCCCGTTCCAGGCGGTAAATCGATAATCAAATAATCGACCGCATCCCAACACGTTTCTTTCAGTAATTGTTGCAACGCACTCGTCACCATTGGCCCGCGCCAAATCATGGCTTGATCTTCCGCCACGAGATAACCAATCGACATCGTTTGTACGCCAAAGGCTATTTTGGGTTGCATGGTTTTGTTGTCGCGGCTTTCGGGTGCGCCCGATAATCCCAACATCATCGGAATACTAGGGCCATAAATATCAGCATCTAAAATCCCAACATTCGCGCCTTCTGCCGCCAACGCCAACGCTAAATTCACCGCTGTGGTAGATTTTCCCACCCCGCCTTTTCCTGATGCGACCGCGATAATGTTTTTCACGTTCGGCAAGGGTTTTAACGTTTGTTGAACCGCGTGCGATGCAATTTTTACCCGCGCATTCACGCTAATTTCACCAATTTCTGGCAACGATTTTAAAAGGTCGGTGAGTTCCGCTTTTAATGTTTCTAAATAGCTTTGCGCCGCGTAACCCAATTCCACCTCAACGCGCACATTTACGCCGTCGATTTCAAGGATTTTGATGGCTTTCGCGGTGATTAAATCCACGCCGTAATGCGGGTCGATGAAGGTTTTTAAATGGTTTTCGATGTCTGTTTTTGTCATATTATTTTCTGATTGTAGGGGCAGTGCCTTGTGCCAGCCCTTCATTAACGAATTTTATTGATGAAAGGGCGACCACAAGGGTACGCCCCTACAATTATTTTTTCGCAGATTCCACAGGAAAGCCCGCATCTTGCCAGCCTTTAATGCCACTGGTGACGCGATAAACGTGGTGATAGCCTAACTCTTTTGTCCACATGGCCGCCGTATTTGAACGTCCGCATTTGTTGCCACCACAATAAACCACGATTTTATGATTTAAATCATGACCCAAAAGAGTTTTGTAAGCCTCTTCGCTGCCACCGACGACATCGTCTTTCCAGTTGCGCGTAAATTGACCTTGGAATTCAAAATTGTTTGCGCCAGCAATGTGAGCTTCTTTGAACTGGTTTTCTGGATGCGCGTCGATTAAAACGAAGTTTTCTTTGTCATCAATCAGTTTTTTTAAATCCGCCACTGACAACAATTCATAACCGCCTTGATCGGCTTCATGATGAATTTTCAGCGCGATTTCTTCGACTTCGTTTTCTTTGTAAGTTTGCGGTTCCGCAAACGCTTGTGAGGCGAATAACGCGGTTAATGCAATAGCTAAAAGTGTTTTTTTCATGGTAAATCCTTCGTAAGTTAAGTTAAAAAAGCCAGTAACGCGGGTAATAAATCATCATCTTCAAGTTTCAAAAGCTGGGCAAATTGCTCACGTTTTTGTTTCGTTTCGTGTAAATAATCGCCTTCTAAATAATTTTTCAACAACAAATCCAATTCCAAACTACCGCGTCGGCATTGCCAATAAAGTTGCGCTGTTTTCACGCGCGTTTTAGCAATAATTGTTTAATATCCGCAATCGCTTTCGCAGGATTTAAATCTTTCGGACAAGTATCGACGCAATTCATAATCGTGTGGCACCGGTACAATTTAAACGCATCATCCAGCGCGTTTAAACGGTCGTCCGAATTTTCGTCTCGACTGTCTGCTAACCAACGGTAGGCTTGCAACAAAACCGCTGGCCCTAAATAACGGTCGCTGTTCCACCAATAACTTGGGCAACTGGTCGAGCAACACGCGCACATGACGCAATCATATAAACCGTCTAACTTCGCGCGTTGTGTTTCACTTTGCAAACGTTCGCGTTCGGGCGTGGTTTCATTTTCGAGCCATGGTTTAATCGCTGCATATTGCGCGTAAAAATGCGCCATATCAACCACCAAATCTTTCACCACGCTCATGTGCGGCAACGGATAAATGCGTAATGTTTCACCGGCGTAACTTTCCAGCGATTTGGTGCAAGCCAGCGTATTTTTACCATTCATATTCATCGCGCACGATCCACAAACGCCTTCGCGGCACGAACGGCGAAAGGTCAACGAACCGTCCAACTCATTTTTAATTTTCAGCAACACATCTAAAACCATCGAACCGCATTCATCGCGCAGAATATCGAACGTGTCAACGTGCGGATTTTCACCCGAATCGGGCGACCAACGATACACTTCAACCCGCTGAAAATCGCCCCCCTTTGAAGGGGGGCGGAGGGGATGTGTGACCACAGAATTTTTCGGCAACGTGAATTCAACCATTTTTCAGTTCTCCCATTTGTATAATCGGTGCAACGTTTCAAGTAATCGCGCCACGTCTTCAGATTCGTGCAAAGCTGAAAACGTAATCCGCAACCGTGCTTTATTTTTTGGCACTGTCGGTGGACGAATCGCACTGACTAAAAAACCTGCATTTAAAAGTTGTTCGCTCATTTGCGTGGCGCGAAAACTATCGCCCATCAACAGCGGTTGAATTGGCGAATCGGACGGCATCAACGGTAAATTTAGTTGCGCCGCACCCGTTTTGAATTGCGAAATCAAAGCCTGTAATTTTTCTCTGCGCCACGTTTCATGAATGATAATTTTCAGGCTAGCGCGTGTCGCTTCGGCAATCGCAGGCGGCAAAGCGGTGGTGTAAACATAAGTCCGAGCGGATTGGATTAGCGTTTCAATGAGCGTTTCTGAACCGGCGATAAACGCGCCAAATGTACCAAATGCTTTACCCAATGTTCCCATTAAAATTGGCACATCGTTTTGCGTTAAATTTAATTGTTCGACCAGCCCGCCGCCGGTTTTTCCTAAAACGCCCAAACCGTGTGCGTCATCGACCATTAACCACGCCGACTTTTGTGTGGCGATTTTCGCTAATTCGCGCAAAGGTGCCACGTCGCCATCCATACTGAAAACGCCATCGGTGACAATCAATTTTTGTCCGCTTGCGACGGTTAATAATTTTTCGAGTTGCTTCAAATCCGCGTGTGGATAACGCTTGAAATGTGCGCCCGACGATAAACCACCATCTAATAATGACGCATGATTTAATTTGTCTTCAAATACGCTGTCGCCCTGTTTAAGCAAAGCGTTGAGGGTTCCGACATTTGTCATGTAACCCGTTGAAAATAATAACGCGCGTTCACGTCCGGTAAATTCGGCAAGTTCTTCTTCTAAAGCGTGATGCGCGTGAGAATGTCCGCAAATTAAATGCGCTGAACCGCTGCCCACACCATAAATATCCGCTGCTTTTTTGAATGCCGCGATGACGGTTTCATTTTTTGCCAAACCCAAATAATCGTTACTGCAAAAATTAACAACCGTTTTGTCGTCGATAATTCGGCGTGAACGGTACAAACCTTGTGCTTTTAGGCTTTCAAGTTGGGCGGCAAGTTTTGATTCCATGATGTTTACGTTTTAAACGGCGGCAGAAAATTCATTGGTTTCACCCAAACGCGGCCACGCGGTTAACACGGCTTTGACAACGGTGGCGAGTGGAATCGCTAAAAATACGCCCCAAAATCCCCACAATCCACCGAAAAATAAAATCGCCACGATAATCGCAATCGCGTGTAAATTCACGGCTTCTGAAAAAAGTAATGGCACGAGCAACACGCCGTCCACCGCTTGAATAATCGCGTAAGCAATCACAATCGCCATAAAATCATCGTTGCTTAAACCCCATTGAAAATACGCTACGCCTAAAACAGGAAACGTCACCACCGTCGCGCCAATGTACGGCAAAATCACTTGCAAACCCATCAGCACCGCCAATAATAGCGCGTAATTCAAGCCCATCACCGCGTAAGTGACGTAACTGACCGCGCATAAAATCAACACTTCGGCACATTTTCCGCGCACATAATTACCGATTTGCGTATCGACTTCGTGCCACACGCCAATACTTAAATGACGCTCTTTAGGTAAAAATTGCATGAACCACGCCATCAATAATGCTTTGTCTTTCAATAAAAAAAACACCATCATCGGCACCAAAAACAAATAAATCATCACGCTAATCAGCCCCATCAATGACGCGGCAGACACCGATAACAAACTTTGGCTGTAACTGAGCAATTCTTTTTGCACGACGAGCATAATTTCTTGGATTTTACTGTCGGAAACCAATTTGGGATACAGTTTCGGCAATCGCATAATGCCGGTTTGCGCGTGACTGATAATGTCCGGAATTTGCTGCACCAATTCCACCGCTTGTTGCGAAATAATCGGAATTAAAATAAATAGCAAAAAAACTAAACAAGCGATAAAAAAGGAAAAAACCAAAATCACTGCGGGAAATCGTGGCATATTTAAACGCTGGGCTTTACGGACAATCCCTTCGAGTAAATACGCAACGCCGATTGATACAAACACCGGCATCAATAAATCCGACAGCGAATAAATGAGTACAAAACTGACGAGCAAAATAATGGCTAACGAAACGGCTTGCGGGTTGGGTAAAAAGCGTTTCACCGCGCGGCTGACGAAGTGCAAACTGACAAATTGATTCGGCGTATTCATTTTATTTTTTTGAGTTTAATTAAATGTACACGACGATTGTCGGCTTTGATTACTTCAAACCTTAAATTATTCACGGTCAAATTTTCACCTTTGTGCGGCATGTGTTCGAGTTGACTCACAATAAAACCGCCAATCGTGTCGTATTCGTCCGTTGCCAATTGCGTGCCAAAATACTCGTCAAAATCATCCATCGGCATCAACGCTTTCAACATATATTCGCTTTCACTGCGTTGAAATACATAATTTTCGTCGTCCGGATCATCGTGTTCGTCTTCGATGTCGCCCACAATTTGTTCTAACACATCTTCAATTGTGACCAATCCCGCCGCTTGTCCGTATTCATCGACCACCACTGCCATGTGATTGCCATTCGTGCGTGATTCTTTGAGTAGCACATTCAGCCGTTTACTTTCTGGCACGATGCTGACGGAGCGCATAATGTTGTGAACTTTGAGTGTTTTATTTTCCAGTATTTGCACTAATAAATCTTTCGCGAGTAATACGCCAATGACTTTGCTTTTGTCGCCGTCAATCACGGGATAACGTGAATGACCGGATTCAGCGACAAGCGGCAAAATACTTTCGAGCGTCGCCTCTTTCGGCAACACCACCATTTGCACACGCGGAATCATGATGTCGCGCACGCGCATTTGCGACACTTGTAACACGCCTTCAATCATCGCCAATGCGTCGGTATCTAACAAACTTCGGGCTTTAGCTTCGCGTAATAATTCCACTAAATCGTCCACATCTTGCGGTTCGCCGGTGAGTAAATGACTGATTTTATCGCGCCACGTTTTAGTGGGCGCGGCTGGGGGATAATCGTCACTCATAAATCAGCACCGTCTTCGTAAGGATTAGGAATCAATAATGTGTGTAATAAAGCAATTTCTTTCGCTTCCATTTCTTCAGCCTCCGCGTCGTCAATGTGATCGTAACCCAATAAATGCAACGTTCCGTGAATCACAATATGCGCCCAATGATGATGTAACGGTTTCTGTTGTTCAGCCGCTTCACGTTCCAAAACTGGCGCACAAATCACTAAATCGCCTAATAAAGTTAACACCAAATCAATGCCTTCAGGTTTTTCAAACGGAAAACTAAGAACGTTGGTCGCGCCTTTTTTATGACGATACGCTTCATTCAATTCTGCCGATTCGGTTTCGTCCACAATCCGAATAACCAATTCACATTCTTCGTCTAAATTCGCTAAAACGGCGTTAACCCAAGATTTCAATTCTTCCTTACTCGGCTGAGAAGCGGTTGCACAAATTCGTTGAACTTCAATAATATTCATTTTGGCGAGGTTAAATCAATCATGCGACCGCGCAATGAATTCGGCATTGCTTCGGTAATAATTACGTCCACAAATTGACCGGTTAAACGCGGATGCCCAATAAAATTCACCACGCGATTATTCTCAGTTCGACCCTGTAATTGCAGCGCATTTTTCTTGGCTTGTCCTTCTACTAAAACGGTTTGCGTCGTGCCAATCATGCAGGTAGAAATCGCCAGCGTCATCTCGTTAATGCGATTTTGGAAGCGTTCCAAACGCTGTTTCTTAACCTCCATTGGCACATCGTCAGGAATTTCGGCGGCGGGCGTTCCAGGTCTCGCGCTGTAAATAAAACTAAACGAAAAATCAAAGCCAATTTCGTCCACAAATGCCATCGTCTCTTCAAATTCAGCATCGGTTTCACCTGGAAAACCAATAATAAAATCGGATGACAAACTAATATCGGGACGCACCAGCCGCAGTTTGTGAATGATTTCTTTATAATCGGCGACAACGTGACCGCGTTTCATTTTTTGCAAAATCGCATTGCAGCCACTTTGAACAGGCAAATGTAAATGATTGACGAGTTTCGGAATTTCCGCAAACGCTTCAATCAAATTATCGGTAAATTCCATCGGGTGCGACGTGGTAAAACGGAGGCGGTCAATGCCTTCCAACGCGGCTACCGCATGCAGTAATAAAGCAAAATCTGCTATTTCGCCATCTTCCATTCCACCGCGATAAGCGTTGACGTTTTGCCCTAATAAATTGATTTCGCGCACGCCTTGTTTTGCCAACACGCGAATTTCAGCCAATACGTCTTCCAGCGGGCGACTGATTTCCTCGCCGCGCGTGTACGGCACGACGCAATAAGTGCAGTATTTGCTACATCCTTCCATAATTGACACAAATGCTTTTACGCCATCCGCTTTTGCTTCGGGCAAATTGTCGAATTTTTCAATTTCGGGAAATGAAATATCCACGACGGGTTTATGTTTTTCGCGCACATCGTTCAATAATTGTGGCAACCGGTGCAAGGTTTGCGGCCCAAAAACAATATCAACAAACGGCGCACGTTTTTGAATCGCCGCGCCTTCTTGACTGGCGACGCAACCGCCCACGCCAATAATCACGTCAGGGCGAATGTCTTTTATTTTTCGCCATTTTCCCAACGCGGAAAACACTTTTTCCTGTGCTTTTTCACGAATCGAACAAGTGTTCAGCAATAACACATCCGCCAATTTTGGGTCGTCGGTCAATTCAAACCCGTGCGAGGCTTGCAAAACGTCACGCATTTTGTCCGAATCGTATTCGTTCATTTGGCAACCGTTGGTTTGAATATAAAGTTTTTGGGTCATAATTTTGGGTGAACAGTTAAAGGTTTAATAAATGATAAATTCGTTCTGTCGCGCCTTGATTTTGTGCGACAAAGTTTTTAGCGCGTGTGATTAAATCACAGCGTAATTCGGGTTGAGTATAAAGTTTAATGACAGCAGTTTCTAATTCAGTGATATTTTCGCATTGAATGGCGGCTTGCTCGACTAACATTTTTTCAGCAATTTGCGCGAAGTTTCGCATTTCCAAACCGAATAAAACCGGCACGCCGACAGCAGCGGCTTCTAACACATTATGACCGCCAATCGGCACAAAACTTCCACCGACAAACGCAATATCAGCGGCGGCGTAAAATAATTTTAATTCGCCCAACGTATCAATTAAAAAAATGTCCGTTTTATTATCGCAGAATTTTTGCGAGGTGCGCGTAATGAGATTGAAGCCGGCGTTTTTTGCTAACGTTTTGACGGTTGCAAAACGTTCGGGATGACGTGGCGCGATGGCGAGTAATAATTCGGGAATTTTTAATTTTAATTTTGCGTAACACGCGAGCAATAACGCTTCTTCGCCGTCGTGGGTGCTGGCGGCTAATAAAATAAAACGTGCCGCGAAAAGTATATTTTTTAAAGCGTGTCCTTCGGACAAAATGGCATCTGAAACGGTTACGTCGAATTTGATATTGCCTAAATTTTGAATTTTGTCAGGATTTGCACCGATTGAAATAAAACGATTTTTATCATTTTCAGTTTGAGTGGCAATTTTCGTTATCGCGTTTAAGGCGGGAATGACTAATGCCGGAATTTTTTGATAACCGCGCACCGATTTTTCCGATAAACGGGCGTTGATTAAATACAGTGGAATTTGTTGTGCTGCGCAAGCGTGATAAAGATTTGCCCAGATTTCTGTTTCAACAATAACGGCAATTTTTGGTTTAAAAGTTTTTAAAAATCGGGCAATTACATTCGGCAAATCGTAAGGCAAATAAACGTGTTGAACGCTTTCGCCCAAAACGGTTTTAACTCGTGCCGAACCGGTTGGCGTGGTGGTGCTAATTAAAATGGCGCGTTGTGGCAGGCGGTTTTGAATTAAAAAAATCAACGGAAATAATGCCTCGCATTCACCGACTGAAACGGCATGAAACCAAATCACATTTTGTGAATACGTTTGCGAATAAATACCAAAGCGTTCGAGCCAACGTTGGCGATAAGCGGGATTTTTAAGACTACGCCACCAAAGACGCAAAATAACGAAGGGAATTACAAAATAAAACAGAAGCGAATAAAGTCGTCGCATAATGTGAGAGTGTCAGGCGCAAAGTTAAAACTTCGCGCCTTTCAAGCTGTGGTTAAGCCTCAGCAGTGATTTTAACTGCACAAACCGCATTAACGTCCGCGTGCAAATGGACATGAACTTCGAAATCGCCTAAATGACGAATTGTGCCGTGTGGCAAACGAATTTCACTTTTATCAACCGCAACGCCTGCTTTTGCAATCGCGTCAGCAATCGCATGTGTGCCGATTGAACCAAATAAACGACCTTCGTCACCGGCTTTATGCGCGATAACAATTTGTAATTTACCTAATGCTTCCGCGCGTGATTGAGCGGCTAACAATTTTTCGTTTGCTGCTTTTTCTAATTCTGTGCGACGCACTTCAAACTCAGCGATTTTTTTCGCAGAAGCGACAACCGCTTTTCTTTGTGGAATTAAATAGTTTCTAGCGTAGCCATTTTTAACGGTGACTTTGTCGCCTAAACTGCCTAAATTTGCAATTTTCTCAAGAAGAATGATTTCCATCGTTACAACCTCGGTATTTGTATAAAATTTCGCGCCAATTTCGACGCACTTAATTGTGATTGATTAACGGTTTTTGTTTATTTCTGTTGGAATTTTTGACGTAGATTCAACCACGCATCCGCCACGCCAATCGTCGCGACTGGAATCAGCAGATGGGGAATCAAAAACACCGTCATATAAAAGCCAATAACAAAGTAGCGACCTTGTTTCAGCGGGGCAAGTAAACTGTGCATCACGGCTGTTCCCACGAAGGTATACAGCACAAAAGTGAGAATACTAAGATTCCACGCCAGTTCGGCAAGTTCGCCAGATGTAAATACTGCCATAGCGACTAATCCAATACTGCCCGACGCTAAACGTGGCGACGTGGATAAAGCTAAATATTCCGCTCTAAATCCGTTTGGATTATACAATTGTGCTTGCCACCAACGAGCCAAGAATAGCGCGAATATCCAGCTAAATACCGTACCCGCTGCAACAATTCCGGTCATGTAATGGGCAATGGCTTCTAAATTCGGCTGCATAGTTTCTAGCGAAGTGTTATCGGGAGCCATTTGTGCCAAAAGTTTTTGCCACATTTCGGCGGCATCGGGCTTGTACAAAGTAAAGCCAATAATGCCAACGCCGCCCAATAAAACCGCGCTTTCAATAGCGAGTGACAGTTGCCGACCCGCTCGCAGTAACACCGCAATAACCCAAATCGGCACCCATAATACTACGCCGTAAAGTAACACAAACTGTGCGCTACCCAGTAACGCGCCAAGCACGCCAATCGTCGCCAAGGCAATCGCAAAAACCGTTAATCCCTCGACAGCTCCGCGACGCAAAGTGACTAATGCCACCGCCGCCGAACTGACAATGCTGATGGGTGGCATAAACAAAGACAAAAACGCCAGTCCGAAAGCCGCCGTAATGGCTTGCCAACGTCCGCGCATAATGTAAGTGGCTAAGAATCCCATCAGATTTTCAATTTATTTGTGTGCGTCGCAATAAGGCAATAACGCGATGTAACGCGCACGTTTAATCGCGGTGCAGATTTGTCTTTGGTATTTCGCAGGCGTTCCTGTGATACGACTTGGAACGATTTTACCCGTTTCGGTAACGTAATCACCTAACAAACCCAAATCTTTGTAATCGATTTTAATGCTGTTTTCTGTATTACTAAAACTGGAGAATTTTTTACGTCTAATGTTGCGTGCCATGTTAATTCCGTAATGAAAGTGAAAAAGGATTATTCTGCTGAATCATCAGCATCAAAGTCTTCATCCGCGTCATCTAATTCGATGTCGCTTGCAGGTGCTAAAGCCGCTGCTGCGCGTGCTGCTGCGTCTTCGCGAGCCGCATTTTCTTCACGGATAGCGGCTTCTTTAGCACGGATTTCAGCCGCTCTATTTTCTTCAGCTGTTGAAGTCGCAATGATAGACGGTTCAGTAATCGCTTCTTCTTGTAACAAAATCAAGTTACGCAAAATCGCATCATTAAAACGGAAACCACTTTCAAGTTCGGTTAATGCCGCTTGGTCACATTCAACGTTCATTAAAATATAATGCGCTTTGTGAATTTTTTTAATCGGGTACGCCATTTGGCGACGACCCCAATCTTCTAAACGGTGAATTTTTCCTGAGGTTGCTTCAATGATTGTTTTGTAACGCTCAATCATCGCAGGCACTTGGCTACTTTGATCGGGGTGAACTAAAAAGACAATTTCGTAGTGTCGCATTTTGTTTCCTTTTGGTTAAGCCTTCCATCACTATTATAAAAAATGGTAAAGCAAGGAGGAGCGGGATGCTCGTAAAAGAGTGGCAATTATATATATTTTTCAGTTAATTGCAAAACCGAACAAATGCGCGTGGACATTACAACCGCGAAATTCAAAATTTAAGTTAAACTTAGCCCATGCGACACAAAATAATTCACTCAATCATCGGAACGGTAAAACACGACAACCGCGATAACGCGAGTTACTTTTCAAACTGAAACTACACAATTTAAGGAAAATAGTTAAATGGTCAGCTTTGCGGATACTTTTGAACAACAACAACTGAAAGATTTTGCCGAAAAAGCGTATCTCGATTATTCGATGTATGTGATTTTAGACCGCGCGTTGCCGCATATTTCCGACGGTTTGAAACCCGTGCAACGCCGCATTATTTATGCGATGTCGGAACTCGGTTTGAACTCGCAAGCGAAATATAAAAAGTCGGCGCGGACGGTCGGCGACGTGTTGGGCAAATATCATCCGCACGGTGATTCGGCGTGTTACGAAGCGATGGTGTTAATGGCGCAACCGTTTTCGTATCGCTATCCGTTGGTCGATGGACAAGGAAATTGGGGGTCTCCCGACGACCCGAAATCATTTGCCGCGATGCGTTACACGGAATCGCGTTTAACGCCTTACGCCAACACGTTGCTCAATGAAATTGAACAAGGCACGGTCGAATGGGGCGATAATTTCGATGCGTCGCTGAAAGAGCCTGAACGTTTACCCGCGCGTTTGCCAAACATTTTACTCAACGGCACGACGGGCATTGCCGTTGGTATGGCGACGGATATTCCACCGCATAATTTGCGTGAAATTGTCAGCGCGTGCGTGCAATTACTCGACACGCCCGACACGAATTTAGACACCTTGTTAACGTTCGTTTCTGCGCCCGATTATCCGACCGAAGCCGAAATTATCAGCAGTCGCGAAGAGTTGCAGAAAATTTATCGCACGGGCGGTGGTTCGGTCAAAATGCGAGCGACTTACGAATTGGAAGACGGCGTAATTATTATTACCGCGTTGCCGCACCAAGTTTCCGGCTCAAAATTGATGGAACAAATTGCCGCGCAAATGTTGGCAAAAAAATTGCCAATGTTAGAAGATTTGCGCGACGAATCCGATCACGAAAATCCGTGTCGGTTGTTGATTATTCCGAAATCAAAACGGATTAACGCTGAAGAAATCATGTCGCATTTATTCGCCACGACGGATTTGGAAAAAAGTTATCGCGTCAATATGAACATGATTGGCTTGGACGGTCGTCCGCAAGTCAAAAATCTGCACGAAATTTTGAGCGAATGGCTGGCGTTCAGAATCGAAACGGTGCGCCGTCGGCTGCAACATCGATTGAATAAAGTGCTTTCACGGCTGCATATTTTGGAAGGTTTGTTGATTGCGTATTTGAGTATCGACGAAGTCATTGCGATTATTCGCACCGAAGATGCGCCAAAATTCGTGTTAATTGAACGTTTTGCATTGAGCGAAATTCAAGCGGAAGCGATTTTAGAGTTGAAATTGCGCCAGTTGATTAAACTCGAAGAAATCAAAATTCGCGGCGAACAAGATTCACTTTCAAAAGAACGCGACGGATTGGAAAAAACGTTGGGTTCTGAAACGTTGCTGAAAAAACTCATTAAAAAAGAATTACAACAAGATGCCAATGTTTATGGTGACGAACGCCGTTCGCCGATTGTTTCGCGCCAAGCCGCGCAAGCGTTGAATGAATCGGCGTTAATTTCAAATGAACCGTTGACCGTGATTTTGTCGCAAAAAGGCTGGATTCGCGCGGCGAAAGGTCACGATGTTGAAGTTGAAAATTTGAATTATCGCGCGGGGGATGGTTTTCAAACGGCGGTGAAAACTCGTTCGACGCAAAACGTTTATTTATTTGATTCGACCGGGCGCGTTTACAGTTCGACCACGCATGATTTGCCGTCCGCGCGAACGCAAGGTGAACCGTTGACGGGGCGTTTTAATCCGCCTGAAGGCGCGATATTTACGCATTTAATCGCGGGGAATTCGGACGATTTTGTCATTTTGGTGAATCATTGGGGTTATGGTTTTAAAACGCAGCTGAAAGAATTAGCGAGTAAAAATAAAGCGGGGAAAACGTTGATGACGCTGGCGAATAATGAAAAACTGTTGCCGCCATTATTGACTGCTGATGAATCGAATTTGTTGGCGGTTGTTACCGAACAAGGGCGGTTGTTAATTTTTCCGCTGAATGACATTCCAACGTTACCGAAAGGAAAAGGCAATAAATTGATTCTAATTCCAGCCAATGATTTACAAACGGGAACCGATTTTGTGAAAACGTTTACCGTGTTAAAACCAGATTGCGCGTTGAAAATCGTAGCGGGTAAACGCTTTTTAACGTTGAAAGTGAGCGATTTGGTGCCTTATATTGGCACTCGTGCCAAACGCGGTTTGGCGTTACCGCGTGGTTTTCAACGAGTGGATGCGTTGGAATGTGAGTGATTTTTAAACCGGCTTTATCGCCAAAATATGAAGGCAAAACATGTTAAAAACGATTTGACCGAAACATTTTTAGGAGAGAGTCATCAGCCACTATCGGTGTGGATTTTACAGTTTAAGTTCGATATAAATTTGAAAAAAACTTTAAGTGATTTCCCACAATTATCGGTGTATCCTTGCCGCAATTTTTTTAATTTTTACAGGAATTTAGTCAATGAAAATCAAAGTCAGTCAGTCAGTCAGTAAAAAGCGTAGTTTGTTTGCATTAACCCTTGCAAGCCTTATTTTTCCAACAGCCAGTTTTGCTGTTGACGGTTTCAACTCATGCAACGCATTACTCACCGCTGGCATTTACAACGTTTCGCAATCAAGCAGCTCCACTGATTCAGAAACCATAAAAAAAGCAAATTTTTGTGCTTATGATTACAGCAAAGTCGCAAGTGGCTCTTCACAGGCACAGGGAATTGAAGCCTCTTATGGTCCTATAAGCGGCGGCTACAATACATCTGGTAGCAGTTCGTCAATCAATGAAAAACAATCAAGCGTTTGTGGCGGAACATTTGGTTATGACAAATGGATTTCTAAAGCCTCGCAATTTGCACAAAACGTAAATCAAGGTTCTTTAGATGCTTGGAATAGATGCCAAGCCTTAAATCAACAAGGCGTGAATTTCGATTTGCAAGTTGACCAAAGTATGCAAGGCGCAACGGTTACACTTTCAACAACCTCATCAGGTTCAACCATCAATTTTAATGGCTTAGACCAAATCGGTTTAGGTCGCTCAATTTGTACTACAACACGCAATTCAAAAACGGGTTCATCAACGGGCAAAGTCTTAACGGTTGATAAAACAACGTCGCTTTCTTTTAATGCAGGTAGCAAATTAACCATTACTTGCGAACGTCAAATGTCAGGCGATGGCAAAGGCGGTTTATTTGCCGACGCGCAAACGTTGGTTTTCAACACCAGCGCAGGTTCTTATCAAGTGCCAATGGTCACAATTGGTTTGTCGCCTCGTGTGTCGGTTGAACAAGCGGTTGCTAATCTTCAAGCAGATACAAATACAAAAATTGCTCAAGTGAAAACTGATAATCAAGCAGCAATTGCTAATGCTTCACCAGCTAATTCAATCAATTCATTAAATAGTTCCGTTAGTTCCTTGCAATCAACTGTCAATCAATTAGCTTCAGCACCTTCATCGAAAATGTGGTGGAAGGTTGGTAATAATGGAACCGTTAGTTGTGATATATATTGTAATGGCAGCCAATGGGGGACGGCTAGCGGATGTGTTATCTCTCGGAGTTCCATAAATGGATCTTATTTTGCTTGTTCTGCTACTCCTGGAGGAAGCGGAGAAAGACTTACCGACTGTCTTTGCATGATTCAATGATAGGCAACTCGAGAATTTCATCATGACAAACATTATCAGTTCAACAAAAACAAACACGACAGGCAACGGCGAAAGCCAGAATCCCGCATTTGATAAAACAGGGCAATTCGTTGTTTTTTCAAGCGATTCAACAAATTTATCAAGTGATGCGTCAGGGTTGAGTGCGATTTATCTTAAAAATACGCAAACAGGCGATTTGAGTGTACTCAGCAATGACAAATATGGCATTGCGGCAAACACGGCCAGTTTAAGTCCGAGTGTTAGCGGAGACGGGCGTTATGTGACGTTTGAATCAACGATGGTTGTTTCGACAGACTTAAATGGCGCGATATTATTTCCGTCATTCAGTGATTTTGATAGCACGAGCCAAAGCAACAAAGGCGGCGTTGATAATCTGTTTTTGAAAGATACGCAAACAGGCGGATTGACGTTAGTCACAGGGATATTCGGTGATGATAATTCAACGAATAGCCAAATCACACAAGACGGGCATTATGTAGTTTTTGAAAGTGCAGCTTCAAATTTTGTCAGCAACGACACAAACGGGGCGTATGATATTTTCGTGGAAGATTTGCAAAGCAAAACGCTGAAATTAGTGAGTTCTGATGCCTCGGGAACAGAAGGTAATCGAGCAAGCTTGCAACCGAGTTTAAGTGCGGACGGTTCAAAGGTTGTATTTGCGAGCGATGCCGATAATTTTTTAGGTTTTAACAATGTTACGATGAACCTAAATGCCACGCCTTGGTTGCCAACGGCAAGCGTGCCAGCTAAAAATATCAATGTTTCTGTGCCTGTTGATAACAATGCGAATCGTGATGTATTTGTTAAAAATATCAACACGAACGCAATTCAGTTGGTGAGTGCAAATTACAAAGGTGGCGCGGCAAACGGTGTAAGTTATGAGCCAAGTATCAGCGCAGACGGAACAAAAGTGGTGTTTCGTAGTTTTGCGACCAATTTAATTGCAAATCTGATTAACGCAACTCGTGACGGTAGTTCGTATATTTATGAAAAAGATTTACAAACCAACACGCTGACACAAGTTGACCTTTTAAGTAATGGTACATTGGCGAATGGTTCAAGTTTAAATCCTGTTATCAGTCCTGATGGTAAATATGTTGCGTTTATAAGCGATGCAACGAATTTGGTTTCAAATGACAATAACGGTGTGGCGGATGTTTTTGTTAAAAACCTTTCAACGGGTGAATTAAAACAGATTTCTGATAGTTCAACTGGAACGGGCGATGTCACAAGTATTGCCTTTAGTGGCGACAGTTCAACGTTGGCGTTTAGTCGTTTGAGTGGTTTAGATGATAATGCGACGACGAATGTTTATACGGCAAAAATTCAAACTGCAATCATTGTAGATAATCTGCCAACAGGTTCGGTAGTAATCACTGGAACGACTACAAAAGGTCAAACCTTAACGGCTTCGACAAATACAATTGCCGATTTGGATGGTTTGGGCGCATTCAGCTATCAATGGGTTAGAGGCAGCTCTTTGATTCAAGGCGAAACAAAAAGCAGCCATACTTTAACGGCAGATGATGTTGGTAATTCTGTTAGTGTTGTTGTGAATTACACCGATGGTAAAAATAATGCGGAAACCGTCAAAAGTTTATCGACTGAAATTGTGACACATGTGGCGACATCGTCTACCAGTCATGCCAAGATTTACTTCAAAGAAAATGATTCGATTGTGGTCGCTAATAGCGGAGTCAATGTTTATGGCAGCAAAGGAAACAATGAAACTGTCACAGTGGTGGCGGGTTCACAAGGCGTGATACTTGATGGAAATGTTGATGAAGTAACTTTTGTCAGTGCAACAGGAGCGAATGCGAATAATTCCATCTCGGTAACGGGCGCGGCTTCTAACAACTATACATTTAAACAAGCTGGGAACGCTTTACAAATTTATGACAGTAGCGGTCAAGCATTATTAGTGAGCGTACCAGTACAAGATGATAGCAACAACACATTGCTCAATTTTAGTGACGGTGTTTTTTCGGCAAAATTAGTACCGACTTCAACAGGACTAACGATTCGAGTGAATGACGTTCAGATAAGTTCTAGCTCTCCTATGCTAGTGACTTCAAATGCAACAAGTACCAATCAATTGACTAACGTTCAAGCGAATAGTTCGAGTAATGTGTATTTGACCGCAGATGATCCTATCACTGTGAGCAACGATGGGCTTAGTGTTTTTGGAAGTAAAGGTAATGAAACCGTAACGCTGACGCAAAGTGCTAAAAATATAGTTCTTGACCAAAATATAGAGCATTTGGTGTTTCAACAAAATGAAAGTGATTACAAATTCGCACAGTCAGGTAATTCTGTTGCAATTTACGACAGCAGTGCAACGTCTGTGATAGCAACTATTCCAGTTCAAGATAACGGAACATTATTCACTTTCAACGATAACGCGGCTATTGTCACACTGTCACCGACAGCCACTGGACTCAATATGTTGTTGGGTGATTTTATGCTTAAATCAACACCTACTTCACCATCTTCTGGAACGCGAATTGATATACGCAATTCTGGTGTAGACGATGCTGGAAATGGAAACAAGCAATTCTTTGTTTATGCGGGCAATTACAGTCATGAAATCAAAAATTTTCAATCGGGCGATATTATCAATTTTCCAAGTGGTCAAATACCATCATTGATAAATTCAAACTTGATGGACGGCAAAATTAGTTTGCAATATGCGTCTAATGGTCAAACCGCTATTATTGATTTAACAGGATTGGCTAATGATGCGTCACTAGGTTCTATTAGTGGGTTTAATAACGCATTTGGTTCTGCATCTATTGGAAGTTTTTAAAGGCGTAATCAAAAGCGTTGTGTACAAAACAAAAGGCTGATGAAGACCAGCCTTTTTTTTGTGCGAAAATTTCAGTCCTTTTTAATGTATTTAAAACGTGGGTCTTCAGGTGTACCTTCAAAAACGCCCTGCGAATCCGCCGCCGCATCCCACATTACCACATCTTCAATTTTTTTCGCTAAGGCAAAATCTTTTTCGGTGATGCCTTTTGCCGCGTGCGTGACTAATTTCACGATGACAAACGCATAAGACACGGTTAAATCGGGATGATGCCACGCTTTTTCGGCGAGATGTCCGACGGTATTGACCACCATTAACGTCGATTTCCAACCGCTGGTTTTAATTTTGCGGCGAATCCAACCGTTTTCATAAACCCAATGTGGCAATTCATTTTGCAAACGGACTTCAACTTCTTCTGCGCTCAACGCAGGATGACTGCTTATTTCTTCTGACATTATCTTTTCCTAAAAGTGAAAACATTAACCTTGTATGAAAATTTGATTCGCATTTAATTGTGTGACGTTACTCAGAATCGCAAATTCGATCGGAGCCGCACCGCCCAAACCATCGCTATCGTAAAACAAACTGTGGTTTAACACGTTAAAAATAATGCGTTGTAGCGTATTTTCAGCGGTCGTCGTAGTATTTCCAACTAAAAATTTATCCGTTGTTAACGAATTGCCGCTATTCAAACCGCTAAAAATTGCCCGATCCAACGTTAATTTATCTTCGGTGACATTAAAATCCGTAATCACATCCACATTGAACGCGCTTAATGTCGAAGCAAAAACAAAATTATCGCTGCCCGCGTTGCCCGTTAATTGATTGGCGACGCTGTTCCCGATTAGCGTATCGTCAGCAGAACCGCCAATGGCTTTTTCAATCACCGTGTCGTAAGCAATCGAAAGATTGTCTTTTGCCGGATAAAGTTTGGTTGAATTGTCGCTGTACATCAACGTTGCCGCGCCAATTGAACTGAATTGCCCTGCTCTCAAATCGATGACTTGAACTTGTGTTTGATTACTCGCATCAATGGTATCGACACCACCACCATCCCAAATTGTCATGCGCGGGTTGGTATTTAAATCCCAACGATAAACCGTATCGCTCACGTTATAACTCGTATTCGCGCCATATAACGATTGAATGGCAGCCATATCGTAAAGCAAAGGCGTTTTTTCAAAAATTGCCGCTGAATTCGTGTTTAAATCATAACTATCAGCGGTCATGTTTGTATAATTGTTATAAGACATCAGCGTGTATTGCTCATTGTCTTTGGCATCAATTAAATAAGGCGCGTTAGACACTCCACCATTCAGATATTGTTGCGGATGTTTTAAACCCAAAGCGTGACCCATTTCATGTAAAAGCGTCGAATAGCCATAACTTCCCACGCTCACGTCGGAATTACTTTTGTCCGATAAATCAACACGAATCAGCGCATTTAAAAAATCATTCATCCACGACAACGGCGTAGAAGTGTCGGCGGCGGCGGCACCTAAATTGCTGACATTGGTGAACGTAATATCTGCTTTTTCGGAACTGCCGCTGGGTATTTCCACAAATTTCAGTTTGGCGATATTGGCGTATTCTTGAAACGCCAAACGAGTAGCGGCTTGTTGCGCGTCACTAAATTTCGTTGGATTCGGGCTTGCGTCCGTAGGGTTGGGAATTTTACTTAAATCAAAACTGTACGTTAAAACCAAATTGCCATCGGCATCACGTTGAAAGGGTGTTTTAGGATGGTCAATATCCGCTTTTAAATCACTCGGCGCGGTCGATGTAAACGTGGTGTTGAAGCTAATCGAAGTCGCAATAATCGGAATATCCAGCGTTTTTAAAACTGAAAACGGTGAAATCGCGCTGACGTTCAAATAATAGGTTCCAGCACTGAGTTCATAAGCGTGCGACGTTTGTTTGTTCAGAAAATAAGTGTAATTAACCCACGGCAAACTGCCATTTACTTCAGGTTTCCAAAATTCAATATTAAACTGTTCGGCAAAATCCGTGGTGTCGAGCGTGAATTTGGTGGCGTTATCGAGCGTGAATTTATAATAAACATCGGTTTGCTGGGCGGCTAATTCGGCATGAATCGTGGATGTTGCCGCATTAAATTGTAACGCGGGCAAAATAAAATCGTCCGACGGTTCGGTATTCAGTAACACGTTAAAATCGGCTACTTGATTCAATCGCGCATCTGTTGACGAAACCGCTTCTTTTTCAATTCGCAATAGGTAATCGCCAGCGGGTAAATTTTTATAACGTGTTAATTGACCGCTTGCATCAAAATTACTATTGAAATACGTCACGCCATTTTGACCATCACTGGTAAAAAGAGCGGCTTGAATGACATCTGCATTTTTACTTAAATCCTGCACATTCAGCGTGCTGGATGCCGTCAAATTGATTTTGTACCACGTTTGCGCGTTCTTCGAAGCTTCTAAACTGCCTTGAAAAACAACCCGATTAGTTATGTTATCCGTTTGTGTTAAATCAAACGCTAACTTTGCGTCACTCGCTCGAATTCGCCATTGTTCGGTTTCAAAGGTCGAATAATCCACACCATTCGTCACGCTGGGCGAATAGGTTAATAACGTTGTCACGCTGTCCAACTGATTGACGTTATTGGTTTGATAGACAAACGGAGCTTTCGCTTCAAAGTTTTGCGTGCTGGTGATAAGTGTAATTGGCGTGGTGGGAACAGGCGTAACAATGCTGATAGGTGCTAAAGTCGTAATCACCGTGGGAGTTAACGCGCTGATAACCTGACCATTAACCGCCAAACCAAAACCGGCTGCGCTTGCCGCGAAAGTCGCTTTAATCGTATTATCGGAAAAAGCCAAAAGCGTTCCATCGCTATCATCTTGTACACCAATGCTGGCAATTAACGCATTTGCGCTACTGTAAATTTGTAAGACATTCCCTGACTGTTTGAATTTGTAATTGGCAAGAGAATTGGTGAGTTGTACTTGTTCGACATTGGCATCGACAATTAAATTCGTCACACCCGCCGCCACTTTGACGGTTTCTGAACCGCGACTTCCGAACACGATATTATTACTTTCGCTAAAGGTAAATGTGTCGCCCGCATCTAAAAATGTTTTAGCCATTTTGAAAAATTCCTAAAAGTAAAAGTACAACGTAAATTTTGAAAACTGAGTTTAGATTCTAATCACTGAAATTTAAAATTGCCAATTGAATTTTGCGTAAACGCCACGGGAAATATAAGTGACTTGCGGTTGTAAAAAATCACCTTGATATTCGATATGTTGCGTTTGAATGAGATTTTGCCCAATCAATGACAATTCCAAGCCTTTCACCGGTCGCCATGCCACTCGCATATCAGTATTAAAATAATCGTTAATCGGTTTTTTATTCGCCACGGTCGAACTCGTATAACGCCACCAGACATCAAAATCAATATCGTGTGTGACGTTAAAATTGGTGCGTAATGAAGCCTGATGTTGGGGTGTAGAGCTTTCATTTTTATTGACCGCATAAAAATCCGACTTCACTGTCGCATAAGCAGGTTTTACATCGATGTTAATGAAAGCGTAACTCAAATAATTCCGCCACCATTCTGTGGTTTGCCAATTCACACTGAGTTCTGCACCATAACTTTGTGCTTTTAAGTTATTTTCGGCACGCAATGAGGAAGCAATCGCCGGAATTCCTAAACTATTATTGAGCGTCGGCGACCCCGCCGAAGTCATACCCACCATGCTGTCATAGTGTGAATAAAAAAGAGTGGTGTCGGCGGTTAATCCGCCATTAAACGCGCCACGCCAACCAATCTGATACATATTTACATTTTCTGCATCCATGCCTGGTTTGCCGGTGATTTTCACCATAACCGGCAATTCCGCGCCACCCACATTCCGTAGCGAATTATAAATTAAGTAAGAAGTATTGTTCGTTTGACCATATCCAGGCTCTCGGATGGCGTGCGAAACACTTGACCATAACGTATTTTTATCATTGAGTTGCCAACTCAATGAGCCGGTTGGTTCAACTTCAAAGTGCGTTTGAGTGTAATACGAAAATTTTGAGCCAAAGGTAAGAATCCATCGTTTATCGTTATCTAATGCCATTTCATCCTGAATAAATCCGTTGTAAATATCATTGCTAAAAATAGCCGGATTAAGTTTAAGCATGGTCGAATTACCCACATCGCTATTGGTACGCCTATAACCACCGCCCCACGTCACATTATTCCGTTCGTCAAAAGAAAAATAATGGGTGAAATCCATATCAAAAATATCGGATTTCATTTGTACCTGGTAATCTTTTACATTCGCGCGTTCGTAAAACGAGTGAATTGCCCAATGATTTTTGGCGTTTAGATAGTGTTCCCATTTGGTCAAAAAATGTCCATTTTGATGATTATAAGGTTCGCTGTTAATCGCTTGGTTGTAAGGCGGTTTTAATAGCGTCAACGAACCGGTTTCTTCATCATTATTTTCTGTCCAACTGGCATCCGCCATCACGGTATTGTCTTGTTTGTCGTTCCAATCAAAACGCGCTCCATTCGTCCAACCCGAACCCGCTTGTCCTTTAAAATTTTTATCACCGTTTGCATCGGCAACATTGAAATAAGTGCCATAACCCCGCACGCTGGCGTTCTCGGTGATTTTTTTGGTGTAATCGAACCGCCCAAAACCGTGTTGTTCCGAACCACCACCCGCTGTTAAGTGTGCATTTTTTGTGCTTAACGCAGAATGGGTAATGATATTGATCACGCCATTCATCGCATTTACGCCCCAAATTGTGCCGCCTGCACCGCGAATAATTTCAATTTTCTCAATCGATTCCATCGGTATGGATTGTAAATCCCGCCAAAATGATCCCGAACCAAGATTATTTGAAATGCTGCGCCCATCCACCAAAACCAAAAACCGATTGGCAGCTTGGTCATTAAGCCCACGAATACTGACGTTCCAATCGTGTGGGTTGATTTGGGTAACTTGTACACCCGGAGCCATGCGTAACGATTCGGGGATATTTGCCGCGCCAGAACGACGAATATCATCCGCACTAATGACAAACACCGGTGCGGCAGTTTTTGATAACGGTTTTTCACTTTTTGTAGAAATAGAAACGCTTTGCTCCATCAATTCTTCTACACTCATATCGAGCAGCGCGTCTATGTCAGAATCCGATTCAGCGTCGGCGTGAACAGAAAAACTCATAATTAACAGGGATGCAATCATACTGCACAGCCGAAATATTTTAGCCATTTTGAAAACTCCCTGTGAAAAACTTAATAACCTGAAACGTCTAATTCTAATTCATGCAGCGGCGTATCAAGACGATGTACGGTTGAAGTAACCGCGCCATCGTCATACAAATCAAGTGTTCGATAACCGGGTGGCGTTCTATCCATGGCAAAATTTGCACTATTCAACGCAAATTGAAAGCAGGTCGAAGGCGTACCAAGAACCAACACATCGGCAAACTTTTTATTCATCTCTTGATGAATATGTCCGTTTGTTATCGCTCGAACATTCGGATGACGTGCCACAATGTCTAAAAA
Organism: uncultured Pseudomonadota bacterium; assembly: GCA_903870545.1. Taxonomy (GTDB): domain Bacteria; phylum Pseudomonadota; class Gammaproteobacteria; order Methylococcales; family Methylomonadaceae; genus UBA10906. Next base: position 72,502 of record CAIQDI010000026.1, read on the forward strand.
TTCCTGACTATTTTCAATTTGCATGGTATCGAGCCACACGCTGTCTGTCGGTAAACAATGATGATGCACCGCAATTAACGTAAATAAATCACTTTTTTCTGTTAAACACGCTTCTAAAAAATCCAATTCAGTTTGTTCTAATCGCCCCGATTCGCTACCGATAATCTGGCTGTTGAGCATGATAATTTGCCAGTTTTCCACGCAGGTTTGTTTGCGGCAATTTACTTGTTCAGTATTCAAAATTTGCTGCATCAACGGATAATCATCGTGATTTCCCGCTAAACATAAAACGGGTAATTGGTAGCTTTCAATTTTGTGCAAAATGCGTTCATAACTCGCAACACAAGGCGATTGAGCCAAATCACCAGTCAACAAAATTGCATCGTAATCCGAGCGTAAATTAAAAGCATGTTCCAATACTGCATGGAAATAATGCTCTGTTTTAACGCCTAATAAGGCACTTTCTGCGGTGGACAAAATGTGTAAATCCGTAACTTGTAATAGCGACAAACAAGGCGATTTCATTTGATAATTACTCGATAGTTTTAAAAAGAATTTTAGAATTTCGTAGCGGATTATAAAGAGCTTTTAGAAAATCAGGAACATTAACCCATTCACACGGCGTAAAACCGCGCTCAATAAACCACTGAACGGTTTGCGTTGACAACACAAATAGCGTTTTTACGCCGCTTTTTTTAGCGATATTTAAGGCAGTTGAAAAAAGGCGTTGTCCGCGTGCGCCGCCTTGATAATTTTTGTGAACGGCGAGGCACGCTAAAATCGCACTTTTTTCAGTCGTGTTAATGTGTAAAGCGGTGCAACCAATAATCAGTCCGTCGCGTTCGATGACCACATAATCAGCGATGTCCATTTCAATTTTCTCGCGTGAACGTTTCGCCAAAATGCCCTGTTGTTCGAGCGGTTTAATCAATTCTAAAATGCCGCCGATGTCGTTCAATGTCGCGGTGCGGCAGATTTCATAAGGCGTAGAACTGATTAACGTGCCAACGCCGTCGCGTGTGAAAAGTTCTTGCAGCAACGCGCCGTCAATGTGGCGATTGATTAAATGCACTCGCGCAATGCCCGCGTCGCAACTTTCAACGGCGGCGTTTAGCGCAAATCTCGTTGGCATTTTTTTGACTTCTTCGGTCGTCAATTGAGCAATTAAACGCCCATTTTCATCGACGCAACTTTCTTCGGTCAGAAAAATCAATTTTTCCGCATTCAACGCAATTGCCACGGCGGTCGCGACCTGTTCCGCCGACAAATTAAACACGTCGCCGCTGGGCGAATAACCAATCGGCGAGATTAACACCAGATTATTTTGTTCAAGTTGCGCCTGAATTGCCGCGCCGTTAATGCGCCGAACTGCGCCCGTATTGGCGTAATCGATACCGTCAATCACGCCAATCGGTTTGGCGACGATAAAATTACCCGACACAACATTTAACTCAGAATTCGCCATCGGTGAATTTGCCAAACCCATCGACAAGGACGATTCAATTTCAACCCGCACCAGCCCTGCCGCTTCTTTTACGCATTGCAACGCCACGTCGTCCGTGATTCGCAACCGATTATGGAAACGCGCGGGATGATTCAATTTTTGCAAACGCGCGTCGATTTGCGGACGAATTCCGTGAACCAAAACGAGCCGAATTCCCAAGCTACTGAGCAACGCAAAATCATGAATTAGATTTTGAAACGAATCATCTTGCAATGCTTCGCCACCAAAATTGATGACGAAAATTTTATTTCGATGCGCCTGAATGTACGGCGACGAGCCACGAAACCATTTAACGAAATTATTTTCCATCACAATTGCTTCAACGCTATTTTTACATTTTCCAACACACCCGCCCAATCACCGATTTCTGGCTGACGAAACAAACGCATATTTTTATACCAAATCGAATCGTCGCGTTCGAGTAACCATCGCCAATCGGGGACTTTTGTAATCAGCGTCCAAACGGGTAAATTCAACGCACCCGCCAAATGAGCGGGCGCAGAATCCACCGTAATCAATAAATCCAACACGCTCAACAATGCGGCGGTATCGGTGAAATCATGAATGAAAGGCGCGGCATTCAAAATTGTTAAATTTTCAGGGCAATTTTCCAATTCTTTTTGCGCTTTTTCGCCCAATTGCAAACTGATAAACGTGACATTTTGAACATTTGCCAACGTCGCCAATTCCGCAAATTCAATCGAGCGATTGGCATCATTCGCATGAACAGGATTTCCCGCCCAAACCAAACCAACGCGCTTATTTTTAGCTGGAATGCGCTGTTGTAACCAGTCGCGCCACGCCATAATTTTCGTTTCATCGGCTGACAAATACGGCAAATTTAACGGCACCGTTTCCAGCGTTGTTTGAAACCAAAACGGCAACGCCAACGGAAACACCCAAAAATCAAACGTCGTTTGATGCTGTTCGCCGTTATCCAACACGCGGTCAATCCACGGAATCGTTTGAAATAATGCCAGCAACGGTTTCGTCACCAACACCCAAACCGTCGCGCCCATCGCTTTCAACTGTTCGGCATAACGCACAAATTGAATTAAATCGCCGAATCCTTGTTCGGAATGAATCAAAATCGTTTTGCCTTGCAACGGTTCACCGTTCCATTGTGGCGCGTTTAAATTCGGCGTATTCGGTTTGCTCGGATTGGTATTTTGCGGATGATAAAACCATTGATATTGCGCCCAACCTTCGCGCAATCGCCCGACTAACATCAGCAACAATGCAAAATTATAATGCGCGTCGATAAAGTGCGGATCGAGTTGCAACGCCGTCAAAAACCGCTGTTCCGATTCGACAAATTGCGCCTGATTTTTTAACACGATGCCCAAATTGCTGTGCGCTTTGGCGTGATTCGGATCGATTAAAATAGCTTCTCGATAATGCGTTTCAGCGGCGGCGAAACGCGCTAATTTTTGCAGCGTAATGGCGTAATTGTAATGCGCTTCCGCGTAATCGGGACGCAATGAAATTGCTTGTTGATAACTCGTTTCCGCGTCATTTAAACGTTTTAATTTTTCTAGCGTAATGCCTAAATTATTGTGCGCGACAGCAAGATTGGGTGAAATTTTAATCGCGTGCCGTAAACATTTTTCAGCATCATTCAAACGGTTTTGTTCTTGATAAGTATTGCCCAAATTGCTCCACGCTTCCGCATCGTTGGGCGACAAATCGGCAGCGGTTTGTTTGGCTTCGAGCGATTCTTCGATTCTGCCAACCGATTGCAACACCGCGCCTAACACTTTCCAACCAAAACCGTGTTTCGGAAAACGTTGCATTAAATCTCGCGCAGCGGTTTCCGCTTCGGCAAATTGGCGTTGATTGTAAAGCGCGGCGAGTGTGTTTATTTCAATTTGTGTTGGTGCGGCAATTGGACGTTGTGGCATTTTTTTTGTCGGTTTAAACGGCGTGTTCTTTTTCATAACTTAGGCTTTTCTAATATAAAACGTCTGCACATTTTCGTGTTTGGTAATGGAAATAATTTCGTGCGCGACCTGTTGACAAAAAACGCCAAAATCCAAATGTGCCGCAGGATCCGACACTAAAATTTTCACCACATCCGCAGAATTCAACTGATTCAAGGCTTTTTTAAGTTTCAATAACGGCATCGGACACTGCAAGCCGATGGCATCGATTTCGAGCGTAAACGTATTCATAAGGTTTTTAAGTTCAGGCGTAATTTCAAAATGTTTATAATATCACGCTAATCAAACCATTAAATCAGGTTACATTCATGGATTATTTTCCCATTTGTCTTAAACTCAAAAACTTACCGTGTTTAGTTGTCGGCGCGGGCAGTTGTGCGGCACGAAAAATTGAATTGTTGGCGCGTGCTGGTGCAAAAATTACCGTCGTGGCGCGTGAAATTAGCCCGCAAATTGCCGCGATGCAAACCTCGCACAATTTAACACTTCAACAAAAAGAATTTGAGCCGAACGATTTGGCGGGTTTTAAATTGGTGATTTCAGCAACGAATCAGGCGGCAACCAATCAGCTGGTGAGCGAATGTGCTAATCAACAAGCTGTTTGGGTGAATGTGGTGGATAGTCCGGCGTTGTGCGATTTTATTTTTCCTGCGATTGTGGATCGTGCGCCGATTACGATTGCGATTTCATCCGGCGGTTCGTCGCCCGTTTTAGCACGCTTGTTACGCGCTAAAATTGAAACGTTGATTCCGCAGACTTACGGCATTTTGGGAAAATTAGCCGAAAAATTCCGCGAAACCGTCAAACAGAAAATTCATCCGCCGTCGAATCGCCGCATTTTTTGGGAAAATGTGTTGCAAGGTCGCGTGGCAGAATTGGTTTTTTCGGGTCAAATTGAAGCCGCCGAACACGCTTTAAACGATATTATCAATGAAACATTTTTGCCTGAAAATAATGGCGAAGTGTATTTAATTGGCGCGGGGCCAGGCGCGGCAGATTTATTGACATTTCGCGCGTTGCGGTTGATGCAGCAAGCCGATGTTGTTGTTTATGACCGCTTGGTGTCGCCGGATATTTTGGAAATGGCGCGACGTGATTCTGAAAAAATTTACGTTGGCAAAGAACGCAGTCAACACGCTTTGCCACAAGAAGAAATTAACGCGCTGCTGGTTAAACTCGCGAAAGAAGGCAAGCGCGTAGCGCGATTAAAAGGCGGTGATCCATTTATTTTTGGGCGGGGCGGTGAAGAAATTGAAATTTTGGTCGAACACAATGTGGCGTTTCAAGTGGTTCCCGGCATTACAGCGGCGACGGGTTGTGCGAGTTATGCGGGTATTCCGCTGACGCATCGAGATTACGCGCAATCGTGTGTTTTTGTGACGGGACATTTGAAAGACGATTCGATCAATTTGAACTGGACACAACTCGCTGCGCCAAATCAAACGGTCGTGATTTATATGGGTTTGGTCGGGCTGGAAAAAATTTGCGAAACGTTAATGGCACACGGAAGTGCAGCAGATTTGCCGATTGCGCTGATTGAAAAAGGCACGACTTCCCAACAGCGTGTCATTACCGGTACATTAAGCACGCTGCCTGAAATGGTGAAACACGAAACGATTAAACCGCCGACGCTGATTATTATTGGTACGGTGGTGAGTTTGCACGAAAAATTAAATTGGTTTGCGAATAAAGCCACATGAACAACGATTTTTCAATAAAAGCGTTGAATTTTCGCGCCAAAATCCTTATCCTTTGCTACGTTCAAGTTCACATTGAATACTTTTTAAAACAAGAAAAACAACTTTTTACTACCTTGAGGATATTATGAAAAAATCAATTTTAGCTTTAGCAGCCGTAGCGTTAATCGGTTTAAGCGGTTCAGTTTTGGCAGATGAAAGCTCAGAAATCGGCGCAAAAATTTATGAACGTTCATTCGGTCGTGGTTGTGGCACTTGCCACGACATCGCGTCAAACCCACAATTGTTTGATTTGGTAAAAGCTGGCAAATTGACTCGCGCTAGCCTTGAAACTATGATTAAAGAAGGCAAAGGCGGAATGCCAAAAGCAATGGCAGCCATTATGGAAGTCGGTCCCGTTAAAAAAGCGGGTTACGGTGAAGACCAAGCTCTTGACGCATTATTCGCTTATTTAGGTAGCAAATAGAACGTTACGCTCTCTCGTTTCGTTCGTTAAAAAAAGGAAAATCCGTGCTAGTTTTAAAACTGGCGCGGTTTTTTTTTGCCAATTCCATTCTCAAAAACGGCTCAATTTAAATAATGAACGCACTTTCAATTCGTCAGCTTCGCAAAACCTATAAAAATGGCTTTGAAGCCTTAAAAGGCATTGATTTAGAAGTCAAACAAGGCGATTTTTTTGCATTACTCGGCGCAAATGGCGCGGGTAAATCCACTGCAATCGGTATTATTAGTTCACTGGTCAATGCGACCAGCGGCACGGTAGAAATTTTTGGGCATAATGTCAAAACAGAACCCAATTTAGCCAAAAGTTGTTTGGGTTTGGTGCCGCAAGAAATCAATTTTAATCAATTCGACACCGCCAAAAACATCGTTCTCAATCAAGCCGGTTATTACGGCATGCCGCGCAAACTCGCGGTGCAGCGCACGGAAATCTGTTTGAAACAAGTCGATTTGTGGGATAAACGCGACACCATGTCACGGCGGTTATCGGGCGGTATGAAACGCCGTGTGATGATTGCTCGCGCGATGGTTCACGCGCCAAAATTATTGATTCTCGACGAACCTACAGCCGGCGTGGACATTGAAATTCGGCGAGCAATGTGGAAAATGATGGCGGACGTGAACGCGCAAGGCACGACGATTATTTTGACGACGCATTATCTCGAAGAAGCTGAAAGTTTGTGCCGCAATATCGCCATTATTGATGGGGGTAAAATTGTCGAACATTCAGACATGGCGAGTTTGCTCACGCGCCTGCATATCGATTATTTTGTGTTAGATTTGGCGCAACCTGTGGCAACGTTGCCGACGTTGAACGGTTTTACACTTAAATCGCTAGGGGAAAAAATTATAGAAGTGGGCGTGCCGAAAGAGCGTGGTTTGAACGATTTATTTGCCCAATTGAGCGCGGCAAATATCCACGTTACCAGCATGAAAAACAAAAGTAATCGGCTCGAACAATTATTTATTGATTTAATCGACAGCAAAAATACCAGAGAAAATTTATGAGCGTTTTGATTGCCTTTAATACGATTGTCCGCAAAGAAATTTATCGATTTATTCGGATTTGGCCACAAACTTTATTGCCACCAGCCATTACCACGGCGTTGTATTTTCTGATTTTTGGCAAGCTAATTGGCGACCGCGTTGGCACCATTCACGGCATCAGTTATATGGATTATATTGTGCCAGGTATTATTTTAATGTCCGTCATTACGCACGCTTACGCGAATGTGGTGTCGTCATTTTATTCGACTAAATTTCAACGCAATATCGAAGAATTACTCGTTGCGCCGGTGCCAAATTGGATTATTTTGGCAGGTTATATTTTCGGTGGTATTTTACGCGGCGTTTTAGTGGGCGGTGTGGTCGCGGGTATTTCGTTGTTTTTTGCGCCGTTGAATATCCAAAATCCATTATTAGCGATTGCCGTGGTTATTTTAACCGCGACATTGTTTGCGTTGGCGGGATTTATTAACGCCATTCTCGCCGAAAGTTTTGACGATATTTCCATCATTCCCAATTTCATTTTAACGCCGCTGAGTTATTTGGGCGGTGTTTTTTATTCGGTGGATATGTTGCCGCCGATTTGGCAACACGTTTCGCTGGGAAATCCGATTTTGTACATGGTGAATGCGTTTCGCTATGAATTTATTGGCGTGTCGGATGTGGATGTTTCGTTGGCGTTTTTAATGACTGGCGGATTTATTTTATTACTGACGTTATTTTCTTTGTGGTTGTTGCGTTGTGGCACCGGAATTAAAACATAATCGCGATTCGTTATAGAATGGCAGGCGTTAATTTCTTTCTATTTTAGACTTACGATTTTTTATGTTGATAAATACGCCTACTTTAAAAAAACTAAATCTGCTTTTGGTCGATGACAATATCGAAGCAGCGGCATTGATGCACCAGCAATTGTCGAAACACTTTAACACCGTACACATCGCGCACAGCGTTTATTACGCACTTCAGCTTTATCGTGAACAAAATATCGACCTTATTATTACCGAAACAAAAATGCGGCATAACAACGGGTTGTCGCTTATCGAAAGAATTCGCAAAGATGACAGTAAAATCGCGGTGATTATTTTGACTGCGTTGAACGATATGGATTATTTGTTTCGAGCGGCGAATTTACAAGTCGAAGCGTACATGATGAAGCCGTTAAATTTTGAAAAGCTGAATATCGCGCTCCAAAGAATATCTAAACGTCTTAATGTAGCGGCACAACCCGTTAAGAATGAAAAAAAGGAAAGTGTATTTTATGCCATTAGCGACGACGTTTTTTATCATTTAATACACAAAAAATTGATAGTGAAAGGCAAAGAAGTGAGTTTAGGAAGGAAAGAATCTTTGTTGTTAGAATTGCTGATGTTCAGTAAAAATTGCATCGTGTCAAAAGCTGAAATGGCAAAAGTCGTTTGGCGTAATCAGCGTATGACGGAATCTGCCTTGAAGAATTTACTGGTGCAATTGCGACGAAAATTACAATATAACATCATTAAAAATCAATCTTCTCGGGGGTGGTATATTGATAATTAACGGTGTTACACCGTATTTCGATTTTTAAATAAACGTGGCCGTCGTCACATTTGTTAAGGTTGAACCGGTGACTTCAATCAAATAATCCACCGAGGAAAATGTCCCGCTACGGTCAGCATCAATAGCAATAAATGCCTTGTTGTCGGTGGTATTAAAAACAGCGGCGACCACTTCTGTTATCGAAAATTTCACAGTATTCGCCGAAGAACTGTTAAGCACCGTATTCAGCGCAGTGATATTCATATCGGTTGAAACAACGCCGATTGAACTGGCTGCTAACAGCACAGAAGTCACCGTCACCAACGTATCAATTTTATCGGTTAAACCCGCATTAAAAGTTCCTACAACAGCATCCACATTGCCCGCTACGGAATCATAAGCCAAAATAAACGTGTCGTTTCCTTCACCGCCTATTAACGTGTCTATTCCCGTTCCACCATAAAGTGTATCGTCGCCCGAACCGCCATTTAAGAAATCGTTTCCCGCGCCGCCGTCCAGGTAATCATTGCCCGAACCGCCGCTGATACTGTCATTATTACCCACGCCATATATCGTATCGTTGCCAGAACTGCCAGTCATCGTTTGATTTCCCGCGCCTCCTAAAATCAATGTCGCGATGCCGCTTGGTGCGTTAACAATTAACGAAGTTTCAATGCCTTGCGTGCCTTGCGTCAACACGCTGTATTGTTTATCCGACAGCCAACTATATTGCGTGGCGGTCATTTGATCGACTTGATTAGGTGTAAAGGCTTCTAATTGTTTGGTGCTTAATTGCGTCAGTTGCGTTGTTGTTAAAACGGGAACGAGCGACGTTAAATCTAAATGCGCGACTTGTTCCGCGCTCAAGCCTTTTAAGGCAGCGGCGTTTAACATATTAAATTGGTCAATCGTCAACGCTTCAATTTGCGTGGTGGTCAACGCGGCAATTTGTGACGAAAGCATTTTGGCGAATTGTTCTGGTAATAAAGCGTTGATTTGTGCGACCGACAAACCGCGTGGTTTTAAATTTATCATGGTGGCGGGAGCCAATGCTGCCAATGCGCTGGCAGTCAAAGCCGCCGTTTGAGTTGAAGTTAATGCCGCTAATTGTGTGGCTTGCAACACGGCGGCATTGTCTGAACTCAGCGTGTTCAATTGCGCGGTGGTTAGCAACGACATTTGTTTGGTCGTCAATAAACTGATGTGGCTCGCTGTTAATTCACTGACATCAATTTGCGGCATGGTTTTGATGAAACCTCGAATCGCGAGCGGCGATAATTCACTTTGCAAATTGGCAACATCCAACGCCAGAACTTGCGCGGAGGTTAATGCCGCCGTTTGTGTACTGGTCAATTGCGCCACTTGTTCGCTGATCAATGCGCTAATGTGTGCGGGGGTTAAACCGCCCATATTTTTCGAGGTGAAACCTTTTATGGCATCGGTGGGCAACGCCGCCAGCGCGTCCATTTCCAAATGCGCCAGCTGTGAACTTTTCAACGCGGCAACTTGACTTGAAGAAAGTGACAGCGTTTGATCCGATGTTAACGCGCTGATTTGCTGGGTAGTAAGCAGTGGAATTTGTGCCGGTGTGAGCGAATTCACTTGGTAACTGGTCAATAATTCGACCGGCAAACCGACGATATTAGTTTTATTGAACGCATTGATTGCCGAAGGAGCTAAGGCTGAAATCGCTTCATCGTTTAAGGCAGCAATTTGTATCGATTTAAACGCGCTAATTTGTGGCGCGGTAAATCGGGCAACCTGTTCGCTGGTAAAATTTTGAATTTGATCGGTTGTCAAACCGCTGATATTTTTCGAGGTTAAACCGCTCAACGCAATTAAATCAATGGCGGCAATATCTTCAATCGGCACCGCTTTTAATTGTGCCGCTTTTAATGCCGCAAAAGAGGTCGCGCTGAATTCCGCGATTTGTGTGTCGGTCAACACGGAAATTTGCGAACTGGTTAACGAACCAATTTGCAGCGACGTTAATCCCGCAATTTGCTCGGGCAACAATTCCGCAAATATATCCGACGGCACATATTGCACTTTCAATCCTGAAATCGAACGCACCGGAATCGCGGTAATCATGTCGCTATCCATTATTTTCAATTGCGTCATCGTGAGTTTCGATACTTGCGAAACCGTCAACATCGATTCTTGTTCTGTCGTCAGCGCGTCAAATTGTGCCGTGTTGAGTTTTTCAATCGACAATCCCACGATAGCTTGAAGGTTAATCGCCGAAATGAAATCACTCGAAAGCCGACTAAATGGCAACGTCGCCAGTTGCGAAGCGGTCAATGTTGCTGCTTGTTCCGTATCTGTAAAATCTATAATCATTTTAGCGGTCTCGGAAGTTTAGATTTAGATGAAGGTTTCTAAGGTAATTTCTGTGGCAGTTAAGCCAGTTGAGCCGGTAATTTCAATCAAATAATCCGTACTCGTAAATGTGCCGGAATGGTCAGCATCAATTGCAATAAATGTTCTGGTGTCGGTCGTTGTTAATATCGCCGCCGTATTGTCTGTTTTCGAGAACGGCGTTGCCGCTGTACCGGTTTTAGTATTTAGCAAATCATTTAATATTTTTACTGTGAAATCTCCAGCTGCAACATTTGTCGATTGCTCCAAAAGAACACTTTGAACGATTATTGAAGTGTCGATTTTGTCTGCTAAACCGGCTTTGAATGTGCCGATTATTGTATCAATATTATCGATAGTTGAATCGCCGCTGAGAATATAAACGTCATTGCCATCGCCGCCGGTTAATGTATTTACACCCTTACCACCGATTAGCGTATCGTTCCCCTCGCCGCCATTGATGCTATCATCGCCGTCGCCGCCATCAATATTGTCGTCACCACCGCTGCCGTTAATTGTATCGTGACTGGCTCCGCCCAAAATAGTGTCATTGCCGCTGCCACCATCAATAGAATCGTCACCTTTTCCGCCAGTAATGGTATCTGACAAGGTTGAACCGGTTAAGCTGGTTCCAGTCGTATTTGTCGTTTTTAAACTCCAGCCGTTGTTTCCTGTTGCTGCGCTGAGGTCAATCGCGCCGTCTCCATTCGTGGTAATCGTTGCTGTGCCGTTATTGGAACTGTCTACTGTTGCCGACCATGCGCCTGTTACGGTGATGTTAGCGGTGGCATCAGCGGCAATTTGTACCACGTCAACCATACTCAAATCGGTAATCGTATCTGTGCCAGACTTCACAATAAATGTGTCGTTACCCGCGCCACCGGTTAATGTGTCGTCACCCGCGCCACCAGTGATAGTATCTAAAAAAGCTGAACCGGTTAAACTGGTTCCTGTCGAGTTTGTCGTTGTTAAACTCCAGCCTTTTCCTGTTGCTTTGGTGAGGTCAATCGCGCCGTCTCCATTCGTGGTAATCGTTGCCGTTCCGTCATTTGAACTGGCTAATGTTGCTGTCCATGCGCCTGTTGCGGTGATGTTAGCGGTGGCATCAGCGGCAATTTGTACCACGTCACCCGCACTTAAATCGGTAATCGTATCAGTGCCGCCACCAGTAATCGTGTCTGTACCAGAATCCACAATAAATGTGTCCGCGCTGTCTCCACCGGTTAATGAATCATTACCTGCGCCGCCAGTTAGCTTATCGTTCCCCGCGCCACCGAAAATAATGTCATCACCCTCGTCACCATTTAACGAATCAGCACCGGCTTCACCTAAAATAGTGTCATTTCCCTCACCGCCGTTAATCGAATCGTTCCCCGCTTCACCATCTAGCACATCATTTCCAGCACTACCAGAAACAGTGTCATTGCCCGCACCACTAAGAATAGTATCATCAGCTGTTGTACCTGATATTGTGTCTGACTGATTACCGCCAGTGATAATGTTGCCGGATACTAAGAATGTAGCGGCGGTAATACTTGTCACAGTTGAGCCGGTAATTTCAATAAGGTAATCGGTGGAATTGAATGTGCCGGATTTGTCAGCATCAATCGCCATAAATGTTTTGCTGTCTGTCGTTGTAAACATGACAGCATCTATTGCTGAACCAGAAAAATGGTGTGTTGCACTTAATCCCCCCGTCGCTTTATCGGTATTGGTATCAAGTAATGTATTTAGCACAAAACCATTTAACGCAGTTGAGGCTAAATTTACAGCCTCGCCGTTTGGATTTATGACATTTACAATTGTAATTTCTGAATCCGAAATCTGAATTTGATCGACTAAACCAGCGTTGAATGTGCCAATAACGACATCAACGCCATTCTTAAGAAAGTTATCCACTTTAAAAACATCAATGCCCTTGCCACCGACAAGTGTGTTTGTGGTTTTTAAATTCCAACCCGCTAATTGCGCGGGACTTAATAACGAAATAAGCGGTGTAACTTGTGCGTCTGTTAAAACGCCAATTTGCGCGGTCGTCAAGCCGCCGATATTCAAAGTGCTCAAACCCGTTATGCCATCGGCGGAAAGCGCGGAAATGGCATCCGTCGTTAAACTAGAAAGTTGCGAAATTTTCAACGCCTTGACTTGCTCCGAAGTCAACGATTGGACTTGTTCGGGCAATAAGGCTTTGATTTGTGGAATCGTTAATGCCGCAATTTGTTTAGGTGTTAAAGCGGCAAATTGTTCAGGTGATAAAGCGTCGATTTGGTCGGAAGACAATTTAGTCAGTTTTAATTGCGAAACAGTGGTTACAGGCAATACCGCCAACGTGTCGGAACGTAATGCGGCGACTTGCGTGGCACTCAAAGCACTTGGTTTCAATGCGGCAATATCATTTTCATTTAAGACAGAAAACTGCTCGGTGGTTAATGCCGCAATTTGTTTTGGCGTTAAAGCGTGAAACTGTTCAGTCGAAAAAGCGTCGATTTGGTCAGAAGATAATTTAGTCAGTTTTAATTTGTATACATCCAATGTGGCTAATATATCTGAGCTTAACATCGCGACTTGTGTTGCCGTTAATGCAGTTATTTGTGCTGGTAACAATGCAGCAAGTTTAGTCGATGATAAATTTTGAAGATTTAAATTGGTAGTGAGTGAAGGCGTTAATTTCGTTAATACTTCTGTTGTCAACGCTGCCACTTGCGGCGCACTTAATGCCGTCAATTGTTCTGGTGTCAAAAATAGCGCATCTTCTGAAGTCAGTTTCTTCAATTGATCAATTGTTAATGCAGCAAATTGTTCGGTCGTTAATGCTTGGAAATCAACACCTGTGTCAGTGCTTGGGGTGTCAGATATGAACGTAGCTGCACTAAAATAATCACCGCCATAACTGGAATTTGTTACACGAATCAAATAATCTGTTTTATCAAATGTACCAGAATGATCTGCGTCAACTGCGATAAGTATGGCACCGTCACCAGTATCTAAAATGGCGGCACTGACATTTTTCGTGCTGAATTTCATCGGTAATTCAATGCCGCTGTAATCGTTAACTTTTGCAGTCCCGTCTTTGGAATTCAACAATGTATTTAATTCTTCCACTGTCGCACTTTTGGAGTTAAAAGGTGATTTTATGCTTTTGTCGTATGAATGAATTGTTAAATGTGCGGGTAAAACCTTAGTGACTTTAACCGCCAATTTAATTTGCCCGAATGAACCATCACTAAAATCACCTTGTATTGTATCAACATTGCCGAAGGTCGAATCACTTCCCAAATCATAAGTTTCACGCAAACTTGTGCCAATAAGAAGGTCAGCTCCTTTGCCGCCGACAAGTGTATCGTTTCCGTAACTACTCGTTATGGTATCTGCAAAATCAGACCCTGTTAGCACTATGCCTTGTTGGAAATTTTTGCTGATTAAATTCCAACCGTTAGTTCCCGTCGCCGCCGAAAGGTCAATGTTTCCAATTCCATCAGTTGTAATCGTGGCTTTGCCGTTATTGACGGTTTCTTTAGTTGCTGTCCACGCGCCAGTTGCCGTAATGATGGCTGTTGCACCCTTAGAAATTTGAATAATATCCGCTTCGTCATTTGCGCCCAAATCTTTGATGGTATCTTTTCCAGAACCGACGATAAACGTATCTACGCCATTTCCACCTGTTAAGGTATCGTCGCCCGCACCACCATCTAACGTGTCATTTTTTGAGTTACCCGTTATAGACTGGTTTCCCTCGCCACCTACAATTGTTTTTCCGGCATGCACAATCGAGTATTTTTTAGCTTCCAACCAACTGACTTGCTCGCCAGTCATAAAATTCAATTGTTCAGGCGTAAATGCAACGATGGCATTGGATGATAAAGATTCTAATTGACTCGGACTTAGTGTTAACAACTGCTGGTTTGTTAATGCTGTAATTTGTTGCGGTAACAATGTCGCAAATTGGGCGGTCGATAAAACAGCCAGTTGTTCAGGGGACAATGCTTGTAAATGCAGGTTAGAAATATACTTGGGCGCAATTTCTTGAAGTTGAGTAGGGGTTAATTGCGAAACTTGCTCTGTTGTTAATGCGCCAATTTGAGTAGATGTTAATTTTGCAATGTCGAATTTTGTAACATCCAACACGCTTATTAAACTGGGTGGCAATTGGCTTTTATCCAATGCCGCAATTTGATTTGATGACAATGCTGCCGTTTGCGTCGATGTTAATTGCTCAAGTTGAAGGGTGGTTAAGGCTTTAATTTGCGTGGTGGTTAAACTGGAAACGTTGCCAGTCGTCAATCCTTTTACCGCATCGGTTGATAAAGCCGCAAGCGCATTCGGTTGTAATTTAGAAATTTCTAAACTCGTTAACGCGCTGATTTGTGATGAAGAAAGAAACGGCGTTTGTGCGGAAGTTAACGAACTAATTTGTTTTGCGGTAAAAAGCGGAATTTGTGTTGGCGATAATGCCGACACTTGTTGACCCACTAAAAATTCAATCTGTAATCCGGCAAGATTTGTCGAGTTTAAGGCTTTAATCGCATTGACGGTTAAAGCAGGAATGGCATCATTCACCAAATTAGAAAGTTGAATGGAACTGAAAACGTTAATTTGTACGGGCGTAAATTGATGCACTTGTGCCGACGTGAAAGCGTGTATTTGCGCGGTGGTTAAACCTGGGAGATTGTCGGACGTTAAACCATTCAACGCCTGTAAACCAATCGCCGCAATATCCTCAATCGGCAAAAACTTTAATTGTGCCGACGTGAAAGCACGAATTTGCAACACGCTAAATTCGGCAATTTGGTCGGGATTCAGCATTTTAATTTGAGCGTCGCTCAACGCGCTAATTTGCAGTGGCGTTAATCCGGCAATTTGTTCAGGCAACACCGCTTTAAAATCTAATTTCGTAATGGAACTTATATCAATCGCCGAAATGTCCGACGGAGTTAAGGCAGCAATTTGTGCTGTATTGGTAAAATCTATCGGCATTTCGGTGGTCTCATTTTGTGGTCAAGGGTTCACAACTAACTTTCAGCGTGGGTGTCCGCTTCGGTTTCAGGTTCGATTTCAACTTTAATTTCAGTTTTAACTTCAGGTTTGCGCTTGTTACTAATTTCTTCAGCGCGTTGAGTTTGGGCGACTTTGTCCAAAATACCATTAACGTAACGGTGACTGCCATCCGCGCCGAAGAATTTCGCCAAATTGATGGATTCGTTAATAATCACTTTGTACGGTGTTTCGGGGCAATGAATTAACTCATACGTTCCCAATCGCAAAATGGCGCGTTCCACCGGATCGACGGCATCAACGGGACGATCAACAAATTGGCTCAACAGCGCGTCAATCGCAATCAAATCTTGTGGCACGCCGTGAAAAATTTCTGAAAAGTAACTTTTATCCAGTTTTTCACCATTCAAAAAAAACTGCTCATCAGCGAAATACTGCTCAATCAAATTTAGATTTTGACCGGTAATTTGCCATTGATAAATCGCTTGAACGGCGGCTTTGCGGGCATTACTTTTCGGATTGCTCATGATAATTCCAGATTTTTAAATAAGCTCACCATTTCAATCGCCGATAATGCGGCTTCGGCACCTTTGTTACCGGCTTTTGTGCCAGCGCGTTCAATTGCTTGTTCAATGCTGTCCACTGTCAACACGCCAAAACTGACGGGAATATCGTATTGCAACGAAATGTGTGACAAGCCTTTAACGCATTCGCCCGCGACGTATTCAAAATGGGGTGTGCCGCCACGAATGACCGCGCCCAACGCAATAATTGCGTCGTATTTTTTACTTGCCGCGATGCGTTGCACTACCATCGGTAATTCAAATGCGCCTGGCACTTTGACCAAATGTAAATCGTCTTTGTTTGCGCCGTGACGCACCAACGCATCGATAGCCCCGTTTTCTAATTGTTCCACGATGAAGCTGTTGAAACGTGATGACACGATACAAAATTTGCCGCCTTGTGCCGCAAAATGACCTTCGTAAGTTTTGATGGTAGACATAATAATTCTCTGTTTAAGTTTAAGTTAAAGTTAAAAAATAAAGGGGTTAAAAATTAGCGCGTAATCACAAAACGCACCGCGTCCAAACGTAATTGCGCGATTTGGATATTTTCATGAATCAAAAGCGTTTTGTCTTTCAAGGCTTCGATTTCGTCGTTTTTAATGCTCGGATTTACATTTTGCAAACGCACCAGCCGTTTAATTTCGCTGGTCAACGATTCCAACATCGTCGCCGTCGCGTGTTGACACAAGCCGGTTTTTTGAATTTGCGCTTGTTGTTCCGCAAACGCCAAAATTTTCAACATCAACGCGCGTTGTTTATTCAAAAAGAGCGTAATTGCATCTTTATCAAACGCCACGCCGCTGTCGATTAAACTTTCGTGCGGAAATTCCGCCGTGACATCTTTTTGGAATTGATTGATTAACACCCGAATCGGCGTGTTCGGCAAAAAGCGGTTGATTTGCAATTCTGCGGGCGCACTGTGTTCAACAATAAACAAACATTCCAAGAAAAATTGCCCCGCTTTTAAATCGGGATGTTTCACGGTGCTTAATGTCGCGTTGCCAGTTTCACTCGATAAAACCATGTCCATCGCAGCGGTGACTAACGGATGTTCCCATGTCAAAAATTGCAGCTCTTCCCGCGCTAACGCCTGAGCGCGACTGACCGTCACGGTCAAACCGTCTTCGGTCAAATGCGGAAAGGTTTCACAACGCAAATGGTCGCTCGGCATTAAAATATACGCGCCAGCCGAATGTTCTTCGGTATCGATGCCATAACAATCGAACACCGATTCCATGTAATCCCACAGCGTGCGTTCACTTTCGTACGCGGATAATTCGGCAATGAATTCGTCGGCGATTTCTTTGCGGCATGAATTCAATTCTAAAAGTTGATCGCGCCCTTGATGCAATTGGGCTTCCACGTCGTGACTTAATGCGCGAGTTTTTTCGATGAATAGGTTGATTTCGGTTGCATCGTCACTTTTCAAAAGACGCTGTAATTCGCTTTGCAACAAATCGGCGACTTGTTGCGCGGCAGAATTATTCGCCCGAAACGCATTCAATCCTTCGTCGTACCAACGATATAAAATCGCTTGTTCGGTGTTTTCCAAATACGGAACGTGAATTTGAATAACGTGTTTCTGCCCGATTCGATCCAAACGCCCGATGCGTTGTTGCAACAAATCGGGATTCGTCGGCAAATCCCACAAAATTAAATGCTGCAAAAATTGAAAATTGCGGCCTTCGCTACCGATTTCAGAACAAATCAACAATCGTGCGCTGCTTTCTTCGTCGGCAAAATACGCGGCGGCGCGGTCACGTTCGATAATCGTCATGTGTTCGTGAAATACCGCCGACGAAATACCCGCACGATTTTTCAAGGTGCCTTCTAAATCCACCGCCGTTTGCGCGTGTTTGCAAATCAATAACGCTTTTTTGCCCGCGAGTTGTTTTACTTTTTCAACCAGCCACAAATAACGCGCGTCGTTTTGTAAGTCTAAAGCACAGCCCCCCTGCCCCCCTTCAAAGGGGGGTTCTAAGCCGGGGGATTGAGGGGGATGTGCTTTTAACGCATGACCAAAACATTCACGTTCGGGAAAACCTTGCACAGTTTGGCGCGAATTCCGAAACAAAATGCGTCCCGTGCCGTGATGGTCGAGCAAAATGTTGATGAGCGTTTGACGCGCGGCAGCTGATTTTTCAGCATCGTTTAAATTTTCTAATGTTTTAGAAACGTTGTCGTCTTTCAACAAAACGGCTAAATGTTTTTGTTCTTCGGCTGTTAATGGTTTGTCTGCCAACAACGATTTTGCGGCATTCGCGACGGGTTCAAACGATTTTTCTTCTTCCAAAAACGCGGCGAAACTGTAAAAACGGTCGGGATCTAATAATCGTAAACGCGCAAAATGACTTTCTTTGCCCAATTGTTCGGGCGTGGCGGTGAGCAAAATCAAACTCGGTGAAATTTGCGCCAATTGTTCGACAAATAAATAATCTGCACTCGGCGCAGTTTCCGACCATTCCAAATGATGCGCTTCATCGACAATCACCATGTCCCAACCCGCATCTAACGCTTGTTCTTGGCGGTCTGGATATTCCGAAAAAAACGATTGGCTGCACAAAATCAATTGTTCCGACAAAAACGGATTCGCCAGATTGTATAAATCGTCTTCCTCTTCAAACCCGTCATTGCCCAATTCGCCCAAGCAACGCATTTCGTCAAAAATACTGAAACGCAAATTGAATCGACGCAGCATTTCCACCAGCCATTGATGCAATAAACTTTCTGGCACGATAATCAACACCCGTTTGCTCAAACCATTATTGACGCGATGATGCAAAATTAAACCGGCTTCAATCGTTTTGCCTAAACCGACTTCGTCCGCCAACATAATGCGTGGCGCGGCACGATTCGCCGCTTCGTGAGCGATAAAAATTTGATGTGGAATTAACGCCGCGCGTCCACCTAATAAACCTTTGACGGGTGATTGCGCGTGCTGCTGTAAACGTTGCCAGGTTTCGTAACGCAACGAAAACCACGCATTCGGATCGGTTTGTCCGGTGAATAAACGGTTTTGCGGTTTGTTGAATTGGCTGTGATGATTCAAATCCATTTCTTCGAGTTCGACCGTTTCGCCGTCTTCGTTTTCACAAAGGTAGGTCAAAATGCCTTCGTTTTCGACCACTTTTAAAACGGTTAATTTTTCGTCATCGACCGATTCGATATGGTCGCCGATTGAAAAATTAACGCGGGTTAACGGCGCGTTGTCGATGGCATAAATGCGTTTTTCGTCACACGCTAAAAACAACACGCTGACGCGATTAAAACTAACTTCGAGAATGAGTCCTAAGCCCAATTCGGATTCGGTATTGCTAATCCAGCGTTGACCTGCGATGAAATTTTCCATTGATGATTGTGCCATGAAGTGTATGATTTAAACGGTAGTTGGCAGTTATTATAAGCGGTAAAAGGTGTAAATTTGGACAAAATAATAAAAGGAAAGTGATGAACAAGTTAAGGGCTATTTTTTGCTGTACGATTATGGCGTTAAGTTGCACGATGAACGCGAAGGCGGATGACCGTTACGCACATGAATACTACAGCGATAGCGACGACGAACGTCGTGACCGCGACCGTCGCCGTGATAATCATGAGCGTGAAGAATGGTATGAAAGTGAACGCCGTGAGAAACGCGCGATGCAAATGCCGCGTTATCAACAGAGTTATCAACAGTCGCCGATTCAAATTTATATGCAGCCGCCACAGCAACATTTTCAGCAGCACGACAAACAATTCCGTGAAGATAGACGGTGGCGCGAACGGCGCGAAGAACTCGAACGGCTGCCGCAAACGCCGTATCTTGAAAATCAATTCGACCGCGACGACACGCATTGGTAAATTTTAAATAGTTACGTCGTGATGGCTTGCCACGCCACGTCAAACATCAACGCTAATTCTTCGGATGTGATGACATACGGCGGCATAAAATAAATTACATTGCCCAACGGACGCAACAAAACGCCTTTCGATAACGCATAACGATAGACTTGCAAACCGCGTCGTTCTTGCCACGGATACGCTTCGCGGGTGCGTTTGTTTTTCACCAATTCAATAGCGACAATCATGCCCGTTTGCCGCACTTCCGCCACGTTCGGATGATTCAAAAAACGTTGCGACAACGTTTTCATGGTCGCCGCCAAAACCTGATTATTTGCCAATACGTTTTGCGTTTCAAAAATACCCAACGTTGCCAACGCCGCCCGACACGCCAACGCATTTCCCGTGTAACTGTGCGAATGCAAAAACGCCGTCATTTTAGAATAATCGTCATAAAACGCAGCGTAAATGTCATTCGTCGTCAATACCGCCGAAAGTGGCAAATAACCGCCCGTTAAACCTTTCGATAAACATAAAAAATCGGGCGAAATGCCGGCTTGTTCACACGCAAATAAAGTGCCTGTTCGTCCAAAACCCACCGCAATTTCATCGGCGATTAAATGCACGTTGTATTGGTCGCACGCCTCGCGCAGCAGCTTCAAATAAATTGCGTCGTACATTCGCATTCCGCCCGCGCATTGAACGAGCGGCTCAACAATAATCGCGCAAACTTCGTCGGCATTTTCTTGTAATAGGCGTTCAAGATGCGCGAATTGGCGCGTCGAATAATCCGCCCAGCTTTCGCCGTCTTCGCGAAAATAACAATCGGGACTTGGCGCAGTGATTACGTTCATCAACAGTGGCGCGTAGGTTTTTTTGTATAACGCCACATCGCCAACCGCCAATGCGCCCAACGTTTCGCCGTGATAACTGTTTTCGAGTGTAATAAATTTGTTTTTGCGTGGTTGATTTCGATTTTGCCAAAAGTGAAAACTCATTTTTAACGCGACTTCCACCGCTGCCGAACCGTTATCCGCGTAAAAACAACGCGATAATCCAGCGGGTGTGATTGCCACCAATTTTTCGGCGAGTTCAATCGCGGCTTCGTGCGTAAAACCCGCAAAAATAACGTGTTCTAAATTATCGAGTTGCGCTTTGAGCGCGGCGTTAATAATCGGATTGGCGTGACCAAATAAATTCACCCACCACGAACTAATTGCGTCTAAATAATGGTTGCCTTCAAAATCTTCCAACCACACGCCGCGCCCTGATTTAATGGGAATCAGGGGCTGCGTTTCGTGGTCGTGCATTTGCGTACACGGATGCCATAACACGGCTAAATCTCGTTGCGATAAAAGCGAATTTTTCATGTTTTAACGTTGATAAAGTTGATGATGTGAAAGGTAATCGAGAACGGCATCGGGCAATAAAAAACGGGGGTTTTTCTGTGCTGCAATTAGGGTGCGAATGGTCGTCGCTGAAATCGCCAATTGGGTAATTTCTTGAAAAAATAAACGTCCCGCTAATTCCTGTTTCAAAATTTGTCGGTCGTCGGTCAAACGTGTTTTAAAAAAATTATCCAGCGGATTTAACGCCGTATTCGGGCGTGTAATCACCACAATGTGCGCCAAATCAAACAATTCCTGCCAACGAAACCACGTCGTAAACTCATTAAACGCATCGCTGCCAATAAATGATAACAACGACGTTTCGGGATAATCGCGGCGCAACGCGGTCAAGGTGTCGAACGTGTACGAACCACCGGCACGTTGCAATTCTTGGGCATCGACAATCAAATCGGTTTGATTTTGCGTGGCGAGTTGCAGCATTTCCAAACGTTGCAACGCGCTGGCTGTTGGCGAATCGCGGTGAACGGGTTGGGCGCATGGAATGAGTCGAACGTGTTCCAGCTCAAATAATTCCTTCAGTTCCAACGCCGCCCGCAAATGTCCGTAATGAATCGGGTCGAATGTACCGCCTAATATGCCAATCATGAATACAACCTATGCGGGTTTTGCGGCTAATCCGCTTATGTCCTTGTGCGCTGTTCAAATGTTGCGATTCTGCGTGCCAAATCATTCATATTTTTACCTAAATTTAACAATTCCCTCGAAATTAGAGAAAAATAATATCACCGTTTTTCCTTGGAATACAGGAAAAAAACTATTTTTTTGAGGAAAGATTTTTCCACAAGCCACGCAATTCGAGGCTTACAGATTTTTTCTTTTTTAAGGCGGTTGCTTGAATTTCTGCTATCTTTTTCAACTTTAACCAATCGACTTTCCAAATCTTCCAGCAAATCAAACAACTGCGTAACAAGCCACACACTGCTGCATGACTCATCACATCTAACTCTTTAGATCTGGACGTTTTAGATTTTTCATGTTGTTAGAATAGCTAATTTTTTAGGGGCTGAGTACTTACAAAATAGAAAATAATGGCAAAATTGCTACAGAGGGCATATTCGTGGAGAGGATTCGTAGACGTGGTTTTGACCAAATTAGTGGATAACACCCGCATATTGCACAACGACCAATGGTCAATATGAAATCTGAAACAGTCATCGTGCTTGCTAAATTATCTACTTGGTAAGAGAATGACCATCGAGGTATTTAGTTTTGAATATCATTTAAAGGAGACTTATGACCATTTCCATGTACGCCGCATCTATTCCACCCATGATTCGTAGTCTTACCAATTTAAAGGTAATTATCGAAAAAGCAGTTGTTTATGCCGAAGCAAAAAAAATCGATCCTTCAGTGTTAATCAATGCACGTCTTTACCCTGATATGTTTCCACTTGTTCGTCAAGTTCAGATTGCAACCGATGTAGCTAAGGGGGCGGTTTCTCGTCTTGCTGATTTAGAAGTACCTAAATATGAAGATAACGAATCGACTTTTTCTGAAATAGTGGCACGGATAGATAAAACTATTTCTCTACTTAAATCTTTTAAATCCGACCAAATAAACGGTTCAGAAGATAAAACGATTGCTTTACCGATGCACGATAAAACGGTCAACTTTCAGGGTTTGCCTTACTTGTTGGATTTTGTTTTACCAAATGTCTATTTTCATGTTGCCACCGTGTATGCAATTTTGAGACATAATGGCGTGGAGATTGGTAAAAAAGATTTCTTGGGAAGTATTTACTAAAAAACGAATCTTTCATTGTGGCTGGTAAAATCATTGATAGTCGATTTGAGATAAGCAATGAAAATTCTCCTGTATGCACATGACATGAGCCAATAAAATTATGAACTCGCCACTGATAACAGAAGAAGTTGCTCTTACCGAACCAAAAGTTTTATTAGAAGAACTGATACATTTGCGGTCTTCCGTTTTAACTAAAAGTCAAAAACAACTAGACAAATGGAAGCTGGATATTGGCGAAGATAGAAATAATTTTCGTTACAGTGCCGCTAATCTGGCGAACTATCTAGCTCTAAGACAACACGATTTAAGAAAATTACAAGTGATGCTGCATTTTAGAGGTTTATCATCATTAGGACGTATCGAAGCTCAAGTATTGCAAAATTTAGATGCTGTGATTATGACACTCGCTCGGTTGTGTGGCGAAGATAATGAAAAATACACCTCCTACATTTCACAACAAACCATGGAATCACTCACTCAAGGGCAACGCTTATTAGAGGCTGAAACCGTATTGGTATTTGGTAAAAAGCCTTTAAATCGTCGAGTACGCATGATGGTTACGCTAGGAACGGAAACGGCACAAAATCCAGAGTTAGTTAGACAAATGGTAGCGAGTGGAATGAATATAGCTCGAATCAATTGCGCTCATGACACATCAAAAGAATGGTTACAAATGATAACCAATGTTCGCAGAGCTGAACAAAAAACGGGATTTCAATGCAAAATATCGATGGATTTAGGTGGACCCAAGTCACGCACGGGTAAAATTATCACGCCGAAAGACAAACTAATCAAAATAAGCGATACCATTTTACTCACCACTGCCATTCCCAAGCCTTCAAAGCAATATCCATTTCAAATTCAATGTATGCTTCCTGAAGTCATTGAGCAGGTTCATATTGGCGCACAAATATGGTTTGATGATGGAAAAATAGGGGCTATCGTCAACGAATGTGTCTCAGAAGGGTTAGTATTGCTAATCACTCAAGCCAGCGACACGGGCGATAAAATCAAATCCGACAAAGGGATAAACTTTCCTGACACCAAATTAAACCTCGATGCGTTAACAGCTAAAGATATTATCGACTTAGACTTTATTGTGAAATATGCCGACATCATTAACTACTCCTTCGTCCAAACGACTAAAGATATTCATTTAATTCAACAGGAAATTGAAAAGCGAAATCCGCAACGAAAAATTGCAATGATTGCAAAGATAGAAACAGCAAAAGCAATTGAACACTTACCAAGCCTAATTGTAGCCGCCGCGAGCAAACATCCTTTTGGAGTAATGATTGCAAGAGGTGACTTAGCGGTGGAAATTGGTTTTGAGCGGATGGCTGAAATGCAAGAGGAAATTTTATGGATTTGTGAAGCAGCTCATACTCCCGTCATTTGGGCAACTCAAGTTTTGGAAACCTTAGCAAAAACAGGTAGACCGACTCGCGCCGAAATGACTGATGCGGCAATGGCGGAACGGGCTGAATGTGTCATGCTTAACAAGGGAAAATACATTATAGAGGCAATGCGAATTCTTGATAGTGTATTAGTCCGAATGGAAACGCATCAATCAAAAAAGACCGCCCAATTAAGAGCATTGCGTTCATGGTTATAACTTTGAACATTGGGATACGGTCAAAAATAATTTCCCATTTTTAATGGGAAGTGGCTTTCTGAATACCTATGAAAATTTACCTTCCGTGATTTCTAAAGTTGAGCAGCGTATATGAAAGCAAATTCCGAAAGTAAAACAGTGTTTAGAAGTATATGGGGCTGGAACGGAACATTTGGTAATCAGCTTCCAACTGTACACGCCGTTTCTCCATTGTTACCCGCAAAACTTATTCAAATCGCTCAAAGTGATACAGAAACGGTATTTGAAATTTTAAATACATCGTCCGAAGGATTAAGCGAGCTTCAATCTTCTTTGCGACTGGGTAAAATTGGATTGAATGAGATTGCTCATGAAAAACCACAAAAATGGTACGTTCAGTTTTTAAAAACATTTCAAAATCCATTGGTTATTTTATTACTAACGTTGGCGAGCATTGCGCTACTAACCGAAGACACAAAAGCGGCTGTAATTATTTTTAGCATGGTCGTTTTTAGTGTTATGTTGCGATTTTCTCAAGAATTTCGCTCCAATAAAGCCGCTCAACAACTACAAGAAATGGTGCGTACAACCGCAACGGTTAGCCGCAAAGATCCGCGTAAAGATATTTCTCCGAGTTTGGCACGAGATTTAGGTTTGACGCTCAACCTTGATGTTCCAAATCGACAAGAAATCCCAATTAAATTACTCACCCCAGGCGATGTGGTTTTTTTAGCCGCCGGCGACATGATTCCAGCAGATGTCCGTTTGATTTCTGCGAAAGATTTATTCGTCAGTCAAGGTTCATTAACGGGTGAATCGTTGCCTGTTGAAAAACAGCCTATCTTGCCGAGCAATCAGTTACAACTCAACAATCCATTAGAACTAGCAAATCTTTGTTTTTTGGGTACAAATGTTATCAGTGGTACAGGAACTGCCGTTGTTATCGAAACGGGCGGCACTACTTATTTGGGTTCTTTGGCGAAAACGGTTGTTGCTCACAAAACCGTGACCAGTTTCGATAAAGGCGTAAATGATGTCAGTTTTTTGCTGCTACGATTTATGCTGGTGATGGCTCCCGCCGTTTTTCTAATCAATGGCGGAATGAAAGGAAATTGGACAGAAGCCTTCTTTTTCGCACTTTCTGTCGCGGTTGGTTTAACGCCCGAAATGTTACCGATGATTGTGACGGCAAACTTAGCGCGTGGCGCAATTGCTATGTCCGATAAAAAAGTAATTGTTAAAAATATCGATGCCATTCAAAACTTTGGCGCGATGGATATTTTGTGTACCGACAAAACGGGGACACTGACGCAAGATAAAATTATATTAAAAATGCACCTTGATATTTACGGCGAAGAAAATGCAGAAGTTTTGGAGTTCGCTTTTCTCAATAGTTTTTATCAAACTGGTTTAAAAAATTTGCTGGACGTTGCTGTTTTAGAACACGTCGAGCTTCACGATGTTTTAAAAGTTGAGCGTAATTTTCGCAAAATTGATGAAATTCCCTTTGATTTTGCTCGTCGCCGCATGTCGGTGGTG
Source organism: uncultured Pseudomonadota bacterium (assembly GCA_903870545.1). Taxonomy (GTDB): domain Bacteria; phylum Pseudomonadota; class Gammaproteobacteria; order Methylococcales; family Methylomonadaceae; genus UBA10906. The sequence goes on from CAIQDI010000026.1 coordinate 98,687, forward strand.
ATTGAAGAAGAAAATCATCACCATGAACTTATTTGCAAAGGTGCGGTCGAGGAAATTCTTCAAGCCTGTTCGCACGTCAAAGTAAATAATCAAATTTTTCCTATTGACACTGCGATTCAGGAGCAAATCACACAGTTAAATCAGGAACTTAACGAAGATGGACTGCGAGTCATTGCCGTGGCTTATAAAGAATTTTTGCTTGAACAATCGAGTTATTCTGTTGCCGATGAACACAATTTAATTTTAATCGGTTTTATTGCGTTTCTTGACCCGCCAAAAGATTCGGCTGCTGTTGCGATTTCGGCACTCAATCGCGGCGGTGTACAAGTAAAAGTTTTAACGGGTGACAACGCTATCATTGCTCGCAAAACGTGTAAAGATGTCGGATTAAATGTTCAAAACACCTTGTTGGGCTGTGAAGTTGAAAATTTATCTGATGAAGAACTCGCTACGCTTGCTGAAACGACCACTGTTTTTGCTAAATTATCGCCACTGCAAAAATCAAGAATTGTTCATGTGCTACGAACCAAAGGTCACATTGTGGGATTTATGGGCGATGGCATCAACGATGCCGCTGCATTAAGAGAAGCGGACGTGGGAATTTCTGTTGATACGGCGGTTGATATTGCCAAAGAATCCGCCGACATTATTTTGTTAGAAAAAAGTTTGCTGGTGCTAGAGCAAGGTATTCTTGAAGGTCGCAGAACGTTTGGTAACATTGTCAAATATATCAAAATGGGTACCAGTTCTAACTTTGGCAATATGTTTAGCATTTTGGGCGCGAGCGCATTGTTACCATTTTTGCCCATGCAACCTGTACAAATTTTATTGAATAATCTGCTTTATGATTTTTCGCAAATGGGAATTCCATTTGACCATGTTGACAGTGAATATCTTGAAAAACCACGAAAATGGCAAGTTGGTGACATTCAAAGGTTTATGCTTTTTATTGGTCCGATTAGCTCACTTTTCGACTACGCGACTTATGCTTTGATGTGGTTTGTTTTTCAAGCCAATACCGTCGAGGAACAAGCTCTGTTTCAAACGGGCTGGTTTGTCGAAAGTTTGATGACGCAGACACTTATTGTTTATATTATTCGCACCCCTAAAATTCCCTTTTTACAAAGTCGTCCCGCTTTACCGATGCTGTTGGTTACGCTAACCATCATGGCTATCGCCGTGTATTTGCCATTTTCGCCCATCGCCTCTGTGTTAGGATTTGTGCCGTTGCCAGTTGAATACTTTATGTGGTTAGCGTTGATTCTATCCAGTTATTGCGTACTCACCCAATTGGTGAAAATGTGGTTTGTTAGAAAATATGGATATAACTGAGCTATTGATTTTGACCAAAGCAAAATTTGATGAGAATTTTATGATTGAAAAATGTTTGAAATAAGCAATATAAAACATCGCAATATGATTTTTCACACAACTTTTTATGAGTCATCGTCGAGGCGAATAACCACATCGTGATTGCTTAAATTTAAATACGAAATTCGTATTTCTGTCACATTTTAGAATTAAAATCGAGCTAACTACATTTGTAAAAATCCAAATTTGAAAGGAATAAAAATGCGTCAAGCAACACCATTTGCGGGGAAAAACTGGTATTACCCGTTTCGAGAAATCAACATAACGTTTAATGAGAAACGTTTTAAAAAAAGGATTGTAAGTATTTCGGGACAATATTCAAAAATTACAGATTTTTGGAACACCGAAAAAAACTCAGAATGGACATGCCGTTTTTTTATAGCAGCAAAACTTATCGCTGTGGCAACTTCTCATATTAACGCATGGAAAATTGTAGAAAGTCATGGGTTACACATTACGGCTTCCTCTTTAAAATACTACGCAACGCTTTCATTATTAAGAGCTGTTTGTTGCACATTGCCTAATCACAAATGGGATAAAGGGAAAATCCTTCAAACTTCTCATGAAGATGCGTCAAAATGGACAGTCGAATACTTACAAAAATTTGATGCTAAATTGAGTAAATCTATTGAAAAAATAATTGAAGAGCTTGAACATAGAAATGAATTTGTTTCATACGAAGCCAATTCGCTAGAAAAAGTGTCCGCAGACAATGACAATTTTTTATCTGTATGCAGATTGCTTGCTGAAATCGCTCAATTTAATTCTGAATTACTTGAGGAATCATTATTTGAAAGGAATTTTTACGATAAATCTGAATTTACCTTATTGCCAAAATATTTAGATGAAATTACATTTTCTAAAAATGATGTGCATGCCAGCGGAAATATACAGAGCCAACAGCAATTGAGACTTATCGCAAAACAATATCCAGAACCCAAAAACCTTATGGGTTTAATGACAAAAGGCTACATCGATAACTATTTTGCTTGGTGGTTTCAAAAGGACGATTTTAACGACCATGTTCTTCACAAAATGGATCCTAAAAGACAAATAATCTTCAATATACCCCATTGAATTTCTGCAATAACATAAATAGTTTCCATGGATTTTGCGGCGATATTTTGATTCTAAAGGCTTTAATTTAGTAATTGGATTTCAACATTCTATTATTTTTATGGAGATTTTCTATTATTTTTATGGAGATTTTAATGAACGATAAGAACAAACAAAATTTAACAATCTTTACCAGTGAGTTTGAACCCATTACGCATCATCATCTTCAATTAGCGATGAGTCATTCAACATGGAAAAGAAAGTTCCGCGAGGCGATTGTAAATGAAGAAACATTCAACCTAGAAACTATTTCTAAAGATGATTGCTGTGATTTAGGAAAATGGTTACACAGTGAAAATACCACTACTCATGTTGGCAATCTTCCGCGTTATCTAAATTGCATCAAGAAACATGCTGAATTTCATATTGAAGCAGGCAAAGTAGCCAAACTCGCTAACGAGAAAAAATATGAAGAAGCACTGCAATTGATTGATTATAGTTCTGCTTTTAATAATGCGTCTTTAGCAATTATTTCTGAAATTTTTCCTATTGCACTTGGTGAAACGCATCGCCGTAATTCGGTGTCATTTCACACTTGCTGGAAGACAAAATTACGCATGGCAATGAAGACAAATGGCGAATTACCGAAGGTTGGATGCCAAGCTCCCCATTTTTCTCTAGTAAATGGTGAATTGCAAAATGTGACGCTGGCAACCTATGCAAGAAAATATAAAATCTTGAATATCGTTACTAGTTTTGACGAACCTATTTGTGCCGCTTCCATACGAACATTTAATCAAACAGTGACTGAATTAGAAAATACTGCCGTGTTGATTATTTCGGCTGACTTACCTTTTGCTCAACATCAATTTTGCAAAACGGAAGGCTTGCACAAGGTGATTACCTTATCGAGTTTTCGTTCATCGTTTGCTGATGATTATGGTTTGAAAATTATCGAAGGCGAATTAAAAGGCTTATCGGCGCGGGCGGTTATTGTTCTCGATGATTTAGACAAAGTCATTCATACTCAATTTTTATCTGAATTAGCGCATCAGGTGAATCATGAAAGTATTGTAATTAGCATTAAAAATGCACAAGACAGTACGTTAATTCCGCCACCCTTCATCGAACCTGCAATTGAATTAGAATATATTGAGTTAAATATTGGTAATCGACGCGATTATTATGGCATGAATACACCACTCTCTCTTCAACCCAAGCTTGAGCGTGAAAACGCAAATGTACTGTTTATTAGAGATGATTTACCTTCACTTCATCAAACAGAAACTCAGAATGTTCCTGTTCCCAATCGTCCGATTCTTAAAGGGAATGGCGCAAGACGCAAAAAAATTAAAGACGATAGTAACTCGAATCCTTGAGATTGATGCGATGAATGTTACCTTTACACAAAACGAACGTTTATTTAAAACGCTTCAAATAGCCATTGATAATTCTTTCGATGGATTTTGGATAACTGATTTACAAGGTAACTTTTTACAAGTTAATGATGCCCTTTCCAGAATGAGCGGTTATTCAAAAACGGAATTGTTGAACATGAGTCTCGGTGAATTGGAATCAACGTGGAATTTAGATGAAAAAAAAATCGACATTGAAAAAATCATAACCCAAAATTATGATCATGTTGAAATCAGTTACTGTCATAAAGAGAAATACCAAGTTAATGTTGATGTGAGGGCGTATTTTTTGCCGGAACAACAGACAATTTATGGTTTTTTTCACTGCACTTCAGAATTTTGTGAAATTTATAATTCTACACCTGATGCCGTGATGATTATCGACGAAGGGCGTTTTATCCATTGCAACGCGCCCACATTAAAATTGTTTGGCATCTCTGCATACCAAGAGTTTTGTTCAAGTAGTCCCAGCACTTTATCACCGCCAAAACAACCTTGTGGCACAAGTTCTGCCATTTTAGCGGCAAAACGGATTGCTGTAGCACTTGAGAAAGGATTTATTCGTTTCGAGTGGGTGCATAAACGCGCTGATACGGGAGAACCTTTTTTTGCGGAGGTACTTCTGCGTTCTATCGTTTTAAATAATAAGCTCGTACTGCATTCAACTGTTCATGACATTAGTGAGCGTCATGAACGAGAAAATATGATTCGTTTAGAAAAAGAAAGTGTGGAATCGTCATTACGCGAACTAAAATCTATGCAAAACCATTTGGTTCAATCTGAAAAAATGGCGGCATTAGGAAGCCTAGTTGCTGGTGTGGCACACGAAATCAATACACCGCTTGGTATCATTTTGACATCGACAACGCATCTCAATAGTAAGACGAACAAAGTTGCAGCGTTATACGAACAAGGCGAATTGGAAGAAATTGAATTAACGAACTATTTCAAATCAACGACAGAACTTACGCGACTTATTACCTTTAATAGTGAACGAGCTGCGGCTTTAATTGGTAGTTTTAAACAAGTGGCAGTGGACGAAACGAGCAGTGAAAAACGAACATTTCTGCTCAAACACTACATTCAGGATATATTATCGAGCTTGAATCCTACTTTGAAAAAAACAGCACTTCGCGTTGATTTGACCTGTCCAGATGATTTAGAAATAAGCTGTTGCGCGGGAGCCATCGCCCAAATTATCACTAATTTTGTTATGAATTCTTTGCAACATGCTTATGAACCTGAGCAAGCAGGCGTGTTATCTATTCGAATTACTCAATTTAGTCGTAACAATGCGGTGAGATTAGTCTACCGCGATGATGGAAAAGGGATTCCCAAAGATTTACAGCAAAAAGTTTTTGAACCATTTGTTACAACGCGACGTAATAATGGCGGTACTGGTTTGGGGTTGCATATTGTTTACAATCTTGTTTACCAGACTTTAAAAGGTCATTTAAAAATGTTTAGTTCGCCAAAAGGTACTGTTTTTGTCGTTACATTTCCAAAATGTTCTCCTGTGTGTTCATCTTAAAAATTACTCTTGGAATTCACCATGATCCAGAAAAAAAATAAGTTAAATCTGAAAAAATCCTCTGCAAAATCCAGTGTACAAATACCGCAAATCTCATGGCGAATACTGGTTGTTGACGATGATGAAGGTGTACATACGATGACTCGATTGATTTTAGAGGATATTCATTTTGAAAATCGTCCAATTGAGATGCTAAGTGCCTATTCAGGTAAGGATGCGCGAGCCTTGTTGACCGTAGAAAAAAATATCTCCATCATTTTATTAGACGTGGTGATGGAAACCGATGATGCGGGTTTGCAGTTAATACATTTTATCCGTGAAGAGTTAAAAGATAAAAATTCCCGTATCATTTTACGCACAGGGCAAGCAGGACAGGCTCCAGAGGGAATAGTGGTCGAAAAATATGACATCAACGATTACAAAGCAAAAAGTGAACTTACGTCACAAAAATTATCGACATCGATTATTACATCGTTGCGAGCCTATAAATCCATGTTGGAATCAGATGAAGCGATACTTTCTTTAAGTAAAACCAGAGAAGATTTGGAAAAAATCATTGCAGAGGCAAACGAATTTCCTTCGTGGTAGTTTTAGTTGTCAGCTGACGGTTCGCTCATTTTTTTTATCAAAAATGCCGCAAGACCGAGTCTCTTCAGGTCGGGGATGTAGCGGCATATTCGGCGTAGCTCCGCTTTTGAGTTAGACTACACACACGAACAAAACGATACGAAAAGCCTTTAAATTTAGGCTGAAAATCTCCACAGAAAGCCAGCAGAAATTGATAAATTATGCGGGTGGGTGTCGTTTTGTTTGGAATAAAGCCTTGGCATTGAATTTGGACAGACTGAACCAAAAACAACCGATTCTGCGCTATGACACATTAAATTTTGGGTCGAAACTATGGAATTGGTACGCCAAAAAATATCACGGTGAGTCGCAAAGGCAAACACTGGATCGTTTCAATTCAAGTGGAATATGAAGCCGAGATAAAACCCCACGAATCAACGCCAGCGGTTGGCATTGACATGGGCGTGAAACGGTTTGCGACATTGTCAGATGGCGCATTCTTTGAATCGTTGAACAGTTTTAAAAAATCGGCTGAAAAATTAGCCATTCTGCAACGTAAGCTCAAACACAAAAAGAAACTTTCACATCTCGAATAAAACTATTATCAAATTTGAGTGCGTCGAGCGCGTTAATTTTAGTGGTCATGATTTTTATTTGTACGTGAGTGGATTTAATGGTTTATCGCATTGTTTAATTTGAATGTTCAAACGAATTTTTAACCATTTCAATGCGGATAATGCGGCGAATTGGGTGCGGTAACGATATACTGATTCACTTTATTTTTCATTTTTAAGAGCCAAATTCATGCAAGAACCTGTTAAATTTTCCAGCGCAGCCATTTCCGCCCCGTTATTACAAGGTCTGGAGGCGTTGAGTTACACCGAAATGACCCCGATTCAAGCGCAAAGCATTCCGTTTATTTTAGCGGGCGACGATATTATTGCCAAAGCGAAAACGGGCAGCGGTAAAACGGTTGCCTTCGGTCTGGGTTTATTGTCGCAAATCGATGTGAATCTTTATGAAACCCAAGCGTTGGTATTGTGTCCAACGCGCGAATTAGCCGACCAAGTTAGCAAAGCGATTCGCAGTTTGGCGCGTTTTATTCCAAACGTTAAATTGCTGACATTGTGCGGCGGCGTTCCGCAAGGTCATCAAATTGCGTCGTTATCGCAACACGCGCCACATATCGTCGTTGGGACACCGGGGCGAATTCAAGACCATTTGAAACGTCAAAGTTTGAGCTTGAAAAAGTTGCGCGTGTTGGTGTTGGATGAAGCTGACCGCATGTTGGACATGGGTTTTGAAGATCAAATTTCGTTTGTCGTGAAACAAACGTCGAAAACCAAACAAACGTTGTTATTTTCGGCGACGTATCCCGATTCGATTTTGGACATGAGCGCACATATTCAACAATCGCCGGTTGAAATTACGGTGGACGAAACGCATGACGACGGGCAAATTGAACAGCTTTTTTATAGAGCCGAAGAGTTGCAAAAACCGTTAGCGGTGGTGGCGTTATTGGCAAAACATCAACCCGAATCGACCGTTATTTTTTGCAACACGAAATACAATTGTCAGGTGATTGAAGATTGGCTCGGGCAACAAGGTTACGCCGCGCTGTCTTTGACGGGCGATTTGGATCAGCGCGAACGTGACCAAACGTTGCTGCGGTTTGCGAATAAAAGTTGCTCGGTGTTAGTGGCGACAGACGTTGCGGCGCGTGGTTTGGACATTAAAGATTTGGCGGCGGTGATTGTTTATGATTTATCGCCCGACCCCGAAGTTCACGTTCATCGAATTGGACGAACAGGTCGTGCTGGTCAAAAAGGTTTGGCGTTCAGTTTGTGTGCAGAATCGGAATTAGACCGCGCGAAAGCGATTGAAACGTATCAAAAAATGTCGATTAAATGGGATAAATTTAATCCAGCGAAACTGCCGAAAAATACCACACTCAGACCGGCGATGGTGACGTTGGTGATTGATGGCGGACGTAAAAGTAAAATTCGCGCGAGTGATATTTTGGGCGCATTGACCGGTGACGCGGGTTTGGCGGGTAGCGAAGTCGGCAAAATTGATATTTTCGACGTGCGGACGTATGTGGCGATTAAACGCACTAGCGCGAATATCGCGCTGTCACGTTTGCAAGAAGGGAAAATTAAAGGACGAAAATTGCGCGTTCGGGCGTTGGGATAAATGAAAATTCCCCCGATTAGGTCGGGGGAATTTGAGCGTTTCAAAACGATAAATTTTCAATGCCAATTAACAACAGCGCGGAACTCGAATTCACGTCAGCCGCGCCAATGTCTTTCAAAATGTCGGCTTTATTGTGTCGGTCGCCGTCGGCAAATTCGAGAATTTCAATGTCGTTCAACATATCTTTACCATCCAAAATACCGGTGTTTTCAGAATTGCTGTATTCGACCAGCAATTGCGCCAAGCCTTCTGCGTCGGGGTTGACGGTGATTTGATAATCGCCATATTCTCCAGAAAAAACCGCCACATCGACACCGTCGCCGCCGTTTAATTCGTCGTCGCCTTCGCCACCCGTTAACGTATCGTTGCCGCCTTCGCCGTTAATCGTGTCGTTGCCTTCGTTGCCTTCAAAATTGTTATTGGTTTTGCCGCCTGCTTTTTCTTGCAGTAAATTATCCAACTCGTTGCCAATGCCGGCAATCGCTTTTAAACCGGACAACGTTAAAAACTCCACGTTTTCACTTTGCGCCAAATCGAACGAAACCGATGATCGAATTTCATCTTGATCGCCGCCATTTTTTTCTTCGACAATCACATCAACCAGATTTTGCATAATGTAAACGTCGTCGCCGTTTCCGCCGATTAACGAATCCATGCCTAAACCGCCGTCCAACGTATCCGCGCCATCCCCACCGAATAACGTGTCTTCACCCGCCATGCCGCTGAGTAAATTATCGCCGATGCTGCCAGTAATGACGTTATTGCCTTTGTTGCCGGTGCCGTTATTGCCTTTGCCTTGCGCGTCATCCAAAATGAGATTTTCGATATTTGCGCCCAATACATACGTCGATTTGCTGGTGACGGTATCGTTACCGCCGATGGTCACGTTGGCGTTACTTTCAATGACCAAATCTTTGCTGTTTTCAACAAAATAATGGTCGTCACCGTCGCCGCCCGTCATGCTGTCAACGCCGATTCCCCCGTTTAAAATATCGTTACCTTGTCCGCCGTCCAGCGTGTCGTTGCCTTCGCCGCCGTCTAATTGGTCGTTGCCACTGCCCGCGATAAGTTTATCGTTTCCTTTGCCGCCGATTAACGTATCGTCACCGTTGCCTGCGTCGAGTGAATCATTGCCCAAACCGCCGTCTAAAAAGTCATTGCCCGCATTGCCACGCAACGTATCTGCGCCTGCTTTACCAGTAATCGAATCATTTTTTTCTGAACCAATGAGTAATTTTGCCGCATTCGATGGCGCGGTTAATTTTACGCCGTCAACTTTTACGGAAACCACGGCAACGGTTGAATTATCGGGAATTGGTTTCACGACGACAGGAACTTGAGATTGGAAAATTTGCAGTCCGTCATTTTTATCTGCGACATAAACGGTGCCATTATTAACCGCCACGTCATACGCCCAGCCTGCTGTATCATAATTTTCAATCAAGATTGGCTGGCGCGGATTGCTGACATCAATCACTTGTAAACCCGCATCTTTATCGGCGACGTAGGCGATATTATTTACCACCGTCACGGCTTCCGCTGCGCCCAATGTGTTGTAATTCCCCAGCAATTTAGGTTGTGAAAGATTGCTCACGTCAATAATTTGTAAACCGCTGTCATTATCGGCAACATACGCCACGTCACCGACCACCGTTACATCGACGGCATAACCATCGGTTTTAAAACTGCTGATTAACGTGGGATTTTTTGCGTCGCTGATGTCGATAATTTGCAACCCTTCGTACCAATCCGCCACAAATGCCACGCCATTACGAATCGTGACATTTTCCGAAGCTCCGTAAAAACTGCCCAATAAAACAGGCGCGGCGGGCGTGCTAATATCAATAATTTGTAATCCATTGCTTTCATCCGCCACAAACGCTTGATTGCCGACCACTTTCACAGCGGTCGCAAAACCGGTCGTTGCGTAATTGCCAATGAGCGTTGGATTCGATGGTTGGCTAATATCAATCAATTGCAAACCGCTCGTTCCGTCAGCAATAAACGCGGTATTGCCCAACACATCGAGATTAAACGCGATGCCTGACGTGTCGTAATTACCCAATTGTTTAGGATTGGACGGATTGCTAATATCGCAAATAATCAGCCCGTTTTTATTGGTGGCTAAATAGGCGATATTGCCCACCACTGCCACGCCAAAATTAGAATCATTGGTGACGTAATTACCGATTAAATTGAGTTTTGAATTTGCCATTTTTATCGTTCTCTGCGACTGGAATCTGTGTGGGTGGAACTGGAATCTTCGCATCCAATTCGACGGCTGCACGGTTGAACTGGTGGTGTGATAGTCGGTTGTTTCACGACAACTGGTTCAGGTGTCACTTTTTCAATGGGTGACGATTTGTTAACGGTCTGTGTTTGAACGGACGGCGCGGATATTTCAGGTGTTGAATTGTTTTGCGGTCTAGTTTGTGGACGTTGGCGCACCGGCTCGCGTTCCGTTGACGGTTCAACTTGTGGCTGACGTTGTTGCCCATTGTCTTCAGAATGTTGCTGCGGATAATAACGTGGCTGCTCGCGTTCTTGTGGTTGCTCGCGATGTTGGTGTTGATTATAACGCGGCTGCTCACGCTCTTGCGGTTGCCGTTCTTCATATTCGCGCTGTTGATACGGATGATAATCCTGACTTTGCGAAGAATATTCAGAATGATGGTGAACGCGACTAGGAGCGCAGCCGACCAACAACGTCGAACCTAACAAAACCGTGACACCGAGCGAGTAATAATTTTTAGTTTTCATGACATTTCCAATTTAAATTGATGGTTGAGCAATCTTGTTTTTGACAAAGTCTGTCAGAAAACGATAAATTACGCGCTGAAACAATTGAACTTTGTGAACTCTGGAACAAGTACGAATTTATGACAAATTACGAAAAAAGTAAAAAACCACGGCGCGTGGCGGCGGTGGTTTATTTAGTGTTTATGGCATTTATTTTGGGTGGAACGTATTTGTCCCAACACGGATTTTAAATACTTTACCACCCGGGATTAGCGCATTCGAGCTAATCCCAACACGCCAAATATCACCAGAATGATAGCAATCGTTTCTAACGTCTCGATTGTATATTGACTGAACTCAAATATGTTTCCCACGGTTCACCCACTTTTATTATTGATAAATAAATTTACGAAAAAGCACTCTCATTTTGAGTTTATAACAACAAGTAAATCTTAACAATAAGAAATGTGAGATTGAGTGCGACTATTGCCGATGGGATATTAGCGATAAAAATGACGAAAATAGAACCGGCAAACAACATTCCATTGCTATTGGCTCAAATGGAAAATAAGCTACCTCAACAGCATTCTAAAAGTTTGCTTTAAACAGCCATCGCTGAATTATTATCGGTAAATATCAGGAAAAAACATGAACATTCAAAACTATATGCAAACATTAGGACAACAAGCCAAAGCGGCGGCACGAATCCTAAGTCACACCGACACGAATTTAAAAAATCGGGCGTTGATTGCAATTGCGAACGCGCTCCAAGAAAGTAAAGCCAATTTAATAACCGAAAATCAAAAAGATTTGGTTGCGGGTAAAGAAAATGGTTTGGATGACGCGGCGTTGGACAGATTGACGCTTTCGCCAAAAGGCATTCAAACCATGATTGACGGGTTGATTCAAGTGGCTTCGTTGCCCGACCCGATTGGTGAAATTACCGATTTAAGTTATCGTCCGAGCGGTATTCAAGTCGGACAAATGCGCGTGCCGTTGGGCGTGATTGGAATTATTTACGAATCGCGCCCGAATGTGACCATTGACGCGGCGGCGTTGTGTTTGAAATCCGGTAACGCCTGTATTTTGCGCGGCGGTTCGGAAGCAATTTATTCCAATCGTGCCATTGCGGCGTGTGTCACGCAAGGTTTGATTGAAGCCGAATTGCCAGCAACCGCCGTGCAAATTGTCGAAACCACAGACCGCGCGGCGGTGGGCGAATTGATTACGATGAACGAATTTGTCGATGTGATTGTGCCACGCGGCGGTAAAAGTCTCATCGAGCGAATCAGCAAAGAAGCGACGATTCCGGTGATTAAACATTTGGACGGCATTTGCCACGTTTATATCGACGACAAAGCCGATTTTAACAAAGCGATTCGCGTGGCGGTGAATTCTAAAACGCACCGTTACGGCGTGTGCAATGCAATGGAAACGCTGTTGATTGCCGAAAATATCGCGGCGCAAATTTTGCCATTACTCGCCGAACAATTTTATTCAAAAGGCGTGGAATTGCGCGGTTGTGCGAAAACGTGTTCGTTGCTAAAAAACTGCATTCGCGCCACGGAAGAAGATTGGCAAACGGAATATCTCGCGCCAATTTTGTCGATAAAAATCGTCAGCGGCATCGACGAAGCTCTGAATCACATTCATCAATACAGCTCGCAACACACCGAATCGATTGTCACGGAAGATTACACGTTGGCGCGACGGTTTTTGCGCGAAGTCGATTCCAGTTCGGTGATGGTGAATGCGTCAACCCGTTTTGCCGATGGTTTTGAATACGGTTTAGGCGCAGAAATTGGCATCAGCACTGACAAATTACACGCTCGCGGCCCGGTCGGTTTGAAAGGATTAACGTCGTTGAAATATATCGTGTTGGGCGACGGTCATATTCGAGCGTAATCTTTACCCGCTAAAAATTTTGTTCAACTCTAAGTGTGTGTTTTAAAAGTATCAAACTGAGCCAAAAATGTGAAAATACACAATTTTGCTAGTGGTTACCGCTGCATCAATGCCAAAACGCAAAGGTGCCAACTACAAACAATTTTACGCTCGGACGATGTCAAAGGATTTCAATTACTTCCGCGTCGCTGGGTCGTTGAAAGAACATTCGCTTGGTTATACCGTTATCGCCGTTTGAGTAAAGATTACTAAATCTTGACTGATTCCAGCACTGCGTTTATTCACATTGCCATGATTAGCTTGATGCTTGGACGTTTGGCTCACTGATTTTGATACTTTAAAAACACACACTTAGGTAATACGGTGAAGTTTTCGGTGCAAATGGGACGGGTGATGTTTGCGATTGTCATGTTGGTTAAGTTCGAATTTGATTATTTTAACTAATCGACACGATGCTAAACGTGGGCGATTAGACTAAGTTAGGGGTTAGCATAACGGTGGAAATTCGAAAATCCGCCAAGCCTTTCGGCTTCCCCTAACTCAGTTCGTCATAACATGAACTAGGTTTGACTTTTCAAATTATCGAGATACTAAACTCGTTTTTGCTATCACTAGCAAGGTCGAAAACGATAATTAAATGCCAAAAGGTCAATGTTTGTGGCGAAATGTAACATCATTTTATTTCTCATGCCCAAAATTAAAACCCAATTATGCCACAACAAAAAACCACCTCCTCGATGGCTCAAGAAGGCGGTTTTTTGGTGATTAAGCGCAGATAGAAATTGCCAACGTTACCAAACTTTCGCCGCAAAACTCACGTCATTTCGCAATTCCAAATGCTCACCGTTTTGACCAATCACATACAGCCCTTTGCGAATCGCATACGTTGCCACATTATCAGGAATTACCATGCCTGCGACCGCTCCTAAAATTCGACAATCTTTATAACGCGGTAAAAGACGTTTCACTTTTTCTAGTCGTTCAAGCTGTTCGTTCACGTCATCGATGCTTAAATTGCTTTTACATTCAATTACCACAACCTCTTCATTGTTTACGACAAGTAAATCGATTTCTAAGGCTTCGCCATCACGTTTCGCGGTGACATTTTGTTGAACTTCATGAATATCAATCCCGCGTTCTCTAAACAAACGTACTGCCGACGGGCGCACCGCTTCTTCTACAAAATCACCTAAACGATTAGTTAAACGTCCAACGCTTGTATTCACAGCTTTAATTTCACGAGCCGTTTCTTTAAATTTCAACTCTGTATCTTTTTGACTTTCTGATAATTCCCTTAAAATTCGGTCTGTTTCTTTTTTAGATACTTCAAAGGCACTTCTAAATTCTTCGTGTGATTTAGCCAATCCACGCAAAATATCCCAAATTTCATCCGCTACTGCGCTCATTTTCTAGTCCTAAAAGTCATTAAAAAGTTGCCAAATTCTATCACAACAAAAAAACCGCCTCCTCGATGGCTCAAGAAGGCGGTTTTTGGTGGTTTAACGCGGTTGTGAAAACGTCTGTTTTACGCCGCCTTTCTTTCTTGTTATGAAATTTACTACGCTAGAACGATTTTACAACCGAATGATTCAACAATTTTGGCAACCGTCTCAAAGCGGGGATTTCCATTTTCAGAGAGCGATTTGTATAAACTCGCTCGTGTTACGCCTGCATTTTTGGCAACTTCACTCATACCTTTAGCTCTTGCCGCTGTATTGAGTGCGTGAATGAAATCCGACATTGTGCCGGTTTTAGCGGCTTCTTTTAAAAATATCTTGATGTCGTTATCGTTTTTTAAGTAATCGGCAACATCAAACGGCGTAAATTTTTCACTCATGTTTTTTCCTCAAGGATTTTTAAAATGGCTTTTGCTTTTTCAATATCGTTACTTTGAGTAGCTTTATTACCGCCCGCCAACAAAAAAACAAGTTGGTTATTTCTAAGTGTGTATTGACATCCTCCCCGCCCTAAAGGGAACGGGGATTCCTTATTGCTAAGGAGCAGGTGTGTATCACTACTACCTACTGGTTTCTGCTGCTGACCGCATTACAGCACGATTCACTTCACAGACTAGCCCCCGATAGACCTCG
>CAIQDI010000027.1 GCA_903870545.1 uncultured Pseudomonadota bacterium
GTCAGTCAGTCAGTCAGTCAGTCAGTCAGTCAGTCAGTCAGTCAGTCAGTCAGTCAGTCAGTCAGTCAGTCAGTCAAAAAATTCTGTTGCCACGTCAGCGCAAGTCAAGTTTTTTCTAGCGTTCGCGTTAAATTTCTTCACCCCAAATCCAACCCGCCCGTGCTTTGCGCTGGCGGGTTTTTTATTGCCTAAAAAATCACAACCTATTGGAGACGTTTTATGAAAAAACACGTTTTAATACTTTCAATTTTACTTTTATCAGGCTGTTCATCTGGTTATCGTGTTCCGTTTATCGTGGACACTAGCACAAATTATGCAGGTGTACATTATGGTTACGACACAGCAACTAAATTTCTTAGTCCCTTTTCTCAAGCAACACCTCACATCAATCCGTATACATTTAATCCAACTTGCACAAATGATAACGCAACGTGTAAGTCCTACTATTCTGTTGCAATGGAACCTAATGAATCATTGAAAGAAAGAAATTTAAAAAGAAATGCGCTTGTAGAAGCGTTGCTCAGTATTTCGCAAGAAGCAACATCAGCGCATGAATCATCTATACAAGCAGCACAAACAGACATCAACACATTTTTTCAATTAGGCGTAGCAGGATCAGCGGCGGCTACGGGTGCAGTTTCAGGTGTCGTAGCTACAAAAATTTTAGGGGCTGCGGCTTCTGGTTCTAACGCCGCCCAAAAGGTTGTTTCTGACGAAGTTTATCAAAAACAAATCGCTGGCAACATTAACGACTTAATTACGCAAGAGCGTGAGAAAAAAATAATTGAAATTCGTAACAGCCTTGCAAAAAAAGATGTCTACGAATACTCGGTTCAAAGAGGCATTACGGAAGCATTGGATTATCACGAATCGGGGTCTTTTTATAAGGCGTTAGAAACTATCAATTCTCATCTGGCGAAATCTGTCAATGACAATAAAAATTTCACTGACGATGCTAGAGGTAAATTAAACCTAGATGAAGAAATGGGAAGTGAAAAAGCAGATTGTGACAAAACTAACGACACCAATTCACCCGCCTGCATCAAACTTAAAAAACTTCAAGATGACAAACTAGCTCAAGAAAAAGTCAAAGCAGAAGCTGAATTAGCAAAGGCTACTGTAGAAAAAATTCAAGCTGACAAAGCCGCTAAAAATGCTGGTATCAAAACAACAGGCACGGAGATTAAATAATGACAACTCCAACGACACCACTACCAAACACGATTGACTTAGTCAGCTCAGATGCAGCAGGAAAAGCGGATTACACTTACACGTTGATTTCTAGCGATAAAACCCTCCACGAAGGGAATGTATCGAACAAAAATAATGCTTATATTGGATTACCTGTTTTTTCTGGTGATGGACGATATAGCATATTTTTAAGCAACGCGGACAACTTAGTTCCAGGAGTAACTTCAACTGGCTACTATTCGCCTAATTTATTTTACAAAGACATCACAACTGGTGCTATTCAATCTATCCCAGCGAATGTTAACCGTAGTCGGTATGCTATATCAGACGATGGTATTCACGTCGCGTTCATTACTGATAAAAGCCTAGTTCCAGAACCAAGTGATTCTTTTGGAAAGGACAAAACTGACGACATCTATATTAAAAATATGACAACGGGTGTTGTGACGTTGGTGTCTAAGGGCGATTGGACGACCTGCCCGTCCGAGTTCAGCATATCTTCTGATGGGCGATATGTGATGTATATTAGTAATGATACGAGTAAAAAAGCGGGTTTTGAAATCAGAGATACTCAAACGGATACGATTCAAGTTATAAAGCCAGACTTGCCATCAAATATTAATGAGGCTGGCGGTATAACCTCATTTTCTTTTTCAGGTGATGGTCATAATGTTGTATTTTCTTACAATAAAGGGAGAAACATCGACAACTATCACGATACAACCAGAGCGCAAATATACCGCACCGACTTGCAAACGAATCAAACAGTGTGTGTTTCAACTAATGCGGATGGAGTCGAAGGAAAAGGATCTGAAAATAGTACCTCATTAGCTATTGTGGGAAGTAGCAATCCACACATTAGTACAGATGGACGTTATGTTTTGTTTGCAAGTTACTCTCAAAATCTTGTTCCTAACGACACTAACAACGTACCGGATATTTTTTATAAAGATATGCAAACAGGGGCGATTCAACGTGTTACAACTCCTGACATATTTATGCTTAACGATGGTAGTTTTAAATATCTGAACTACTCTGAGGCTACAATGTCAGGGGGTGGACGTTATGTTGCTTTGCATGTCAATAGCACCGAATTTCTTTATCCAAAGGATGATACAACCACTCATCAACAAGGTGGCGTAATTGTAAAGGATATGCAAACAGGTGAATGGAAATTGGTGTCTTCTGTTTTTGAACCCGATCCTTCACATACATCTCAAAGCAACTTTATTGATGGCGCAAATCACCCTCAATTCTCATCTGACGGTAAATATATCCTGTTGGAAGCTGTCGATCATAAGCCAGAAAATCTACTAGCTGTCAGCTATGCCTACGAACACGACTATAGCGAAATATATCGAGTTTCAAATCCTTTTTTGGTCACGTCAAATAATAAACCCACTGGCGAAATCACCATCAAAGGTGAAGCAACCGTTGGCAAAGAATTGTCTTTGGTGAGTACCGTTGCGGATGCCGATGGTTTGAGGGCGTTCAATTATCAATGGCTCAGTAATGGCGTGGTGATTTCAGGTGCAACGCAAACTACTTACACATTGACAGCGGCTGATGTTGGTAAAACTATCAGCGTAAAAGTCAGTTACACCGATTTGAAAAGTAACGCTGAAAGTGTGACGAGTAAAACAACGGGGTTGATTGCTGCTGCACCGATTGTTGCAGAAAATCACGCTCCAACTGGTAGCGTTACGATTAGTGGCATAGATGAAAATCTTAAGAAAATTTATAACCACGACTATGCACAAGAAGGTCAAGTTTTAACCGCGATTACTAATACACTTGCAGACGCAGATGGCATTGGTAAGTTAAGTTATCAGTGGTTCAGTGGTGATTATACTTCATCTGGACTTGGCTATTTAATTTCAGGGGCAACAGGATCGACATATACATTAACTTCCAATGATGCCGATTCTGTTGCAAAAGTTTCAGTAGTCGTTAGTTATACTGACTTGAAAAATAACGCAGAAAGTATGAGAAGTAGCGGTGTTATTGCGATACCTGGAGCGGACAACGGTAATGTAACGCCTTCAGAAAATCACGCACCAACGGGTGAAGTCACCATTGACGGTATTGTTAAGGTTGGTGAAATTTTATTCGCAGTAACTAACACCATTGATGATGCTGATGGTTTTTACAATGACTTTTACTATCAATGGTTGCGTAATGGCGTTGTAATAAAAGATGCCGAAGATGCTGAATACTACAGTCTGACTCAAGATGATGTAGGTCAAAAAATCAGCGTGTTAATTTTCTATTATGATGATTTAAATAATGAGGAAAGCGTGGCGAGTGCTGAAACCGCACCTGTTATGTCAGAAAATCACGCGCCAACAGGCAACATTGCCATTAACGGTGAAGCTAAAGTCGGTAAAACATTATCGATAACTTCAACAGTTGCTGATGAAGATGGTTTAGGTGGCTTTAGTTGTCAATGGTTGAGTAATGGTGTTGCCATTAAAAACGCTGACCAAGCAACATATCAACTCACGAAGAATGACGTGGACAAAAAAATCAGCGTTACTGTTTCTTATACTGATGATTTAGGTACTAACGAACACGTTGCGAGTGCTGAAACTACTGTCGTAAAAGCTGCACTCAGTGGTGTTAGCAAAACTGGCGATGCTAAAAATAACAGACTTGATGGTCTAGCTAAAGATGATGAGCTTTTCGGACTGGCTGGAAACGACACATTGCAAGGCAACGCAGGTAACGACACGTTAGATGGCGGTGATGGCAGAGACAATTTAACGGGTGGTTTTGATTTCGACGTATTAACAGGTGGTGCGGAGGCTGATAAATTTATTTTCACTGACATCAAAGACGCGCCAATCTCAAAATTGGGTATCGATGTGATTACTGATTTTAATCACAGTGAAAAAGATAAAATAGTCTTTTCAACCATTGATGCAAATGCTACTAAAATCGGGGATCAAGCATTTTCAAGTCCTGTTATGGGTGCCGGATTCTATTTTTCTGCGACAGCAACGACGAAAGCAACATTTTCTAAAGCGGGGCAACTTTTCTTTGACACCACCAGCCACATTCTGTATGGCAACGTGAATAACGATAGCGTTGCTGATTTTGCAATTCAACTTAACGGTGTGAAAAGTTTAGTCGCTAGTGATTTGATGCTGTAATGTCGATTTAATTCAATAAAAAGGCTGGCGAAAAATCCAGCTTTTTTGTACCAATTATTTGTGCAAATTAAAGCAAAGCTGTTGCGCCAATAAAACCAATGGATGAACGACTTTTTTTCATCGGAATTAAGAAAAAACACCCAATCTGCATCGGGCAACAAAAATTCACACGCGGCATCGGGCAAATCGTCACCGGTCGGTTACGCAGGCGCAATTAGTTTAGTCATGGGCGTAGACAAAAACGGCGAAATTTTAGGAGTGCGGGTGATTTCACACACCGAAACACCAGGTTTGCGCGACAAAATCGAAATCAGCAAATCGAAATGGATTTTAAGTTTCAACGGGAAATCGCTCGACAACGTCAGCTTTGAACAATGGGCAGTCAAAAAAGACAACCGTTTATTTGACCAATTCAGCGGCGCGACTATTACGCCGCGAAAAGTAGTAATTGCGATTCGGCGTGGCTTGGAATTCTACCAAGCAAATCAAGCAACGTTGCTGGCTACAGGAGAAAAATCATGAATCTGTCCATACTTTTTTCACCCAATATAAAGAATTGCCCGTGATGGACTTTAGGATAATAACGTGGTTTTGACCCAAAATTTAGCGTTATGTCCGTTGCTTGCGGTGACGGGAACGGCGACAAATGGTTTAGGAATGGGGGGCTTGCAACCATTGCGGTAATGGTCGCCTCGAATGGCATTGTGTCGCTCAATCGGCATTTAATTCCGTCTGAAATTCGCATTCCGATTTTCGTGTTGTTGATTGCCGCGCTAGTGACGCTGGTGGATATTTGCCTGAATGCGTGGATGCACGAATTGCACAAAGTTTTGGGAAACGATTTTTAGCGCATGATTATTGACATTCTCCCCGCCCTAAAGAAGCGGGGATTTTTTTAAGTACCATCCATAAATCGGGCGAACGCGCTTTTACAACAAACGCCGAAACACGATTTCAGCGGCAGTAAAGGTTTTATTCAAGGCTTCATCATCGTGAGCCGCTGATACAAAACCGGCTTCAAATGCAGACGGCGCAAGATAAACGCCTTGCTCTAACATCGCGTGAAAAAAGCGTTTGAAATAATCTTGATTGCACGCCATCACTTGCTCGAACCGCGTGATTTTTGTTTCTTCGGTGAAAAATAGCCCAAACATGCCGCCGACTTGATTCGTGCTAAATGGCACATCAAATTGGGTGGCTAACATTTTCAAACCGTCTGTTAAGCGCGTCGTTTTGGCAGTTAAATCGGCATGAAAATCCGGTGTCGCAATCAATTCCAGCGTTTTCAAACCTGCCGCCATTGCCACCGGATTTCCCGATAAAGTTCCCGCTTGATAAACCGAACCCAGTGGCGCGAGGCATTCCATAATATCGCGTCGTCCGCCAAATGCACCGACCGGCATGCCACCGCCGATGACTTTGCCCAGCGTCGTTAAATCGGGTTTCACATTGTACAAACCTTGTGCGCCTTGCAAGCTGACGCGAAAACCGGTCATGACTTCGTCGAAAATTAACACGCTGCCAAATTCGTCGCACACGTCGCGCAAGGTTTCTAAAAAGCCTTCGACCGGCGGCACGCAATTCATATTTCCCGCGACCGGTTCGACAATAATGCAGGCGATTTGTTCGCCTAATTGTGAAAATAATTCGCGCACGGCGGCTTCGTTGTTATACGGCAACGTCAGCGTATCCAACGCCACCGCTTCAGAAACGCCGGAAGAACTCGGCACGCCAAACGTCAACGCGCCCGAACCGGCTTTGACCAAAAGCGCGTCCGAATGTCCGTGATAACAGCCCTCGAATTTCACGATTTTGTTGCGTCCGGTAAAACCTTTTGCCAATCGAATCGCGCTCATCGTGGCTTCGGTGCCAGAACTCACCATGCGAACCAATTCAATCGACGGCAATAATTCACACACGCGTTGCGCCATCAACGTTTCGATTTCCGTCGGCGCACCAAAACTCAGCCCTTTTTCAGCCGCCATTTTGACCGCTTCAATTACGTCCGGATGCGCGTGACCTAAAATCATCGGTCCCCACGAACCGACATAATCGACGTATTGATTCCCTTCGCAATCGAAAATATACGCACCTTTTGCGTGGTCAATAAAAATCGGGGTGCCGCCCACGCCGTTAAAAGAACGCACCGGTGAATTTACGCCGCCCGCAATAACGAGTTTGGCTTGGTTGAAAAGTGTGTTTGAAGTTGTCATAAGTTTTGCCTGTTTCCATAATGTGTTAAAGAGAAATTTAACGCTAAAAATGCGGGTCACTGTTTATTCATAAAAACAATCTTCCTGCCATTTTTGCGGATTAGTTTGAACGTAATTCGCAATTTTTACATACGAATTTTCGTTTCGGATAATGTGTTCGTGGTAATTTCGGTGCCAAACGGGTGTTCCCGTTAAATTGCGTGATTGATTGATTTTCCGCGCCGAAAATGTCTTAAACTGCCGCACAATTTCAGAAAGATTTTTATTCGATTCTGTAAGGGCGGGTTCTAAACCCGCCCTGTATTACGGAATGTTACCAAAATGAATAAACAAACTTTGTTTAAACGATAAATTCGGGCAATTTTTTGGCGACTAAACATTTTTTCAACACAACGTAATCGGGCAAGCCATTTTTGTACGGCGGATAATCTTCGCCTTCAATTAACGGCTGTAAATATGCACGACACGCTGCCGTAATGCCAAAACCGTCTGCGCTGATAAATTCAGGCGGCATCATTTTTTCGACATTCGCTACGTCTTTTAAATCCACGCTGCCAATTTCCCATTGATATGGCGCGTCCGAGAGGCGCACAATCGTTGGCATCACCGCATTTTTGCCCGCCAATGCAAATTCAATCGCCGCTTTTCCGACCGCGTAAGCCTGTTCGACATCAGTTTTTGAGGCAATGTGACGCGCCGCACGTTGTAAATAATCCGCCACCGCCCAATGATATTTATAGCCTAAATTTTCTTTGATTAAATTCGCAATCACTGGCGCCGCACCGCCCAATTGTGCGTGACCAAACGCATCTTTGCCACCGGCTTCGGCGAGAAATTGCCCGTCGCTATTTTTCACGCCTTCCGAAACCACGACGCAGCAATAACCGTATTGTTTAACGTTTGCATCGACCGCCGCCAAAAATTTTGGCGAATCAAATTGCACTTCGGGGAACAAAATCACCAGCGGAATGTCATGATTTTCATCCGCCGCCAACGCACCCGCCGCCGCAATCCAACCCGCGTGTCGTCCCATGACTTCCATCACAAACACTTTGGTCGAAGTCGCACACATCGAAGCCACGTCAAAACTCGCTTCGCGCATCGAAACGGCAACGTATTTCGCCACCGAACCAAATCCCGCGCAATTATCGGTAATCGGCAAATCGTTATCGACGGTTTTAGGAATGCCGATGCACGTCAACGGATAACCCATTTGCTCACCGATTTGCGACACTTTGTGCGCGGTATCTTGCGAATCACCGCCGCCGTTGTAGAAAAAATAACCAATGTTGTGCGCTTTGAAAACGTTAATCAGCCGTTCATATTCGGCACGATTTGCGTCTAAACTTTTCAATTTATAACGGCACGAACCGAACGCGCCAGCCGGCGTAAAACGTAGCGCGGCAATATCGGCATCACATTCCAAACTTGTGTCGATAAGTTCTTCTTTTAACGCGCCAATAATTCCGTTTAAACCCGCGTAAACCGTGCCGATTTTGTCAGAATGCAACCGCGCTGTTTGAATTAAACCGCACGCGCTAGCGTTAATCACCGACGTTACGCCACCAGATTGAGCATAAAACGCATTTTTAAGAGTCATTTTTATTCCTGTGTTTGAAAAATTGAAAATGGAAAAACGGTAATAGATTAACTGCCTCGATTCAATTTTGCGATTTTTAACTGATTTGAAAACCGCGTTCCCAAACGTTGACACGGCATTTCAAAATAGTGAAACGACACCGCCGCGAAAATAAAGACCAAAACTAAATACACTAAATTCGTCCACCACGGCATATTTTCATAATACGCGGTCGCGAGTTGTTGCCACAAATACACGCTGTAAGAAATGCGCCCGAAATAACGCAAACTGCGCTGCTCAAAAATAATTTTGATTAGCGAAAAATGCGTCGGCGTACCGAAAACAATCACCTGAATCAACGCGGGATAACACAGCATTTTCAAAAGCCCGTCTGCGTCGCTCGGTGAAAAACAAATTAAACTCACCAATAAAACGACGGCAAAAAACCAAAACCAAAAAGGCAGATTGCGTAATTTTTGCATCCAATGCAACGGCAATAACGCCGTAAAACAGCCCGTCAGCAAAAACAAAAAATAAATACAATAATCCGCCCAAAATATCTGCTTGAAATAAATCAACGTCGATGCGCTGAGTATTAAGCCCATCATCGCCATTAAAATTCGCGAAATTTTACCGCCGCGCCACGCCCACAAAAATAGCAGTGGGAACAACAAATAAAACTGTTCTTCATACGCTAACGACCAAGTGTGACCTGCATACCACGAACAGCCATTTTCAAAGGGTAAATTACACAAAAAGACGAGAGACGTTAAAAATTGCTGTCCACTAATTTCGATTACACCTGCGATGCTCAACAACATCACACTCGCCAAATACAACCACAACGGCGGAATAATCCGAAAAAATCGCCGCGTATAAAACGCACTCAAACAAATTTTTCCCGTGGAATTTTTTTCAGAACTCAACGCCGTACAAATCACAAAACCGCTAATGCTGAAAAAAATTAACACGCCCAATTCGCCGAAGCGGGTAATTTGCAACGAATAGGTTTCGATTTGCGACCAGTATTCTCCCGCGCCGCTAAAGATTAAAAAGTGTTCCATTATCACCAGCATGACGGCGAAAAATCGCCACACGTCAATGTGTTCAATACGTTTAACTGACATAAATACTCATTGTTTTAAATCGTAATATCGTTAATTTCTAACTGTTGAATTTTAGCGCGAGCGTAATCGAGCAACGCTTTGGTTATCGTGGCATCTGCGCCCTGCCCTTGTAATACTTGAATCCGCTGCACATAATCATTCAATAAAATGTTCGCGCCGCGTTCAGGTTGCTGCAATTGAGCAACACAAAATCCGCGCCACGTTTGCCATTCTTCGCCCGTCAGCGTGTTCGGGAAATTTCTCGCACGATACCGAAATAACATTTCTGGCAAACGCGCATCTTCATAACGAAGCGGAAAAGTCGCCAATTGTTCGGGCGCAGTATGGCGAATTTGCGTCATTGCTTTTTTATCAACCGCCGAAAAAAATCCACCGCTATAAAGTGCTAAATCCACATTCACCGACGTTTGCAAATCGTCGTACGGTTTATTGAAAACGTCCGTTATTTTCTGGGTAAAAAACGGCGGTTTTTGCTTCAAAACCTGCGTTAATTTTTCACCATTTTTCAAACAACTTTCAACATCAATTCCCAAACGTTGCGCGTCTTCAAATCGCAACACCGACATCGGCGCAAGCACTGGACATTTGTTAATATGAATCGTTTTGAGTGGAATTCGCGCTACATTTTCGGGCAAATCGGCGGTGGCAACAAACAGCCGTTGTTGAATTTCTTCAGCGGACAACGTCAGCAACGGCGCGGGGTCAATGCTTAAATCATAAACGATAATTTCATTCGCATTCGTCGGATGCACGCACAACGGCAACACGATTGCCAAGCAATTTTTTTCCGCTGGATACATCCCCGAAATGTGAATAATCGGAACGCCGTTGCCCACATTTAACAATTTCAAGGCTTGCGCTTTGGTGCGATGTTCAAACAAAAATTGAAACAAACGCGGTTGCGCCTGACGTAATAAATACGCCAACGACAACGTGGCATAAACGTCCGCAAGCGCGTCATGCGCGTTGGCGTGTTGAATGTGATTGGCGACCGTGAGTTGATCTAATTTGAAAATCGGCTTGTTCGCGTCATCGTAAACCCAGTTAAAACCATCGGGACGCAACGCATGAGCCGCGCGAAACACATCGAGCAAATCCCAGCGCGAATTCCCGTGTTGCCATTCGCGTTCGTAAGCGTCGTAAAAATTACGATACAAACCGTGGCGCGTCATTTCGTCATCAAACCGAATCGAGTTATAACCCAAATTGCACGTTTCCGGCTGCGCGAGTTGAGCGTGAATTTGGCGCATAAATTCCGCTTCGTTCACGCCTTTTTCATCGGCAA
>CAIQDI010000028.1 GCA_903870545.1 uncultured Pseudomonadota bacterium
GACTGACTGACTGTCTGACTTTCCTTCTGACTGACAGACTGACTGACTGACTGACTGACTGACTGACTGACTGACTGACTGACTGACTGACTGACTGACTGACAAAATAATTACGCCTTGAATTTAAATTAAAATCTACGAGAACCGTATCATATTTACATTACAAAAAAATTACATTTCTTGCATTGAAAAAATAAATCAACGTCAATTTAAAATCGACATACCTTTGATTTGCACAAAAACTTCTTTGCCAATTTTTAGATTTAAAATGACGGCTGATTTGCGTGTAATATGCGCTAACAGTGATTGAGTAATGTGTTGCTATATTGGTGTAAAGTACGACTCAAGGAAAGCAATAGCGCAGTGTAATACAAGGCTAGCTGTGGTAATCTTACGCACCAAATTTCACTATTTTTACTTTGATGGATAATTATGGACAGTTTTGCAGATAATAACTTTTTCTGGCTCGACAAATACGCGATAGGTCAAGACACCATTGACAAACAGCATCAATACTTATTCGAATTGGCAAACATAATAGTCGATCCTTATAACGACCCGCAAACCACTTACCTCAATATTCAAGCGTTGTACGAGTACACGCAGACGCATTTTAGAGATGAAGAATTGTTGATGGAACAGTGCGATTACCCCGATTATGAAAACCATAAGAAAGCACACAGGCAATTGATAGCAAAACTGAATACGGTTGGAAACGGGATTTTAACCGATGAAGCACCAAGAACGGTTGTTATACACTTTATGAAAGATTGGATTTTAACGCACATTCTCAGTGAAGATATGCGTTTCGGTAACTTTCTTAGAACATCCGCCAGTTTTACAGATTCTCTCCAAACCCAACAAGATTCTGCATCTACTAATTCATAAGACAACGAAACACAAAACTTTTGAAAAAGTAGTCGTCAAGTTTTTACAAATAGTGTTGTGAACGAACGCTTACGCTATTGTTTGAATTCATTTTAAAAGAGAAATTATGCAACATTTTGTTAATGGACATCCAATCAAGCCACCTTTCCCAGAGGGATTACAACAAGTCGTTTTTGCATTGGGGTGTTTTTGGGGAGCTGAACGTAAATTTTGGCAACAAAAGGGTGTGTACAGCACGGCTGTGGGTTATATCGGTGGTGATACTGAAAATCCTACTTACGAAGAAGTCTGTACGGGTTTAACGGGTCATGCTGAAGCGGTTTTGGTGATTTACGACCTTGAAATTACTTTATTCTCAAATTTAATTGAACTCTTTTTTCAATCCCACAATCCCACCGAAGGTATGCGTCAAGGCAACGATATAGGCACTCAATATCGGTCTGGCATTTACACCTTCACCGACATACAACAAGACGTAGCTGAATTTGCCAAATGTGTTTATGACGATGCGTTGATGGAAGCGGGTTTTCCTCACATTACTACTGAGATATTACCTGCCACCCCGTTTTATTATGCGGAAGAATATCACCAACAATATCTAGCCAAAAACCCTAATGGTTATTGTGGTTTGGGCGGATTGGACGTGAAATATAACCGTGATAACTAACAATATATTTGATGAAAAAACGCATGACCGACACGGATTACTTCAAAATATAAAATCACAATTAAAGCTAAATTGACACGCAGTCAGTCACTGTTGCTTTCCCACATTTTTGAGAAATATTTTTAATATGTCTAGTTTCCAACTTCATCCCCAATTACAACAAGATTGTTTTTCTATTGGAAAATTTGAATTGTGCCAAGTTTTGCTCGTGAACGACCATCAATTTCCGTGGTTTATTTTGGTGCCACAGCGAAATGATATTCGTGAAATTTATCAACTGAACGCCACCGATCAATTAACATTGATTCAAGAATCGAGTTATTTGGCAGAAAAATTAGCGAGCATTTTCAATGCGGATAAATTGAATATCGCGGCAATTGGCAATGTCGTACCGCAATTGCATTGGCATCATGTGGTGCGTTATCAAACTGATAAAGCCTGGCCGGCACCGATATGGGGAAAATTTGCCGCTGTTCCTTACACAGAACAGCAGCGGAATGAACTTCTGGCGCGATTAACGCCACTGGAATTATTGCAATAAAAACTCAGTGAAAAAAGCGTCTTTAAAGCCTTCGCTTGGTAAATGGGTGTAATCTTTTTTCTTCACTTTTTTATGAGCTTCCACGACGGGAGCCGTAGCCTCCGCCACTTCTTCGGTTTCTTCTGCCCCTTCGGCTTTATCAATCGTTTTGTGAATCACGTCAATCGTTTCTTGTCGCAAGGCTTCCCGTTGTTCCATCGTTTGCAAGCTGTCCATTGAGCGGTCGCTAAACAACATAATCAATTCATGTTTTAGCGCAGGCATGTGTTTTTTAATAGCGATTGCCGTTGGCGCCCCTTCAATTAACAGCTGTAAGTTAATCGATAAGTATTTTCTTGGCTCCAATAAATTCACAACAAACTTAGGTGTAATTTCCATGTAAGAAGGCCCACTCACGTCACTTTTCGCTTCACCTTCCCCGCCCCCTTCTTCGGCAAGCGCGAAAGGAGACAGGAACAACAAGCTAAACAACAGAATAAATAAACGCATAAATCACTCCAAATAGTTCAAAATTAACAGTTTTAGTATAAATCAAACAGTCACGTTTATCGCGGATTAACCGCGTTTTCGTCTTCGTAAATGCCGCTTAATTTACGTTTAAATTCGTCAGTAATCAATCCCGCATCCTGGCGACTTTTTACCACACGCGGTGTAATTAACACGACCAGTTCTATTTTATTATCATCTTTGGTTTTAGCACCAAACAACGGCCCTAAAACAGGTATTTCGTACAACAACGGTATTCCCCCGCCGCCGTTCGTATTTTTGTCTTTAATTAAACCGCCCAGAACAATTGATTCGCCACTTTGAACAACAATCGTACTGTCAATTTCGCGCGTTGAAATTCGGGGATTCACTTCACCACTTTTAATACTATCCGCGACATCTTCGACGCTTTGCGTCACGTCCATTGTGACCAGACCGTTGGCATTGACACGCGGTTTTATTTTGAGTTTCACGCCGGTTTTACGTTGTTGATTTTGTGTTAAAGACGTAGTGCCAGCACCGCCTATTCCGCCGGTCACCCCTGCAATCCCAACGGTTCCTGTTGATAATGAAATTTCATCACCCACCTGAATACTGGCTTCCTGATTATTTAACACCATTAACGACGGCGATGAAATGACATTGACGTTATTATTACTGGCTTGAGCGTTTAAAACAGCACCAATGTCATCGGATTTACTCAAAAAAGAATAACCAAATCCCCCTTTCGCAACACTTGATGCAGCACTTGCTACCGTTTCTGTTGATAACACGCCTAATCCATTGCTATTAACAGAGTTGGTACCGCCATTATTGTGATTAAAATACCATTGAAGACCGTATTTCAACGAGTCCGTCAACGTCACTTCCACAATCGTAGCATCGACTAAAACCTGCAATGGCATTACATCCAATTGGTTGATAATCGGGCGAATGACTTCGTATTCTTGCGCGGTCGCCACGATGATTAAGGTGTTATTCGCTTCGTCGGCAATAATTCGCACGTCGCCCACGTTCGACACTTTCGCATCGCCCGTTCCGCCAGTGCCAGAACGAGTTGTGGTGGTTTTTTTCACATCCGTTTTACTGGTGGTTTTATTGGTCAATTCACCGGCTTTTTTACCGCTGGCGAGTTGCGGCGATTTATCGCGTTTTGACGAACCGCTACCATTTCCAAAAATATCGTTCAATGTATTCGCCAATTCCACCGCATCGACGTGTTGCACTTTATAAACATTAACACCACCGCCCGTGGTCGAATTTGCTCTATCCAAACGCATCACCCATTGTTCAATATCTTTTAAATAACGCGCTTGGTGGGTAATCGCGAGAATGGCGTTCATGCGTTCAATCGGCATAAAACGAAAAAATTCGCCTTCGTCACCTTTGGCTTTTTTATAAAAAACTTCGTCCAATTCTTTAATCAACGTTTCAGCATCGACGTGCGCCAGCGGAAATAACGCAAACGAACGCCCTTTTAACACATCAATATCAAACGTATTCACCATGTCTACGATTCGTGCTAATTCATCCGCCGCGCCAGAAACGACTAATAAATTACGGCGATTATCGACACTCAATAACGTTTTTTCATGCAGCAACGGTTTAATCAAATCCGCGATATTATCGACGGCAACATTTTTCACCGGAATGACACGCACTTGATAACCAGATTTTCCATTGTGTCCAGACGAAAAATTCGCGCTGTATAACGCTTCGTTCAATGGTTCAATGTGATAAATATCGCCATCTTTGACCAACGCCGCATTATTCATGCTTAACACCATTTCCAACGTCGGCAATAATTCTTCTTTGCTCAAAGCGTGCGTGGTTTGCAGCGTGACTTTTCCCACCACTTTCGGGCTGAGAACGTAGTTTTGTCCCAAAATATCGCTCAAGACTACTTTCGCCACTTCGCCTAAATCCGCTTCGTCAAAATTCAAACTAAATTCACCTTTGCCTTTTTTTCCCGTCGCATTTTGTGCGGCTTGTTCGGTCGCCGCTGGCAACGCCGTCGCGTAATCGGTGCTGGGATATAACTCACTTTTGGGTTTAGGTGTGTCATTCGACGCAGCTTTATTTTGCGCTGGCGGAATCGGTTCAATTGCCGTGGATGGATTCAACGGTAATTTTGATCGTTGCGTGGTCAATAATTCACAGCTGGATAACATCAAACAAGTGAAAATGGCAGTGGCTAGAACGGTTAGTTTTGGAGTTGAGTTCATGTGTCTTTAGGTATTTTTTAGCATTTATGGATTTTCAGGGTTCACGTCTTCTACCGTGGCTGATTCTGTTTCGATATTTTGTGGCGCATTTTGCACGGCTTCAGGCGGTGTATTATTTAACTGCATTTCTTGTGCAGTTGTTACAGGAACAGGTTTTTGTGGTGGTGGCGGCGCAGCACGATTATTGGCAGTCATCGCCACGGGAATAGGCAATTTCGGTTTCATTTTGCGTAATGGCAACGTTTTGATTTCGCCCGATTGCATCAATACCACATGATCGGTGTGAATTTCGCTCACTTTCCAACCGTCTAATTCTTCGTTATATTTTATTTTACGATGATTATCCTTTTCCACTTTCGCGTTCGTGCGACTAAAGAACGCCGTTACCCCTTTTGGTGAAGTGAAAATACCGGTCAATTCCCAGACAAACACATCAACTTTTTTCACCGCTGCCACCGGCACGCTTTCTGGCACCGGTTCATTTACGGGTTTGCGCCCTTTGATAAACAACGGACGCTCGACTAAATCGCTGTAACTGTCTTCGCTGGGTTCGGTCAAATCAAAACTCGGCGGCGGTTCGTCAGACTCAGAATTTAGAATTTGCGCGGGTGTTGCCGCTGGAATTTCGGTCGCTGACATCCATTCCACCGCTAATACGCCCACAAATAACGTGTTCAGCGCAATCAAAACAAAAAGTGTCGGACGATTCATGCGGCGGGTTTTTTCATAAAACTAATGGCTTGGAAATTCACGCTCAATTCATTACTGGGGTCAATTTGATGGGTGACTTTATTTCGCACACCGCGCATCGGGCGAATGTCGATTTGTTCAACTACCACCAGCGGCGTAGCGGTTTCAATTTTGTGCAACACGGCGCGTAACACTTCGCTATTTCCCGTCATGCGAACGTTAATCGGAATACGATTGAAATTATTTTTCGTCACCACCGGCAAACCTTGCGTGCTGCTCAATTGTCCGCCCGCTTCCACAATCGCTTGTTTAATCATTTCCTGTAATTCTGCCGACGCTAACGCGCTGGTGTTTTGGGTGCTTAAATAATTTTCGTCGGCAAATTGTGCTTTCAGCGATTCCATTTCGTCAATTACGCTTTGTTTACGCGCCAAAATTCGCTCATATTGTTCAAGGCGAAAACCCAGCGTATTTCGTTCGTCATGCAACGCCAAACCCTGATTGATTAACGGCAAAATAATAATGAAACTTATAAAACTCATTACCACTAACAGTAAGCCCACCGCGAGCCATCGCTCATTTTGATTATTCTTCAGTACCATTTTCAGTCGCCACTTCTTCGGTTGTCGAGATTTCAGGATTTAGGTTTTCAACTGTCGTTTCTGTTGGCGTGTCGTGGTTCGATTCGCTGACTGGTGCGGCAGTTTTTTCCGTGGTCGCGTCACTGTTTTCAGTCGTTATATTTGCTGGTTTAGTGATTTCAGCCGAAATTTGAAACCGTTCCATGCCGCTGGCTTTGTCTTGTGTCACCGGCGAGGCAAAATTGGCTTTGGCAAAATACTCGGACGCTTCTAAATCAGCAAGCAAAATAGATGCCGTCGGGGATTCACCTTGCAATTGCAATTGTCCTTCGCTGTATTGCAAATACGCCAGCCAACTGTCGTCTTTCATTAACCGACTGATTTCGTTGAGAATGGCGATAACGTTGGGCGTGGCGATTTTTTCGTTAATGAGCAACTGATTTTCCTCGCGCAACGTATCCATATCCGCTTGCAACGTTTTGACCGCTTTCACCTCTTTGTCGATTTTAGCGATTTTGGTTTGCAAAACTTCCACCGCCTGATATTCCAACCACACCGGCAACGCCAAACTGCTTACGCTCAACATCGCCAATAACGTCAATAATCCAGCAATAATGCGGCGTGGTGTGTTGGCAATTTTCGGCTGCAAATGGGCGGGCAAAAGATTATAAGTCGAATGCAATTGCTGCAAATCATTCGGGCAATTTTCAACATCGACATAGTGCAAAGACATTCCCAACGTTTTGCAATCGGCATAAAGCGTTTCCAGTAACGGACGGGGCGCGAGTAATAATTGAACAATCAGTTGCGCGGCTTCGGTATCGATACGTTCAACGCGCGTGGCAAAATAAACTTGATCCGCTTTAAATGGACTGTAACGATCCAATTCATAACTGACAACTTGCGACACATTGGCTTGTGCGGCAAGTGGTAAATTTAACGTTTTGTTCAGAGCCTGGTGATGAGATAAACGCAAAATGAACATCGCATTTTTAAAACGGTCGTTGAGAATTAAATTTTTAACGGTTTCTGCGCCCGAAATATCACGCGCCACCGTCGTCATAAATTCCTGTTGCCCGTTAATTTCATAATTTAATTCAAATTGTTCATCTTTTGAACGAACAATAATGGCACCGCGTGGCGCGTGGAAAAATTGGCGAATTTTCGCAGGAATTAAAAATGCTAATTCCCGTCCCCACCAACGCAGAAATGGTTTCAGTTCGATTTTAACGTTTTTATTTAGGTTCAACATAATGGGCAACAAGTAAGGTATTCATAGTTTCAGAAAAAAGTGAAGGCGCGTCGGTTTGATTTTGCCACGTTAAAATTTGAAAAGGTAAATTGTTTGCGCCGTCGATTTTTTCCATGACCACTTGAACAGCGGCTCGCGCGTCATTCTCTAAAATCGCTTCGACCACCACCGTCACCACTGAAATTTCTGGTGCAACTTCCGCTTCCGTCGTGGCTTCAACATCTTGCGACATCGCTTGCGTAGCGTTTTCAATGCGCGGTAATTTTGGCGGCGGCGCGTGATTCAAAATCGCTTGCTGCCGCGCTAGAAAATACGCATCCAATAAATTTGTATCGATTTCTGGCAATATATTCAACACGTCGCGAGTCGCTAAATTAAATTCCACCTCGGTTTGTCCCGCCGCATAAACGGTGAAAATCGGTTGCATCCACGCAAACACATTCATGGTCATGCCGCGCACCATTTGCAACTCTTCCAACGACCGAAACGGTTTATTGCGTGGCGCGTAATTCAATTTGGCGGTGTGATATTCGGGTTTTTCAGCTCCAAAAGGACGCGTATTTTCATCATCGTCGCGCCAATCCAAAATTGCATTTTCTAACTCAATTTGCGCCTTTGTTTCGAGTGGCGCGTGCAAAAATACTTGATGCAAAAACGGCGCGGTCACGCTGTTAATATCGATTTTTCCCGTTTCAGAAAGCAACCGAATTCGCATTGTGGCATTTTCCGTTTCGATTTCGTAAATGCTCCCGTCCACGCGCCACCGTTTAGTTTCGTCTTCGTGCAACATCATCGCTTGCGCCAACGCAATTCCGGCTTGCGCTTGAGCATTCGCTTCCGCGTTCGCTTTAATCGTCATCACGCCCGCCGATTCACGCCGCATGGTTTTGGTAAAACTGCCCGCCATCAACATTAAAATACTCAACACCCACAACACCAAAATCAGCGCAACGCCGCGTTGTTTCATTGGGCAACATCCTCAACATCTTCGGTCGGCACGCTTTCTAAATCGGCGTTGCTGTAGCTACTATCGACATTGAGCGCGACAATCATTTCAGGCAAATAACGTCCGTCGTCGAGTTCGAGCAAAATTCTGACTAATCGCGGTTGCTGTTCTTTGTTGAGCCATTCGTTGTGCCACATAAATTCGCCGGTTTCATCATTCAAACCAAAATAGGCTAATTCAAAATTCTGCACGCCGCGCACTAATTCCACGTCGTCCTGAAACCATTCCGCGCCTTCCGCTAATGGAAAAAAAGGTGTGAGCGTGACGCTGATAAAACGTTGTTTGTCTTTTTCTTTCAGTTCTAACAAAAACAATTGCAAACCGGCGCGTTCAGCACTGGCTGGAAAGGCAGCGACAAATTGCAGCGTTTCTTTTTTACCTTGAAATGAAAAGACGCGATCTTTTTCGGGATTAAAATCGTTCCATTGCGGCGTAGCGTGGGCGAGATGATGATTAAAAAACTGTTGCACGACGGCGATTTCGTTCACGTCCGTAATTTTCTTTTCGCCTTGTTCCCAACTTTTCGCGCCAATCGTCAAACTGCTAAACAATAAAACCACCATCAAACTCAATAATGTCATCCCAATCAGCACTTCAATGAGCGTAAAACCGTGCGATTTATTCAACTTTTGCCGCCAACTTCATGGTGCTTAATTCCAAAACTCGGTCGTCGGTTTTATCGTCATCGCCCCACCAAACCTGCACATTCACGTTAAATAAATCAACCGGCAAACCGCGCAAATCTAATTCTGGCGACACAAATGTTTGCGGATTAACGCGCACGCGCCAATGATAAAATTCGTTTTCCACGCCAATATTTTCGCTGATTTTTAACGGCGTTTCCACGCCCGTTTTCGCCATTAAATTCGACGCAATTTGGGCGGCGGTAGTGTAATTGTCGGCAACTTGCGCGGTGATGATTCCGCTCGAAAATATTTTTAATAAAATGCCCAACGACACTGCCAAAATCGAAAACGAAATCAGCATTTCCAATAACGAAAAACCGCGTTGTTTATTCGGCGAGCGTGACATGACCAGTTAGCCAATTGATGTTAATTTCTTGAACGTGAGATTTTTTTTCTAACGTGATTCGTCCACCAATTGACGAACCGTCGGGGAAAAATCGCAGTTGTGCCAAGCCGTCGTGGAGTTCGTCTTTGGCGGTGTTGATGGTGACATCGATATTTTCGGGGAGCGTGTAAATTTTATCTTGTCCCGTCAATGAATAACTGTTGTTGCTGAGATTGAAATCAAGCGTTGCGGAGGCGTGCGATAACATCGCTTGTGAACGAACATAACGCAAACCCGACGTTAAATCGCGAGCGGCGGCTTTTAATGCCATGGCATCATTGCCAGACGAAAAATTTACCGCCACCGCCGCATAACCTAACGCCACAATTGCCAAAACTACAATCAGTTCAAGCAGCGTAAAACCTGCGTTCGAGCGCATTTAATCCCAATTATTGATGTCTTGATCTTCGCCTTCGCCGCCTTCTTTATCGTCTGCGCCGTAAGTGAATAAATCAAATTTTCCATGCGCTCCGGGTGACGCATAATGGTATTCATTTTGCCACGGATCCGCCGGCGTTTTCGCTTTTCTCAAATACGGACCATTCCACCGTTTTGAACCTTCGGGAGCTTCGATTAACGCTTGCAAACCTTGGTCACTGGTCGGATATTTGCCCATGTCTAATTTGTACATATCGAGCGCGGCAGAAAAATCTTCGACTTGTACTTTTGCGGCTTTGGTTTTGGATTCGCCCAAATGTTTCATCACTTGCGGCCCGACGATGCCCGCTAACATCGCAATAATTCCCAAAACAACGAGTAATTCTAAAAGGGTAAAACCAGATTGTGTTTTTGATTTCATAATAATTACTCAAATATAGCCGCTACAATTTCAAACATCGCTACGATAACGGCAACAATAGCTACAAAAATTACTTTAATTATTTTCATAACTGTTTATTAAACCTCAGACTTTTGCGGATGTTGACGCGCGTTGACGTTGAGTAATTTATTCAGCGCGTTGATATACGCTTTCGCCGAGGCAATTACAATATCAGTATCCGCGCCCAAACCATTCACAATACGCCCCGCTTTTTCTAAACGCACACTGACTTCGCCTTGCGCGTCGGTGCCATTCGTCACGTTATTCACCGAATAAACTTCTAACGACGCATTCGATTGTACCAATTTTTCAATCGCTTTCAACGTCGCATCGACCACGCCGCCGCCTGTTGAATTGCCGGTCAATTCTTGATTATTTAATCGTAGCGTAACCACCGCATTCGGCACTTCGCCCGTTTCGGAACAGACTTTTAACGCAATCAATTTAATGTGTTCGTCTTCCGTTTCCAATGTGGTTTCAGAAATCAGCGTTTGCAAATCTTCGTCGAAAATTTCGTGTTTTTTGTCGGCTAATTGTTTGAATCGGGCAAAGGCATCGTTTAATTCGGCTTCACTTTCAAACTCAAATCCTAATTCGCTAATCCGACTTTTGAACGCATTTCGTCCCGAATGTTTGCCCAAAACCATGCGATTTGCTGACCAGCCAACATCCTCCGCTCGCATAATTTCGTAGGTTTCGCGGCTTTTCAAAATACCATCTTGATGAATTCCCGCTTCATGCGCGAACGCATTGGCACCGACAATTGCTTTATTAGGTTGCACTGGAAAACCGGTAATCGACGATACCAATTTTGAACAAGTCAAAATTTCGCGGGTATCAATGCGGGTTTGGCAATCAAACACATCGTGGCGCGTGCGAACTGCCATCACAACTTCTTCAAGTGACGCATTCCCTGCGCGTTCGCCCAAACCGTTAATCGTGCATTCCACTTGACGTGCGCCATTCATCACCGCTGAAAGTGAATTCGCCACCGCTAGCCCTAAATCGTTGTGACAATGCACCGAAAAAATCGCTTTATCCGAATTCGGAATCCGTTCAATCAAATTTTTAATCGTCGCGCCAAATTGTTGCGGAATACTGTAACCGACCGTGTCGGGAATGTTCAACGTGGTCGCGCCGGCATCAATCACGGCTTCCAAAATACGACACAAAAAATCTTCGTCCGAACGCCCAGCATCTTCAGGCGAAAATTCTACATCGTCAGTATATTGTCGCGCTCGTTTTACGGCTTTGACTGCGTGTTCAATCACTTGCTCCGGCGACATATTCAACTTCATCGTCATGTGAATCGGCGACGTGGCAATAAATGTGTGAATGCGCGACTGTTTCGCGCCTTTCAACGCTTCACCGGCGCGGTCAATATCTTTGTCCAACGCCCGCGCCAATCCACACACAATGCTGTCTTTAATAACATTCGCGACCGCTTGCACCGCTTCAAAATCGCCGATACTTGCCGCAGGAAAACCTGCTTCGATTACGTTTACTTTCAAACGTTCCAACGCGCGAGCAATTCTAATTTTTTCGTCACGAGTCATCGACGCGCCCGGGCTTTGTTCACCGTCACGCAGCGTGGTATCAAATATAATCAGTTGGTCTTTCATAGTATTTCTTAAATTCAAAATAGGTTAAAAATTAGCTTTTGCGTGCCTGTAATTTTTTACGACGCATAATCAACGTGACCGTGACGAAAGGTCCTGAAATGGCGTAGCCCAAAAACAGCAAAAATAACATGGTTTGTGGTTGCGCCATCACAAAAGCAATGCTCAACATAACCGCGATGGCTACGAAAAATGGCACTTTGCCTTTCAAATCTATTTCTTTAAAACTCGAATAGCGGAAGTTACTCACCATCAACAAACCCGTGCAAATCGTTAAGATGAGCGCGAGATATTTTATCGAATCAACGCTCCAACCGTGTTCTAAACACAACCAAACAAATCCCGCCAAAATGGCTGCCGCTGCTGGACTGGGCAAACCTTGAAAATAACGTTTATCGGCAGAAGTCAGTTGCGTATTAAATCGCGCTAATCGTAACGCGCCCCCCGCCGTGTGAACGAATGCCGCGAATAATCCAACTTTGCCCAACGTTGAAAATGCCCACAAATACATCACCAATGCGGGCGCAACGCCGAACGAAACCATGTCCGATAAGCTGTCATATTGTGCGCCGAATTCGCTTTGAGTATTGGTCATACGCGCCACTCGTCCGTCTAAACCATCCAAAATCATGGCAACAAAAATCGCTGCCACAGAAATGTCGTAGTGTTGATTCATAGCGGAAGTAATCGCGTAAAAACCCGAAAATAACGCGCCGGTAGTGAATAAGTTAGGAAGTAAATAAATGCCGCGACGGCGAATAGTAGATTTTTCAAATGTCATAAAATTTAGGGATTCCAGTGTGAAACTGCGCGAATTATACACGATTCGAGTTTGGCGGGTGGTGTCTTAAAGGAATGTAAAATTGCGCCCGCAAAAATAAAAAAACCGCCTTTTGACTATTTCAAAGAGGCGGTTTTAAAAAATATCCAAATCTGTTCGGGTGAATAACAGTCGCCCTGCTTTTATTAAATTACGGTCAAAATGGGAAATAATAATCTAAACGTTGTGCCTGGATTCGGTGCCGTCATAGTTGAATCCACCAAAATATGCCCTTGTGAACGATGCACAATGCCGTTTACGATGGATAATCCCAACCCCGTTCCTTCGCCCTGTTCTTTGGTGGTAAAAAATGGATCAAACATTCGACTAATCACGTCAGGTTCAATTCCCGACCCATTATCGGTCACGCTTAATTCAATAAAATTGCCTGAAATTTTTCCCGCACAAGCGACACAATAGGGTCTCACGTTACGGACTATTTGCAATGAGATGACAATAATTCCACCACATTCTTTCATGGCATCGCGGGCATTTATTACTAATTCGGTGAGAATTTGGCGTAAATCCATTACGTCTATTTGAATATTTGCCGCACACTCTAACTTCGTTTGAATTTCAATTTCGCTGGTCAACGCAGGACGCAACATCACTAATACTTCGTCTATTACTTCAACCGTTGGTTTTACATCTATTTTAAATTTTACGGTGTCTTGGCGACAATAAGTCAGCATTTTGCCAATCAACTCGGTCGCGCGTTTACCTGCTACATCGATTTGTTTGGTGTTACTTTCAAGTTCAGCTTTTAAACTTTCGTCGATTATATTATCGCTGACATCTTGATTCATTTCGTTATAACCTAATACGCAGCCTAAGATATTATTAAAATAATGGGCAATACCCGAAGTCAGCCGTGAAATGCTTTCTAGCTTTTGCATGTGATTTAGTTGCTCATTCAAAATTCTATTTTTGTGATGAGTCTGCGTCAATTTAAGCACACGTTTTTCCGTTTCAATGGCTTGCAAAATAAGCTCTTCGTTCACCGCCAAAAACTTTTCATTAACCGCTGAAATTCTCTTGTGCGTGATAATAAGCTCAGTAATGCGCTGATTTTTTTCATTGTTTTGAATATTTAGCTCTTGGTTTGTAATGCTGAGTACCGAAATGAGCTGTATTTTTTCGTATAGCTGCTGATTGACGCGCTTGAGTTCACGCTTAAATTTATGCTTAAATTTGGCACGGACAACACGATTCTTGATAAGTAATCGCACAACTTTGTTGTTGGATTGCCTGATTGCTTTGCTTACTTGTTCGTTAACCATAATCTTTCCGCCTTTAATTCAGGTTTTGTTGCAAGTGGCGCAAATTTTACGTTTAATTCTTTGCAGTTGTGTTACAGCGATTGTGTATTTGTGTTACAGCGATTGTGGAATTTCGCATGCCGTTCAATGGCGTAATGCTGACTGCCAACTTGTAAGATTCCAAACAACTCGTCTTGTCGTATTTCAAACAATTTAGCAGAATTTTAAATTTAATTTGTTTAAATTCAATTGATTATCAACAACCACGTCACGATTACGATTAACTGCGTTGACCACAAAATCGGCGCGAAAATTTATCCGTGGATTTTCTGGAAAAATAAACGCATCAAAGGCGAAAAAGCCGCCAAAATCCTGATCGAACAACAGCAAAAAGGCTTGGAAATGCTGGTGGCGAAAGGCATTTTAGTCAAAGTGAAAATAGAAAAACGTAAAGTGATTCATCAAGCGATTGAAGTCGAAATGAACAGCAAACGCGCCGCAAAATTCGAAGTGAGAGCTGAGTGCGTGTTTTAAAAGTATCAAAATCCGTGAGCCAACCGTCCAAGCATCAGAAATGTGGTTGCCAGAAATATCGCTGGCAACCTTGCTGCTGACTTTTTGGTTAATTCAGTTTGAAACCGCTGATTACAGGCAAGATTTAGTGCCGAGAATTGGCGCATTTGTTTTGAATACCGCAAACACACGCATTCCTTTTTCTAAACCTAAATCGTGCAAACTTTGTTTTGTAATCGTGGCAATCAGCATTTCACCACCAGCAAATAAAAGCGTCACTTCGGCATAAATAAGGTCTTGTTCAATTTGAATCACCTGACACGCCAGGTAATTCCGCGCTGAAAATTGTTTGGGATTATCAATCGTCGCCAACATAATTTCTGAACTATTCAACAGTAAAAGCACATCCGAATTGAGCGTTAAACCTAATTCTTGAGCATCAGACAAACTAATTGTGGTGATAATTTGCTCGTTACCTTTTAGCTTAATGGTAATTTCAGCACTGACACTGCCGAGCAAAATACTAATCACGGTGCCAAAAAGTTGATTTCTCGCGCTGGTTTTCACAACAAGACGTTGAAAAAGCAAAACCGTATCAGGATTAGTCGCCAGATTTTGGTTGAGTTGTTTCAAAAAAAGTTGATGTGCGCTTTGCAATTCATCAAAAAGACGAATCAAGGCGTGTCCCGCATCGGTTAGAACCGTTCCGCCACCTTTTGTGCCGCCGATTGCGGTGGTGACTAAGGTTTTAGGTGAACTGTTATTCGCTCTTTCGATAATTTGCCACGCGCCTTTGTAGCTTAACCCGACTTGTTTAGCGGCTTGATTGAGTGAACCACTTTGATTGATGGCTTTGAGTAATTCGATAATCCGACTGTCCAAAATGCCTGCAAGCTGTAAATTACCTGTCACCCAAAGCGGCGAAATATCGTTATTTTGTGTGTGCGTTGTCATGGTCTTATCCTAAAAATCAAGTCGCTATTTACTTTAATACATAGCGAAGTATAATGCACCCGAAAGCGGTAATCATACAAGTTATCGCTTTTTAACCTTTGTGTATTTATTTTTGGAGAATTATTATGAAAATCAGTGCAAGAAATCAGTTTAAAGGCGTGGTTTGTGGTGTGACCGTTGGCGTGGTGAATGTTGAAGTGCAAGTACGTTTAAACGGTGGTGAAGTTATTGTTGCTTCTATCACGAAGGAATCGGCAGACGTATTAGAAATCAAAGAAGGAATTGAAGTGATTGCGTTGGTGAAAGCCCCGCAAATTATCATCGCGACCGATTTAGGCGGTTATAGATTGTCAGCGCGAAATCAATTGCAAGGCACCGTCACAAAAATAATTCACGGTGCAGTTAATTCTGAAATTGATATTACATTAAGTGGCGGCGACCTCGTTGCCGCCACCGT
The DNA here is from genome assembly GCA_903870545.1 of uncultured Pseudomonadota bacterium. GTDB lineage: Bacteria > Pseudomonadota > Gammaproteobacteria > Methylococcales > Methylomonadaceae > UBA10906. The sequence goes on from CAIQDI010000028.1 coordinate 15,850, forward strand.
GACAAATGACAGTGTTGATACGTTAGGTTTGAACGAAGGACAAGCTGCTACGGCAATTTTTAAAGCTGGTTCTGTTATTTTAGCTGTCTGTTAATAGGATTCTCGCCATGAATGCACAAAAAATTTCGGTCCATTATTTTCTTCATGGCGAGTTTTACGCCAAAAATCTCGATATGTTAAAGGAGGTTTATTATGATTTTTAAAACACTGAAACCGTTATTTTTAGTTGGTTTGCTTTTAATCGCCCCAACCAGTTTTGCCGCTGCAACGCTCGTGGCGGTCGCGTCGAATTTCACCAAACCGATGACCGAAATTGCCGCTGAATTTGAAAAATCGACAGGTCACACTGCACAATTATCGTTTGGTTCATCGGGAAAATTTGTGTCGCAAGTTGAAAATGGCGCACCGTTTGAAGTATTTTTAGCGGCAGATGAAAAAGCTCCGCTCAAATTAGAACAAAGCGGTTTTGCGGTGGCAAAAAGTCGTTTCACTTATGCGCTGGGGAAATTGGTTTTATGGTCAAGTGCGGCAAATTACGTCGATGAAAAAGGCGAAATTTTAGCAAAAGACGGTTTTCAGCATATCGCGTTAGCTGACCCAAAACTTGCACCGTATGGCGCGGCGGCAATCGACGTTTTGAAAAATAAAAACCTGCTCGATAAATTACAACCACTTTTTGTTCTCGGTGAAAACATCTCGCAAACGTACCAATTTATCAGCACAGGCAATGCCGAATTAGGTTTTGTGGCGATGTCGCAAGTGAGCGAAAATGGCAAAATCACCAGCGGTTCAGGTTGGATCGTGCCGCAAGCTCTTTACGCACCGATTAAACAAGATGCCGTTTTATTAACGTTGGGCGCGGAAAATCCAGCGGCAAAAGCGTTGCTTGATTATTTGAAATCAGCACCAGCAAAAGCCATTATTCAAAAATACGGCTACGATTTACCGAAATAATCATGCTCACTTCCGCTGATTTCGCCACGCTGATATTGACGTTCAAAGTCGCCAGCCTCGCCACCATTTTCATGTTGCTATTCGGCACACCGTTGGCGTGGTGGTTGGCGCGAACCCGTTCAAAATGGCGGGGCATTATTAACACTCTCGTAGCATTGCCGCTCGTTTTACCGCCGACGGTTTTAGGTTTTTATTTGTTGGTTTTATTGGGTAAAAACGGCGTTGTCGGCGAATTCACAACGTGGCTCGGAATCGGCACATTGCCTTTTACTTTTGCAGGTTTGGTTGTCGCGTCGGTTTTATATTCGATGCCTTTCGTTGTTCAACCGTTGCAAACCGCATTTTCAAACATTGGCGAACAACCGCTAGAAGCCGCCGCGACATTACGTGCCAGTCCAATCGATACGTTTTTTAGTGTCGTTTTGCCGCTATCGAAATCAGGTTTTTTAACCGCCACGATTTTAGGTTTCGCGCATACGGTCGGTGAATTTGGCGTGGTGCTAATGGTTGGTGGCAACATTCCCGACAAAACGCGCGTCGTCTCCGTGCAGATTTATAATCACGTCGAAGCCTTAGAATACACGCAAGCGCATTGGCTCGCTGGCGGATTATTGGCGTTTTCGTTCACGGTTTTGTTGATTCTTTACACCGGTTTAAAAACTACGCCGCACGTCAAATGAACAATTCGATTACCGCTCGCTTCAAACTCGATTATGGCGAATTTCAATTGTCGGTGAATTTATCTTTGCCGAATTCAGGCGTGACGGTTTTATTTGGGCATTCGGGTTCTGGCAAAACGACGTTGTTGCGTTGCATTGCCGGCTTACAACAAGCGCAACAAAGTTATTTAGAAATCAACGGCAGCGTTTGGGATGACAGCGATGTCGGTATATTTTTGCCAACGCACAAACGTCCGCTCGGTTATGTGTTTCAAGACGCGAATTTGTTTTCACATTTGACCGTGCGTGAAAATTTGAATTTTGGTTTGAAGCGCATTAAAGCACATCCCCCCCGCCCCTCTTCAAAAGGGGGAGATTTTCAACGCATCGTTAATCTTTTGGGCATTGAACACTTGCTGGACAGAATGCCGGAGCGTTTGTCAGGTGGTGAAAAACAGCGTGTCGCCATTGCCCGCGCGTTGGTTTTGAATCCCGAAATTTTGTTGATGGACGAGCCGCTTGCGTCGCTCGATACCAAACGTAAACAAGAAATTCTGCCGTTTCTAAGTCGTTTGAATCAGGAATTAAATATCCCTGTTTTGTACGTCACGCATTCTCATCAAGAAGTCGCACAATTGGCAGATTATTTGGTAGTTTTGGAAGCAGGAAAAGTGCAGGCTTCGGGTTCATTATCAGAAACATTGAGCCGTTTGGATTTACCACTTTCACAAGACCGCGAAGCCACAACTGTTTGGAACGTGACAATCGCCGAACACGAAACGGATTTTCATTTAACGCGCGTGGCGTTTGATGGCGGTTCGTTAAGTTTACCTGCGATTGAGGCGAAAATCGGAACGCCGTTGCGGATTCAAATTTATGCACGGGATGTCAGTATTGTGTTAGAAATTCCTCGCGCCACCAGCATTCTCAACGTTTTGCCGGCAACGATTATCGATATTGTTGATGGCGAAAGTGGGCAAACGATTGTGCGTTTGAAGGTCGGCAATCAACCGCTATTAGCACACATCACGCGCAAATCAGCCGTCATTTTAAATCTAAAAATTAGCAAAGCAGTTTTTGTGCAAATCAAAGGAATGTCAATTTTGAATTAGCGCAATTATGTTGTTAGTCCGTTAAAAATTCTGTTGCCTCGTTAGTGCAAATCAGGTTTTTAGCGTTCGCATTAAATTTTTTCACCCCCAAAACCAACTCGCATGTGCTTTGCGCTGGCGGGTTTTTTATTGTTTTAAATTCTCTGAAGTTTATCGAATTTATTGAACATTTTGACGTTATGATTCCACACCACGCGCACGAGAAATAATACTTGGCACATCATTTTGAACTCGATTTGTTCTTAATTAAACCATTACAGCTTGATTTCACTCTAAAAAGTCGATCACGGCGTTTATCACTATTTTAGATACCACTATCACATAATACCGTTTCACACGTTGTATCATTTTCTTTAAAATTCTTGACGACAAAGACGGATGCTGAGTTTTTATCCGTATTCATTCTCTAGTTTCATTTTAGAAAGGCTTATATGAAAACAACTACCACGCTTGGTTTTGCTATCTCCCTTTTATTGGGTTCGCAATCTACTTACGCATTAACGCCTTGGACTGACGGCGCACCCGAAATTACCATTTATACATCAGGCGGTGCTGCACAAGATAAAGCATACGGTGAAGTGGTGAAAAAAACACTTGCAGCGGCGAACAGTGTGGATGTTTTTGATGACGTAAATCCTAAATCTGGCAATGTAGGTTCTCGTTGGTCAGCGTACTATTTTGTGGGAAATGACAATTTAGGCGCAGGATTGGCAGGCAAAAAAATTCTATTGGAAAAACGTATTTATGGTGCAGCGGGTTATGGCGTTGTGCCTTTAGTTGCCAGCATTCCACTTGAACATCTCAACATTTCTAGTGCAAAATCCACCGACTGGGTAGCGAATAATAAAGGTGCGTGGAAAGCTGACATTACCAGTGCTAACGGCAGTAAGTATTTAGCGAAACGTCAATCTGACGGCGGTTTTCTAGGTGTCGATACGAACAGCCTATTGAAACCTGGAACGGAAAACTTTCCAACACCGGTTAATGAAATTCTCACTGGCAAACCGGAACCTAAATGGCCTACCAATCTGACCGCTATACCGGTAAAAGGAAAGTCCTTTACGAGCGTTGCCACCGGCGGATTAGTTTATGGCGTGGGCGTGACCGAAGATTTATATAAAGTTTTACAGGTCGCTCAAAAAAGAGCCGGCACATTGTCAAGCACGGCGGTAGTGGGTAATTACGCTGAAAAAGATTTACCGAACCTGAGTCGTAATGTGGTGGGTTCATTTTTAGCAGGAAAAGTAGGCAATTGGGAACAAATCAAAATTGTCGATAAAACCGACGGCGACAAAGTAAAAACACTGTTAGATTCTAGCATTCTTGCCGAAGCGGGTGTAATTGCACCTTATCAAGAATCAACATCGGGAAGTCATTTAACGCCGGTGGCTGTGGGCAGACGAAACAACGGTGCAGCGGTTGGCGCGGTGGCTTACGCTAAATTCTTAAATTACCCCGGTACACCAAACTCGATTGCGCCAGCCAGCGCAACGCCTAATAAACCGACCGACGAAGATGCCTCTTTGCCTATCGTCAAATCACCAACGGGTACCTCTGATACGGGTAATTTGTTAATTGATTGGCAAAATGGTACCAACGTAACGGGCTACAACAATGTGGTAGATGGTGCCGGTTTTGCTAAACGTTGGGGAATTGCCATCAACAGTGCTGATCGTAACAATGCGGTTAAAGCCGATGGAACAGGTGGCGATCCTTGGCGATATATTAAAATCGACGGTTACGCGCCAACTTTGGAAAACGTCGCCGCCGGGGTTTATCCCATTTGGGCAGAAGGTTCCATTCTTTACCGTACCACGAATACCTCTGATAAAGATTGGGCATCCAAAGCAAAATTGTTAAAAACATTAGCCGACGATTTGGGCAGCCCGACCGTGGCGAATGTTGTCAATACGACTCAGCCTTGGGGTAAAACTGGCATTTTTGCCACCACCGCTGATCCGCGTGGTTTCGTTTCGGCTGTTCCCTTCGATACCAGCAATCCTGTTGTGCCTTTTACCCATTTAGGCAGTGATGGCACGGTACATTTGGAAACCGTACCAGTTGCGGATTCAAATGCTAAAGGTGGTTTAGAGCTTCAATTGAAATAACTTTACAGTTCAAAGGACAACGAAAACGCAATGCAAAACGCAAAACGTTCCTCGTTTGCTCTGTTTTCAACAGCAATAACACAAGTCATGACGCATAAGGTAAAAGGTTTTTACAACCTATTGCCTTATGCTGTTTTGTTTTGTGCTACACCGTTGTGGGCGCAAGAAGCAAATAATCAAGAAAATGTCGCCGTTGCTGCTCAAGCGCAACCAGGATTCGATTTGTTTGAATTACAGGTTGACGGCAATACCGTGTTAGACAGCGCGTTAATCGAAAAAACACTTTATCCTTTTTTAGGAAAAGGAAAATCGGTGGACGACGTTGAAAAAGCCCGTCAAACCTTAGAAGCATTTTACAAAGACAAAGGTTATCCAACTGTTTTAGTGGAAATTCCAGAACAAGATGTGGTCGAAGGATTAGTGCGTTTGCAAGTGGTTGAAGGTTCGGTCGAACGTTTGAAAGTCACCGGTTCTCGCTATTTTTATTTAGGAAAAATCACCGAAAAAGTTCCCGCGCTTGCCGCTGGACAAGTGCCTTATATGCCAGCGGTACAAGAACAAATCAACGCATTAAGCAAAGAATCTCCCGACAGACAAGTTACGCCGGTATTTCGTGCTGGTTCTACACCAGGAAAAACAGAAATTGAATTGCGCGTAAAAGATGAATTGCCGTTGCACGGTAGCGTTGAAATAAATGGACGAAATTCCGAACACACCAGTCGTTCTCGCATAATCAGTTCCATTCGTTACGATAATTTGTGGCAACGTTTTCACAGCGCGTCGCTGCAATATCAAGTTTCGCCTGAAAATCCAGATGAAGTTGACGTGTGGTCGGGAACGTATGTTTTACCAACGGGTTGGCGCGATTCACGTTTAGCACTTTATGGCATCGGCATTAGTTCAAATACGCAACTTGGCACCAGCGTTGGCAGTTTATCGGTGGTGGGTGCCGGTTCAATTTACGGAGCGCGTTTAATGTTGCCACTGGCGACATTTGAACGCTATTCGCACAGCGTCAATTTAGGTTTTGATTACAAAAACTTTTCGCAAGGTGTCAAAACAAAAGGTCAGGACACACAAAATACGCCGATTAGTTACGCGGGCTTTCAAGCGGGTTATGACGGAAATTGGCGTTTGGACGATTCTGTTACCTCGCTCAGTTCAGCCTTACATTTTTCGGTGCGCGGTTTAGGGAATGACACGCAAGAATTTTCTCAAAAACGGGTCGGTGCAAAAGCGGATTATTTGTATTTAACCAGCGAGTTAAAACATTTACAGCAAATGCCGTGGGATTTACGTTTAGCGGCGCGTTTATCTGGACAAATTTCAAATTCTCCGCTGATTAGCAACGAACAATTTTCAGCAGGCGGACAACAAAGCGTGCGCGGTTATTATCAAACTCAACAATTGGGTGATGACGGCGCGAATCTCTCTTTGGAATTACAAAGTCCCGCATTACCACAGTGGGATTTTGCCCAAAATTTACGCGCTCATGTGTTTTTTGATTACGCCCATCTCTGGGTACAAAAACCGCTTGCGTCAAATCCGTCGTCTTATCAATTAGCCGGCACAGGCGTTGGGTTACGAATGGAATTGTTTAAGCATTTTGTCAGCGAATTAGATTGGTCATATCCGCTTTATAAACAAAGTACGGTAGATGTGGGCGATCAACGTATCGATTTTCGTTTTGCTTACGAGTTTTAATAGGAATTCGATATGGCTATTTTTTCTCAAAAACCATTAGTGTTGGCAATTCGGGCGTTAATCGGTTTCGCACTGGTTTCACCGCAAGTCAAAGCCGAATTACCGGTGCCAAGTGCGGCGGTAAATTTATCAATAAAACCCATTGAAATAGCGACGCAAGGACAAGCGACCGCTGCGATTTCAGGCAATAACATGACGATTCAACAAGGTTCCGATAAAGCCGTTTTGGATTGGCAAAAATTTAACGTCGGGGTTGAAAATAGCGTGAAATTTGAACAGCCGTCGAGCAGTTCAATTGCTTTAAATAACATTCATCAAGCCGATGCCAGCAAAATTATGGGAACGATTTCGGCAAACGGGCAAGTTTATTTGGTGAATCAAAACGGCTTTGTTTTTGGCAAAGATTCGCAAGTGAATGTGAATTCTTTAGTCGCGACCACCCTTGGAATCTCAAACGATATTTTTCAAAAAGGCATTACCAAAGCCTTTGATATTGACGGTTCCGCCGCATTGCAAGGTGCGGGCGATGTTGTTTTAAAAGACGATAAAGGCAATCCGCTCAAAGATGCCAGCGGTAATTTGGTCAAAATTCAAATTATTATCGCTAAAGGCGCAAGCATCAAAACCAATGCCCCAGGCGGTCGCGTCATTATTGCTGCGCCGAGCATCACCAATGAAGGCGATATTGAAACACCTGACGGACAAGCGATTCTTGCCGCATCAAAAGACAAAGTGTATTTGCAAGAAGCGGGCGTTGACGATTCCACACGCGGTTTAGTCGTGGAAGTCGGCAAAGGCGGTGAAGTCAATAACGTTGGCAAAGTGCTTGCCGAACGTGGCAACGCCAGTTTATTAGGTTTTGCCGTTAATCAAAAAGGCATTGTATCAGCCACTACGTCGGTCAAACTGAACGGTTCCGTGCGTTTATTAGCCCACGAAGGTGTTCAAGACCGTTCAGGAACAGGCGGAAAATTATTACCGCAAAGCACGCTCCGAACCGAAGATGAAGGCGATGGTTTAGGAAAAAACGCGACCGTTAATTTAGCTGAAAATAGCCGCACCAGTGTTGATTTAGCGACGGATAAAACTGAAACTGCTATCGATGCTCAAGCGCAAACTTCATCAACTATTGAAGTCAGTGGACACGATGTGGTTGTGCAAAATAACGCGACGATTGAAGCAAAATCAGGAAAAATTGACGTGGCTGCCATCGACAATCTGACCGATTCCACACAAAAAGGCACTGCCCGCATTTATTTAGAATCTGGCAGTCATGTTGATGTTTCCGGGGTGAAAGCCGTAACGCTTCCCGTTGAGCGAAATGTGGTAAAAGTAGAAATTCGTAAAAATGAATTGCGTGATGCACCGTTACAACGCGACGGTATTTTATATGGCAAAACTGTTGCCGTGGATGTGCGCGATGCCACGTTAAAACGTGATAGCGACGGCAAACTCACCAGCGCAACTATTCCTGTCGCAGACATTAAAGGCGCAGTCGATAGAATTGAACGAAATATCGATGAACGCAGCACCATCGGCGGCAAAATCACACTCAAATCCAGCGGCGATGTGATTGCTAAAACAAATAGCAATTTAGATTTTTCGGGCGGTTCGATTAACTATCAAGATGGCGTTGTCGAAACCACGCAATTAACGTCAAATGGACAAGTTTTTTCAATCGCCAAAGCGGATTCAAATTTAAACTACGACGGCATCATCACCAACAAAGTCGCTACCTCCGGTTATGTGGAAGGCAAATCGGGCGGCGCGTTAGTTATCAATAGTTATGAATCGGTGCTGGATGGGAATTTGCACGGTGAAACGGTTTCAGGCGTTTATCAGCGCGACGTGGCAAACAAAGTCGCTGGAAGTTCGTTATCGTTAGATTTAAATAATAACAATTCGTTTGGCAAACAAGCAATCAATTTTGCGCCACAACCGAATGCGATTGTCATGAGTGCAAACGACGTTTTACCTCGAAAATCTAACGAAGATTTATCGGCGATGGATTTGCAATTATCAGCCGATACATTTCAAAAAGCTGGTATTTCAAACGTTGATATTAAAACCAATGGCGGAATCACCCTTGCAAAAGAGGCTGTCATTCATTTGCCCAATTACGGTGGTTTGAAAATTGCCGCGAAAGATGTCGATATTCAAGGTTCGATTATCGCGCCTTCTGGAAATGTGGATATTCAACCGATAAAAATTGACGGAACTCGTTTGCCCAACGCCATTACATTAGGTGATTCAGCGGTAATTGATACGTCAGGGAAATGGATTAACGATGTCGCCGACAGTCAAAATGTTCAAACCTCCCGTGAATTGACGCTTGATGGCGGTTCAGTTTCATTGCAAAGCGAACAAGCAGATTTACGGTTAGCGACTGGAAGTCGAATTGATGTCAGCGGCGGCGCGGCGATTGACGTGAATAACAAAACAACCGTGGGCAAAGCGGGTGCGATTAACTTAGTTGCAACCAGTCACGACGCGGGCGGACAAGCTGCCAGTCTTGTATTAGAAGGAAAATTAGAAGGTTGGGGCGTAACACAAGGCGGCTCTTTAAATTTAACCAGCAACGAAGTCATTATTGGCTCTGCCAGTAACGCACCTCAACATGCCGATTCAAAAGCCACGCCGCTGATTTTGAACCCTGATTTTTTCAGACAAAATGGGTTTTCAAATTACACCGTCAACGCTTATCTTCATGGTTTAACGGTTGCCGATAATGTTCAGCTCAAACCGCTACAGCAAAATATCCAATTGAACGGTGATGCCGTTACCAAACCGACTGGCTCGAATTTGCGTGATGTGGGTTCCGTTATTACGTTGCCAGATGCGTTGAGAAATTCGACTAATCTGACTTTGTCGCTGGCTCAACCGTTAGCGCAAACTCGCGCTGAAGTTTTAACGATAGGTGAAAATGCGCTGATTCAAGGTGACGCGCAAGCCACTATCAATTTAAATTCGGATACGTCGATTATTCTCAACGGCACTATTGACGCGCCTGCGGGGAATATCAATTTAACCATCAACGCACCAACGGGCAGCGACACGGGATTTTTTGATTCGCAAGGAATTTGGTTGAGTTCAGACAGTCGTTTGAGCGCAAAAGGAATTTTTAAACCCACGCTCAATCCGTTAAATTTAACCACTGGCGACGTATTAGCAGGCGGCAATATCGCACTAATCGCGAAACGTGGTTATATCGTGAGTCGGGAAAATTCGGCGATAGATGTTTCCGGCACCGCCAAAACGCTCGATTTTATTCAATCGAATAATTCAAATCCGCAATTAGTCAGTCAAACTATTTCGTCAACGGGCGGCACAATTACTTTAAAAGCTGGCGAAGGCATTATCGCGGACGGTAAATTTCAAGCAAAAGGCGGTGAAGGCGCGGCAGGTGGTTCATTAGTGGTTGAATTAAACAGCGGTTTACGCAGCAAACCTGATGTGCCAGTTAGCAGCGGTTTATTTCCCGATGATGAAAATAACGCACTGACCCACACCATCGAAATTACGAACACCATTACGCCAACGTTGTCGAACACCGTCAAACAAGGCGACGCGATTGCCTCTGAAATTTATAGCGGTCGCGCAGTATTTAAAAATGAACAACTCAATTCAAGCATTGTTGCTTCGTTGGAATTGAAAACCGATGTTATTGGCGCAAATGGCGATTACGCGGGCGGCATCTTATTCAACGGCGATATAACGCTTAATGCCACGAAACAAATTCTGTTGGATTCGCCACAACTTCAAACGACAAAGGGCAACGTCACGTTGAACACGGCTTACGCGGCATTGGGTTCAACGCAAAGTCGTTTAGATTCAGATTTAGGCGACGGTACATTTTCAACAACACTCGCGCCACAAGCGGTAAATGGTTTGGGGCAATTTAATGTAGTCGCCAAAAATATCGATTTAATCGGCGGGTTAAGTTTCAAAAATTTTAACCAAGTCAATTTAAACAGCGCAGGCGATTTACGCACGACAGGCATTCGCGTTCGCTCGGACAGCAAAGATTATTTGGGCGAATTTAAACTCGACGGCAATTTAACACTGACGGCGGCGCAAATTTATCCCGCCACATTGAGCAATTATAAATTTTCCATTGCAGGTGAAAACGGCTCGGTCGTCATTAAAACCAACGGTTTACCAACCGCGCCCGTTTATTCGGCGGCGGGAATTTTAACCATTGACGCGGCAAATATCACTCAAAGTGGCGTATTAAAAGCTCCGTTCGGCTCGTTAAATTTGAATGCGCGTAATTTTGTACGTTTAACCGATGGCAGCGTCACGTCTGTTTCGGGCGACGGTGTAACAGTGCCATTCGGTAAAGGTTCTGGTGGTTTAAATTGGCTGTATCCGTTTGATGCGAATGGCAGCGTTTCTTTAGTTGTCGAGTCGCCACCCGAAAAGCGTTTAACGCTCACAGGACGTGAAGTCGATTTACAAAAAGGCGCGAAAGTTAATCTCAACGGCGGCGGCGATTTAGTCGCTTACGAATTTATTACCGGCGCAGGCGGCACTCAAGATGTTTTGAATAATAATACAGCGGGCAATAAAAAATTTGCGGTGTTGCCAGATTTAGGACACGCCTTAACGCCTTACGATCCGCTGGAATCAACCGATTCAAATATCAAAATGGGCGACAGCGTTTATTTAAATGCAGGTTCAGGACTTTCGGCGGGTTGGTACACGATATTGCCCGCGCATTATGCGTTATTGCCCGATGCGTATTTAGTGACTCCGTTAGCCAATACGCAAGATTGGTCGCCTACTCAAACGGCGAAAGATTTAGCTGGCACCACATTGGTTGCGGGTCGTTATGGCGATGCCAACGCGGGAATTCAAAATCCACGTTGGCAAGGTTTTTCGGTGCAATCAGGCAAAGTCGCGCGAACTTATTCGGAATACACCGATTATTTTGCCAACGATTTTTTTGCTGAAAAAGCCACTCAAGCCATCGCTGGCGCGTCCCAATTACCGCAAGATGCGGGCAGTTTAGCCATTGCCGCCCAAACAAAATTAACGTTAAACGCCGATTTATTTTCCTTGCCAGTCAATAATGGACGTGGCAGTTTTGTTGATGTGAGTGCAGACCATTTAGCGATTGTTGGGCGACGTGAAGACGTAACCGAAAACAAAGATGGCGAAACGGTGAGTTTATTTGTGGATGATTTAAATAAACTCAATGCGCCAAGTTTGTTATTGGGTGGAACTCGTAGCAAAAACAAAGACGGACAAGTTGTCACAGTAAATGCCCAAACCCTGACGATTGCGAGTGATGCAAAATTAACTGGCTCGGATATTATTTTGGCGGCAAAAAATACCTTAAAAGTGTCAGCGGGTGCCAAAATTCAAAGCATTGGCAAAAACAATTCCGAACCCAGCACATTACAAATTATCACCAACGCGCCTGCTTTCGATGAAATTGGCGAACCCTTATTAGATGCGAACGGAAAAGCAGTCGTATCAAGCGACAGCGCATTTTTGCGATTATCTTCCGCCAGTCAAACCGAATTGATTCGCACTGGAAAAGTCACGGGCGAATCGGGCGTTTTGATTGTTGAAAAAGGCGCAACATTACAAGCTGATAACGCCATGTTACTGGATTCAACCAAAGACACGGCATTTGCTGGCGATATTGTAATGAATGGCGGTTCACTCGGTTTAAACGCCAGCCGCATCAGTTTAGGAAACGCACCATCTGGAACGGTGGGTTTGGTTTTATCGTCAACGGATTTCACCCTTGATGAATTGAAACTTAATAGCCGCAGCGACCTTGATATTTATGGCGCGGTGAACATGAACACTCAAAAATTATCCATCGATGCCGCTGCCATTCGGGGATTAAATAACGCCAATCAAACTGCCACGATTAGCGCGAAGAACATTATTTTATCGAATCACGGAGCAACGGCTTCAGCCGACAGCAAAGGGTCGGGAACGCTCGAATTAAAAGCCAAAAACATTCAGCTTGGCAGCGGTCAATATGCGATGAGCGGTTTTAATCAAGTCAAACTCGATGCGACAGAAACACTCAGCGGTTTAGGACAAATTTTTGAGGCGAAAACCGGAAATAGTCGTTTATCGGATGCAGGTAATTTGCGCGTGGCGGGTGATTTAATTGCCAATGCCAGCCGTTTTACAAGTGGCAATGGCGCAACCACAAACATTGATGCCACGGGACATAACGCTTCGTTCACTTCTTCTGTAATCGATGCTGCAATCGATAAAACGACCGCCGCAGGTTTAGGGGGTTTTTGGTCAATTACCGCCGATGCGATTAACAACGCCGGACGTTTTGATTTACCGTCAGGAACATTAAAACTTAACGCGCTCAACGGTGATATTTCATTAAACAGCGGCAGTTTAATGGATGTGAGCGGGCGTGAAATAGCGTTTGATTCGGTGAGTAAATTTTCACCCGCAGGAAATATCGAATTGGTCGCGCCAAAAGGCAATGTCATATTAGCCGATAACGCTCAAATCAATTTGGCAGGATTATCGAGTAATTCAGGCACGCTAAACGTTGACGCGCCCACTGGTAAATTTGTTTGGAATGGCACCGTTACGGCAAATTCACCCTCAACCGTTTCCGATTTCACGACAGGTTCATTGTCTTTGAATGTGGCTGATTTAGGCGATTTTTCAACGCTTAATACAAAATTAACGAAGGCGGGTTTTTCTGAAAAAGTCGATTTAATCCAAAATCATGGCGACGTAATCATAGCGACAAATGACCCAGTTCAAGCACGCGAATTTAATTTAGCCGCCAATCAAGGCAAGGTTTTTGTGAATGGCGCAATTGAAGCGAAAAACGTGGGTATTTACGGTAATGACGGCGTTTCTTTCGCGGGCAAAATTATCGCCACAAACGGAAGCGTCACCTTCGATACCGTGCATCAACATGACGCAGGCAGCGGTTTGTTAGATTTATCGGCAAAAGGTTCCATCGATACGGGCTTGTTACATTTTCGCACTGGCAGAAATGACGAGGCAAAAACCGTCAACATCAGCGCAATTAACACCGCCATCAAAAGTGAAAATGTGGTGTTAGAAGCCACGCGCGTTTACGAAAATCAAAGCGATATCAATAACGACACAATTGCCCAATTCCAAAAAGACACCGCCGATTTCATGAATAACGCACCCCGTTTGCAAAACAATTCAGGCGCAAAAATCTCGTTATTACCTGGTATCGACGTTCGCAGTGAGGGTGATTTAACGCTGTCCACAACGTGGGATTTTGCGAATAAAACCTACAACGAAGACACCGGCGAAACGACTGTCAATTGGCGTTATGACGATGGTCAAGGCAATAAAAACGTCGCTGGATTTTTAACATTAAAGGCGAAAAAAGACGTGTTGCTTAATGCTTCATTGACCGATGCGTTTGCCAATACCGCATTATTAGGTACCGATGAAACCTCCACGTTTCAAGACGTTTTGCAAGCCGGTTCGTCGTGGAATTACAAAATATCAGCCGGTAACGCGGTCAAATTAGCCAACGCCTATTTTCCTCTTGATGAATACGGCGAACCTGCTTATGACCCGTCGCAAGTGGTTGTCAGAACAGGAACCGGTAACATTGATATTTCGGCAGGTGGCAATATTCAATTTGTCAGCGACACCGAAAACTCAAGCGCGTCCGCCGCGATTTATACAGCGGGCAAACCTGCTGATTACACCAAAACACAATTACTCAACGGTGAAATTGCGGGCATTCCACGTCAAAATAAAAACGAAAGTGAAGCGGATTATTTGAATCGTTTAGACCCCAATCAAATGAATGCTTTATTGCGTTACGGTTATGTCGATGAAAATTTATTGGGTTTGCAATTCCGAGTTGCGGAATATCCAACGCAAGGCGGTTCAATCCATGTCAACGCGGGTGGCAACATTAGCGGCATCAATACGGGGCAAGAAATCAGCGATTGGTTAGTGCGTAGCGGTGTCATGGATGAAAATAATCGTCCGACCGCGTGGGGAATCAACCTCAGTGGTGACAAAGCGAACAGCGATAAAGGCGTTCATTTTTTCAATCAAAACATTGGCGCATTAGGCGGTGGCAATGTCACGATTAACGCGCGGGGCGATATTTCAAATTTATCCGCCATGTTACCGACGACGGGAAAACCGTTTGGCAAACTCAGCGAAGCATCAACAAATCAATGGATTGAAAACGGCACAATCGTGAATGGTGGCGGCGATTTACGCATTCACGCCGGCAACAACATCGTCGGCGGGGAATACTTTGTAGCGTTGGGTTCAGGAAAATTAAATGCCGGCGGCAGTGTTTTAGGTTCAGGTGAAGCAAATTTAGGCGCGTTACTCGAATTAAGCGATGCCAATTTCAATGTGCAAGCGCGACAAAATATCGTAGTTGGTTCGGTTTTCAATCCCACCGTTTTAAAACAAAATGTCTTATTGCCAAACAGAATCGGTGATTCACGCTTTTTCACTTACAGCCCCAACAGCGACGTTTCATTCACCGCAACCGCTGGAAATGTGGTGTTACAAAATGATATTGCGGCGATTAAATCGGCGAAAGGTCGTGATAATGATTCGGAAACAGGTTTTGAATATGCCGTTTATCCCGCATCGTTAGAAGTTGCCGCGTTATCCGGTGATTTAAGTTTGAATCATTCCATGACGTTGTTTCCCGATGCGAACGGAAAATTAGAATTACTTGCCAATAACAATGTCGGCGTAGACGAAACAGCGGGACAAGTCATTTCAATCAATATGTCCGATGCTGACCCCGCATTATTGCCGTCGGTACAAAATCCAACGCAACAAATGGAAGGAAGTTTGAACGACGGTTTGATTCGGACTCGTGAACGATTGGATCCGTCAACGCCTAATCCAACCTTGATTCATGCCAATCAGCCTTTGCATTCAAACACCGCCCCGCAACCCGTCGTGCAAGCAAATTTGGGCAGCATCACGTTCCCATCACAATCGGAAGTGACTTTTTTCATGCCGCAAGCGGTCGATTTTATCGCAGGCAAAGACATCAATAATTTGAGTTTATCGGCGCAACAACTTAAAGAATCTGATATTTCTCAAATTCGTGCGGGGCGTGATATTAACTTCGATGCGATTGTCGATGATAACGGCATCGTGCAAAGTAACGATAAGCAAATTGAAATCGGCGGCGTGGGTGAGGTTCAAATTTTAGCCGGTCGCAATATCAGTTTAGGCGGCAGTGCTGGCATTAACACCATTGGCAACACGAAAAATTCCGTTTTAGCAAAAGGTCAAGGCGCGAGTATTTCATTGGTTGCCGGTTCAACCGATGCCGTTGAAAAATCGGATTTAAGTCATCTGTTTAATGAAATCAAACAATCCGCTTTAGCCGCCGCGTCCGCCTCGGATTCGGAACGCAAAGCCTTATACCAAAAAGGTTATGACGCGATTGATTTGTTGTTTCCCAAAAAAGCCGAAGCGAGTGGCGATTTATCGCTCGTTTTCAGTCAAATCAAAACCTTGGCAGGCGGTGATATTAACGTCGCGATTCCAAACGGTTCGGTGAATGTGGGTTTAGCGGGCATGGTCGGTGGCGTTAAAAAAGGCGCAAGCCAACTCGGTATCGTCGCGCAACAATCGGGCGATATTAACGCTTTTACTCAAAATAATTTCAACGTCAATCAATCGCGTGTTTTCACCATGGGCGGTGGCGATATTACGATTTGGTCATCGCAAGGCAATATCGATGCGGGTAAAGGCGCAAAATCTTCAATTTCCGCGCCTGCCCCGATTACCAAAATGGATTCTCACGGCAACATCGTCACGATTTTCCCGCCTGTCGTTTCAGGCAGTGGAATTCAAACCATCAATCCACAAGATAGCAACGCCAAACAAGGCAACGTTTATCTTGCTGCGCCCACAGGCATTGTCGATGCAGGTGAAGCGGGAATTAGCGGCGGAAAAATTGTAATTGCCGCCAACGCAGTAGTCGGTGCATCGAACATTTCAGCATCGGGCGGAAGCGTGGGCGTTCCAACCTCTGTGCCTGCGCCGTCGGTTCCAAGTGGTGCGAGCAATGCCGCCGCCAGCGCAGCTAAATCCGCGACGCAAATGAATGACGAAACCAATAATCCAAACAACAACCAAAATGATTCAACCAAAGACAAGAAAAAATCAGCCGTCAGCGTTATCAGCACTGACGTAATTGGTTACGGAAATTGTACGGCGGCGGAAGTTCGTGACGGCAAAGAAGGCTGCGGCAGCTAAAAATTATTCTTTTAAAAAATTCAAAATGAAAACAATGAAAAATCACAGTTCTAAATTAGGTTTGCTTTTGCTACTCGTGCCAATAGTGGCATCTGCGTGGTGGAATAACGATTGGGCATCACGCAAATCCGTCACCGTTGATGCGGGCGCAACGGGTGCCGACATTCAAAGTACATTGAGCGACGTGCCAGTTTTAGTGCGTTTGCACACTGGCAATTTTGGTTTTTTTACTGAATTGGCAGAAAACGGCAAAGATTTACGGTTTGCACTCGATGATAAAACGCCGTTGAAACATTCGATTGAAAAAGTCGATGCACTTTCTGAAATCGGTTTGGCGTGGATTAAATTGCCAACGGTGCGCGGCGGAATCAGCACCGACACGCTTTCGATGTATTACGGCAATGCCAATGCGGTTGAGGCTTCGGACAGCAAAGGCATTTACGATGTCAATCAATCGCTGGTTTTTCATTTCAACGAAGGCGAAACCTTGCCGCAAGATGCCACGGCTTACGCGAATAATGCCAGCGAATCGAAAGCGATTATTTCGCCAGCAGGTTGGATTGGAGCAGCGGCGCAATTTAGCAACGGCGGTATTAAAATCAATGCGAATCCTGCATTAGAAATCAATCCTGAAAACGGTTTTACGTTCAGCAGTTGGGCGAAAATTCCGCAAGCGCAAAATGCGACAATTTTCCAACTCAAAGACGCGAAAACCCTAGAGTTGTTGGTTCAAGGCGGTTCATTGGTCGCACGTTATCAAAATGTGAGTAGCGCACCGGTGAATTTTGCCGCTGGTAAATGGCAACACATCGCCGTTGTCGCCAGCAAAAATAAATTGGAATTGTATTTAGACGGACAACTTGCCGCCAATTCGCCCATTCAATTAAGCGCGTTAAATCCAACTGTGTTTATTGGTAGCGCGGAAAATGGACAAAATTTCACGGGTGAACTCGACGAAATTCAACTTTCAAAACAAGCGCGAACTGCGGATTGGATTAAATTCGCGCAACGTTCACAAAGTCCTGATTTCACGGTGTTAAATTTTGGCGGCGACGAATCAAATTCTTCATCGAATGAACCCAGCTATTTCATCATCATTTTACAAAGTTTGACCGTTGATGGTTGGGTGGTTATTGCATTGTGCGGCGTGATGTTAGTGATTAGTTTGTTAGTGATGATTGGCAAAGGATTCGCGATAAGCCGCGCTCGCAAAGATAATCGGGCATTTTTAGAGCAATATCGCAGCGTCGATTCCACCGATGTAGGCGCATTAGATCGAGATGAAAGCGACGAAGAACGCGAGTTGAGTAATTCCGATTTTCTCACCGCTGTCGTGGGCAAACACGACCATTTTCAAAGTTCGCCGATTTACCACGTTTATCATGCCGGCGTTCAGGAATTGAAAAAAACCTTTGGCAGCACCGATAACAACAGTGTTTTAACGCCCGAAGCTCTGAATTTAGTGCGAACTCGTTTGGATGCGGCTGTGGTTCGTGAAGGACAAAAACTTAATAAAAATATGGTGTTGCTCACAATTGCTATTTCGGGCGGACCTTTTTTGGGCTTATTGGGAACGGTGATGGGCGTAATGATTACCTTTGCGGTGATTGCAGCGTCGGGTGACGTGAATATCAATTCAATCGCGCCTGGTATTTCAGGCGCACTGGCTGCAACGGTTGCAGGTTTGGCGGTCGCGATTCCTGCGCTGTTTGCTTACAACTATTTACTTACGCAAATCAAAGAAATTATGGCGGATATGCACGTTTTTACGGATGAATTTTTGGCGATTATTTCTAAACGTATTGCTGATCGTCAACGTAGCAACGACGGCGTTCAGTACGTTATTTTAACGGACGAATTTATTGCGACCATTAGCAAACGCATTATTGAGCAACAGCGAGGAATGCCATTATGAAAGTCGGTGAAGAAGATAAAGTGTATGACGACATAAACATTACGCCGATGCTCGATGTCGCGTATGTGTTGTTGCTTATTTTTATCATTATGACCACAGCGACGGTGCAAGGAATCACGGTTAATTTGCCGAAAGCGAGTAGCACGCCCGCATTGGCGAAACCGAAAACGAAAGCCATTTCAATTACCAAAGATGGCGCGATTTATTTAGACACTTATCCTGTGTCGATTGAAGAACTGGAAACACGTTTGGGGCAATATAAAGCCGCAACGCCTGATTTACCTGTTGTGGTGAAAGCGGATGGCGCGGTGGAATATGAAAAAGTGGTTTCAGTATTGGATGTGGTGACACGATTGGAAATCAGCCAACTTGGTTTAGTGACGCAAAAGTTGGTGAAATAAACGATGGATAAAAAAACACTATTTTTGCGTCGTTTGCCTGTGATTATTGGCGTAATTTCAGCGGTGGTGATTGGTTTGGGCGTGTATTTTTTGCAAGGAATGTTTGAAAAACCCGCTCAAGCCAAAAAGCAGGTTCAACAAATTACCATGATTCAACCGCCGCCCCCTCCACCCCCTCCGCCTCCTGTTCAAAAACCACCTGAGCCAGAACCTGAACAAGAAAAAATTCCTGAACCCGAAAATGAACCGGTGCCAGAACCTGAACCCGAAGAAGCTCCCGAACCGCAAAGTGATCAATTAGGCGTGGATGCAGACGGCGCAGCGGGTGGTGATGGTTTTGGTTTGGTGGGTAAAAAAGGCGGCTCAAGTTTATTAGGCGGCGGAACGGGTGGCAGCACGATTTTATGGTACGGCGGTTTGGTAAAACGCGGCTTGGAAAGCGGTTTGCAAAGTGCGTTAGAAGGCGCAGCGCGTGAAAGCAGTTACAGCGTGCAAATTAACATTTGGATTAACGCCAGCGGACGAGTGGAACGCGCCGAATTAGGCGGTTCCAGCGGCAATTCCGAAGTCGATAATGAAATTCGCGCCGCGTTGCCAAAGTTACATTTCACGCTCGACAAAGCACCGCCCGAAAATATGCCGCAACCGTTAAAAATTCGCGTGACTTCACGATTATAAAAAAGGACAAAACAGATGATAACCAAAAAAACACTCGTGGCGTTATTGGCTAGTTCGCTTATTTTGCCTGTGATGGCGGACGAAAAAGAAGAATTAGTGAATCTAAAAAAAGAAATTGCTGGTGAACGTGAAGAATTATTAACACTAAAAAATACGACGGTTAATTTGATTGATGTCTTTGTGCAACAAGGTTTGCTGGATAAAGATAAAGCGGCGCAACTTGTCAAAGCAGCTGAAGCCAAAGCGCAAGCCACCACTAAACAAGAATTAGCCAAAGAAGCCACGCAAGTTGCCGAAGATTCTGCCAAAAATCCAAAACGAGTGCGCGTCACTTATGTGCCTGATTTTGTGAAAGAAGAAATTCGTCAGCAAGTCATTTCAGATTTAAAAGGTGAAGTCGTTGCTGAAGTGAAAGCCGATGCAAAAGAAGAAAAATGGGGCGTTCCTGCCGCGTTACCCGATTGGATAAATCGCATTAAAATCACTGGTGACGCACGTTTGCGAGCGCAAGAAGATTTTTTTGCCGACGGCAGCCCAAGTCAAAATGTGTTGAACAATCCGTATTATGATTATTTGTCGATTAACAAAGATGGCGGACATTTGGCAGCGCGTAATAAAAATGAAGAATTGCAAAATACGTCGGCGGATAGATTACGTTTTCGGGAACGGTTTCGTTTAGGAATCGACGCGCAAGTGACCGACGGATTAAAAGCGGGAATTCGGTTATCCACAACGAATCAATTTAGTCCCGTTTCGAGTAATCAAACGCTTGGTAATACGGGGCAATCGTATCAAGTTGCTATCGATAGAGCCTACATTCAATATGATTTTTTGGATAATCAGCGCAACGATTGGTTTAGTGTTTACGCGGGACGGATTGCGAATCCGTGGATGTCTACGGAAATGGTTTACAGTCCTGATTTGAGTTTTGAAGGGGTCGCGGGAACATTCCGTTGGCATTTCAATCAAAGCGATGCAACGGTTAAAAATTACCATGCCGCTGAACCTAACTCGCGTTTTGGTTTGCAAACTGGAGCGCAAACGCCCGATTCCGTTTTTATGACATTAGGCGCGTTTCCGTTGCAAGAAGTGAATTTATCAACGGCGGATAAATGGTTATTTGGCGGACAAGTTGGTGCAGATTGGCTGGTACGAAATGATGACCGTGCGAAAATTGCGGCGGCTTATTACGATTACGAAAACATTCGCGCTCAAGCTAATCCGCGCAATGGTTTTACTAACGATTGGACTGCGCCGCAATTTATGCAAAAAGGCAATTCACTTGTCCCGATTAACGTGAATGATGGTTTTAATAGTCGATGCACCGACAGTCAAAGCGCAGTCGGACAAGGTTGTTTGTACGGTTTGGCTTCGGATTTCAAAATTTTCAATGTCACGGCAATGTATGATTTTACTGGTTTCGGTGACACGCACGTTTTGTTGACGGCGGATTACGCCAAGAATATCGGCTTTAATCAGAATCGAATTGCGAAAGAATTTAAACAAACGATTACGCCACAAACCAACGCTTATCAAGTTCGTTTAGACGTGGGCGATCAAGAAATTAAACGTTTCAATGATTGGAATACGTTTATCGCTTATCGTTATTTAGAACGTGATGCGGTGTTAGATGCTTACACGGACTCTGTTTTTCATCAAGGCGGCACCAATGCGAAAGGTTGGATTTTGGGCGCGAATTACGGCATTGCCAAAAATACTTGGTTGAATTTACGTTGGTTCAGCACAGATAGCATCGAGCCTGTCAATAACAAACCGCTGAGTATTGATACCGTGACGTTAGATTTAAATGTTCGTTTATAAGGAAAACGCGATGGGTCGATTACATTTTTCAATCGTTGCGCTATTTGTATTGGCGACTACGTTGTGGCAATCAGAAACGTACGCCGAAGTGGCACCGAAACAAAGTGATGCGGCACAACAAGCCTTGAAAAAAGCGCAAGGGGTTTTACGGCAATTGAATGAAGAAAAAGCGGTGATTGAAGCAGAGAAAAAAACGCTTTCAGACGAAAAAACCGCGTTGCAAATGCAAGTTGAAAAACTTGAAACGGCGTTAAAGCAACTCGCGCCACTTCAAGCGGAAATCACGCTGCAAAAATCCGCCGCCGATTCATTACGCAACAGCAATGGCGCGTTAAATTCGCAATTATCTCGTTCGCAAGCTAACGAACGTGATTTGAATAAAAAATTACAAGGCACGGTCGCGCAAGCAAAATTGATTCAAGGCGATAATCAACGTTTAGTTTCAGCTGTTCAAGAGCGTGAACGTTGGATTGGGCGTTGCGGCGAAAAAAATCGTGACGTAATTGCGGCGGCAAATGAATTGAGTGCAAAATATCAAAGCAAAAGCGCGTGGGCAACGTTGAGTGAAATCGAACCTTTTACAGGAATTGGCAATGTTGATACGCAAAATACAGTGCAAAATTATCAGTTTAAATTAGACGATTTGAACGTGACACCATTTGAAAAAGAGGTAACAGCGCGACATTAAATTAGGCGTTAATTATGAGCGTGAGTGCGCTAGCTAAAGTAAATCGAATTAGAAACAACGAAGTAAAGTTGAGTTGTATTCATTGCCACAGTTGGTTTGCGTCAAATCCAATAATTTAAAACTGAATGCTATTCACTAAAAACAATATGGAAATAAACTTCTTTCATGCTAGAATTTCAAACGTGGTTAAACTTAATTTTTGGGGTGTTTCATGACAACAATTTACTTCATCGATGCTTCCGTATCGAATTATCAGTCTATAGAAAACGAGCTAGGTGCGAGTGCTACGATTGTCGTTTTACAACCCAATAAAAACGGTTTGGAACAAATTACAAATTATCTAGCCGTTGCGAATGCAACAAATTTAGATGCTATTCATATTTTTTCACACGGCTCGGCGGGCGAATTATTATTAGGTAATTCAACTGTTTCAACCGACACGCTAAATCAACATGCTGATTTGTTGGCAAAAATTGGGCAATCACTTTCAAGCACCGGCGATATTTTACTTTATGGTTGCGATGTCGCGCAGGGTGAAGTTGGTCAAAATTTCGTTAATACCCTAGCCAATTTAACAGGTGCCGATGTTGCCGCCTCCAATGATTTAACAGGTTCTGCCGCGTTGGGTGGCGATTGGGATTTGGAAGTTAAGACTGGTGTGGTTGAGGCGAGGGCGGTTGTTGATTTGGGTTATGGAGCAGTACTAGTAGCAACAGCACCAACAGCAGCAAATAAACAACTAGCTGCTTACGCCGAAGACGGTACATATACTACAACTACAATAACTAGCAGCAATTTTTCTTTCGCTGATGTTAATGGTGATTCATTCAGAGGCGTATTCATTACCGCTAATAATGCGACATCTACTCAAGGTACATGGGAATACCAAATTGGTAGTGCTTCTTCTTGGACAGCTATCATCCCCTTAACGACTCAAGGATTTTATATTGCAGCTTCGTCAAGCAACTCGATTCACTTCAAGTCTGCAACTAATTATAACGGTGCTGTAGGGAGTTTAAGTTTCGTAGTGGATTCTAGTTCGGACACGACGACACGCGCGAATGGCAGTTCTTACACTTTGTATAGTGGGTCAACAAATTACTCAGCCACATCCGCACCATACACACTAAGCCAAGCAGACATAACGGCTGTTAATGATGCACCCACAGCCACTAATTTAAACGCCGCTGAAAATTTCACAGAGGATGCAACTTCTGTCAGTTTGACCGATATTGTTATTAGCGACGTTGATACAGACGCAACTGAAACCGCCACATTAACGCTATCGGATAAAAATGCAGGGGTTTTTTCGACAGCAACAGGGTCAAGTTTCAACAGTGGCACGGGCGTTTGGACAGCGACTAGCACTTTGGCAAACGTTAATATTTTGTTAGCCAATGTTACCTTCACACCAGCGGCTAACTACGATAAAAACTTTACAATTGCTACTTCTGTCACAGATGGTACGGCTACGGCTATCACTGAAACAAAAACTGTTACAGTAACCGCTGTCAACGATGCACCCACAGTCACTAGTTTAAACACCGCTGAAAGTTTCACAGAAGATGCAACTTCTGTGAGTTTGACCGATATTGTTATTAGCGACGTTGATACAGGCGCAACTGAAACCGCCACATTAACGCTATCGGATAAAAATGCAGGGGTTTTTTCGACAGCAACAGGGTCAAGTTTCAACAGTGGCACGGGCGTTTGGACAGCGACTGGCACTTTGGCAAACGTTAATACTTTGTTAGCCAATGTTACCTTCACACCAGCGGCTAACTACGATAAAAACTTTACAATTGCTACTTCTGTCACAGATGGTACGGCTACGGCTATCACTGAAACAAAAACTGTTACAGTAACCGCAGTTAATGACGCACCTGTTCTTGCCAACACCATTCCCACTATTATTCAAGTAGCTGGCGCACCAACGCCTGTTAGCAATAGTGTTATTGGTACTTTGGTTTCATCATTAGCTAGTAGTTCTAATGTTACGGATGTTGATGGAACAGGATTAGGTATTGCAATTACTGCTGTAGACAGCACGCAAGGTAATTGGTGGTACACCACAAACAATGGTACCAATTGGACACTGGTTAATCCTGTTACAACTCCAACTACTCCTGTTGTATCTGCTACAAACGCATTATTTTTAGCCGCTGATGCAAATACTCGTTTATATTTTGATCCTACATCGACAGGTACATTTTCGATAACAGCTGGTGCCACTTTCAAAGCATGGGATCAAACAGACAGCCTTGCAAATGGCTCTAAACACACTACTTTTGTTTCAGGCAGTTCAGGTTCGTTCATTGGTTCAGTTTCTAGTAATAACGCTAACGCGCCTGTTTCTGTTGTTAATGCTGATTTATTGGATACGGTAGCACTCGATGATTTTTCAAGTGTCATTCGCGCAGGTACTGAAGCTGCCAAGAATTATAAAGTTCGCGGTAACACTACAGCGTCAAATTTTACCGATTTTGATGACAGTGATACCTCAAAACCGACACATCATCGTTACGATCAGGAATCAGGTGCGAGCCAATCTGTAACGAAGTATGTAGACAGATATGCTGTAAATACGACTGATGCTAACCATATACTGAAAAACGTAGATACTACTACTTTTGATCACAATGAATACAAAATAGGCAGTTATGGTACGCTGTACCTGAAGGATGGCAGCTCAACAACGGCTGCTTCTTACGTTTATGTGCCAGATGATGCAGCGGTTAATGCTCTTAATGCAGGTTTCTATACAGAAACTTTCGGTGTTAAGCATTACACAAGTTATTCAAATAAAGCGTTTTCAGGTTATACAAAAACAGACACCGTCACTTTTACCATTGTTGGCGTTAATGATGCGCCGATATTCACAAGTTTGACTTCATCAGTCGCTGCCGGAAACGAAGATAATCAAATTTCGGTTTCTTTTATTGATTTAACCACGCAAGGTAATGAAAGTGATGTTGATGGGAGCGTTGCGGCTTTCACAGTAAAAGCGGTGTCAACGGGTACGTTGAAAATGGGTACCAGCGTAAATTCAGCGGCTGATTTTTCAATTACGAATAACACTATTGATTCAACACATTTTGCTTATTGGACACCTGATGCCAATGCAAATGGAACGCTCAATGCGTTTACGGTGGTTGCGAAAGACAGTAACGGTTTAGAATCTTCAACCGCAGCAGTTCAAGCACAAATTGCAGTCGCAGCGGTTAATGATGTGCCTAGTTTTACCAAAAGCAGTAATCAAACCATCGACGAAGATGCTGGAGCGCAAACTGTTTCAGGTTGGGCAGCTTCCTTGTCAAAAGGTGGCGGCAGTGATGAAACCAATCAAACCTTGAGTTTCATCGTCACTAACGACAACAGTCAACTATTTTCAGTTGCGCCCTCTGTTGATAACACCGGTAAATTAACTTACACACCGGCGGCAAATGCAAACGGTTCGGCAACTGTGTCTGTGCAAATTCATGATACAGGTGGTACGACAATTGGTGGTGTTGACACAAGTGCTGCACAAACATTTGCTATCACTGTCACTCCGGTTAATGACGCACCGACTTTCACGAGTTTTTCAGAAGCCGTAGCGACTGGAAATGAAGATACTCAAATTTCTGTAACCATGGGTGATTTATCGGGTAAAGGCAACGAAAATGATGTTGATGGACTCGATACCGTTACAGCTTTCATCGTTAAAGCACTCACGTCGGGAACATTAAAAATTGGTGCAAATTCTGTTTCAGCGACAGCGTGGAATGCAACGACAAATAAAACCATTGATGCAACGCATATTGCTTATTGGACACCTGCCGCCAATGCGAATGGAACGCTCGATGCGTTTACGGTAGTTGCTAAAGATGATGGCGGTTTAGAATCTTCAACTCCCGTGCAGGCGCAAATTGCAGTTACAGCCGTCAATGATTTACCGCAATTCACAGATTCCAGTCATATCACCCTTACCGATACGTCAGCCTCTGATACATTTGTAAACCAAACAGGTCAATTAACAGCAACCGATGTTGATACGGGGTCAACTCAAACTTACGGAGCGACTTCTAGTTCATCAGTTAGCTTCACTTCGGGTGGTAAAACTTATGATTTAGCCGTAACGGGCGGTTATGGCGTACTGCATGTTAAATCCACGTCTGGTGATTATGTTTATGTACCAGACAGCAGCGTGATTAACGCAATTAGTTTACCTTCAAATCCCGTTGATTCTTTCACGGTGTCTGTATCAGATGGTTTTGATTCTCCCGTTACAAAACCGCTGACTGTCAGCATCACGGGAGCGAATGATACGCCTATTATTTTGCAACAATTCGCCTCTATTGATATTGCCGACACCGCGAATCAACTCGAGAATTTTTCGTCAATTGTGGGTGATGTTAGCGCAACGGATGCAGAAAGTTCTGCATTAACTTACAGCATTGAAACTTCTCCGGTTTTAAGTGCGAGTTATGGCGTGTTAACGATTGATTCGTCAACGGGTAAATACACGTTTAACCCAGATGAATCCAAAATTAACGGATTATTAGCAACTGACGCGCCAGTCCAGTCTGTCTATACATTAAAAGTGGCTGACACACAGGGCGGATTCGTTACACAGGATTTAATCGTCAATATCACAGGTGCAAATGACGATCCGAGCTTAACTGTCGATGCAACGGCAACGGCATTAACTGTAACAGATACCGCGTTACCGGATGTTTTTTCAGCATTGACGGGAAGTTTAAAAGGGTCTGCGCCTGATTCAGGAGTTACTTATAGTGTTACTGGCGGAACTACTGACACTAGCAATCTGGATCTTATTTCAAAAACAACCGATTTCGGAACATTAACGGTTTCAAAATCTGCTGGTACGTTCTCATTTTTACCTAACCCTGTAAAAGTGAATAGTTTGAAAGCAGATCTAAATGGTGTTAGTGACGAGTTTGTTGTGCAAACTATCTCAAATTCAGGTACACATGTAACGAAGACATTAACCTATAACTTTGTCGGTGCAAATGACAATCCGTTATTAACAGGTTCATTGGCAACATTGGCGCATGGTACAGAAGATACTGCCTATAACATTTCGGCAAGTGATTTATTAACTGGTTACACCGATGTTGATAGCACGCCGTTATCGGTTTCAGATTTACACGCTACTAATGGTGATATTACAGTTAGTGGTAGTGATTTTATTTTTACACCGCACCCTAATTTCAATGGGACTGTCGATTTAACTTACACTGTCAATGACAATGATAGTGGCTCGGTTAACGACGCTGCCCAAGATTTTGTATTAAATGCCGTTAACGATGCTCCCATTGCAACGGACAATCTGTTTGTCATCGATGAAGATAATAGCCACACATTCAGCAGTGGTTCAGCCGTCACTAATTTTGGTTACAGTGACATTGAAAATGATGCGATGGTTGGTATTAAAATTATCAGCATACCCGATGTTAGCGAGGGTGTTTTAAAATTAAGAACGGCTACTCTTGCTAATGGTGCTGAGATTGCTCAAGCGGATATTAGCAATTTAAAATTTGTACCAGCTTCTAACTTCAATGGCACGGCAAAATTTGACTTCAAAGTCGCTGATGTCGCTGATAATGGTGGTTACAGCAAAGATGCTCAAACCATTACATTTACAGTCAACGCCATTAACGATGCACCCACAGCTGCAAACAATACTATTACGCTGGATGAAGATAGCACTCATATATTCAGCATCGGTGAGTTTGGATACAGCGACGTTGAAAATTCGCCTATTAGTAGTATTACCATCGGCACATTACCGTCCGCTGGTGTGTTAGCATTCGATAACAGTACAAATGTAATCCACGCTGACGATACGATTGACAGTGGCAGCATTGAACATTTGACTTTTGCGCCAGCTCTTAATGAAAACGGTGCAACGTATGCGGATTTCACATTTACAGTGAATGACGGCACAATTGAAAGTAGTTCAGCTAATACTATTTCATTAGCGGTTACGCCTGTTAATGATGCGCCTACATTCACCACCTTGTCTTCAGCCGTTAAAACAGGTAATGCTAACAGCGCAATTACGGTCAACTTTGCCGATTTAACCAGCAAAGGCAATGAAGCCGACATTGATGGCACTGTTGATGCTTTTGTTGTAAAAGCACTTAGTTCAGGAACGTTAAAAATTGGTGCTGATGCTGCTTCTGCAACTGATTTTGCATCTGGCAATAAAACAATTGATGCAACGCATATCGCTTATTGGACACCTGCTGTTGATGTTAAAGGTAATAATTTAAGTGCCTTTACTGTGGTAGCAAAAGACAATGGCGGTTTAGAATCTAGCCTTCCGGCTGTGCAAGCGGTTGTCAACGTTTTAGCTGTAAATACTCCAGGTGTCGCGAGTATTTCAGGAACGCCAACACAAGGTCAGGTGTTAACGGCAAGCGTGATTGATGCAAATGGTTTACAAGGTGTGAATCCTAATTTCCAATGGAAATCAGGCGGTGCTAGCGGCACTAACATTTCAGGTGCAACAGCTTCGACCTACACGTTAAGACAAAGTGATGTCGGTAAGAAAATTGCCGTGGCGGTGACTTACACGGATAACGATGGATTCGCTGAAAATGATACAAGTGAAATCGCTAACAATGTCGCTAATATTAATGACCTTGGCAGAATCACTATTTCGGGAACAGCGGCACAAGGTCAGGTATTAACATCAGCATTGGTGGACGATGATGGATTAGTAGGTGTCACGTCTGTTTATCAATGGAAAGCCGGTGGCATTATTATTTCAGGCGCAACGGCTTCGACTTATACCCTGACGCAAGCGGAAGTCGGCAAAGCGATTACCGTTCAGGCAACTTATACGGATAATGGTCATACGGCAGAAGCTCCAGTTAGTGCGCCGACGAGTTTGGTGACAAGCATTGAAGTAAATGGCGGCACCACTAATGTTAATAACAATACGCCGCACACCTACATCGCCACACCAGGCAATGAAATAATAACGGGAACATCGCGCTCTGATGACACCGTGACTTATGTAAATTCAACCTCTGCTGTGACGGTTTCACTCGCCATCACAAAATCGCAAGATACCGGTGGCAGTGGTTTTGACACCATTACCAAAATTGAAAACCTGACCGGCAGTACCTATGGCGATACATTAACAGGCAGTGAAAAAGCCAATGTTAAAAATGTCATTGACGGCGGAACAGGGGCGGATACGATGGCAGGCGGCACAGGTGACGACACTTACTACGTTGATAATGTTGGCGATGTCGTGACTGAAGTCACGAAACAAGGCGTTGATACCGTTATCTCAACGGTAGATTACTCGCTTGCAAGTTTGCCGTATGTTGAAAACCTAACCTTGTCAGGCACAGCTTTGAACGCGACAGGCAATAGTTACGCGAACAAAATTATTGGCAACGCCAGCGATAACGTGATTGTCGGCGGGGCGGGTAATGACAGCTTAAACGGTGGTTTAGGGAATGATTTATTAACAGGCGGTTTGGGTAGTGATCATTTTCAACTTACCACTGCCATTGGTTCGACGAATATCGATACCATCACCGATTTTGCAAAAGGTGACAAAATAGATTTGTCAAAATCCGTCTTTACTTCGTTAAGCGGTTCAAGGTTGGCGGCGAGCAATTTCAGTGTTGATAATATCGGTGTTCATAAATATATCAGTTACAACACAGCAACAGGCGTTTTGTCTTATGATGCCGATGCAACAGGTTCCGGTTTACCCGTACAAATTGCTGTAATTGGTACGACGACACATCCAACTTTAAGCGCGACGGATTTTGGAATCATTGCGTAAATTGTTGGCGATTTTGTTGTTCACTTTTTCACCGTGAGCGACAAAATCATTTCATTATCGAAAAATTGTTTTTTTTTAAAAATTCGATAAAATACGAATCGAAAATTAAGCTGTAAACGTCAAAAATGTTACAGTCATTTTCAATTTTTTACTTTAGTTATTAGGAGATACAACATGAATAAATTTTTCTCAAAAGTAGTTGCCTTCGTTCGTGAAGAAGAAGGCTTAACCATGATTGAATATGCAATAGGCGCGGCTGTTATTGCTGGTGCTGCTATAGCTGTTTTTAATAGTATGGGTGATACGCTGGCGACTAAAACTGGCACTACTAATACGCTCGTGAACGGTGCAGCTTACACTCCCTAGCCGGTGGCTAGATAGTAAAAACAGAACTAGCGGTAAAAATGATGCTAACAATGTAGTTGTTAGCATCATTCTGTTTTACAAGATTAACTTTTGTTCGCTTACGAGTATTTGACATGACCAAAAATGTTATAGAAAATTTTCTTAATAATGAAGAAGGCTTAACAATGGTTGAGTATGCGATTGGTGCGGCTATTATTGCGGGTGTTGCGATTTCTGTGTTCACGGCATTAGGTGATGCTTTAGCGAGCCTTGTAGGTAGCATTGTTACAACACTTGATACTGCTGGTGGAAGTGGAGGAGCTTAATTTTTTGTGATAGAACTTTTAGAAAATCCTGCCTTTTTTTTATTTCCTATTTTGTTGATTGCCTCATTCATTGACCTTCGACAACATCGCATTCCCAATTGGTTAAACTTAATAACGCTTGTTCTCGGTTTAACACTTCAATTTAGTTTTTTTCATGGCTCAGGTTTGCTTAATGGTTTAGGTGGATTTGCGGTGGGCTTTATTTCATTTATTCCATTTTATGCGTTACGCGCAATGGGCGCGGGTGATGTCAAATTGATGGCGGTGATTGGTTGTTTTTTAACGCCGTTGCAAACCTTTGAAGCCGTTTTAGCGACGATTATAGCGGGCGGATTTTTAGGAATAATGGTTTTGATTGCACGCCGTGGCGTAGGTCGTTACGTCAAACGTTATATTTTAATGGCACAAACGTTTTTTTATATGCGAAAAGTATTACCGATTGCACCCGCGAGTGATGAACCTGCCCGAACCCGTTTTCCGTATGCGGTAGCGATAGCAGCGGGAACATTTTATACCTTGTGGTCGCACGGTTATTTGTTAAAAGCGATGCAACAAAGCCAAAAACTGTTGATGTTGTTATCATAGAAAGATAATTTTTTTGCGTCACATTCAGGGAATACCATGCCAAAAGCCAGAACATTTATTTTATTATTCGTTGCTTTTTTATTAGCGATTGGTGCGGCAGTGACCGCAAAAAAATGGACAGAATCGAT
Organism: uncultured Pseudomonadota bacterium; assembly: GCA_903870545.1. Taxonomy (GTDB): domain Bacteria; phylum Pseudomonadota; class Gammaproteobacteria; order Methylococcales; family Methylomonadaceae; genus UBA10906. Next base: position 47,332 of record CAIQDI010000028.1, read on the forward strand.
GTCCACGACGACGAAGAATGAAACGATTCCTGTGGTGGTGGCGGTTGTTGATGTACCCATGTATTCAAAAATAAATAAGGATCAAATTAAAATAACGGATTGGTCAAAAACCAATTTACCGCCGAACTATATTTCTGATTCTAAGTTTGTCATCGGGAAAATTAGCACGCAGATTATTTATACCGGCGATGTGATTAACAAAATGCGCCTTCATGATGATACGGGAATCAGTCCAATGTCAGCATTGATTGAACCGTCAATGCGAGCAATCAGTTTAAAAGTCAACGATTCGACAGCGGTATCGGGTTTTCTCTTTCCTGGAAACAGGGTGGACGTATTATCAACAACAAAAGCTAACAATGCCGCACAAGCTAAAACAGAAGCGTTAGTTCAAAATGTAAAAGTGTTGGCGATTGATCAAAATGTATCACTGGATAAAGCGACCATTGCAAAAACAGTGACATTGGAAGTGACACCGGCTCAAGCTGAAATTTTGGCGGGCGCAACCTCAACCAGCACCATTCAATTAGTGTTGCGGAATCCCGAAGACACCAAAATTACGGAAAAAAAGGTTGAAATAGCCCCCGTTGAAACTGTAAAAAAATCAGAAGTTGGCGTAATTCCTGCTGACGTTATGGACAAACCCAAACCCACTGTAATCGTTCCGCCCGTTATGCAACAAAATAAAATAATTACGGTGGTGAAAGGGATAATCCAATCAAAAGTGAATTGCACCGCCGGTGATTGTGAAACGCTACCAGAAAATAGCCAACCCAATACACCAGTTGAATTGCAAAATTTTAGCCCAGGTATGTAATGTTGAAATTAGCAGCGTGTCAATAATCACTTTTAATTTTTGAAGAAAATGCCATTATGAAAAAAATAGATAAAAGTGTTATCAAACATCACGCCAAAAAATTATTGATACTCACTGTGTTGAGTGGTGTTTATTCAGTGATAGCCAATGCGCTGCCAAATGATGAGCAATCATTTCAAGTTGTTATCGATAAATCCCGTTTTATTCAATTAAAACAAAATGTAAATCAGATTACGTTAGGAAATGCTGATATTGCGGATATTCAAGTATTGGACGAGCATAATCTTTATATTGTGGGGCGAAAATTAGGCAGCACGAACATCACTTTTTCAGATAAAAAAGGCAATTCGTCAAATATCAATATCGAAGTCACACATGACATTGACGGCTTGAAAACGAAATTACATGAATTGGTGCCGTCAGAAAATCCAGGCGTTTATTCATCTCAAAATTCAATTGTTCTCAATGGGCAAATCAGCAGTGCTGAAAAAATGGATTCCATTTTGGCAATTGCAAACACGTTTTTACACAGTGAAAGCAGTTCAAAAACAGAACAACCCGCGCAAGGAATGTCTGTCACGGTTAATCCAGCGGCGGGCGGTGACTCAAAATCAGGCAAAGAAAGTAAATCTTCTGTCATTAACATGATGCAAATCGGGGGGCCGCAACAAGTCATGTTAGAAGTCAAAGTAGCTGAAGTGGATCGTTCGCTCGCTAAAAATCTTAAAGTTAATTTTGATGTCATGAAAACGGGTGGCAGCTGGCAAACCGGTGCGGTTGGCGCAAGTGCCTCACCTATTGCCGATCTTGGAGCTATAGTCACACGTTCAATTTCACCTTTCGGACTTTTTGCACGATTTCTGGGTCACAACACCACAGAAAATGCGGTTATCAATGCCTCGCGGACGAATGGATTGATTAAGATATTAGCAGAACCCACCTTGACGACGGTATCAGGTCAATCCGCCGACTTTTTATCAGGTGGCGAGTTTCCGATTCCTGTTCAAAAAAGTAGTGGTAGCGGTGCTGGAACAGTCACGATAGATTATAAAGAATATGGTGTGGCGACTAAATTTTTGCCTGTTGTGCTGGATTCGGGAAACATTAGTTTAAAATTATCCATCGATGTCAGTGAGCTTAATGACATGACAAATGATGTGATTTCGACGGGAGCCAGTTCAAACGGTACACCTACTACATTGACCATCAAAGGATTGACAAAACGCAGGGCGAATTCCACGGTCGAATTAGCGGACGGGCAAACAATTGGTATTGCGGGACTCATCAGCGAGAACGTGAACGAAACTATTAACAAATTTCCAGGTTTAGCGGAGCTTCCTATCATTGGGCAACTATTCACCAGTCAGTCATTTTTGAAAAATCAGACAGAATTAGTCATTTTTGTGACACCGCGTTTAGTCAAACCCATGCCAAATTCAAAACCTAAATTACCGACCGATAATTTTGTAGAACCAAGCGATTCTGAGTTTTATTTATTAGGAAGAACGGAAGCGTTGGACAGTAAAGTCACTGAAAATATTGACGATAATGGCGGTGGTTTGGAAGGGCGGTTTGGACAAACGGTTTATTAACGCATCAAGTGAGCAATAAAAGTATGTCAAAAAAAACACACTACAAAATTTACCCAATGATTTTTATGTTTGTAATATCAGGATGTTCAGAATTTTCCAGCAAGCCAGCCAGAGTTGATGCCGCGTTCGGTGATGCAGTACACGAAATGAAAATCTTACAGACAATCAATCCATCTAAACGTCTAAATAACCAACCTATTTTGGTACATGATGGTAATAAAATGCAGCAGATATTTAATACAACGTATCGGGGCGATATATTAAGCCCACAACCTGTTGAAGCAAGTGTTGATAAAAAAAGCAGTAAATAATCCGCATGACTGCATCGATTTTTAGAATGGCTCTCCAAAAACAACGTGGATTAGTGATGCCATTAGTGGCTATTTCGATGACTTCGTTAATTGCAATGGCGGGATTAGTCATGGATTTAGGGCATCTTTATCTCAATAAAACGCGACTACAAAATGCCGCCGATGCCGCCGCGTTGAGTGCTGCCCAAACGCTCGATGTAACACACAATATTTTATTAGCCAACGCAGCCGGTAATCACACGTTTAATAATGCCATAAACCAAGAATTAGTTGATGCTAATTTAATGCCGATTTTTACTTACTCCGAAAAAATTAAACCCTTTATTGATACGGCTCAACATCCTGTATTTGTTCGAGTTGTCGTGTCAGGATTTTCACAAAAAAATTTTTTACTGCCCATTATTGGCATCAATACACTGTTAGCAAGTGCGACAGCCGTTGCGGGACCTAGTCTCGGTTTAAATAAAGTATGCAACGCTGTTCCGCTGGTGGCGTGCGGTGATAGCGCATTAAATAATTTTGGATTTGAACTGGATACAGTTTATTCATTAAAAACAGGTACAGATATAAACGGTAATTGGGGAGTAACAAACGGTGCTTATCAAAACATTCAATTAGATTGCGGCACAAGTGATGACTGTATTCGTAAACAAGTCGCAGGACAATATGCACAATGCCTAGCAATTGGCGATACGATTAACACGGTGCCGCCGGACCATTTTAGTGCTAATTCAGATGGCATTAACACTCGTTTGGATTGTCCAGCGGGATCGTGTGGGGCGTTGAAAGGTAATACAGATTACCCGGCTGATAAAGTAACCAGTTATCCGTATACGATGACAAAGTATCAAGATGATTACACAACCCAAAATTTTTCGGGTACCGGCATACAGTACAAAGAATTGCGGAGAATTATTGTTATGCCTGTTGTAGATTGCAGTACGATAACAAATGGAAGTGGAAATTTATCAATTTTGGGATTGGGTTGTTTTTTTGTAACGGAACCTGCTGGGAATGACGCGGCGGGGCAGCAAACAATTTATGCCCAATATTTAGAAAATTGCCTAGCACGGGGCAAAGTAGGAATTAACCCTATTTTAACGTCAGGACCTCACACTATTATTTTATACAGAGACTTTACGGGAAATTTAGATTCGTGAATTCATCTTATTTTAAGAAAATGCAGGGTTATGCGATTGTTGAGTTTATCGTGGTACTGCCGGTGTTATTATTATTGCTGCTATCAACCGCTGAAGTGGGTCGCGCCTTGTATCAATACAACATACTAACGCAATCAGCACGCAACAGTGTTCGTTATTATGCTCAAAATGTTTATCTGGGCAGTTCTCGAATACCTAATCCCGTCAGCGAAGAAAATGCTAAAAAATTAGCTATTTATGGCTCTGTTAGAAACACAAATTCATTGATTGCGGATTCAACTGTCTCCGACGTGACAACAATACTTGCTGAAAATGTTGATAATTCAGGAAATGATTATGTAACGGTAACTATCAATTACAAATTCATCTTACTGAGTGGCGACCCATTAGGTGCAGTGCTTCAGTTGTTTGGTGGCACCACTTTTTCACCTATGTTTAATATCTCGGCAACGATGAGAGTGATATGAAAAATAAGCAATCTGGCATGGTGACCGTTGAATTTGCTATTGTAGGTCTGATGTTTTTTATGGTGCTGTTTAGTATTATTGAAATTGGGCGGGTGATGTTTGTGTGGAATACGTTGGCGGAGGTAACAAGACGAGGTGCTCGAGTTGCAGCAGTCTGCCCTGTTAACTCGCCTGCTATTGCAAATGTTGCGGTGTTCAACAATGCCGTAACATCAGGTGCCAGTTCAATTATCTACAATCTATCAACCAGCAATATTCAAGTACAATATCTCGATGATCAAGGCACACCAATCGACGCACCAATCGACGCACAATCTGTTTCTTATGTGCAGGTTTCAATCGTTAATTACCAACATATTCTTTTAATTCCGAATACTAACATAACTGTTACAGCACCTAGTTTTATGGTAACTTTACCCAGTGAGAGTTTGGGATTTGCAACTAATTCGGATGCCGATAAAATCTTATGTTAGTAATGCAGTCTATTACGCTAAACAAGACAGAATCTATAACGGTCATTTTGACATCCTCCCCCGCTGGTAAAAATAATTTTTCAAATCAGGATTGAAATTTTACATTCAAAAATGCTTAAAAGTTAATGGATTAAAACATGCGAACACAACTAAAAGTTTTATTATCGGGACGTTCAAAGCCCGAACTTGAAGAATTGAAAATATTTTTTTTGAAATTGTCGAATATTAATTTAGAAACCCGTTTTTCTAGTGACGAATATATTGACCCATTACATGGTATTAAAACCTTACCGGATATTTTGATTTTGCATTTAAACGCACAAGCAGAGTCAACACTTAAAGCGTTAATGAATAAAATTTTACTGACACGTCCTGTTATTCTTGTCATTAGTTCAGATTACAATAACCCCAACTTAATAAGACTTGCCATGCAAGCTGGAGCGAGGGATTTTTATTCTTATCCGATTATTGAAGAAGAACTTGTTGATGTCATCAAGCAAATTTTCAGAGAAAAAATAGCGAAAACTATTGGGCAACAATCACGTCTTACAGCGGTTATGAATGCGAAAGGCGGGTCTGGCGCGTCTATTATCGCCTGTAACATTGCACACATTATGTCGGTGAAATCAGATGCCCGCATCGCTTTACTTGACATGGATTTACAATTTGGCACGCAAACACTCAACTTTGATTTAAAACCTAAATTAGGTATATTTGAAGCATTAGAACAAATTGATTCTCATGATATTGTCACGCTGGGCGGTTTTTTAACAAACCATAAAAGTGGTTTATCTTTATTGTCGGCATTGCCAGATCAAATTGGTCTACCGGGTGATATATCAAGTGAAAATTTAGGTAAACTCCTCGATTTAATGCTGATAGGATTTAATCATGTTGTGGTCGATTTGCCACGTCTTGTAGACCCTGTGATGAGTACCGTATTAGATCATGCCGATAGAATAGTCATTTGTATTCAACAAAATGTAGCCAATCTTCGAGATGCACAACGCCTGATTAGAATCATGACCCATGAATTAGAGATTTCACAAGAAAAAATTATAGTTGTGATTAACCGCTATCAAGATGGTTCACAAATAAGACTTCATGATGTGCAACAAACTTCACACATAGAAACTATTATTTGTATTCCTAATGATTATGCGCGGGTGAATAGCTCACTTAATTTAGGCAGCCCACTTTTTGATATTGCTCCTAAATCACAAATTACGATAGCATTGTCGAAGTTAGCTATGGATTTGAATGATGTTGAAGAGCCTCTTCCAAAAACGTCGTTTAAAAATTTTTTTTCACGGTTTTTTTCCTAAGAGAAATTTATGGATTTAAGAAGTCGCATAAAAAGTCATTTCGCACCTATTGAAAAGCCGGAAGAAATATTAGTGACAAAAGAAGAGCAGGAGTTGCCTGAACCGGTCATTACATTAAACAAAAAAATTAAAACTACAGAGCCATTGAATATCCGACTACTCAATAGCATTGAGCAAGAATGGATGAATAAAATTCATCAAAAACTTTTAAGTATCGCAGATTTATCGATGTTAAGTGACCTGGATGATAATAAATCGCGGATAAAAATTCGGGAACTGGCACAGAAAATTATGGATGACGAGTCTGTGCCGCTTAATGTTGCTACACGTCAATATATTACCCGTTTAATTGAAGATGAGATTATGGGGTTAGGGCCACTTGAATTGTTGCTCAATGAACCCAGTATTTCCGACATTATGGTAAATGGCTTCCAACATATATTTGTGGAACGTTTTGGAAAGCTAGAATTAACATCCATTCGTTTTCAAAATGAAGCCCACCTACTAAAAATTATTGATCGCATTGTTTCGGGCGTAGGACGACGAGTTGATGAGTCTGTGCCAATGGTTGATGCACGTTTAAAAGATGGCTCTCGTGTTAATGCTATTATTCCGCCACTCGCATTGGATGGTGCGTCACTGTCAATTCGGCGGTTTAGTGTTGATAAATTACGAATCGAAGACTTAATTTCTTTTCAAGCATTAACACCTATTATGGCTAGCTTTTTACAAGCGGCTGTCAAAGCACGTTTAAATATTATTGTTTCAGGAGGCACCGGTTCAGGAAAAACGACCATGCTAAATGCGTTATCCGCCAGTATTCCATCTGACGAACGGATTGTTACAATCGAAGATGCTGCTGAATTGCGACTGCAACAAGAGCATGTTGTAAGATTAGAAACGCGACCACAAAACATAGAAGGGAAGGGCGAAGTTACCGCGAGAGATTTAGTCCGTAATAGCTTACGAATGCGACCTGACCGTATTGTTATCGGTGAAGTACGAGGCTCTGAAGCATTTGATATGTTACAAGCAATGAACACGGGTCACGATGGATCTTTAGCGACCGTTCACGCGAATAACCCACGCGATGCAATTACTAGAATTGAGAATCTAGTTGCAATGGCTGGATTTGAAATGCCAACAAAATCAATACGTTCTCAAATATCTTCTGCCGTTAATCTTATCGTGCAAGTTTCTCGTTTGGAAGATGGTCGCCGTAAATTAGTTAGTATTTCTGAAGTGAATGGAATGGAAGGCGACATGATCACTATGAGTGAAATTTTTACTTTTGAACGTTTGGGACGTGATGAAGATGGTAATGTTTTAGGGCGATTTCGGGCAACCGGAACAGTTCCTATATTTTTTGAGTATATAAAACAGCGCGGGATAGATTTAGATATTTCAATTTTTGAACCTCATAATTATGAAAATTAGCCGCCCCTGATATGCAAAACGATATATCACTTATTTTTTTCGTTTTAATTTTTCTCTTTGTATTTGTAATTGTAGGACTACTGTTTTTTACGAACTTTAGTGAAACTAAAACAGAAGACAAACGCGTTCGTCATCATTTGACCAATATCAAAAACGAATTCAGACCAGAAATCAATATTTCACTGATTCGTCAGAAATATTTAAAAAGCCTTTCGCCTTTTGAACAGGCAATGGAGAAATTGCCTGGAATGATGAAACTCGAGCTTTTAATTGAACAAGCAGGAAAATTTTTTCCTGCGTACAAATTAGTTTTAACCTGTTTCAATTTAGGCATTATAGGCGGATTAGCAACATGGACTTACACGCGACAAATTACAGTGATAATAGCTGTTTTCATTATTATTTTTTGGATTCCCATTTTTTTATTAACCATGGTGCGTGAACAAAGACTGACAAAATTTGAAGAGCAGCTTCCAGACGCGCTTGAAATAATGGTTCGAGCTATGCGTTCGGGACATCGATTTACAGAAACATTAAATTTAATAGCACGCGATTTACCTGATCCGATTAGCTCTGAATTTGGAATCACGTTTGATGAATTAAGCTACGGCATAGATACACGAGTCGCTTTTCAAAATTTATTAAGTCGCGTTCCCAGTGTTTCATTGATGGCAATGGTTACTTCAGTATTAGTTCAGAAGGAAAGCGGTGGAAATCTTACTGAAATTTTACAAAATATCAGTACCGTTATTCGTAGTCGTTTTAAATTTCAGCGTAAAGTGAAAACATTAACGGCAGAATCAAAATCTTCAGTATGGGTTCTTGCTATATTACCCTTTGGCATTTTTGCAATGTTGAAAATAACCACGCCAGAATATGTAGATGTTTTATTTACGGATCCGAATGGAATTAAAATGATTGCTGTTGGGCTAGGTTTGATGGTGGTCGGTATTATCTGGATACAGAAACTGACACAAATTAGGGTATAGATATTTTATGGATAATATAATTTCTTACATTGAAAATGTAGACACAGTAAAAATTTTATTGATTACACTGATTTCAGCAGCCATTTTCTTTTCAGTGTTGGCTATTTTACTGATTTTTTCAGGTTTTTCTGACCCTGAGCGGCGGCGTTTATACCATGTTTTAGGTCGTTCATCTGCGTCGAATTCATTTGAAAACTCTCAAATTGAGAAATTGTTAAAATCTGCCGAACCATTCATCACGCCTAAAAATGTGATTGAGCGTTCTCAATTACAAGAAAAACTTATTCATGCAGGTTATCGCTCGCCTGATTCTCTAATGTATTTTTATGCCATTAAAACAATACTCCTTTTTTTATTGCCCATCATCGCTTTTGTTAGCACGACGCTATTTCAAAATCTTGATACGAAAACAACTATGTATGTGATTCTATTCGCTGCCGCGTTGGGATTATTTTCACCAAATTATTATCTTCACAAAAAAATAACCACACGCCAAGAATTAGTGATTGATGCTTTCCCAGATGCGTTAGATTTACTAGTTGTTTGCACAGAGGCGGGTTTAGGACTTAACGCGGCATTACAACGAGTTGGACAAGAACTTATTCATAATCATCCCTTACTGGCATCGGAACTAATTTTAGTTAATGCCGAAACTAGAGCAGGTGTTGATAGAATTGAGGCATTGATGGGTTTAGCAAGACGCACAGGAATTGAAGATATAAAAGGATTGGTTTCGTTACTGGGACAAAGTATTTCAATGGGTTCAAGTATCGCAGAAACATTACGAATTTATGCTGAAGACTTTCGAGACAAACGTATGCAACGTGCTGAAGAATTAGCTGCAAAACTAGGTACAAAAATGCTATTTCCAATGATGATATGTTTTTTCCCTGGTATTTTTATCGTCGCGGTCGGACCGGCTGTTTTAAAATTAATAACCGTTTTCGGTTCACATTGAGTTTATTTGATGCGTAATTTTTATATTATTCTTACATTTTTTCTTGCAGCCTTATCTGTGGGATGCGCCAACATAAATTCCCATGATTATCGAGACAAAGCTGATTCGGCAGAGGAATCCACCAAACTAGGCGATAAGGCATTACTTTTAGGGCAATTTGACGAGGCTTTAAGTAATTATGTTAGTGTGCTTAATCAAAATCCTAACAATTATGAAATTCTTTATAAAATTGGTTTAATTCATATTGAAAAAGCTAACATCGATTTAGCTCAAGAAGCGTTTTTAATGGCGTTAAAATTCGCTCCCAACCACGCAAAAACACTGGAATCGTTGGGACTATTGCAGTTAGAGCGAAGAAATTACATAAATGCCGTAAAAAATCTAAATGCGGCTGTAAAAATAGATTCTAAACTTTGGCGAGCTTATAACGGATTGGGATTGTTTGCTGATTTACAGCACGATTACCCATCAGCAATCACTAGTTATACCAATGCGTTAGAAAATTCATCGGCTTCAATTGATGTGCTAAATAATCGAGGATACTCTAAATACTTATCCGGTGATTGGCAGGGAGCAGAGCAAGATTACAAAGCCGTCTTAAAAATTAACGTTAAGTTTGATTTAACGCTGAATAACTTAGCTTTATTACAAGCCAGGCAAGGCAAAGAAAAACAAGCATTACAAACATTTCAACAAAGCACAGATGCGTCCTCGTCCTGTAATAACGTCGGTTATATTTATATGCTGGATGGAAATTACTCCAATGCAGAACGACTATTTATTCAATCTATTGCTATGTCCCCAACCTATAACGTAAAAGCTCAGAAAAATTTGGTGAGACTATATGAAATATGGAAAAAACGATAGGTTTTTGTTTTTGAATCCGAGTAAGTGGTACGCAGCTTTTTCAAGGCAATATCTAAAAAATAGAATGGAACATTTCATGAAAATCAACCTTAAATTGCGTGTTCCATTTTTTGAAATCTGCAACAAATTCATAGCAAAAAGCGAATTTGACATTCACCTTTCTGGTTGTCATAAAACTTACTTTTTAGGTTGTTACCATCTGTCTTTCTAAGGATGACGTAAAACATAAAAGGCTAACTGATGACAATAACACACCTGACAAATCACCTAACTAATACGGAATACTTCATTTCGGAAAAAGATTTAATGGTCACAAAAACTGATTTAGACGGTATTTTGACCTATGCAAATGAAGATTTTGTTAGAACGTGTGGTTATAACAACGAAGCTGAATTGATTGGAAAATCACATACCACGGTTCATCATCCCGATATGCCAGAGCAAGTTTTTACCGATTTGTGGAATTCTTTAAAAGTTCAAAGACCTTGGACAGGTTTAATTAAAAATTTGCGTCGTGATGGCAGTTATTTTTGGGTATTGGCAAACATTACGCCTGATTATGAAAATGGTGTACAAATTGGTTACATGGCAGTACGAACTAAGCCTACTTTAGAGCAAATTAAAAAAGTAGAAACGGCTTACTCGTTGTTTAAAAAAGGTAAAGTAGGAAATCTACGAATTGAAAATGGCGATGTTTTTAAAAGGGATTTAATTTACCGATTTGATTTTTTTAAAAATATTACAATTAAAAAGCGAATTACGTTTTTTATTATTATTTTAGTGGCGGTGATAGTTTCTGTCGGTAGTTTAGGTCTAAACGGCATGATGCAAAATAATGAAAGTTTGAAATCAGTTTATATCGATCGCGTTATTCCGATGTATCAGCTGGGTTCTATTCAAAAAAACATTATGAGTAATCGCGTGTTGATTACTGCCGCGCTTGCTAATCCAGAGCTTATCAAAAAAAATACGCAAAAAGTTGACGACAACATCGAAGCCATTAACAAAACGTGGGCGGCTTACATGGCGACATCTTTAACGCCTGATGAGCAAATCCTTGCGACAAATTTTGCAAACAATCGCGCTGCTTTTGTGAGTGAAGGCTTAAAACCTGCTGTTATTGCCCTTCGTGCTAATGATTTAGAAACTGCTGATAAAATAATTATCACAAAAGTACGTCCTTTATTCGAGCCTGTTGGTGAGCAACTTGAAAAATTACTGCAATTGCAAATGGATGTTACAAAAGCCGCTTATGAGACATCACAATTAAATTATGATGACACATTTAAAGTAATGATAGGCTTGGTTTCGAACAGTTTGTTAATTGCCATCATAATGGGATGTGCGTTGTATCGCGCCATTATTCGCCCACTTAACGTCACTGCCGATATGATTATGCGTGGTAATAATAAAGATTTAGTGGATAACAGTAAACGTGACGAAATTGCAAAAGTGTTAGATGCGTTTAAAACAACACAAGTTAAAAATGGCTTCAATGATGCCGAATCAAAGCGAATAGCTGATCAAAATTTACGCATTAAAATTGGTTTAGATAACGTTAGCACCAGCGTTTTGATTGCTGATAATGATCGAAAAATAATTTATCTCAATAAAGCCGCCATCAAACTATTATCGGAACTTGAAAAAGATATTCAGCAACAAATTCCGAATTTCATGACCGCAAATCTGGTTGGTAGCAACATCGATGATTTAAAAAATACCCCTGATCATAAATCCATGTTAGATAAGTTAAATAATAATCACATTTCAACGATTATGCTCGGTGGACATCCCATTGTGATTACCGCAAATCCTGTTATTAACGACCAAGGACAGCGTCTAGGCGTGATTGCAGAATGGAAAGATAGAACCGCTGAAGTTGCCATTGAAAAAGAAGTCGCTGATGTGGTGGCAGCGATTGTAGACGGTGATTTTTCACTCCGAATTAGTGAACAGGGAAAATCAGATTTTATTTTGTTAATCAGTCAAGGAATCAATCAGTTAGTGACAACTTGTTCAGACAGTTTAAGTGAAATTGTGCGCGTTTTAAGTGCTTTGTCACAAGGTGATTTAACACAACATATTGATAACAATTATTCTGGCACGTTTGAACAATTAAAAAATGATGTGAATACAACGGTAGCAAGTTTAAAAACGATTGTTCAACAAATTCAAGATACCACTGATGCAATTAGTTCCGGCACAAAAGAAATCGCGGCGGGGAATAACGATTTGTCGCATCGCACCGAAGAACAAGCCGCAAGTTTGGAAGAAACTGCTGCAAGCATGGAACAGCTCACGTCTACAGTGAAACATAACGCGAATAATGCCAAACAAGCAAATCAATTAGCGGTTGAAGCCTCAGATATTGCTGGGCGGGGTGTAGATGTGGTAAATCAAGTTGTTCAAACAATGGATGAAATCAATGAAGCATCCCGAAAAATTGGTGACATTATTTTAGTGATTGATGACATTGCCTTTCAAACTAACATTTTGGCGTTAAATGCGGCGGTTGAAGCGGCACGCGCTGGGGATCAAGGAAAAGGTTTTGCAGTAGTGGCAACTGAAGTGCGTAATTTAGCGCAACGTGCCGCCACGGCGGCAGCTCAAATTAAAGATTTAATCAATAATTCGGTAAACAAAGTTATAGGTGGAACACGTTTAGTTACGCAAGCAGGCGAAACAATGGGCGAAATCGTCGCTTCAATTCGTGGTGTCACCATCATGATGTCTGAAATTACGGCGGCATCTTCTGAGCAAAGTCACGGTATTGAACAAGTAAATAGTGCGGTCAGTCAAATGGATACGGTCACACAACAAAATGCCGCTTTAGTTGAAGAATCGGCGGCGGCAGCCGAGGCGTTAGAAGACCAAGCACGGACGTTGTCGGTTTCGGTTTCACATTTTAATGTTGGTTATGCAAAAAATAATGCGTCTATAAATAAAAATGTACGACAAACAACTACCGAACCATCAACTAGACCTGTTTTAACAACGCAAATCGATCATGATAATTGGGAAGAATTCTGAGTTTTAAACTGTCAATTCCACAAAAAAGCCCCAATTCGCATTGCTGCAAATCGGGGCTTTTTTCTTAACGCCATATTTAAATTTACGCGACAAACACCGAGGCGTTGCGGATTTTCTTCATCGCATTTTGTTCGAGTTGCCGAATTCGTTCCGCCGAAACATTATATTTCGCTGCCAAATCTTGCAGCGTTAATTTTTTTTCAATTAACCAGCGACTCGCCACAATATCTAAACTACGTTCGTCCAGCGTTTTCATTGCTTCAGTTAATAACTCATGTTCACGTCCTTCCCAATCGGACGCTTCCAACAATTCGGCTGGATCCGCGTGATATTTTTGCAAATAATTCACCGGTGCCGCGTAATTCTCATCGTCATTCTCATCGTTCGACATATCAAACGACATATCGTGACTGCTCAACCGTTTTTCCATTTCATAAACGTCGCTCACACTCACATTCAAATCGGCAGCAATCGCGGTCGCATCGTCGTGTGTCAGCCAATTCAAATTTTTTTTCATTTTGCGTAAATTAAAAAACAATTTACGTTGCGCTTTCGTGGTCGCAATTTTAACAATGCCCCAATTTTTAATCACATATTCGTGAATTTCGGCTTTAATCCAATGCACCGCAAAAGACACCAAGCGCACACCCATATCAGGATTAAAACGTTTCACCGCTTTCATTAAACCAACGTTGCCTTCTTGAATAATATCCGGCATCGACAAACCGTAACCGCTGTAACCTCGCGCGACATGAACCACAAAACGCAAATTGGTCATGACTAATTGACGCGCGGCTTCTAAATCGCCTTCATCCCGAAAACGTAACGCCAGCTCGCGTTCTTGTTCAACAGTCAATTGCGGCATTTGACGCACAACACCCAAATAAGCGTCAAAAGTGCCAACGGATAAATTAGTTGGTAAAGCTAAAGCGTTTGTCATTGAAATCACCTACTGTTCGTTAAGAAGTTGGCAAAATTCTAGCATTTTTTACCGTTATTTCATTATTTTTTTTTGTTATCATGACCGACATTATTTTGCTTATTTTCACGCTATCGTCATGACAAAATTCGTTTCTTTTTTAAGTTTTAGTTTGTTGTTCGTGTTAAATGTTCACGCGGATGAATTACGCGCCACCGGTGATTTGGGCTTGGTTATCGAGCGGGAATCCAATTCGGCGTTGATTATTAACACATCACAACCGCGCCAACTCGCCAGAATTGAAGGCTTGGGCGATTTATCACACGCTTCAGTGGTGTTTTCGCGCGACGAACGGTTTGCATACGTTTTTGGACGTGACGGCGGATTGACTAAAATTGATTTGCTCGAAGATGAAATTGCGGCGCGAATCGTTCAAGGCGGCAATTCAATCGGCGGCGCGATTTCACAAGACGGAAAAATTATTGCGGTGTCGAATTATCAACCAGCGGGCGTGAAATTATTTTCATCAGACACGCTGGAATTGCTGGCGGAAATCCCCGCAATTGACGCAACAGGTCAACTTTCAAAAACCGTGGGTTTGGTCGATGCGCCGAATCAAAAATTTGTGGTGAGTTTATTTGATGCCGGTGAAATTTGGGTGATTGATGCGAAAAATCCTAAATCACCGCAAATCGAAAAATTTACCCACATCGGCAAACAACCTTACGACGCGCTAATTTCACCTGACGGACGTTATTATATTGCGGGTTTGTTTGGTGAAAAAGGTTTGGCATTGTTGGATTTATGGCATTCTGAATTGGGTGTCAAACGCATTTTGGCGGATTATGGCAAAGACGATGAGCAATTACCCGTTTATAAAATGCCGCATTTTGAAGGCTGGGCAATGACTTCGGATTACGTTTTTGTGCCTGGAATTGGGCGGCACGAGGTTTTGGTGGTCGATAAAAAAACGTGGCAATTAGTCAAAACGATTCCCGTGGTCGGGCAACCGGTTTTTGTAATGGCGCGACCTGACGGGCGGCAGATTTGGGTCAATTTTGCGATGCCAGATAATTCGCAAATTCAAATTATCGATGCGAATTCGCTGAACGTTTCAAACACGTTTAGCGCGGGAAAAGCGGCGTTGCATTTTGAATTTACACCACGCGGCGAACAGGTTTGGATTGCGTTGCGGGATGATAATACGGTCGCCGTTTATGACACGAACACGTTGAAAGAAGTGGCGCGTTTGCCTGCCGAAAAACCGAACGGCATTTTCTTTTCCGCGCGAGCGCATCGGATTGGAATGTAATAGGTGCTAACAAATTTACAAAAAAAATTATTGAACGATTTTCAGCGTGATTTTCCGCTCACGCTCACGCCTTACGCGGATATTGCCGCGCAATTGAATGTGACTGAAAACGAGGTGTTGCAAGCGTTGCACGAATTAAACCAGCGACAATTTATCAGTCGAATTGGCGCGATTATTCCCCCGAATCAGATTGGCGTGAGTACATTGGCGGCGATTTCGGTGCCTGAAAATGAGCTGGAATTTGTCGCCGCGCAAATCAATCGTTTTAGCGAAGTGAATCACAATTATGAACGTGAAAATGCGTTGAATTTGTGGTTTGTGCTGATTGCGACGGATGCCACGCATTTGAATAACGTGATTGGCGCGATTGAAAATGAAACAGGTTATGACGTGTTACGTTTTCCGCTGGAGAAAGAGTTTTTTATCGATTTGAGTTTTCAGTTGGATTTAACGAATGTTTGACGCAATCAATCAACAATTACTCGCGCACGTCGCGGAAGGCTTGCCCATTTGTGCGCGTCCTTATGCCGTTATTGGCGAGCGTTTGAATATCAGCGAAACCGACGTGATTGAACGGCTAAAACATTTGCAAGCGAGCGGAATTATTAAACGTTTTGGGGTGATTGTGAAACACGCGGCGTTGGGTTATCGCGCTAATGCGATGTGTGTTTGGCACGTTCCCGAAGAGAAAATTGACGAAATCGCCCAGTATTTATTGGAATTTCCATTCGTGACGCTGTGTTATCAACGTCCGATGTTGCCCGAATGGCGTTACAATTTATATTGCATGATTCATGGCAAAGATAAATCGACCGTTCTCGCACAACTTGCGCGAATCAATTCGCGCCCACAGATGCAACCGTTTGAACATCAAGTGTTATTTAGTCGTCGCTGTTTTAAACAGCGTGGCGCGATTTATAATTTGAACTGAGTTTTTAGCGTGAGCGAATTTTTTTTCGTGCCACGATTTGAATCACGTCAAACGTCGCCACAATTTCGCCAGATTCGTTGCGGGGATAATTTTCCATCATGGTTTTTAACGATTTTTTGGAAGTTAAATTTTTGCGACGTTGCGAATTTACATTATGTGCGCCGATGTGTTTCAACTCGTGCATCAAATCCAAAACCGAATCGTAACGCGAAATGTATTGTTGATTTTTAATTTCAACGTCAACAAAACCAGCCTTTTCCAACGCATTTTGTAATTGTGGCGCGGTGTAAAACTCATTAACGTGGTCGAAATCATCAACCTTTTTCCACGCAGTTTTTAATTCCCACAGCGTTTCCGAACCAAATGTGCTAAAAATAAATTCACCGTCGGATTTTAAAACGCGGTGTAATTCGCGTAACGCTTCATCAATCGGCTGACACCATTGCAACGCTAAATTTGAAAAAACCGTGTTAATTTTCTCGTTTAAAAACGGCAATTTTTCCGCATCGGCACAAACGACTTTTACTGAATCGCCTAATTTTTCGCGCGTTGTTTGCAACATCGAAAACGCCAAATCTAGCGCAATCAAATCAACATTTTCACAATGCCGCACTAATTCCTGCGTTAAAAATCCCGTGCCACAGCCTAAATCTACGACCACGCCATTCAATTTTTCGGGTAAAAACGAGCGCAAAAAATCACGCCCGACGTTGCGCTGCAATTCTGCCACGCGGTCGTAAGTGTGCGACGCATTGCCAAATGATTGTTTGATTTTGGTTTTATCTAATGCCATTAAAAAAAGCGTGAATCGCGTTTAAGCAATTTTCAGGTTGTGTGATGAACGGAATATGACCGGCATTTTGTAAAACGGTGAGTTGTAAATTCGGTTGCAATGTTTGCATTGATTCGCTGATTGAAACGGGAATCAGCGTGTCGTTGTCGCTCAAAATTGCGGCAATTGGACACGTTAAATTTGCTAAAACTGAACGTAAATCACTGGTTTTGAGCAACGTTAAACCAGCTTCTAACTCGGATAATTCTGGCGTGATTTGTGTGGCGGAACACGTTTTTATGCCTTTCAAAAACACGCTAGAATTCGGCACGCCTTGACATTGCAACGCTAAAAAACGCGCCAATGTCGCCGTTAGATTGGCGTGTAATTGTTCAGAGAAAGCGTGAAATGTTTCGACTGACATGCCTGCCCACGTTTCAGCGGCAACAAAACACGGATTCGCCGCCAGTAATATCACGCCTTTTACCCGATTGAAATACCGCGCCGCCATATCCAACGCCACCGTACCGCCAAACGACCAACCCAATACATAAAAAGGTTCGTTGTCTAATTCGGCAATCACGGCATCGCTGATTTCTGCCAAATTATCGCGCCACGGCAAATCAATCAGCGTCACACGATAATGTTGCGAAAGTTGCGTGGCAAAATCGCCCCACCATCCGCTGTGTGCTGCCCAACCGTGTAATAAAACGAGGTGTTTCACCGCTGACTATTTCGCCTGACTGGCTAAATAATCTTCGTAATTGCCGCTAAAGTCGATAATGCCGTGCGCGGTAATTTCAATAATATGCGTCGCTAAAGACGACACGAATTCACGGTCATGACTCACGAAAATCAACGTGCCAGGATATTGTTCCAACGCGGTATTGAGCGATTCAATCGATTCCATATCCAAATGGTTTGTCGGTTCGTCCATTACCATCACGTTGCGTTTTTGCAGCATCAATTTACCAAACAACATCCGTCCTTGTTCACCACCCGACAGGACTTTCACCGATTTGTTAATGTCATCTTGCGAAAATAATAAGCGTCCCAACGTGGCGCGAATCGTTTGATCGTCGTCACTTTCTTTGCGCCATTGCGTCATCCATTCAACCAATGTCATGTCTTCAGCAAAATCGGAAGCGTGATCTTGCGCGAAATAACTGACTTCAGCATTTTCAGCCCATTTCACTTCGCCAGTATCCGGCAACAATTCGCCGACTAACGTTTTTAATAACGTCGTTTTACCAATCCCGTTTGCGCCAATCACGGCAACTTTTTCACCCGCTGCAATCATTAAATTCAACTTTTTGAATAACGGTTCGCCGCTGTAACCTTTGCTAACATTGTCTAATTCAACCGCTAAACGATGCAATTTTTTACTTTCATCAAAGCGCATAAAGGGATTTACACGACTCGATAATTTCACTTCATCAAGTTGAATTTTGTCCAATTGTTTGGCGCGTGAAGTGGCTTGTTTCGCTTTGGAAGCGTTGGCAGAAAAACGTCTGACGAAGGCTTGTAATTCGACAATTTGGGTTTTCTTTTTAGCATTTCCTGCCAGTAACCGTTGACGAACTTCGGTCGAAGCCACCATGTAATCGTCGTAATTGCCGGGATAAACGCGCAATTCACCAAAATCCATATCGGCAACGTGCGTACAAACGCTGTTTAGAAAATGGCGATCATGCGAAATAATCACCATTGTGCAATCGCGGTCGTTCAACATATCTTCTAACCAGCGAATCGTGTTGATGTCCAAGTTGTTGGTCGGCTCGTCAAGTAATAAAATATCAGGATTTGAAAACAACGCTTGCGCCAATAAAACTCGCAATTTCCAACCGGGAGCCACTGCGCTCATCAAACCGTAATGTTGCTCAACTGGAATATCCAAACCGAGCAATAATTCGCCCGCGCGAGATTCGGCGGTGTAGCCATTAAATTCAGCAAACACCGTTTCCAATTCTGCGGCGTGCATATAATCGTCTTCGGTGGCTTCTAAATTGGCGTAAATGGCATCACGTTCTGACATTGCCGCCCACATTTCTTTGTGACCCATTAGCACTACATCGATGACGCGGTAATCTTCAAAAGCGAATTGGTCTTGGCGTAAATTACCGAGGCGTTCGTTCGGTGAAATACTGACATTGCCGGCGGAAGGTTCTAAATCACCGCTCAAAATTTTCATGAATGTGGATTTACCACAGCCGTTTGCGCCAATTAAACCGTAGCGATTTCCGTCGCCAAATTTAACAGAAATGTTTTCAAACAATGGCTTTGCGCCAAATTGCATGGTGATATTTGCGGTAGAAATCAAAATGGTTTTCCTAAATGTAAGGGCGGGTTCTAAACCCGCCCTTTAAAATGTTGTAAATGTTTTTGTCGTGAATGTTATTGCTGTTATACAGGGCGAGTTTGGAACTCGCCCGTACAGAAATTTAAACAAATGAACAAATATAATCGGTCGGCTGATGAACGCGCACGGTGAATTGTGAATTTTCTGGAACGTTAAATGTTTCGCCGCCTTTAATCGGTTTCCATTCTTCGTTTGGCAACAAAACGTCCAATTCGCCGCTTTGAATTTCCATGATTTCGGGTACGCCAACGTTAAAAACATATTCGCCAGCCAGCATAAAACCTAACGTTTTCGTTGAACCGTCGGCAAATTTAATCGTGCGGCTGCTGACATTGCCACCAAAATAAACGTTGGCTTTTTTGACGACGCTGACATTGTCGAATTCTGACATAAGTTTTTCCTTTTTTGTTTGTGTTTAAAATTTAAGAAGATTCGGGAACGTAAATAATTTTTTGCCCTGGATACGTCGAGCGAATGTTATCAAGCGTGTGTTGCGTTAATTCCGCACCTTGTTTAACCAAAACAGTGCCATATTGATCGCACAAATCGCCTTCTTCTAATTTTCCTGGCGATAAATAAACGATTTTATACAAATTCATGTCGTTATTTTCAACGGGCAAATAAAATACCGGATTACGTTGCAACAATCCTAGAAATGTTTTGACTAATTCTGGATCAAGTTCTGCACCGCTGGCGGTGTAACTGAAATAATGAATAATATCTTGTGGAATAGAACGTTCTTCGCCAAACATTTCACCAATCATCATGGCATCGTACAAATCGACGACCGCCATAATGCGTGAGGCTAACGAAATTTCTTCGCCTTTCAATTTATCAGGATAACCTTCACCGTTAAATTTTTCATGATGATGGCGCACGATTTCTAAAATTTCGACATCGGTAATCACTTTGGACAATAATTTTTCCCCCTCGATAACGTGACGCTGAATCAAATCGACATCCGTGTGAAGCGTCATATCATGAGAAATTTTGGCAAAATCTATATCCAATTTTAAAAAACCAATGTCGTGAACCAAGCCACTCAAAAAAATTCGTTTTTTAAATTCCGACGATTGATTTAACGCTTTTGCCAACTCGAAAGCGTAACACGCCACACGCTTGCAATGCAGTCCAAGTTTAACGTCGGCTTTGTGTTGCGCCAACAGTAAAATCTCTAATAAACCACTGTTTATCATAATAAAAATCGCCTGATAAAATGAAAACGGCTTATAACCGAACGAATGTGTGATTGTGGCAAGTCGGACAATTTGGAATTCGGCTGGTTGCTTTAAATGCGATTTCTTTGCCGCAATCGTTACAAATAAACGTGCCAGCAATGGTAATATCGCCACTTTGATATTTGTGTGTTTCGGCAAGAAATTCGATTTTAGCGAGTTCGATGCGTGTTTTATCGGCAACGCTTAAAAACGCATCCCACGTTAAATTCTCAATCAATTCAATGTCGAATTTCAACCAGTCGGACAATGAATTATTATCATGAGCCGGTAAATTCTGCGCCGCGTGTTCAACATCACGTTTTACTTGCGCGGAAACATGATCCAATTCTTCAGTCGTTAATTCGCTGCTTTCATTGGTTTTTTCTTTAGAAATTTCAAACGCATCCGTGAACGAATGCAGCGTGTCTTCCATCGTTTCATGCAAATGGCGCATGAATTCACTGTAAGCGGTAATCAATTTTTGTGTGTTCATAAAGTTCTCTCAAAGGTTAATTATCATCGTGGCTATTCTAACCGCTTTAGAAAAAAAAAGTGTAACCACTCGCAAAGTATCAAAAAATTGATTCAATAACGGCAATTGAAATCCGCCGAAAACCAGTTTCATGTTAGAACTTCTGAAACCGCCGTAAAACTTGAAACATTGCCGCTGCTTTGTCGAAACTTTCTTGGTATTCGTCTTCGACTTTTGAATCATGCACAATGCCGCCGCCCGCCCAAAACCGAATCGTATCGTGCGATTGAACCAAGGTGCGAATGGCGATATTGGTGTCCATGTTGCCATTGAAATCGATGTAACCCATCGCACCACAATAAACACCGCGCCGATTTGGTTCGAGTTCTTCAATCACTTGCATGGCGCGAATTTTCGGTGCGCCGGTAATCGAACCGCCTGGAAAACAATGTTTTAACAAATCCAGCGCGTGCTGATTGGCATTTAATTCGCCCGTCACGGTGCTAACCAAATGATGTACGGTGCTGTAACTTTCGATTTCAAACAGCTTCGGCACGCGCACTTTTTGACACACTTTGCTGATGTCGTTTCGCAACAAATCGACAATCATCACATTTTCCGCACGGTCTTTGGGACTGGTTTTTAAATCCAAACAAGCGCGTTCATTTTCAAGCGCGTCAGATTTACGGGGGCGCGTGCCTTTAATCGGTTTCGTTTCGACGTACCGCCCAGTCAATTTTAAAAAACGTTCGGGCGATGAACTCAAAATTTTCACGTCAGGGAAATTCAAATAGGCACTAAATGGTGCAGCGTTAATTTCGCGCAACGCTTGATACGCTTGCCAAGTATCGCCTTCGCACGTTGCTGAAAAACGTTGCGTTAAATTGACTTGATAACAATCGCCTTCTCTGAGGTAATGCTTAATTTTTTGAAAAGCGTGCGCGTAACCATTTTGCGAAAAATTGGCGTTTATTTCGCTAGTGACAGAAAATAATTCCGTTTCGTCTGGCGTGGCTACTCCGCTTAAATCACGCAGAATTTCATCGTGGCGCGTTTCATCGTACAAAATCAGAAAGCTTTTTTTAGTTTTATGATCCACAATTAACGCCCAATCATAAATTCCGACTATCATTTCAGGAATCGCTTCGGCATCTTCAGCGAGATTCGGAAAATCTTCTAAGCGTCGTGCCAAATCGTACGAAAAATAACCGATTGCGCCACCGACAAACGGCAAATCAAATTCCGCCAAAGGGCTGGAATTCAACATTTCACTGTGGTGCGCCAATTCACTTTGGAGTAAATCAAACGGATTTTCGTTTGAAACAATGACTTTGTTGCCGCAAGTAATGGTCGTTTGATTGCCTTGCGTCACCAAGGTGCAAATGGGTTTTGCGGCAATAATATCGTAGCGTCCTTGCGTGCTGCGGGGATGACCGCTGTCTAAAAAGACCGCCCACGATTGTGCCGAAAAGGGTGCAAATAAAACCGCACTGTCTGAAAAATAAGGAAGAGAATGAAGTACCGCGTTTAATTGCATAAGTTTTTAGCGGCTGAAAAATTGACCGAAAGCTCGACTGCCTGAGCCGGTTTTGATGGTTTCGACGACGGCGAGGGTGTTCGCGTCAATCACAGAAACCGTGTTGTCAAACCAGTTGGCGACGTAAACATGAATATCATCCGACTGCGTGGCGATGCCTTCGGGTTTATCGCCAACGGTGATTATTTTAATTTCTTTTAAGGTTTGGGTGTCCACGACAGAAACGTTGCCATCTTCTTGATTTGTGACAAAAAGGAGCGCGTCGTTTTTCGCTAATGTCACCGCGTAAGGCATTTTTTGAACGGGAACGGTCGCGATTAAGTGCATCGTTTTGGTATCCAAAACGCTCACATCGTCGCTTTGCACATTCGCCACATAAAGCCGTTCGTTTTTAGCATCCAACGTTAAACCAAACGGATGTTTGCCGACGGGTGTCACGTTTCGCGTTTGCAGCGTTTTCAAATCAATTTGCGAAACCGAATTGCTCAATCGATTCGCCACATACAAAAAACGATTATCCGAACTAACCATCAAACCAGACGGCGATTTTTCAACTTCAATCGTGGCGATAATTTGCAACGTTTTTGCATCAATCACGCTGACGCTGTTTTGATACCAATCCGCGACGTAAAGCCGTTGATTATCAGGAGAAACCGCAATTCCTAACGCGCCTTCGCTGAGTTTAATCGTCGAAATCACGGCATTTTTTGTCGTATCAATCACGGCGATACCTTGCGCTTCGGGCGTTGAAACATAAACCCGTTCACCATTCGGCGAAACGGCAACGCCCGCAGGTTTGCCCAAAACAGAAATCGTATTTTCAACCGCGTTAGTGTGCGGATTGATGACCGAAATACTGTCGCCCAATTGATTGGTAATGTAGGCGAACGGCGCGGCGTAAGTGGGAGAATATAAAAAAACGGCGGCGATTCCCATCGCTACCGTCCATTTGAAATTTTTTAACACTTATTTTTCAGCCAACGTTTTCAAATTTGCCAAACCTTCTTTCAAAACCGCTGTCACCGCTGTTTTTGCGGCTTCTTCATTCATTTCAGCTGGCGGATTATTGTTCATGTAAGCGCGGTAATAACCGGTTTTCCACGACACAACCGTGGCGCCGTCTTTGCTTTCAACGTCAATGCTCGCGGCATAATTATCAACCGGAAAAACAGGCACTTTTTCTTCTACGCCAGAATGCGTAATGGTTTTAGCGGTGCTGATGTCAGTGATTTTGTAAGCGTACGACATTTTTTCTGCGTCGTATTTTTTCAATTCTTCCGTAATGGTGCCGCCATTTTTCAACGTCAACACGCGCGTTGCGCCTTTTTCGTTTCCACCCGTCGCTGCCACGCTTTTAATCGCCGGCAACCAAGACAAATCTTTGTATTCTTTGATAATGTTCCAAACTTTGTCAGCTGGCGCGTTGATGGTGATTTCTTCATCGAGTTTTTGACGAACTGGCCCGTGTGCGCTGGCAACGGAGGTGAATAGAAATGCGCCAAGCGACAACAAAAGGGTTAATTTTTTCATGCTGATTTTTCCTAAAATGAAAGTGTTTAAAAGTTACCGCGCAATTATAAGTCAACTTACGCGCCTGAGCATTAGTTAAAATTTTAGCGATTATGCGCGTTATTTGTTACGAACAAACTGTTAGTATCAATCGATTTAACCACCGATTAGAATTATCCAAAACACACACACGGAATTTTGAAAGATGAGAGTTGTAAAATTAGGCGGCAGTTTGCTGGAAAATGGACGACTGTTTGAGTGCCTAAAACACATTGTGAAAGCCGGCGAATCGACGATTGTAGTGTGTGGCGGCGGCGATTTTGCCAATCACGTTCGACAAGCGCAGAAAAAATGGCAATTCGACGACACTGTCGCGCACAAAATGGCGATTTTAGCGATGCAACAAATGGCGACAATGTGTCAAAATTTACAGCCTGAATTTGTGATTGCGTCATCGGTTTCAGAAATTAAAAATAATCGCTTTGGCATTTGGTCGCCGAATATCGCGGAATTAAACGCCGCAGAAATTCCCGCAACGTGGGCTATAACGTCCGACAGTTTGGCGGCGTGGTTGGCAACTCAATTAAATGCCGCAGAATTGGTCGTGGTGAAATCGTGTGACGTTGATTCCACGCTTACGGTGGTTGAATTACGCGAACAAGAAGTGGTGGATGCAACTTTTGATGCGTTTATCGAAGAAGCAGAATTCAAGGTTATTGTCATTTCAGCAGGAGATTTTTTAACGTCATGAAACAACATTATTTCGTCACTGGCACCGATACAAACGTCGGCAAAACGTGGGCAACGCTGGCGTTAATGACCTATTTTAAACAGCAAAATTTGTCCGTCATTGGAATGAAACCGGTGGCTTCGGGTTGCGAAAAAATCAATGGCGAATGGCAAAATGCCGATGCGTTGGCGATTCAAAAAACCAGTTCGCAACGTGTCGATTATTCGTTGATTAACCCGTTCGCTTACGAATTGCCGATTTCGCCGCATTTGGCTGGCAAAGATAATCCCGCGAATTTAGACACGATTTTTGCTCATTTTCAAACCTTGCAAAATTTAGCCGATGTGCTGATTGTTGAAGGGGCGGGCGGTTGGTACGCGCCATTGAATGAACACGAAACGATTGCAGATTTGGCGAAAAAGTTAAATGTGCCGATTATTTTGGTGGTGTCGATTAAATTAGGTTGCATCAATCACGCTCAACTCACGGCGGAAGCGATTCAAAATGCAGGATTGGATTGCGTGGGTTGGTTGGCGGTTTGTAACGATGCCGATTTTGATTGTGTCGATTTAACAATTTCGAGTTTGGTGGTGCGATTACGAATGCCATTATTGGGCATTTTACCGTATTCGGAACACGCTGATTTTGCGTGTTTGGCGCAACAAATCACGTTATAAACGCTTCAAATTGGCGAAAACAGCCACAAAATTTGCAAATTCAAACACATTTTGTGGTTAAACTGGACAAACTGTCACAACACGGTAAAATTAGCCCGTTTTTTAACTACTTATCTAAGAAGAACGTCATGGCGATAATTACTGTTTTAAATGGCCCGAATTTGAACTTGTTGGGCATACGCGAACCCAGTCTTTATGGCAATAAAACGCTCGCGGATATTCAACACACGCTTGAACAAGAAGCCCAATTTTTACAGCATTCGCTGACTTTTCACCAAAGTAACGCAGAACACGAACTCATCGAGCTGATTCATTTGGCGTACGCTAATCGGGTCGATTTTATTATCATCAATCCTGCCGCATTTACGCATACCAGCGTAGCGTTACGCGATGCGTTATTGGCGACAAAAATTCCGTTTATTGAAGTGCATTTATCAAACGTTCACGCACGCGAACCATTTCGCAAATACTCCTATTTTTCCGACATCGCGCAAGGCGTGATTTGCGGATTAGGCGCAATAGGCTATGAATTGGCGTTACAAGCCGCTCACCGATTATTAACAGAGAAAACTTAAATCACATGGACATTAGAAAAATAAAAAAACTCATTGAGATTATTGCCGCCTCAGACATTGCTGAAATAGAAATTAAAGAAGGGGAAGAATCCATTCGTATCAATCGGTACACCAGCACATCGCCTGCCCCGATGATGACTTACGCGCCAGCTACTACACCGTCTTCTACGATTATCAACTTGGTCGGCGAACCGGTAAAACCTGAAATTAAAGGTCACATTGTCAAATCACCGATGGTTGGCACGTTTTACCGTTCAGCATCACCCGGCAGCAAATCATTTGTGCAAATCGGTCAAGCCGTGCAAGCGGGCGATACGTTGTGCATTATTGAAGCGATGAAAATTTTGAATCAAATTGAAGCCGATAAAAGTGGCATTATTACCCAAATTTTGGTGGAAAACGTCGAACCCGTGGAATACGGTCAACCGTTGTTTGTCATTGAATAAAGCGAGGCGTTATGTTTGATAAAATCGTTATCGCTAATCGCGGTGAAATCGCGTTGCGAGTGTTACGCGCGTGTCGTGAATTGGGCGTTAAAGTGGTGGCAGTTCATTCAGAAGCGGATCGTGATTTAAAGCACGTTCGGTTGGCTGATGAATCTGTTTGTATCGGTCCCGCTGCGTCGGCAGACAGTTATTTAAACATTCCGGCAATTATCAGCGCAGCGGAAGTGACGGACGCGCAAGCGATTCATCCCGGTTATGGATTTTTGTCTGAAAACGCCGATTTTGCTGAAAAAGTTGAACAAAGTGGATTTGTCTTTATTGGCCCAAAAGCAGAAACCATTCGCATGATGGGCGATAAAATTTCTGCTAAAAGAGCCATGCTCGCGGCTGGTATTCCGTGCGTTCCAGGCAATAACGACCCGTTGACAGACGATTCAAAAACCAATTTAAAACTCGCGCAAGAAATCGGTTATCCCGTGATTATTAAAGCAGCGGGCGGCGGTGGTGGACGTGGGATGCGAACAGTTCATACCGAGGCGGCGTTATTAAACGCCATTGCGATGACCAAAGCCGAAGCCGGCAGTGCGTTTGGTAATTCGACCGTTTACATGGAAAAGTTTTTGGAAGATCCACGCCACATTGAATTTCAAGTGATGGCGGATTCACACGGCAACGCGATTCATTTAGGTGAGCGCGATTGTTCGATGCAACGTCGTCATCAAAAAGTGGTTGAAGAAGCACCCGCCCCGTTTATCACCGAAGCACAACGTAAATTTATTGGCGAACGTTGCGCGAAAGCCTGCGTGGACATTGGTTATCGTGGCGCGGGAACGTTTGAATTTTTGTACGAAAAAAACGAGTTTTTCTTTATCGAAATGAATACGCGCGTGCAAGTTGAACATCCTGTGACAGAAATGGTGACGGGGTTTGACATTGTAAAAGAGCAGTTGCGAATTGCTTTTGGTGAAAAATTATCGATGACGCAAGACCAAATTAAAATTCAAGGTCACGCGATTGAATGCCGTTTAAATGCCGAAGATCCGCGTACGTTTATGCCTTGTCCTGGCACGATTGAACAATTTCACATGCCGGGCGGCCCTGGAATTCGGTGCGAAACGCACATTTATAACGGCTACAAAGTGCCACCGTATTACGATTCGATGATTGGGAAATTGATTGCTCATGGTGAAAATCGTGAAAGTGCGATTGCGCGAATGAGAACTGCGCTCAATGAAATTATTATCGACGGCATCAAAACGAACATTCCGTTGCAACACGACATTATGATGGACAGCGCGTTTGCGCTGGGTGGGCAGAATATCCATTATTTAGAGAAAAAATTGGGCATTTATAAATAACCATTTTATTCGGTTTGTGTGGGCGCGATTTATTCGCGCTTTCCAAATCCAACTGCGCGAATTTGTCGCGCCCACCTATTAAATTTCCTCACTTCCTATTATGTCTTGGCACCAACTTTCTGTTATTAGCACCGAAAAATCCGCGCCGAAAATCGCAAAACATTTCTCCCATTTAGGCGCAGTTTCCGTGACTTACATGGATGCTGAAGACGAACCCGTTTATGAACCGCGCATTGGCGAAACCAAAATTTGGACAAATACGCAAGTTATCGCGTTGTACGAATTGGACGTTGAACCCGAAACGGTGACAGCGGCGATGAATGCGAAATTTAAACATCACGCGCTTGAAAACTGGCAATACGAATTCATCGAAGATCAAGCGTGGGAACGCGCGTGGATGGAATTTTATCATCCGATGAAATTCGCCGACCGTTTGTGGGTTTGCCCGACCGACCAAGAACAACGCGAAGAAGGCACCGTTTGTTTAACGCTCGATCCAGGTTTGGCGTTTGGCACTGGCACACATCCGACCACGGCGTTGTGTTTGGAATGGTTAGCGAGCCATGATTTGACTGACAAAACCGTGATTGATTACGGTTGTGGTTCGGGAATTTTAGCGGTTGCCGCGATTTTACTCGGTGCAAAAGTCGCGCACGCCGTGGATATTGACCCGCAAGCTCTCACCGCAACACGCGATAACGCGCTGAAAAATAATGTTTCGGACAAAATCCACTGCTATTTGCCAGAAGATTTCACACCGTTTCAAGCCGACGTGGTTTTGGCGAACATTTTGGCAAAACCGTTGATTGATTTATCTGCGTCAATTAGCGCGTTAGTGATTGAAAACGGCGATTTAGTTTTGTCGGGAATTTTAGCTGAACAAGCCGATTCCGTAATTGTCGCCTACGCGGAAAAAATCGATTTCGCGCCGCGCGTTCAACAAGAAGATTGGATTCGGTTAAACGGTCGCAAACGCTAAATGTCTGCATCAAAAAATGAAAAAAAAACCGCTTGTACATTGTGCGGTTTACCTGTGCTAATCAACGGTTTCACACTCCAAAACTCGTCCGGTGAAAAAAAATTTTGTTGTGCGGGTTGTTTAAGTATTTATCAATTATTTCATGGCGAGGAATTAACCACGCCCCATTTTAAATAATAACCAAAGGAAAAAACTATGAAAAAAGCCTGTGAAAATTGTCATCGTGTCGCTATCGGCAAACATTATAAAGACGTTCCCGTATGGAAACGCGCCATCGGCATGGTAATGATTTATTTGCCTATTTTGACGTTGCCGTTTATTTTTCTGAGCGCGTATTGGTCGTATTGGCATTTGCTAATGATGGGCGCAAAAGACGTTAGAACATTGCGCGATTATTTGCCCGCGAAAGAAAGTCACCGTTACGATTTGAAAACCCAAATCAAAATGGACGGTTCATTTGCTTTGAGTACCTCGCAATCCAAATTGTTTTGGATTTTGAATTGCTCTTGGTATTGCCCGGTGAGCGTAGCGTTGTTTGAATGGCATTCCTATTTAGTAAAATTAGTCGAAAATTTTTGGTGTCCGTTCACCCACGCCGAAAAAGAAAATTACAGCAATGCGTCTATCGATAAATCGTTTTGGCATATTTACCCCGCCGACGCGGCAAAATTACATCCAGATGATTTGAAAAATCCGATTTGGAATGAAGACGAAGCCGCTAAAAAAGATTAAACACCTTTAAAAATGCACATCGCCCATCATCAACTTTCTAACAATTTAATTCTCGCGCCGATGGCGGGAATTACCGACGCGCCATTTCGAGAAATTTGCACCCAATTCGGTGCGGGTTTAGCTGTTTCCGAAATGGTCGCGTCAAATCCTATTTTACGTCACCATCCGCGCACTTTATTACGCGCCGAACACAGCGCAAACAGCGGTTTACGTTCGGTGCAAATTCTCGGTACCAATCCGCACGATTTAGCCGAAGCCGCGCGTTTCAATGTTGAAAATGGCGCACAAATTATCGACATCAACATGGGTTGTCCCGCAAAAAAAGTGTGTTCGGTGGCAGCGGGTTCGGCGTTATTGCGTGATGAAACGCTCGTGAAACAAATTCTCGAAGCTGTAGTAAATTCGGTCAATGTGCCAGTGACATTGAAAATTCGCACTGGTTGGGATTCTGAAACGCGCAACGCAATCACGATTGCGAAAATTGCCGAAGAGGCTGGCGTGGCGGCGTTGACGATTCACGGACGGACTCGCGCGTGTAAATTTGAAGGTTTTGCCGAATATGAAACCATTAAACAAGTGAAACAAGCCGTGAACATTCCGATTATTGCCAATGGCGATATTGATTCGCCCGAAAAAGCGCGGTTTGTTTTGAATGAAACGGGCGCAGATGCGATTATGATTGGACGCGCTGCACAAGGAAATCCGTGGTTATTTCAACAAATTTCACATTTTTTAACGCACGGCATTTTGCTCGAACCGCCGTTAATCGATGAAATTTATCGTGTTATGACGCTGCATTTAGAAAATTTATATTCATTTTACGGGTCTGGTTTGGGCGTGCGATTAGCGCGAAAACACGCGAGCTGGTATTTTCGCCACGTTGACGGAGTCGATTTACAGCTTAAAAAACAAATCAATGAAACCTTAGAACCCGCCAAACAACTGAAACTGGTGCGTTTGGCGTTGCATTTGTAAAACAAAAACCGTTACACCCGCTCATTTAAAAACGATTTTGCATCCACCGAATACGCGGATTTCATCGGGTGAAAATTATTGTGTGCGCTCATCAATCCCGCTATCAATCCCACTTTTTGCAACTGCTGTTTTAAATTCTCCAGATGCTGACTAATCAACGCGGTGGTGTGCGGTTGTTCATTTTTAAAATAAGTATTCACCACGCCATTTTGATACGAAATCACACATTGCACTTCGCCTAATTTGGGCGGCGTGAGCGTCAAATTCACCGACCAATGCTGCGCCTGTTCTTCCGCCGATGGCTTGTTTTTATCGCGTTGAATTTCCATTTTTAACGTTTCCGCCTGATTGCCCATCAAAAAAGGCAATTCAAATGCCCAAACTTGTTTACCGCCGTCTTCTTTGGGCAGCGAATGCAATTGATCAATCACAATTTTCGCCAGCGAATTCTCCGTTTTATTTTGTAATTGCTGCAAACTATCGACTTGCGTATCGGTCAACGCCAATTCATTTTGTTGGGCGATACCGTGCTTCAGCGTGTCCATCAATTTGAACAAATCGTTTTTAAAATCTGTCGGAATCGATTCTTCTGGCGCATTTTCAACTATCACAGGCAAAGCAATTTCTGCGTCATCATCACGCACGTTTAAATTCGGCAAAATTTCTGTCGCGAGCATTTTTAATGATGGCGGAATGTTTTCAGCACGCGAAAGTTGTAAAAGTTGCGTGTGCAATTCAGTTTCATTTTGGTCAATCAATTGCGCGACTTCAGGTGTGGGTGCGGATTCTTGTTTCAATAAATTTTGCAATAATGTCGAAACCAGTTGTTTTAACGTGGTCGAAACGCTGGTGTGTTGCAGCAAATTTAACAACGGCATTTTTAAATCTAATATCGGAATCGAAGCAGACGTTTTAATAATCGCTGACGGCAATGCTGCAGTCGCTTTAAGAACATTATTTGCGGCATTTTTTGCTTCAAAAAATAGCCCCGACGAATAAAGTAAATGTTTCAGTTTTTGCGGATTGAACAACTGGTCATTCGGCTGTAAATGCTCAAATAAAGCGGCGGCATTTTGTTTTAACGTGGTCGCGAGCGTGTCATTTTTAATTTCTAACTGCGGTAAATCGGTGCGTAATTGGTTCAGTAAAACAGCCGGCGATTCGTGGCGCGGCAAAAGTTGTTTCATAAATGCCGCAATTTTTTCTTCCTGAATCTCGGCTGGCGTGGCAGGTGTGGGCGATAATTGTTTAAATTCCGGTGTTGCGCCAATTTTCGTAATCGCTAATGTCAACGTTTGCCCAATTTTCAGCGGTTCGCCCGCTTGCGAAGGCAATAATTGCAATTGATTCCGCTCAAGGCTGACCAACATTTTTTTGCCAGTCGCTGCACCTTGATGATCGTCAACCACTAATTCGAGTTGAATTTTATGCCCGACTAAACCGACAATTTTCGCTTCAATCGGTCGCTGACCTTGCGCGTGAGTGGCAAAACTTTTCAACGATTCATCAATTCGATTCACCAATGGCGCGGTAGCGAGCGTCAAGCGCATGGCGTTCATTTTTTCTGCGCTTGGCGTAATACTTTCGTGAATTTGCGTGTCGAGCGCGACCAATTTAAACTCTAATTCGGGCGTGATTTTAACGACTTGTAGCATGGCGTTTTGACCCAGAAAGGGGGTAAACATCGCTCGCGAATTTTGATTTTCGACGGTCAGCGTTTGTGCGCCCCATTTAAGTGTAATGCCGTTAGCGTTAATCGCCGTCACTTTCACGTCGAGTTGTTGCCCAACCATTAAATTCAAATTACTTTCTACCAGCGTTTTCATGGCTTGCAGTATTTGACTGTTGAACGAGGTTTGAATATCCATGTAAAATCCCGAAAAAATCGATGGGTGAATCGTAAAGAATGGCACTGTATCGTAAGACGGACGAAAAACTAAAGTTTAACGCACGTTTACAATGACTTTAATCCGCAATTTGCTTACTCTATGCGTACTATTTTCATACACACGGTGAGGCGTTATGACACAAAAAGAATCATTAAATGAACAAATTGAAAAGATTTTAGCGGAAGAATCAGCGCAAGCGGAACAACGCAGTTGGCGCGGAAAATTAAAACGTATTTGGCGGGCAGAAAGTCGCAAAGCCGCCTTCAAAGCAGAACTATTTGCCATCGGGCGTGGATTGAGTAAAAAGGCATTATTTACTTTGTTTTTAATCGTGGCTTTCGTGTTTGCGCTGACGTTTTCGGTTTTATAAGCTCAACGATTTATACTATCAATTCAACTTAAACAGGAAGGTTAAATCATGAAAATAAAAATAAAAATAAAAATCTTATCCGCTGCGATGTTCGGTATTTTATCGTTTGGCGCGACGGCGGCGGATGATTCCAAAAAAATGAATGCGCTTTTTCAAGAAAACTGCGCCGGTTGTCACGGTGCGGATCAAGGCGGTTACATTGCGCCCGCGTTGAATTCGGAAACGTTGAAAGGACGCAGCCCGACCGCATTACGCAGTTTGATTATGACGGGCAGTTTCGATACGTTGATGCCTCCGTTTTATGGAAAATTAGCGGACGATGATATTCGCAGTTTGGTCAAACATCTGCAAACTACGCCGAAACAACCCAATCCCGCGTGGACAATCGACGACATGAAAAAATCGTTGCACGTTCACATCAAAGATGAAAGTACCTTGCCGAATAAACCGACTTACACCATCGACAGCATGGACAACGTTATTGGCGTGGCGGCGCGGGGGAAATATGGGCGCGGCGACGCTTCAAAAGCGGTATTTATTAACAGCGTCACGCACGAAAAAATAGGCGAAGTTCACACTGGAACTGCCGCGCATATTATCGAATTCAATCCGACCAATCCGCGTTGGGCGTATGTTAAAACCGATACGGCGGAGATTTTCAAAATCGATTTGTATTCGATGCAAATTGTTCGCAGCATTAAAACTGGCATGAATGGCCCAAGTATTGGTATTTCACGCGACGGTAAATATATTATGGCGGGTTCATTTGTGCCACATAACGCCGTGATTTTGAACGCCGACACGCTCGAACCCTTGAAAACGTTTGAACTCGAAGGTGTTGATCCAGACGGAAAGCAAGTCAGTTCTGATTCGGGCATGATTATCGGCACGCCGTTTGCGGATATTTTTGCGATTGCGTTGGAAAATGCCGGTCAAGTTTGGATTGTCGATTTGAAAGACGACTTTCCTGTCACCAAAATTACCAACGTTGGTCGCCATTTGCACGATGCGTTTTTAACGCACGGCGGTCGAAATTTGATGGTTGCGTCTTACGATGACAGCATTGTTGCGGCGATTGATTTGAAAGAACGCAAAATTATCAAAAAATTACCCGCTGGTTGCGTGCCACACGTTGGCGGAGGTTCGGCGGTAAAAGTAGACGGTCGAACCTTGGGTTTTGGCACGAATTTCGGTGATTGCGACAAAATGGTCGTCAGCGTTTGGGATTTGGACAAAATGGAATTGGTCAAACAAATTCCTGTTTTAGGCGGTACGGAATCGCCCGCCGCTCATGCTAACGCGCCGTATGTCGCGGTGGATATTATTTCAAAAGATACTCGCGCTCGTGCGATTCAATTGATTGATAAAAAATCGCTCGAAGTCGTGAAAACATTGGACGTGGGCGGTCACGCTTATTTCCCTGAATACAGCGCAGACGGCAAATTTTTGTATGTTAGCGCAGGTTATGACGGCAATGAAGTTGTAGTTTATAACTCGCACACATTAGAAAAAGTGGCGACGTTGCCAATGGAAAGTCCAGCGGGAATTTTTTCGCGCGGACGAGTAAAATATATGACGCGCGGTCTTGCGCCAGATGAAATGAAAGGAGCGAAATGATGAAAAAATTATTATGGTTGTTGTGTATTTCGAGCAGTTGTTTAGCGGCTGAACCGGCTGCGGAACGTCAAACCGAGATTCGCACGTTGTTACAAAATAGTTGTGGTGGCTGTCACGGCGCGTCGTTGCAAGGTGCGATGGGACCGTCTCTTCAACCAGCGGCATTAGCGAGTAAAGCCGATGATTTATTGATTGAAACGATTACAAACGGACGCAAAGGCACGATGATGTCGTCGTGGAAAGCAACGTTTGAACCCGACGAAATCAAATGGTTGGTCAAAACGTTGAAAAGCGGCAAATAGTTTTTTTGAAAAGGGCTTCCAATGATTGAAAGCCCTTTTTTTAGGTTTAGCGAATATGGATGATTACGATAAAACCGCTTTCAAATCCATTAAATGTATACGTCTAAATTGTAACGTTTCGATTTCCCCCGCCAACTCAATTTCAAAACAATTATCGTCTTCGTCGCTGTCGTTTATCTCGTCTACCGAACGATTACTGGTCAACTTATCGACCAAACCACCGATTTCAGATTTTGATAGATTTGCATATTGGAACTTAGCCGCATCGGTTGGGCAAAGTGCGATGTAGTTTTCTTTGTATCTTTTTTGCGTATCGCTAATCAACTGAACCGTTTCAAAATAGTAACTGCCATCGGATAATTTAAACGGCATTTCTTGGTTGCAGATTTGGCAATACAAAATTTTGTCATCGTCTGTGTAATGGTCGCGTAAATACGACTTAGCCGCTTTTTTAGTTTCGGAGTTATCAACTGCAACGCTGCGTTCACGCATTTCGGTACGTTTCTCAGGCGCATTAGCAGTCGCGTCTTTAATTTTTTCATTACGTCGTTCGGGATTTGATGAATAATCATCTTCAAAGTTTGGAATTGTTTTTTGCTCCCAAGATGCCCGAACATCATCTGCGGATTTTCCATGAGCTTTCATTTCACGAAAGAGTTTTACCGCTTCTTTCACTTCATCGACAGAATCGGCACCCAATTCTTTTGCGATTTTTTCTTTTTCTTCAAATGAGATAGTTGACTGTTCATTTTTTAGACGTTGTTCTTCTGCTAAATCAATTGCATTTTTACCAAATTCAATAGCTGTTAATAAACCGTTTCTATCATCAAAAATAAAATCATCACACAACATTTCACGAGTCACCGCTTGAGGCTTGTGAAAACTATAATCTTTAGCTGGTATCCAAGATGTATTTTTTAAATGCCAAATTAGCAAAGAATCAAATTCTGCTTCGGGTTTTCGATTCGGTTTAAATGAAGCCTTTGCATTAGCACTATATTCACGGAAGCTCCCACCTCGCCATCCAATTAGCACATCCCAAACAAGTTTACTGGCTGATTGTTTTTTAACATTTAGATATTCTGGTAGCTTTTCAATAGAATAATCAAAGCCACTTTCTGCGTTTAAACCTTTATCTTTATATGGATTATTTGGATTTTTATTTGCTGCATCCGAATCCAGCCGCACAATTTCTAATTTGTGCATTACACCGAATGATTTTAAAAATTCAACAAAATCCTTCAGCTCATCTTCGTTTAATTTAGCTGAATAGTTATGCCAAATTGGTAGTTTCTGATGAATTCTTGTAAATTCAGCTAATCCAGTTTTAAAAATCGAACCATCTAAACAAATGTCTGATGCTTTTCGCCAAACAGATTTGTTATCTAGCGTGCATAACAAAAAACTTTCTGTTTTAAAACGCTCTTTAATTTCAGCAAATCCAGTTGGTTGATTCCATGAGTATGGAGTAGTGTGTTCTTTTAAATAATAAACAAATTGTTTAATATCATCATAATGGTCATAAGAATTGAAATCTGGAGGAGGCGTTTTATATCGATTTAACAATTGCCCAATTGCCGCAGTCGTATCAAATGGTCTTACACCAATACATTCTAAAAAAGTTTCGGCATTTTCATCAATGTCACGCTTTGCATTGTCTTTGGTATAAACTTCTCGCTTAACAGTTTGAATGCCATTTGCAGAAATATCACTATGTGTCGGTTCAAAATAGGCTTGGTCAGCTTTAACGTGTTTTGCACCATCTTCGGAATTAACGCGAACAAGTGGGAAATTGAGGTTTTTCCATTCCGATTTGTTATTAGCATCGTTTAATAATGCGTAAAATCGCATCATCCAGTTGTCATCTTTTTGTTCAAACCATAATTTTATTTTTGGATTTCTAACAAAGTTTGCATCTATCCATTTTTGATAATCCCCTTCATAAATTTCAGTTGAATACAGCAAAGGATGAAAAACAGCTAATAACTCTTCAAAATTCCATTTTTTAATATCCAAACTTTCAATAAAATTATCTTCGCGGCTATTGCGTTGCGGTGCATTTGCTACCCACTCAGCATGTTCTGCGTATTGAACATTTATGAGCAGTTTTAAATCTGCATCACTGATGACATCAGATATTTTTGATGAACTACGATAGAGAAAGCAGCCACAAGAATAATCTCCGCTTTTTATTGGCGTTAATGAACTATATTTGAATGCGTCAACAATCTTCGCGCGTATCGGCTCGTAAAATTCAGCTAATTCATCTTTGGGCGTTGGCAATACAGCTAAGAAACTCATCACTAACATTTCTTGGTCACGAATCGCCGTGAATGATTCAACAATCAATTCGGCAAGATGGTCACGCAATTGTTGGTTATCGTCGCAATCCCGCACACTGTCACGCGCTACCGTTGACGCAAATGGCGCGTGAATATGAAAACGCAGTTTTGAGGTTTCTTTTTCAGCAGGGAAATAAATAGAAACTTGTCCGCCACCGTGAACAGGAATGATTTTCCACGCTTCGGAATCTTTGTTTTTGTCGGCTACTTTTTCAAGTTGGTAAGCCATCGCCACGCGGCAGTTTTTGATATTTTCGTCCGCGTCGGTAACGTCTACATCTTTATGGAAATGTAACCAATGTGAAACCGTTTCTTCACTGTGCGGATGTTTCGCGCGAATTTCAATGCGTCCGTTTTCATGATCGATACGCTCTAACGAACCTTCTGAGCCGTCGGGTAATGAATAATTGATTTTGCGAATGTGACTGAGGAACAGAAGCGTGTTGTCGCCCAACGCACATAGTCCTTTTTCAACTTCGTTCGCCGCAAGAATGGATGATTTTTTAGGATTATCAAACGGAAATACAAATCGCGTTTTATTTTTGCCAATGGATGTTTGCCTTACTTTTTTCGTTTCAGGCACAACTAAATCATGAATCTGAAAATGGAAGTCGCCTGAATGAATTTCTGGCGTGTTGGTGTAAGCAAAAACCGCTTTAAAACCCACGCCGAATTTACCAATGCTCGTTGCATCGTCACGTTTGGTACTGTTGCCAATACTGGTAATTGATTCGACATCTTTGAATTCAAACAAACGTTTACCGTTATGTGTAAATTCTACCGCCGATTCAGTTAGTTTAAAGGTAACTTCGGTTGCTTGCGGGTCTTCGGCATTTTGCAGTAGTTCGTAGATAAAATGCGCGTTGTCGGGGTAAAGCTCTGTTAGTAAACGATTGATACCTTCGTCAAAACCATTTTCACGGTTTGCTTCAACCCATTTGACGCGCCTCTGTTTTAGTTCCGTTAAATCATTACTACTCATGCGCTCAATTCCTAATCTCTAAAATTCCAAATAACACGGCTTGCGCGAGTATATCACCCGAATCACGGTCAACCTCCAACTGTTTGACACGTTGTTGAAAATCCGCCTCAGCATTATGCAATTGCGATTCTTTCATAAGTTTAATTTTCGGATTCGCGTTGCGTCGAATAATATCTTTTAGTATTGCAATTCGAGCCGCGTGACTGCTCTGCAAACTTTGTAAACGATGTTCAACCCGCTGACGATTTTTAGCTTGGTGTTGGGCTTGGGTTTGTTGCCATAATTGATAATGATGCTGTTCTAAATCATCAAATACAGATTGTTCGGGTAAATTCGCCGTGCCTGTTTCGGAACTCGCCAACAGCGTCATCAACTGTTCACGCAATACCGCATTCTCTGTTACAGCAATAAATTCTTGATCAGCTTTTACGCCTTTACTGTCCCAACGGTAAATTGCAAAGGGATAAATTCCAGCGGCAATATCGTTGCTGGTAGCGATTACAGAAGTAAAAATCTGTTCTTCATGCGCCACAGCTTGTGTCGCCAAACGAATCAATGGATGTAATGTGTCAATTTGGGTAACACGATTATTTTCAGCCGCGCCTTCCTGACTAAAACTAATCGCTAACGTGGATTCATTTCCTTTGAGCCATTGCTCCCATTCTTTAGCGACGATTTCTCTATTACGCCCAAGTTGTTTTAAATCTTGTAAGAGTAGCTGTCTTGATTCATGGCTTAATCGCAACGTTTTAATGGGTTTATCGCCCAATATGAATGCTTGCTCTTTTTCTAATCGCTGTTGAAGATAATGCGAAACCAAACCTTGCAATGCTTCGGCAGATAAAAATGGGCTGGTGGCTTGCTTTAACATCTCATTCCACGAGGCTTGCGCTATATCGATGCCAAACAATTCAGATTCACGACTTTCCAATTCTTCTTGTTCGTGCAAAATACGAATATCGTTATCGGCGAGCTGTTGCAAGCGTTCTTGGCGATCAGCATCGGTTAAAGTAAATTGTTCGCAGATGCTGTGAATTTGTTGAGTGATTTCACCCAATATGGCTTCACAACCACCAATCGCAGACTCAAATACACCAATACGCTTAAAACAACGCTCATAAATATCGGCATCCACCGTGCCGGACACGATGAAATTAACAATCGCGACGGCTTCACTTTTTTGTCCGTAACGGTCAATTCGTCCAATGCGCTGTTCAATTCGCATGGGATTCCACGGCAAATCGTAATTCACTAAATAATCGCAGAATTGGAAATCTAAACCTTCACAACCGACTTCCGAAGAAAGCAGCAAATCAATGGCATCTTCATTTTCTCGTGGCAATGAAAAACGACGACGTAAATCAGCGCGTTCTTCATGACTTACCTCGCCATGAATTAGCCCAAAACGGACGGCATTTTCAGGCATATTACTGACTAAATAACGTAACGTGTGACGAAAGCTCGAAAACAGTAGAATTTTGTTATTGGTTTGATATTGTTTGTCGGCGATTAACAGCAACAACTGTTCTACTTTTGGATCGTCATCAGGCAAGTTTTCCGCCAACTCAATTACTTTATAAATATCATTTTTGAGAGCTTCAGGAAGCTCTTCATAATTATCTTCTTCATCGTCCGAAAGCTCTGAAAATTGCAAAGCGTTTAGCTTATTTTCGAGCATATCTTTCAATAATGGCGCGAGACCGTGCAAACAACTAGCGGCTTGACGGCGAATCGTAGACAGCATGAAATTGACACTTTTTTCACCATGAACATGAGCGTAAATGCCTGCCATAATGTCCAGCAATTGGTTATGTAATTGACGTTGTGACGCGGTGAAATCTACCTCAACGGTTTGGGGTTTGCGTTGCGTGAAATTGCCAATATCACGCCGGCGAGTTCGGTTAATCAGGTCGTTAAACGTATAAAAAGATTCGATGTTACGGATAAGTTTTACACGTTCAATTTCGGTTAACTCGGTTTCCGCTAATGCTGTTTGAATTACGTTAAAGTCGGGGTCGTTTCTTAAAAATCGTAATCCCCACTCCGTAGTGTTTGCTGCATTGCGTAACGCTTCAGCGGCTCGATGTTTCCAATCTTCAGACTTTTTACGACAGTGATAAATCGCGGTATTGAGATATGGATTTGGCGCAGTCATCGCTTTAAAACTTTCACCATCGATAATCAAATCGGGGCGTAATAAATTGAGCAATGTGTATAAATCCGCTTGTCCTAATTGAATCGGCGTGGCGGTTAAAAATACAACTGCTTGAGCTTGTTCACACAGCAAACTTACGCCTTTATGCAACCACGTTTCACTGTTTCGCAAATGATGCGCTTCATCCACAATAATTAAGTCGAATTTGGGTGGCGAGTCTAATGTTGATAAGCCTTTATAACCATTTTTACCTGTCTTTCCTTCAACTAATTCACTGTCAAATAATGAGAACGGCAGAATTGAGTAATTATCTTTTTTGGGCCATTGTCCTTCTAAATCGGTTTCTTTAAGACAATTCCGTAAGCGTTCACCATCCAGCGCACGAAAATCTTCATCGAAACGTTTCATTTCTTTGTGCCACTTTTGTTCCGCGACCAAAGCCTTTGGGCAAATAATCAGTACCGAATTTATATCCATTCGGGCTTTGAGTTCTTTGATGATTAAACCCGATTCGATGGTTTTACCCACACCGACTTCGTCAGCAATTAGTAAACGTGGTCTGTCAGCACGAATGAGCTTTAAAACGGGACGATATTGGTAAGGAACAAATTGAATGCGCCCAGAATTTAGTGAGTAAATGCGTGAGTTTGATGGTGTTTGCAATTGCAATGCCGTAACTTTAGCTTTCAATTCGTTGGCAGTTAAAGTGCGTCTGATTTCAGCTTTATTTTCAACAGCGATAAGCTGACTTTGATAATAGGTAGCGAAATTATTATCGACAAATACTTTGTAACGAGTTTCACCGTGTAGCATCGGTAAAATCTCAAAAATTGGGAATTGTTTATTCGGATTTGATTTTAACGAGACTATTTGTTTTTCTTTAAAAATAGACATTTTAATTTTCCCCTTTGCCATCAAAAAATCACAATCCAGATAAATCAACTCATCTGAAACCTGTCTGTTTTCATTAGACTATTACATCTCGTTGGATAAAAAATAAATGTGTAAAAAAGGCTCAGAAACCGTTTAAAAATAGGCGATTTCTGAACTGATAGATTTAGCGAATCGCTTTAAAGCCAATATCGGTGCGGTAATAAATACCGTTCCAAGTGATTTTATTTGCTAATTCGTAGGCTTTAGTTTGCGCGTCTTGAATTGAATCGCCCAACGCACACGCGCATAAAACACGCCCGCCATTCGTGACAATATCGTCGCCCATTTGCGCGGTGCCAGCGTGAAACACTTTGCAAGTGTCGCTTTCTTCGGTTGGCAAACCCGAAATAACTTGTCCTTTTGCGTAATGATCGGGATAACCGCCCGCTGCTAATACCACGCCTAATGCGGGACGTTCATCCCATTCTGTTGTCGTTTTGTCGAGTTCACCAGCGAGCGCGGCTTGGCACAATTCCACCAAATCGCTTTTCAAACGCATCATAATCGGTTGCGTTTCAGGGTCGCCAAAACGGCAGTTATATTCCAATACTTTCAGCGTGCCATTCGGTGAAATCATCAAACCAGCGTACAAAAACCCTGTGTACGGATGTCCTTCAGCCGCCATTCCGGCAAGCGTTGGCGCGATAATGTCACGCATAACGCGCTCATAAATTTCAGGCGTAACAATCGGCGCAGGCGAATACGCGCCCATTCCACCGGTGTTAACGCCTTTATCGCCATTAAAAATGGCTTTGTGGTCTTGCGACGTTGCCATTGGCAGCGCATTTTTACCATCCGCAATCACAATGAAACTGGCTTCTTCGCCGTCCAAAAATTCTTCCACCACCACGCGATGACCGGCTTCACCAAACGCATTTCCCGCCAACATATCGTTTACCGCAGCAATCGCTTCGGCGGTGGTTTGCGCGACAATTACGCCTTTTCCCGCCGCTAAACCATCCGCTTTTACCACAATCGGTGCGCCGTGTTTTTCAATGTAGGCAATCGCTTTGGTTGCGTCGGTGAAACTTTCGTAAGCCGCCGTCGGAATGCCGTAGCGAATCATGAAATCTTTGCAAAAAGTTTTCGAGCCTTCCAATTGTGACGTGTACGCCGACGCGCCAAAACACGCCAAACCGGCAGCTTGGAATTGATCCACAATGCCTAAAGTCAAAGGCACTTCGGGACCAACGATGGTTAAACCAATCGCGTTTTGTTCAGCAAAATTTTGTAAACCATTCAAGTCATCCACCGCAATCGCGACATTGGTCATGCCGATTTCTAACGCAGTGCCTGCATTTCCGGTCGCTACAAAAACGTGGCTGACTTTTGGGGATTGTTTCACTTTCCACGCCAAAGCGTGTTCGCGTCCGCCGTTACCAATAATTAAAACGTGCATGATTTTTCCTTTTTTTAATGACGGAAGTGGCGCATTCCAGTGAATAACATGGCAATGTCATATTCATTCGCTGCGTCAATCACTTCCTGATCACGCATCGAACCGCCGGGATGAATAACGGCGGTAATTCCCGCTTCTGCCGCCGCGTCGATACCGTCACGGAATGGAAAAAACGCATCCGAAGCCATCACGGAACCGCCCACTTCAAAACCCGCGTCATTGGCTTTAATACCCGCAATTTTCGCCGAATAAATGCGGCTCATTTGACCTGCGCCCACGCCGATTAACTGCCCATTTTTACAATAAACAATCGCGTTTGATTTCACGAATTTTGCCACTTTCCACGC
Organism: uncultured Pseudomonadota bacterium; assembly: GCA_903870545.1. Classification (GTDB taxonomy): domain Bacteria; phylum Pseudomonadota; class Gammaproteobacteria; order Methylococcales; family Methylomonadaceae; genus UBA10906. The sequence goes on from CAIQDI010000028.1 coordinate 90,594, forward strand.
AAATAATAAATCTGCCCATTCTTGTTCTGTCGGAGCGCGTTGCGTGACAACTTTCATGTCGGCAGGCAACACAAATCCAACGTCTTTGTCTTGAACCAATAACCCACCGCCCACACGTTTGTAATCTAACGCACCCCGCGATGAAGCGTCATTCGACCAATCGCCCGTCGCTAAAACGCGCACATTTTGTTTTGCCGCCAAAATGTGTTTTGCCGTTTCGCTGACGCTAGGCGCAATAATCACTTCGACAAATTGTCGCGCCACAATCTCAGTCGCGGTTTGTTCGTCTAATTCCCGATTAAACGCAATAATTCCACCAAATGCCGAAGTCGAATCGGTTGCATAAGCCAAATTGTAAGCGGTTAAAATATCATCTGCTTCAGCGACACCGCACGGATTCGCGTGTTTGACAATGACGCACGTTGGTTTTTCTGTGAACGATTTGACGCATTCCAACGCCGCATCCGCATCGGCAATGTTGTTATACGATAATTCTTTGCCTTGTAATTGTTTTGCGCTGGCGATGGTGCCAATTGCCGGATGTTTTTCAACATAAAAGGCGGCATTTTGATGGGGATTTTCACCGTACCGCAACGTTTGTTTTTGATAGAATTGCAGGTTTAACGTTTCGGGAAAGGGCGTAACATTTAAGCCATTTAAATATGTGGCAATCGCCGCGTCATAACTAGCGGTGTGTTGAAAACTTTTTAACGCTAAACGAAAACGGGTTGCGCTCGATAATTTACCTTTCGTTTCGCTCAATTCATTTAAAACATCGGCGTAATCGCTTGGATTAACCACCACCGCAACGTCGGCGTGATTTTTTGCAGCGGCACGAATCATGGTCGGCCCGCCAATATCGATATTTTCAATGGCGGTGTCAAAATCGCAATCGTGTTTCGCAATCGTTTGTTCAAACGGATACAAATTCACCACGACTAAATCAATCGCGTGAATAGCATTTGCCGCCATAATCGCCTCGTCAATGCCACGTCGTCCTAAAATACCGCCGTGAATTTTGGGATGTAACGTTTTCACGCGCCCGTCCATCATTTCGGGAAAACCGGTGTAATCCGACACTTCAATCGCGGCAATGTTATTGTCAATCAGCGTTTTGAACGTACCGCCGGTTGATAAAATCTCGATGCCAAGCTGATTGAGGATTCGGCAAAATTTAACAATGCCAGTTTTGTCTGAAACACTAACAAGAGCGCGAGTAATTTTTTTATTCATTTAAAGTTTCAAGAGTTAATTAAGAAAAAAGGGAGGAAATGGGTTGCGTTACCACATCAAATCATCAGGAATTTCAAACGCCGCATACGGATCTTCTTCGACGGAAGATTCGGATTTTGGTTCGTTCCACGCCAACACTTTCGTGGCATCGCGCTCTTTAATTTTTTGCGCGATGTCACTATTCACCAGCGCGTAACCCGATTCGGCTTTCACAATCGCCAATTTTCCTTTTGCCAATTGGTCACGCAAAATTTCCGTCACATAAAGCGTTTTGACTTTGGGCGCGTCGGTGAAATGATAGGCAATTTCCGCATTTTTGCTATCAATCGACACGCGATTTTGCTCAATCATTTGTTTGACTTGCGCCAACACTTCTTTTTGCGTGGTTTGCGCTTGATGCTGTTGATTTAACACTTTATCGCGTTCAATTTTTTCAGCTTGCGCCAATTGCACGAGTTGTTTCGCTTCGTCCACGATTTCAACTTTGTGATGGCGTTGCTGTTGAACTTGTTTGTGTTTTTCAGTTTTGATGCTTTTTGCTTTTGCGTTACTCACCAAACCCGATTTAAGTAATTGTTCTTGCAACGATAACGGTTTGCTCATGAATTTAAACACTCCACTTCAATTGCATCAAAATCAGCAACTTGCCAATGTGTTGCACTGGATTCGGGGGCTTCGTCGCGCGTCAGCCAAATCGTTTGTAATCCAGCGGCTTGCGCGGCGTTTAATTCGCCTTCTATATCTGACAAAAACAACACATTTTCTGCGGGCAAACCAATGTACGCGACGATATTTTCGTACGAACTCGATTCTTGTTTATTGCCAATATGCGTGTCGAAATAACCTGAAAATAACGGTGTTAAATCGCCGACTTCGGTGTGGGAGAACAACAATTTTTGCGCGTAAACCGACCCCGACGAATAAACGTACAAATCAAAACCTTGCGCTTTCCACGTTTGTAAATTGCGAATCGCATCGGCGTATAAATGACCGGTTAATTCGCCGCGATGATAACCCACTTCCCAAATCAAACCTTGTAACGCTTTCAACGGCGTAATTTTTTTATCGTCGTCAATCCATTGAATTAACTGCTCGGTCGCTTGATTCAAATCCAATACCGCGCTGACTTCGGCATTCACTTCCGCCAGTAATTTTTTCACCGTTTCGTTATTCACATTCGCCCGCAAAAACGAACCCATATTCGCGCGGGCGTAAGGAAAAAGACACTCTTTCACAAAGGATAACGATGACGTGGTGCCTTCAATATCGGTAACAATCGCCTTAATCATGCTGCCAATTCCCGTTGTAATTCATCCAGCGTAGGAAATAATTTGGCGATGTCGTTGTCGGTGAAATCGGCGACCCAGCCTTCGGGATTGGTGAATAATCGAATGCACGCTAAATGCGGATGTTCGCCGGTATCAAACCAATGCGTGACATTGGCTGGCACGCTGATTAAATCGCCTTGTTCACACAATACGCCAAAAACCTGTGCGCCCACATGCAAATAAAATAGCCCGCGTCCTTCGACAAAAAAGCGCACTTCAAATTCGCTGTGCGTGTGTTCCGCGAGAAATCTTTGACGGATTGCCACTTTATCCGGATGCGTTGCATCGAGTTTAATCACGTCCGCCGATTGAAAACCGTATTGGTGTTTTAACCGGTCAATCGAATCACCATAAACAGTCAACACCTCGTCATTGCTGGCGTGAGTCGTCAACACTTGCGCCGCTGTCCACCGTTCAAATTGCACGCCAATCGCGTTTAATTTCGCTTTAATGTCGGTAAATTCGGTAAATAGTTCGCCGTTTTTGGGCGAATTTTCATCATAAATTGTTAATGCGCTCACAGTTTTAACCTCGTTTAATGTGCAATTCACACGCAAATAAGAAATCTAACGCCTCCAAATAACGCAACGTCTCATCCACCGAACTTCCCCATGTGTACAAACCGTGACCGGCGAGTAAATACGCATAAATTTCTTCGTGGCTATCCATGTAGGATTCAACCTGTTCGGCTAATCGGGGAATGTTTTGATCATTGGCAAACGACGGAATCACAATGCGTTGTTCGTGTGTCGTGACACCGCTAAACGCTTTTAACAATTCGTAATTTTTCAGCGTGATTTTTTTCTTATTCTTCATCGAAATTAAAACGCTGTTCAACGAATGCGGGTGTAGCACGACATTCACGTCAGTGAAACGTTGATAAAGTTGAATATGTAACATTGTTTCTGCGGACGGAACTTTGCCATCGAGTGCGTTACCTTGCGCGTCGATAAGCATAATATCGCCGTGTTGCAATTGTCCTTTGTGTTTACCCGAAACCGTAATCGCAATCGTGCCGTCAGATAATCGAGCCGAAAAATTGCCGCTCGTAGCTGGACACCAGCCTCTGTTATCAATAACTTTTCCGGCGTAAATGAGTGCGTCGGCTAGGCAGTAAAACTCTTCGGGGTAATTATATTGATTCATTTGACTCTCAAAATAGGGTGATAAAAATTAACTCTGTTGTTTCCATTCTTCGGGAATTTGCCAATTACTTGCCCACGCCTCAAAAGTTTTTGCCGGCATAGGTTTGGCAATCGCGTAACCTTGCGCGTAATGACAATTCAATTGCGATAATGCCACGCCGTGTTCAATCGATTCAACGCCTTCAGCAATCACATTGCGTTTAAACGATTTTGCCAAACCGATAACGCCTTCAACAATCGCTAAATCGTCCGCGTTGTGCAACATATTACGAACAAATGATTGATCGATTTTTAAAATATCCGCCGGCAAATACTTGAGATAACTCAAGGAGGCGTAGCCGGTACCAAAATCATCGAGTGCAAATTTAACGCCCAATTTTTGGCACTCCTGCATCACTTTCGACGTTTGCGTTAAATCATCTAACGCTTCTGTTTCTAAAATTTCTAACTCAACATAATCTGATTTTACGCTAGGATATTTTGCCAGCAATTCCTCTAATTGGTTTGCAAAATTTGGCACTTGTAACGAACGCGCTGATAAGTTCACACTAATTGTCCATATCAACCCCTGCTTATGCCAGTCTGCTATTTGTGCCAACGCGGCGTTTAGCACCCAATTATCGAGCAAAATAGCGAAATCATGATGTTCAACCAACTCTAAAAATTCATTCGGCATCAGCAAACCGCGTTCAGGATGTTGCCAGCGAATTAAAGCCTCCGCCCCTAAAATCGTTCCTTTACGCATATCGACTTTGGGTTGAAAAAACAACTCAAATTCATTTTGCATTAACGCTTGTTCAATACGATTTAACGCAATTTGATTATTTTGAAACTCGTGTGCCTCCAATACGTCGTAAATTTTAAAACAATTTTTCTGTATTTGTTTACTTTCAAACATCGCTTGATCGGCATGGCGCAGCAATGTATCCGCGTCAACATTATCATTCGGGAAAATAGTCACACCAATACTGGCAGAAATCGACATCAAATGATGCTCGACCTGAAAGGGCGTATTGATGGCTTCAAGTAAGCACTGTAACATTTGCTCGCATTCTTGCACCGATGTTAATTCTAACAGCAAAAAGACAAATTCATCGCCGCCTAATCGCGCCACCGTATCACCTTCACGCAACGTATTTTTAATGCGGGTCGCGGCTTTAATCAACAAATAATCGCCTGATTTTCGTCCAATACGTTCATTCACGCTTTTAAAATTATCTAAATCAATATAGCCCACTGCCATCAAACACTGTTTGTGTTTAGTATGCGCCAGAGCTGCTTGCATTGTATCAGCAAGCAATAATCGATTCGGCAAACCGGTTAGCATATCATGATATGCAATGTATTCCAGTTGCTGCGCGTGCGCTTTGATGTCGGTAATATCTTCGTAAATACCCAACACACCAATGACATTTTTGTTTTCGTCGTGCAACGGCACTTTCGACGTGCGTGACAATATTGTTCGACCGTTCGGCAACATCAATAATTTTTCATAATGCAGTTTAGGCGCATTCGATTTCATCACCGATTGATCATCGACACGAAAACTGTCGGTACTTTTCTGCCAATGTAATTCATAATCGTTTTTGCCAATCAGTTCATCTATGGAGTGTAATCCGGAGTCCTTCACAAATTCCAGATTGCCGCCCAAATAACGCCCGTTAGTATCTTTCCAAAAAATACGAATCAAGGGCGCGTTATCGAGAACCGATTTAAACAAATGAATCGAATGTTGTAACGCCTTTTCCAGTCGTTTGCGTTGGTTGATTTCACGACGTAAACGAAAATTCCAATACATCACAAGTAGCAGCAGAGCCAACAACGGCGAACCGTATGTAATTAAACGTTTCCAACTCAAATGAGTTTCCACCTTTAAACTTAACCACCGATTTTGAATCTGCATTTGCTCAGTTTCAGGAATGGCTTTTAGAGATTTTTCTAATAAACTAATCAATTCAGGATGAATTTTGAGTGCGCCCATGCGGTGATTATTACGATATTCGGTTTCGCCAGCAAAACGTAAATTAAGCATTCCCGATTTACGAATTTCATAATTCACCGATGCGGCATCACCCACATAGGCATCGACTTCGCCTTTGCTGACGAGTTGCAAGGCTTCTTGTTCATTTTCGGTGGCGATAATTTCAATTTCGGGATAATCATGCGCCATCAATTCACCAATGAAATGGCTTTTTTCAATCGCCACTCGTTTACCTGAAATTTGCGCTAAACCACCAATAAAATTATTAGTGCCATTATCCACAATAATAATCGGGTTGCTGATATACGGTTCGGTGAAATTTAAATACTGCTCTCGATTGGGCGTTTTATCAACATCCGTCATCATGTCTAATTCGCCGTGTTCCGCCATAAGTAGGGTTTCAGCGAACGATTTAGTTTTTACAATTTCAAATTTAACACCTAATTGCGCTTCGACTAAATGTAAATAATCGACGCTAAAACCGATATATTCATTTTTTTCATTTATCCATTGATAAGGCGCAAAATGCGGATCAATACCGACACGAATAACGGGATGGTCTTTGAGCCAAGCCATTTCAGCTTCGGTGACAACCAATTGCGTATTTTGTTGTCCATAAATAAAACCTTTAAGATTGTCGATGGATTTGACCAAACCTAACGCTTGATACGTTGCGGCAGTACGTTCAAAACGTTTGCTTTCAGCGTGTCCAACAGAAACACCATTGGGTGCAATCATTTTGATGGTTTCCCGTGCTTCAAATTGCAAATGTTCCCGCGTCACCTGTTGCGTATTGTAGTGCGTCAAAATCAATTCAATGATTTCGTCAGGGTGATTGATGGCATAGTTCCACCCTTTAAGCGACGCGCGGAGAAAACTTTTCACTCGTTCAGGATGCGCGGTAATTTCTTGTTCCGTGGTGAATAAATTGTCGCCCAAAAAATCTACGCCATAATTGCGCGGATTGATGATATTGATGTCGATGCCACGTTGTGTGAAAAAATCAATTTCATCGGTAATGTAGCCGCTCATCACATCGGTTTTACCTTGAATTAAATTATCGATATTGCCTGCATTTTTTAAATGTGTGAAATCCGTTTCGGTTAATCCGGCTTCGTACAACATGGTACGAAGTGAGGAATTGTCGTCGCCATCGTCCATAATTCGCTTGCCTTTCATTTCATAAGGACTGACGATGCCAGACGATTTTAACGTGAAATAAACGAGTGGATTATGTTGAAAAATAGACGCTAGCACGACGACGGGAACGCCATTTAATCGATTGACTAACAAGGCGGTATCGGCAACGCCGTATTCACATTCACCCGACACCACTTTACGAACCGTATTCACCCCAATAGTATGTTCGCGCAATTCCACGTCTAAATTTTCTTCTGCGTAAAAACCTTTTGCTTTTGCTGCGTAATATCCTGCGAATTGAAACGAATGTAGCCATTTGAGTTGTAAGGTAATTTTTTCAAGTTGCGACGTTATCGGAATTGCCGAAACGGAAAAACTGACCATAATCAATAATCCCAAAATAATAAAACGCAGTAGAAACATGGATGAATTTGTAAAAATAGGTGAATTTCAAAGTTTGATTTTAGCATTTTTAATCCGTTTCACTATTGATTTAAACCTAAATCGACTTATAGTGACGCGATTCAACACTAAATCTTAGGAACTTTATGAAGCATTTTCGATTATCTTTTATGGTCGCCATTATCTGTTTGAGCATCGCATTTTATTGGGGATTTTCAAAAGGCGGTATCACAGCCGCTACAACAAGCGTGATGATTGCGCTCATTTTAGGGGTGTTAGAAGTCAGTTTGTCGTTTGATAACGCGGTGGTCAATGCGTCAATTTTGAAACGCATGGATGATAAATGGCAGCAGTATTTTTTGACCTGGGGAATTTTGGTCGCGGTATTTGGAATGCGTTTATTATTTCCGATTGCGATTGTGGTTTTCGCGACAGGCATTGATTTTGTTGCCGTTGCACAAATGGCGTTGAACGATTCAGCGACTTACGCGCATCATTTGACCGGCGCACACGTTCAAATTGCAGCCTTCGGCGGTATGTTTTTGTTGATGGTCTTTTTTGGATTCTTATTCGACAACGACCGCGAAATTCATTGGCTCGGTTATTTAGAACGGAAATTCGCGAGCTTTGGCAAATTGGAATCCATCGAAATCATTTTATCGCTTTCCATCTTGCTGGGAATGCAAAATTTCGTTAATCCCGAAGATCGTTTAACGTCTTTAGTCGCGGGCATTTCAGGCGTAGTTTTATTCGTTATCGTGGACAGCATGTCGGCGTTATTTGAAAACGAAGAAGAAGGCGCAGAAGTGTCAGATGCTATTAAACGTGGCAGCATGATGAGCTTTATTTATTTGGAAATTTTGGACGCTTCGTTTTCATTCGACGGCGTGATTGGCGCGTTTGCGATTACTCAAGACGTGGTTATTATTATGTTGGGTTTAACGATTGGCGCGATGTTTGTGCGGAGTTTGACGGTATATTTGGTGCGTCAAGGCACGCTCGATGAATATGTGTTTTTAGAACACGGCGCACATTATGCGATTGGCGCGTTGGCGGGCATTATGTTGGTCAGTATGAAACACGAAATTCCTGAAGTCATTACAGGATTAGTCGGCGCAATGTTCATTGGTTTATCGATATTGTCGTCTATTTTTTACAAACGCAAACTGGCAAAAATTTAAGCCGTAGGGGCGAATAACATTCGCCCTCTAATTAAGTAATCATATTGGTTGGGCGAATGTTATTCGCCCTTACATTTAAAACATTTAAAACGGGCTAAATTGTTTTATGTCAGAGATTCAAAACGCTTTAATAGCTTTAAAAAATCACATTTCCGAAGAAATTATTGGGCAAGATGTGTTGGTCGAACGCATGTTGATTGGCTTGTTGGCGGATGGGCATATTTTAGTTGAAGGCGCACCAGGGTTGGCGAAAACGCGAGCGATTAACGTGTTAAGTCGCGGTATTGAAGCGGATTTTCACCGCGTACAATTTACACCGGATTTATTGCCCGCCGATTTGACCGGCACGGAAATTTATCGTCCGCAACAAGGTACTTTTGAATTTCAAAAAGGGCCGTTGTTTCATAATTTGATTTTGGCGGACGAAATCAACCGTTCGCCGGCGAAAGTTCAAGCCGCATTATTGGAAGCGATGGCGGAGCGGCAAATTACGGTAGGGCAGGCGACCTATCCGTTATCGGCGTTGTTTATGGTGATGGCGACGCAAAATCCGATTGAACAAGAAGGCACTTATCCATTGCCCGAAGCGCAATTAGATCGGTTTTTGTTGCAAGTCAAAGTGGATTATCCAAACGCGGAACACGAAAAAGCGATTTTGCGATTAGTGCGAACCGAAGCGCGGCAAACCGAAAAAACGTTGAAAAAAGCGTTTACGCCAATTTCGCAAGCGACGTTATTTGAAGCACGAAATAACGTTTTAGATTTGTATTTGGCGGAACCGTTGGAAGATTATTTGTTGCAGCTAATTTTGGCGACGCGCAAACCAAAAGCGTATGGCGACGATTTGGCGAGTTGGTTGCAATACGGCGCAAGTCCGCGTGCGAGTATTGCGTTAGATCGTTGCGCGAGGGCGAAAGCGTGGCTGTCTCAACGCGATTACGTTACGCCAGACGATATTCAAGATATGGCGTTTGACGTGTTGCGGCATCGGTTGATTTTATCTTACGAAGCGGAAGCGGAAGGCATGACGACAGACGACGTGATTAAAGTATTGATTGAACGGATTCCAGTGCCGTAAACGCACATTGGAATGAATTAGACGACCACCTGAATTTACCTGAAAAAATAAACAGGTGGTTGGTGCATTGATTCAATTTCACTAAGAGTGTTGTCACTTGGCATAATTACCCGAATAATTGACATTCTTTCCACTCTAAAAGGCGGGAAGTATGTCAACCAACCACTAATAACACAGACTTAATGGTGTTATCATGCTGGCAATCTTAACGTTTCGACGATTACAACTTCACATGGCAGCATCAAAAAATTATTACCAAGAAATTGACGTTTCTCAAAATGCTTCAACAGAGGAAATTATCAATGCTGTTAAACAGCTTGTAAAAGCAAATCAACCTGATAATTTCAGTGATGCTAAAGAACGTGAAAATGCCCAACAGCATCTACGCTTAATCAAACGTGCTTACGAAACGTTAAAAGATGAAAATTTGCGTTTAGAATACGATTTGTCATTGGTCAATGATTCACAACCAAAATCATCGAATACCCAAAGCAAAACCCGTAGTTTTAAATTCATTTCGAGTTTGATTTTAGGAACAGTTGCCGTTACTGCGGGTGCTACTGTTTATTTGTCGAACTTAGACTGCAGTAATCAACGTAATGTTGTTGACGCTACAATCTGTGAAAAAACAAAACCTATCAGAGAAATTTTTGGTTCAACTGAAACCGCCGCCCCTGTTGTCGTTACAGCTGAATCGGCTCATCAAACACCATCCGAAAAACCTGTAGAAACAGCATCAGCACCAGCGGCAACAAAAGAACCAACACCAGTATCAAAAGAACCTGATGTTAAAAATACAGAACCCGTAAACGTTCAAGTTAATGTAGCGACCGACAATTCTGTAAATAACACAATCCCAGTTGCTGCAACCGTATCTCAAACACAAATTCAACCCGCCGTTACTTTCCAACAATCACAGCCAGTTGTTCAACAACCTATAAATACAGGCTCTGCTCCTGCGATACAAACTGTTATTGTAGAAGGCGTTGGCACTACACCTCAAGATGCCGCTCAAAACGCCGCTCAAAATGCTTTGACCAATGTTGTTGGTACTTTCATTGATGCGAATACGATGTTACAGAAAAGAACACTCATCACGGACGGCATTAAATCCGAAACGAAAAACATTTCAAAAGACATCAAAGATTATTCTCAAGGTTCAATCAAAAGTTTTGAACTTCTCGATACACAACAGCAAAATGGATTGTTCCGCGTTAATGCTAAAGTCACGGTTAGAAATGAAAATTTTAGTGCGTACATTAAACAAATTGCTCAAGGCGAAGTGAAAGTAGAAAGTGCATTGTTTGCTGAAATGGCTACGGAGGCAAAACAAAAAGATAATCTTGCCGATATTCTGAAAGACAATGTTATTTTGCCGATTATGTCTGGCGAGGCACAGGAATTTATTGTTGAAAAGCCAATGTTATTGACACAATTGTCAAAAATAGAAAAATTTCAAGATTTATCTAATGCTTTGAAATCTGAATTTGGAAATGGAATTTTGTCGGATCCTAATTTTATAATTTTCAAAGTAACTGCACAGTTAAAAAATGGTTTTATTGACAATTTAAATAAAACCCTTAAAGAAACGGCTATTAATCACACCGTAGTTAAAGCAAATAAAATTATATATACCGACCATAATCGTGTTAGCGAATGGTCTGTCCTGAAAGCATCGAATCCTACTGATACACAATATAATTTTTATGATTTTTTTGAGTTTAATGTTTCAAAAGACGAATTGATAAAAAAAATAGCAGATAAATGTAGTAAGAATTGTTTATCACAAACTTTACAAGTCACTGTGAATAATAGTGAAAATAAAACGTTAATTATTAAAAATCTTACCAATGAACATCGTATAAGAAACCACCCAAGCAATTATTCAATATGGAGTGATGACGGAATAATTGTAGTAGGGCAAGAAAATATTTTAATCAATGATCATTCACTAAGTGCGTCACCACAATGGGGATTATTAAAAGCCGTTTCTCAACATCCATCTGTTATAGTTGAGCGAGATGGTTTTTATGTCTTATTAAAATTAAGCACTGAAATAATGAAAGATGCTGGAAAAATTGTAGTTTCACTTGAGAAATAAAAAGGATTTTCGAGAATGAGCAATAAAAATAATGCAAAAGTTTTAATCGAGCAGATTAGAGAAACATACGAATTAACAGGTCGAAATTTAGAATGTGACATTTGTGAGCTAGCTCAGGTTGCAGCCTTTGAAAAAAGAAATTCTGGTAAAGAATTTACTTTTAGCGAGCATCTTCAAGGTGTGATTTTAGCTCAGTTAAGCAATCAAAGAGTTTGGCGTGGCATTTCAAGGAATTTAAACAATGGTAACATTCAAAAGATTTTCTGTAATTTTGATTCAAAAAAGCTAAAACAAAAAGAATCTCAATCGATTGTTAATGAACTAAAGAAAATCCAGTGTGGTAATAGACGAATAAACCAACAAATGAAGGTTTTGAGTGAAAATATTGTGAAACTTGAGTCTATTGCAACTCAATCTGGTTCTTTAGACAAATTCGTTTCACATAGTAATCCGAGCGATGTTGCTCAATGTATATCGGTGGCTAGGAGCAATTTTAAGCTGAAAGAAATGGGTTTTACCTTAGCAACTGAGTATTTAAAAAATGTTGGTATTTCAGTAGCCAAACCAGACACACATATTCGACGTATATTAAGTAATGAGAGATTAAATTATTTTGACCGTATACCAGATGAACAACAGGCGGTTGATGCAATGAAAAAATTAGCAAAAGAGGCTGACATTTCTGAAGTTTATCTTGATAATGTTTTGTGGTTATTTTGTGCTAAAGATTATGGAAATATATGCAGTGCAAAACAGCCAAAGTGTGATGGATGTGCAATTAAAATGTGCGTTAAAAATTCTAAAATTTAATTTTAAAAAAAGGTGTAATGATGAAGTGCAATAAAAAATCAATTTTTACAACTGCTGCTTTTTTAGGGCTTGTGTCAGTATCCTCTTTGGCATTTTCTGCGTCATGTGACGAATATCCGTACACTGACGGTATCAATGTTGAAAATGTTCAAGGTGGGGTCAAAATTATTTCAACGGCTTCTACATCGGTTTCGTTTGATGATGTCAGCGCAATTAAAAGTGCTAGAGATGAAGCCATGATGGAAGCTAAATCGTATATTTCTAAATTTTTGAATGAAGGAATTAAGAGCGATGAAACCATTTCAAAGGCGATTAACGAAACCGTCACGATGAAAGGTCAATCGAAAGAAGCGGAACGAAAAGAAGTAAAAGAAATCTTGAAAAAAATGCAAAATTCTTCACAGGCATTATTGCGCGGTGTAGTGCCATTGGGTGATTGTTATACCAAAGCTCGTGAACTTCGTGTGAGTGTTGGTGTAAAACCCGATACGATTAACCAAGCAGGAAATTTAGCTACGGGAATGGGTAATTCTCTTTCATCACAACCAACACCTAATAATGCTCAGGGCATTAGCAATGGTTCTACAGGTGGCGCGTCAAATGGTGCTACGGGTGGAAACTTACAAGGTAGTGAAGGGTTTAGCAATACAACACGTTTGCAGAACTTTTAAGCCTTTTATCCGCTGGTGATGAGTGACTTTTATTAAGATACTTTTTTCAGTTTGTATCGCAATTTTTTCATTGCCATTACAAGCTGAGAATTGCACTCATCACCCGATTGGTTTGAGTAAATATCACGACGATAAAAATGTCGAGATTACACTTGCTGTCGCAAAAGTGGTTGCAAATAGTTCAGTGGATTTAGCAGAAAGTGAAGCCAGAATAGATGCACGGGCATTGTTATTAACTGACCCATTATTCAAGTCAGACGATAAAAAATTGGTGGGTGCAATAGATGTTTTAACTTGTGCCGAAGGTGATTCGGTTTTCGCAGTGGTTAAAATCAGTGAAGAATCTGTTAAACAAGCCAGAGAAATGAAACGTCAACTTGATGAATCATTAAAAAATTCCCCTGTGCCAGTGCCAGAAAATTTACCTAATGAACCTGAAATGAAGACTGAATTTGAAAGGTTGATGAGGCAATAAAAACGGCGCGGCAAACAATGAATTTTCCGCGCCGTGATTTAGATTTTAATGCGTAATCAGTTTGTCTTGAACGGTGTGAATCGCTTTGTCTGCCAATTCATCAATGATGGAATGTGGATGCTCTTCGTTGTGTTCAAATTGATCAAAAGGACTTTCGCCTTTTTTCGTATAAATATAAATAAAATAAGCCAACGGCGCGAACGCGATTGACGCGGCAATCAACATGAAAACTGATATTTCAATCACTGTACCCATAATGTTCTCCTTTTAAGATTTATTTCAACTTTTGGGTGAAGGTCAATAGTACACCGTTTTTTTTTACAGACCAATTACGTTGAAAATTCTTCTAATCTTGCGCTAACAATGTTTCCACGTCGGCATCGTAAAATTGGTACGTTTCGCTGCAAAATTCACACGTCACAGCAATGACTTCCTGTTCGCTCAAAATGGCGTGCAATTCTTCGTCGCCCATTGCGCGTAAGGTTTCTTCAATTTTAGAACGTGAACACGAACATTCAAACGCTACATTTTCAGCGTCAAATAGTCGCACATCTTCTTCGTTAAATAAGCGATATAACAAATCCTGACAATCCAACTCAAACATTTCTTTTGAGGTTACGGTGTTCGCCAGCACTTCAATCGTTTCCCAATCGTTCGGCAAATCTTCCGCGCTCGGTAACTCTTGCAACAACAATCCGGCAGCGTGTGTGTCATTCGCAAATAGCCACAAACGGGTTTTCAATTGTTCGGATTGCTCAAAATACGTTTGCAATGCCGCCGCTAAATTTTCACCTTGCAACGGCACAATGCCTTGATACGGTTTGCCATTTCCGGCTTCAATCGTTAAAACTAACCGACCTTCGCCAAACAAATCGGTCAACGAATCGCCCATAATCGGCGCGTGACATTTCACTACACCACGAATTTTTCGGGCATTGGTGGCTTGCGCGACCAACGTTTTAATCGCGCCATCGCTTTGCGCTTGCATAATCAACGCGCCGTCAAACTTCACTGTCGTTGATAACATCGACACGCACGCCAGAGCTTGTCCTAATTGATTCAGCGCAATGTCGGGCTGTTGCTGATGTTGTTTCGCGGCTTGCCAACTGTCGGTGAGTTTTACCCACACGCCACGAATTCCGTGTTGTTCAAATAAAAAACGTCGTAAGCAATCTTGTTCTTCTGGCATAGTTTTTTGTTGAAAGGTGAAAAGGTTGAAAAATTATTTGCGCCAAAATTCAGGCACAAACAGAATAACAATTGAGAAAATTTGGACTCGTCCGAGCAACATCGCAAAGGTACAAACTGCAGTTTGAAAATCGCTCAAAACAGAATAATTTGACGCAGGACCGACTAAATTTAAACCTGGCCCCGCGTTATTGAAGCACGCAATAATCGCTGAAAATGAGGTCAGAAAATCCAGCCCAGATAATAACAACGCAAAAATTAAAATCACAATGCAAATAAAATACAGGAAAATAAATCCCATCACCGACGTGATAATGTTGTTACTAATGACCGTGTCGCCAATTTTCATCGGGCGAATCGCAAACGGATGAATGAATTTGAACATTTCCAGCCGTGCTTGTTTAATCAAAATAATCGTCCGAATCATCCGAATACCGCCACCGGTTGAACCCGATGAAGCCGATAAACAACTCAAAAATAACATCCAAATGGGAACAAAAATCGGCCATTGATTAAAATCTTGAGTGGCAAAACCCGAATCGGTGGCAATCGTCACAAGATTAAATGACGCATGACGCAACGCTGTCCAAAAATCGGGATAGGTTCCTTGATATTGCAAAACGCCTGCGGCTAAAACGCAACTGCTCAACACCAAAATAAGAAAACCACGCGCTTCCATATCGTCACCATAAGGTCTTAACGACTGTTTGCGTAAGGCGACAAAATGTGTAGCAAAGTTAATTGCGGCAATCAATTGAAAAATTGTTAAAACCACTTCAATTGGCACCGAATCGAAAAAACCAACGCTATTATCGTGCGTAGACATTCCGCCTAAACTCATCGCTGAAAACGCATGACAAATCGCATCAAACCAACTCATTCCCGCCAATTTCAACGAAATAATACACGCCAACGTAATGCCCGCGTACACAATCCATAAGGCTTTCGCCGTTTGGGCAATACGCGGCGGTAAATCGGATTCTTTCACCGAACCGGGAGCTTCGGCTTTGTACAATTGCATGCCACCAATGCCTAACATCGGTAAAATCGCGATGGCGAAAATAATAATCCCCATTCCTGCAATCCAATTTAATTCGGTTCGCCACAAGTTAATCGACATCGGCAACGAATCCAAACCGCTTAAAATCGTTGCGCCGGTGGTGGTTAAGCCTGACATCGTTTCAAAATACGCATCAATGAAACTCAAATTTGGTATGAAAAACAACAGGGGCAACGTACAAATCATTGGACTGAGTGACCACGTCATCGCGACCAACATAAAACCGGCTTGGCGTGACAATTTTTTGTTTACTTTTAGCGTGGGTAAAAACATCAATGCACCCACCGAAAACGTAATGATCGTCGCATCTGAAAAAGCCTGTGTTGCGCCGTCGTCGTTAAAATAAGACGTTAATAAACAACTCGTCATCAAGCCACTAAAACCCATCGTGACCAACCCTATAATATGCACCAGCGTAAAAATCGAACTCATTCCGCCGCCTTAATCTTGAATCGGTTGAAAGGATTTTTCGATGTAATGAATCAGTTTTTTATTCATCGCAAACATGATGACGTGATCGTCTTCTTTGAAAACCGTATCGTGATGAATCGCAATAACTTCGCCATCTCGAATCAGTGCGCCGATGACAATGCCGTCGGGAAATTTAATGGAATCTACCCGTTTTCCCACCACCGAATCGTCGCGTCCATTATGATGCGCGACGGCTTCAATCGCTTCCGCTGTGCCGCCGCAAAGCGAACTGACTTGCGCGACATCGCCTTTGCGAACGTGTTTTAAAATGCTGCCCAGTGTTTCTTGGTTGGGCAAAATGGCCACGTCGATATTCGTACCTGCCAATAATTTGAGGTACGAATTATGATTGAGCAAGCAAATCGTTTTGCGTGCGCCCAAACTTTTCGCTAATGAGGCAGAAATAATGTTCACACCATCGTTATCGGTAATCGCGCAAAATAAATCCGTGTCTTCAATTGATTCATCCAACAGCAATTTTTCTTCGGCACAATCGCCCAACAACACAACGGTTTTATCCAAATCATTGGCAATTTTTTTCGCTCGACGAGAATCTTTTTCGATAATTTTTACTTGGTGATTATCTTCCAACGCTAATGCCAAACGCTTGCCGATGTGACCGCCGCCCGCAATAATAATGCGTTTAATCGGTGCTTCTAATTTACCCAATTCCTCTAAAACACGCCGCACTTCTTTGCGTGGCGCGACAAAAAAGACTTCGTCATCGGTTTCAATAGTCGCTTCACCGTTCACGCATAACGGTTCACCGTGACGAAAAATAGCCACCACGCGCGTTTTGCCGCTGACTAAACGCTCTTTCAACGTTTTGATTTTTTTGCCAGTCAAATCGCCATTAGCCACCACTTTAACCGAAAATAAACGCACCAAACCGTTGGCGAATTCGGTCACTTGCAACACGCCAGGGAATTCAATCAGATTACGAATAGAATTCATCACAATTTGTTCGGGGCTAATCACAATGTCAACGGGAATGCCGTTTGGACTGAATAAACTAGGATGTTTAAGGTAATCGATAGCTCGAACACGGGCAATGGTTTTCGGTTTGCTGTAAAGCGCGTTAATAATTAAACACGCTAACATATTGGTTTCGTCACGATCCGTCACCGCAATAACCATGTCCATCGTGCTGATACCGGCTTGTTCTAACACACTGGGATGGGCGGCATTTCCGGTGACGGTGGCAATATCGAACCGCTCTTTTAACGCCTCAAGTAAATCATCTCTGAAATCGACGACGACAATGTCATTTTCTTCACTGGCTAATGCTTCTGCAACCGAGGCACCGGTCACACCCGCGCCTAAAATTAGTATTCTCATTAAAAAATAACCACAGGATAAGGATTCAAGTCACGAATTTTACCGAAGTTTGTAGTTTTAGCCACGTTTAATAGGAAATGCTAAGACCGTTTTTGTTTTTACGTTAGAATTCGGTGAAGTTATCGCAACACTCGTTTTTCTTTATTCAAAGGATTTAAAAATGGCAATTAGACGTAAAAAAAGCCGCTCATTTCATGTCAAAACGAGCCTCTAATTATGGTGATTTTGTGGACGGACGCGCTGATTTTTGGGCTGTTGATTTTGGGAGTGGTTTCGACTTATTTTTTGCGCGGAAAAGAACATTTAAAACGCCCGATGACCACGTTGAAACAAAGTTCAACGGCAATGTCGTCGCTGATTATTTTGTTATTTTTTATCACGATTGGGCTGTTGGATTCGATTCATTTCAAACTGTCCACGCAAAATAATGAAATCATCAGCGTGTTGGATTATGGTGCGACATCGTTGCGTGAACACGGCGAAAAAACCTATTCCGAACCGTTTGCGACCACGCTTTATAACAAAGAAATGATTGTTGAATTGAACGGCAGCACGCGCTGGGATTATCCGCGTTTAGCGTTCGGCGGAAAGCATTTAAACCATGAATCACAAAAATCTTCCGATATTTTTCAGAAAACAGCGACAGGATTTTTCATTGGCGTTGGTATTTTCGTGTTGCTGGCGTTCGGGTTTAAATTCAAGTTCAACGCGGCAAATGTGACTGTTTTCGTTTTAATCACGTTGAGTTCAACGCTGATTTATTTGTCGAATTATTATCACGTTTTCGGCACGGATAAAGTCGGTGAAGATGTGTTTTATCAAACCGTTAAAAGCATTCGCACGGGTTTAGTTTTAGGCACGTTGACGACGCTGATTTTATTGCCGTTGTCGTTGGTTTTAGGCATTTTGTCGGGCTTTTTTCGCGGTTGGTTGGACGATGCCATTCAATTTTTATACACCACGTTAAACTCGATTCCGAGCGTGTTATTGATTGGCGCGTCGGTGTTAATGGTGCAGGTTTACATGGCGAATCACGAAAGCGATTTCACCAGCTTAATTGTCCGCGCCGATATGCGTTTGTTGTTTTTATGTTTAATTTTGGGCATGACGAGTTGGACGGGTTTGTGTCGATTATTACGCGCGGAAACGTTGAAATTACGCGAAATGGAATATGTGCAAGCCGCGATTTCATTGGGCGTAAAACCACACACTATTTTATTTCGGCATATTTTGCCGAACGTGATGCACATTGTGTTGATTTCGATTGTGTTGGATTTTAGTTCGCTGGTTTTAGCCGAAGCGGCGTTGGCGTATATCAACATTGGCGTGGATTCCAGCACTTATAGCTGGGGAAATATGATTAACGGCGCACGTTTAGAAATGGCACGCGAACCGGTTGTGTGGTGGTCGTTATCAGCGGCATTTTTATTTATGTTCGCGTTGGTGTTGGCGGCGAATTTATTTGCGGAAACGGTGCAAACTGCGTTTGATCCCCGACGCAGCCAATAATTCGCCAACGAAAAGTTTGACACATTTCTTAATCGCGACACAATGCTATTTTTACTTTTAACCTTTCACCTCTCGCAAATGACCATACTTTATTATCAAGGCGTAAAAAAAACCATCGTGCCGCGTCCCGTTTTAGAACAAAGCGACGATTTTGGCGAATTACCGCCAATTTTAAAACGCATTTTTTTAGCGCGTGGTTTAACCTCGAACGAACAATTAGACCGCAGTTTATCGGCGTTGCCGTCGCCGTGGTTATTTTCAAATATGGAAGCGATGGTGGCGCATTTAGTCACGGCATTGGAACAACAACAACTCATTTGCATCGTGGCGGATATTGACGCAGATGGCGCGACGAGTTGCGCGGTGGCAATGAAAGGCTTTCATTTATTGGGTGCGAAAAATGTCGATTTTGTCGTGCCGAATCGTTTTGAACATGCTTACGGATTAACACCCGAAATCGTCGAACTCGCCGCGCAGAAAAACGCGCAAGTGATTATCACCGTCGATAACGGTATCAGCAGTCACGAAGGCGTTTTGGCAGCTAAAGAGCGCGGCATGACGGTGTTAATTACCGATCACCATTTGCCCGCGAAAACTTTGCCAGCCGCCGATGCGATTGTGAATCCGAATTTAGTTTTTGATAATTTCCCGAGTAAATCTGTGGCGGGCGTGGGCGTAATTTTTTATGTGTTATCCGCGTTGCGAAGTCGCTTGCGTGAACGGCATTGGTTTGAATCGCAAAACATTCCTGAACCCAATCTAGCGCAATTGCTCGATTACGTTGCGCTGGGAACGGTCGCGGACGTGGTCACGCTAGACAAAGTGAATCGTAGTTTGGTGCATCAGGGATTGTTGCGAATTCGGAATGGCAAAGGTCACGCGGGCATTTTAGCGTTAATCGAAATCGCGGGGAAAAATGCGGCAACGTTGCACGCCAGCGATTTTGGTTTCAGCGTCGCGCCACGTTTGAATGCGGCAGGGCGCATTCAAGATATGTCGCTGGGCATTCACTGTTTGCTGGAAGACGATTTTGCGACCGCGCTAAAAATGGCGACGGATTTAGATTCGTTGAATAAAGAACGGCGCGAAATTGAACATACCATGAAACAAGAAGCCATGAGTCTGCTCGCCGATACGTTTGCGCTCGATAAGCCGCATGAAAAATGGGGCGTGTGTTTGCATGATGCAAACTGGCATCAAGGTGTGATTGGTATTTTAGCAGCGCGAATTAAAGACCGTCTGCATCGTCCGGTAATTACCTTTGCGACGGCGGGACATGATTTGCTCAAAGGTTCGGGGCGTTCTATTGAAGGCGTGCATTTACGCGACGTGTTAAGTGACATTGCCACCGAACACCCAAACTTAATTTTGCAATTCGGTGGTCACGCGATGGCGGCGGGTTTGAGTATGCACGCGCATCATTTGCCGTCGTTTACGATTGCTTTTAACGAAGTCGTTGGGCGGCGATTAAGTGAAATCGATTTACAGCAAAAAATTCTGTCTGATGGTGAATTAACCGAAGCGGATTTGAGTTTGGAATTCGCGGATTTGCTGCAAAACGTGACAACGTGGGGACAACATTTTCCCGAGCCGATTTTTCACGGCATTTTTGAAGTGGTGAACGTGCGAATTTTAAAAGATGCCCATTTGAAATTATTGGTGCGAATCAATGCGGCTGGAAAAGAGTTGGAAGCGATTGCTTTTAATGTTGATAAACCTGAAATGTGGCAAGGAATGCGGCGCGTGTTGTTAGCGTACAAATTAGACATCAATCAATATCGCGGCAATCGCTCGGTGCAATTGATGGTGCAGTATTTGGAAAAAACATTGTAGTTTTTAACAGATTCGCCTTCGTTAAAATTTTAATCCGGCTGGTCATCGTCCTCAGGAACGAAATCGACACAAATTTTTACGTTAATTTCTTCACCGGAATCTTGCGTTAAAGCCAACAAATGCGATAGATTTTCGATAAGTGAATCGGCAACTTTTTGAGCGTTACCTAATGTTCGAATATTGTCGATTAACACGATGAAACTGCCATCGCTTATTTTGGCGACAGAATCACCATCTCGTAAGCGTTGACGCATGGATTGTTCAACACGTTTCAGAAATTCATTACTTTTAGCGTGATTAAGACCTTCGTGTAACGCTTTAATATCCAGCGTTAGCATCGCAACATTTTTACCACGTTGCCGTTGATCTACATCGAAATTTGGGGTGGATTGGTTCATAATAACGGCTCCTTAATTTTCAATAAGACTTAGTCAGTGATAATAACGATTATCGCGTTTAAATATTCAAGCTCCGATTTTATCACCTTAGTGAAAAATTCCAATACTTTCCCACTGTGTCGCGCAAACTTTCAATTTTTACGCCGTCCGAATTTAATTTCACCGTCAACGCGCCATCGTTCGCGCTCGTTAAAATTTTCGCGTTAATGGTTTGATAACGAGCTAAAACTTCTTTGCTCGGATGATGAAATGGATTGCGATAACCAGCGGGAATTAAAATAGTTTCGGGTTTTACCGCGTCTAAAAATGCCGCTGTCGAGGACGTTTTACTACCATGATGGGGCGCGATTAAAACATTGGCGCGTAATGCTTCGCCCACATTTTCAACTAACCAATTCTCCGCCGTTGCTTCAATATCGCCCGTCAATAAAACGCCATTCTGCGCCGTTTCGATTTTCAACACGCACGAATTATTATTATGATTCGCTTCAAAGGTTTTTGCCGGTGACAAAATGGTGAACGTCACTTCATCCCACGTCCACGTTTGTCCTGCGTGACACATTGTCGTTTGATACGGAATAAATTTTTCAGGAACGCTGGTTAAAATTTGTTGCACCGGCAATGTTTGTAAAATCGATTTCGCGCCACCAATGTGATCATTGTCGCCGTGACTAATCAACAGCGTGTCCAGTTGTTTCACGCCTTCATAACGAAAAAACGGCAACACCACATTTTTACCCATATCGCCGCCATTTGGAAATTTCGCACCGGTGTCATAAAGCAACTGATGATGTTGCGTTTGTACGCTCACCGCCAAACCTTGCCCGACATCTAAAAGCGTAATGATTGCGTCGCCCTGATTCAACTTCGCCACGACAGGAAACAGCAACGGTAAATTTAAAATCAAGCCGAGCCAACGAGCAGGAATTCCACGCGGCGCAAATAACCACAACAATCCCACGCACGACAAAATTAAGCCCAAAATCGACGGTTGCGAATAATCCATTGACGCATTTGGCACCGTCGCGGCGAATTCCAGCCCCGTCATCAACCAGTGCAAAATGTGATTCAACGCAAAAAATAATTTGTCCGCCAACCACGGCGCGACAAAAATCAGCGGAATCAGCAACAACGCAAACGGCATCAGCAACAATTCCACTATCGGCACGGCGACGAAATTCACCAACGGCGAAATCAACGACGTTTGTTGAAAAAAGAACAGCAATAATGGCGACAAACCGAGCGACACCGTGAGTTGAATATCGACACCATTCCACGCATTCGGCGTTGATTTCAACCGTCCTGCCAGCCGATATAAAATCAGCGCAACGGCTAAAAATGACAACCAAAAACCAATCGACAATAATATCGTCGGGTTGAAAATTAACATCGCTAACAACGCGACCGCAAAACTGTGTAAATGGCTGAGTTGTCGCTGATAAAAACTCGCCACCATGACGATTCCCAACATTATCACCGCGCGTTTTGTCGGCACCACAAATCCTGCCAAACTCGCGTAACCAATCGCCGTGATTAAACTTGCCAACGCAGCGGCGCGGGGCGGTGAAAAGCGTAACATGTTCAAGCGTGTCCACAGTTTCAACGTCAACCAATAAATTAAACCGGCGATTAACGCAATGTGTGAACCTGAAATCACGATTAAATGCGTCGTGCCGGTAATCCGAAAAACGTCCCAATTTTCAGGCGTTAAACCGTTGTCGTCGCCAATTGTTAAGGCTTTCAATAAAGCGACGCTGCTGTTTTCGCCGTAATTTTTTGTTAACGTATCGCCGATGATTTGCCGCCAATGGTCGATATTCCATGACGCAGCGGAAGCGATAAAAACGGGCGGGATTTTCGCGTAAATTGTGCCGGTCGCGCCGATGTTTTGCGTGAATAACCAGCGTTCAAAATCTTGGCTACCGAGATTAAACGTGGCGTGCGGACGTTTTAATTTAACTGTGAAAGTCCATGTTTCGCCCGCGTGTAAAATGGCGGTGGGTTCGTACCACGACAATTTCAGGTTGCTGGGCAATTTTTCAGTGGCTTCTGTGACGGTGAATTCAAAGTTGGCGCGTTGGGTGTTTTGGTCGGGTAAATTAGAAATTTTTCCGGTTATGACAAGTGGAACGCCTTCAAATTCAGGCGATAATCGCTCGTTTAATTGATAATAACCGAACGCACTCGCCCATAAAAACCCGATTACAAAAAAGAGCGAATGCCAATAACGCAACCGTGCCATAATTGCCGCTAAAACGCCTAAAATAAGCAATGCGGAAACGGGTGGCAAGTGGGAAAACTGTTGTAAAACTAAATCGCCGCCCGCAAATGCTAACGCACGACCTATCATAAAAGAAAAATAATAATTATTGAGGAGACCAGAAAATGGCTAAAGAATTGATTGAAAAAATGATGCACAGATTTATTCCCGACCCGAATGTGATTAAACGTCACAAAAGTTTACAGTTTTTAGGCGAAAAGTTACACGACCCCAATTTGTGGCATTTAAATCGACGGTCGATTTCGCTGGCGTTTGCGGTAGGATTATTTTGCGCGTGGATTCCAACGCCGACACAAATGGCGATTGCCGCAGCGGGCGCGATTTATTTTCGAGCGAATTTACCGGTTTCCGTCGCGTTGGTGTGGGTGACGAATCCGTTGACGATGCCGCCGTTATTTTATTTTGCGTATCAAATTGGCTTGGATGTGATGAATCAACCCGCCATGGAAGGTGATTTTTCGTTGACGAGCGTATTATCGGGCTTGGGCGACGTGTGGCAACCGTTTTTACTGGGTTGTTTGATTATGGGTGTGATTTCTGCAACCGTTGGTTATTTTGGTATGAAAAATTTTTGGGCATATCACGTCAAGAAAAAATGGACGCATCGCCACGAAAAAAGTCATAAAAAACAAACGCACTCACTCTTTCATGCGATAGAATGGCGGCATTAAAATAGGTTACGAAGGTTTTTTGAAATGAAAAAGAGAATTTCTCCGCTTTTGGTTTTTATGACGTTGATGAGCGTGGCACAAACGATTTACGCGCTTCAACCTGAACAAGCGTTTTTGATGTTGCCGCCTAGCGCACCGCCACTTCCGACAAATGCTTCGGTGTTATTTACTTGGGGAAACACTCCCGTTGCACAAATTATAAGTTATCGGCTCGTGGTTTCCAAAACGCCTGATTTTAGCGGTTATAACGCCACAACAAAGGCGTGTAACAACACTTGTTTTACAACGACGGTGCAAAAAACCAATTATTTATTACCCATTTCAAACGCGATTTTGAAAGCGGATAACAATTATTATTGGCGAATTGAAGCCACGAACACGGGCGGCGCGAGTTTATCGGATATTCACGCTTTTTCATTTGGAGCTGCCGCGCCCGCACTCGATCCCAAATTTCTGGTGCCGATTCCTAACCTGACCGCCGTGAGCGTTTTACCGACTTCGGTTATTCAAGGTACGCCGTTGACGATTTCCGCGACATTGGATATTCCTTTGCCGGCTGGTTTTGTTGCTAAAGTTGATTATGGCACCGGCAATGGTTTACTTTTAATGACGGGTTCGGGAACCAGTTACAGTCTTGCCCAAACGCCGACAAAATTAGGCACGCAATCGTTTAACGTCGGTATTTATGATAATAAAGGCGTGTTAAAAAGTAAAAAATTAGCCGGCAGTTTTAAAGTCACCGCCCCCGTTTTATTACCGGTACCGCCTGTTTTAAGTTTGGTCAGTAAAGTGAGTATGATTTTAAAAGTAGACGTGAACAACGTTTACACGATTCAATTTTCTGCCACAGACAAAAACAGCGATTTACGGTTAATTAGCATCGATTGGGGCGATGGTTCGAGTGATTCGAGAAATGTTGCTGACGGTAAAACGGTGCCATTCACACACACTTACACCGCAGCAGGTTCGTTTACTTGGAGCGCAACCGCTTACGATTACACTGACCCAGCGAGCAACATTATTTCTCAAACGGTGACTGTTTTATTACCTGAACCGCCTGTTTTAAGCTTGGTCAGTAAAGATATGATTTCAAAAGTAGACGTGAACAACGTTTATACGATTCAACTTTCAGCCACAGACAAAAATAGCGATTTACGGTCAATCAGCATCGATTGGCTGGATGGTTCGACTGATTCGAGAAATGTTGCGGATGGTGCAACGGTGTCATTCACACACACTTACACCGCAGCAGGTTCGTTTACTTGGAGCGCAACCGCTTACGATTATACGCATGCAGCGAGCAATATCATTTCTCAACCGGTGACCGTTTCAGTGCCAGTTGATCCAACGACTGGGATTGTTACACCGCCACGCTATTTTGAAGTAGCGGAAGATGGCACAGATTTGCCCGATCAAGCGATTTTGATGAAGAACGCGGGTGCTAAAACCGATGCACTTGTTGGCGCGGGGGCAAACGGTTGGGCGTGTACTCGTGACGATAAAACCAAACTCATTTGGGAATTGAAAACCAATAACGGCGATTTACACGACAAACGTTGGACTTACAGTTGGTACGAACCCGATGCTACCAAAAATGGCGGTTATGCCGGAGCGCAAAATGGCGGTTCATGTCGAGGAAGTGATTGCGACACGGCGGCGTATATTAAAGCCGTGAATGCTCAAACATTGTGTGGCGCGAGTGATTGGCGATTGCCAACGAATGAAGAATTAAAAGGATTGGTTTATTGTGCCGACGGCGAATCTAAAGGATTTGACGCAGTAAAAGGCGGTTATATTTGTACGACTCCTTCGTCGCCCACGATTGATTCGATTTATTTTCCAAATACGCTGAGTGATTGGTTTTGGTCATCGACAACGTATGTCGCGCCTGCTTATGTACCGATTCCGCCTAAAACGAAAGTCAGCACCACCAAGCCTCCCAAACAATTGCCGATACCGAAAATTTATGCCGATTCGGCGTGGGATACGTCGTTTTACTACGGTTATAATTATCGACACAGCAAAAGTAATTATGCGGGCGTTCGTTTAGTGCGTAACGCAGCGGCTACGACCGGAACAACAGCAACAACTAAAGCGACGACTACAGCAACAACCACTACACCATAGGAAAACAGTGAACAAAAGACAACGAAATCCGTTCGCGTCAGGCGATAAAACGAAACTCAATAAAATTCATAAACCGCAGTCGCGCAACGATAAAGTGCGTCCGGTCGTGACGAAAAAATCCGTTCAAAAACACGCAGGGAAAACAGAACTGGTCGGCGACGGTGAGCGCGTGCAAAAAGTATTGGCGCGAGGCGGCGTGGCTTCGCGGCGTGAAATTGAACGCTGGATTACCGAAGGACGTTTTAAAATTAACGGCGTTTTAGTGACGCAAGGCGCACACCTCAAAACGGGCGATTATTTGCAATTGAATGAGCGCGTGGTGCATTGGGAAAAATTTGCAGTTCAACCGACGCGCGTGTTGATTTATCACAAACCCGCTGGCGAAATCGTTTCGCGCAAAGATCCACAAGGTCGTCCGACGATTTTCGCTAAATTACCGGACATCGAAACGTCGCGTTGGATTGCGGTGGGACGATTAGACGTGAACACGTCCGGCTTGTTGTTGATTACGAATAACGGTGAATTGGCGAATAAATTGATGCACCCGTCGAGCGAAGTCGAACGGGAATACGCCGTGCGAATTTTGGGCGAAGTGCCAGACGCAAAATTAGATTTGTTGAAACAAGGCGTGCAATTGGAAGACGGGCTAGCGAAATTCGATCAAATGTATTTCATGGGGGGCGAAGGCGCGAATAAGTGGTATCACGTTGTGGTTAGCGAAGGACGAAATCGTTTGGTACGCCGTTTGTGGGAATCGCAAAACGTGGTGGTGAGTCGGTTAATGCGCGTCCGTTATGGACCCGTCGTGTTATCGGATGGTTTACGCACCGGAAAATGTCAGGAATTAAACGTCAAGGAATTGGAATTATTATTTGAATTTGCAGGGTTGCCTGCGGAAACAACCAGCGCAGTCAGAGGAGATAAAAAAGATGTCAAAACCAAGCATCCTACAAGTCGCTAAAAGTATTCTTGCGGCAGCGACAGGGATTCAAAGCAATAAAAATCGTGAACAAGATTTTCAACACGGTTCGCTTTCAAGTTACGTTATCGGTGGCATTATTTTCACGATTGCGTTTATTTTTCTAATTGTGTTTGTGGTGTCGATGGTGCTTTAATCGGTCAATTTCAAACAAAAAACGCGACTTTTTAGGGTCGCGTTTTGCGTGCTAATACAAACCAATCCAATCGCTCACTCAAATAAACAACCATTCAACGCTTGCAAAATTTGGCGAAATTAAGACAAATTTTGAATTTCAGCAAACGTTAAACCCGTTGTTTCTGCAATTGTTTCAACGTTTAAACCTTTGGATAACAAATTTTTAGCGATGTCGTAAGTGGCTTTTAGTTTTCCAACTTGTTTACCTTCTAATTTTCCCTCTAATCGCCCAAGTTCTTTGCCTTCCTGCCAACTTTCTAACGCTTCTTTGCGTGCTAATTCAGCACGACTATATTCTTCAATCATATCCGCACGTTCTTTGGGCGTGATACTCGATTTTTCGATAGACGTAAAAATTTTCTGAATCGCTAAATGATGATAATAAGTTTCGTCAACTTCCTCGTCTAATGTGTCTTGAATCGCATCCATCCATTCACGATAAGCCTCAGGCGTTTTGTCATTCGCATATTTTGGGCAAAGGTAAATCACTTTATGTGCAATTTCATCTACGCCATTACCGTCTAAATCTTTGGGATCACAATCAATCGTTAAAACATCTTTTCTGTAACGGTCTCCAGACGTTAAAACCACAATCGTAAAGACGCGCATGTCAGGGCGATAACTTTTTGAACTGTCGATTAAATCCAAAATTGCCGCGCAATGATAATGAAAAAATCGATCGTAATGATCTTCGTAACGCGCGTGTTGAATATCAACAATAATGCGGTTTTTCACGTCTTCGGCAAACAAATCAAACCGTAAATCCACTTTGCCGATTAACGGATTAAACGATTTTTCGGTTTCAACGTAGTCGATTTCTAAATCAATTCCTAAAATCGCTTTGACAAATGCTGTAAAAACATCAGGTTGTGAAAAGGCTTTTTTAAAAATTACGCCGTAGCGTAACGAGGCAACTTTTTTCATGGTAGTTTTTTGATGAAGGGTTGAAAATAATAAATGTTTTTTCCACTTAAAATTTAAATAGAGCTATTTCTGTAACGCGCCCATTTTTATTTCCCCGCTCGTTCTAAATTCAGTTTCAATAATCGCCGCAAAATTTCTTCGTCAGCCATTTCGGGCGTGTAATCGTCCCAATCGTAAGCACGCGCCACCGCTTTGTCTACCATTTCATGCGCGGATTTTAACCAATTCGGTTTTAGGTTGTACAAATTCGTCAGCGTGCGTTTTTTCAAATCCGCTTCGTGTCCCACTTTCGCAATCGGACGTTTTGGAAAACCCGCTGTTTCTTCGGCTGGCGAAATCACCCAATCCACCCAAATTTCAGGATTCAACCACGCTTCACGCAGTTGATTGAGTTTTATCGCCGCGTCGGAAATCGCAACATTTTCAGCATTATCCGCAGGCGTTAAACCGTTTGGAAATGGGAAGGTTTCAAAACAAGAAACTGCGTTATACGTTGGGTCATTTCCTACGCCATGCCAAGAGCAAGTTGCCAAAGACCACAATTGATGAAAACGTGAATGCAAAATGCCGAAAGTTGTGTCGTCAGAACGAGCAATTACAGTTAGGCGCGTATCTGGCAAAACAGCAACTGGCAACCAAACAAAAAATCGATGTTTTGAAACGCGCGGCGTTGCAATAAAGCGTTTGAGCGGAGCAATTTCTTTTCTTAATTCAGGACGCGAGCGTTGATGAATCCACCATTTTTCGTTAGCTTTTTCTTCACGCTTGCCAATTCGCACAGGTTTAACGTTTTCTAAAATGTGTTCAAAAGGCAATTCAAACAAACTCGCATCGGCTTCCGTCATCGACACGCCAAAATCAATAATCCAAGTATCGGAAGAACGGCGCGTAATATCCATGCCATTTGACCACGGTTTGACGACTTCGCTATTGGGTTTTCCGTTTGGATTTGGTTGCGTTAGCCATACACGCGCCATTTCACCAGTGACATCAAACGCGCCACTTTTTTGCGTGCCGATAAAAGACGTTTTTGCATTTTCGAGCAGGATTTTTGCTTGCGTAATGTTGGTATTTTCTTCGCCATTTCCTGCGGTCAAATCGGCATGAATCACCGCGACGGGTTGACCATTTAGGCGCATCGTTCGTAAGGGCGGGTTCGTAACCCGCCCTCCTTTTTCAGAATATGACGTATCCAATCGGTTGTCATTCAGGGCGGGTTTAGAACCCGCCCTTACACCTGCTCTTGCACCTGCCCTTACACCAAAACACACCATCGAAACTCGAACCGCCGCGCCATTATCAAACCAATTTTCATCTGACCACGCCTCGAAAATCGTCAATTTTTTGCAAATGTTGTCGAGAACGGTGCGATTTGAACCGCCGCGAATAGAATTAGTAGAAACCAAACCAGCGGCTTGAGTTTTACCCGATTCGATTTGTTTGCGTGCTTTATCAAACCAATAACAAACCAAATCCGCGCCACCTGCCACGCGCCCTTTGTAGCATTTTCGCAATTTTGCAACGTAATCATCGCCCAATTCTTTGAGCATTTTTTTATCGCCCAAAAACGGCGGATTGCCAACAATCACATCGGCTTTTGCCCATTTTGTTTCGGTTCCGTCGGAATTTAAAAGCGCGTCTTTGTGTTGAATGCCGTCCAAACTTCGTAAAATCGGATTTTTATCAAACAACCGTCCGTTACGTTGCGACCATTGCAAATCACCAATCCACACCGTGACACGCGCCAACTCAGCGGCATATTCGTTGATTTCCATGCCGAGAATGTTGTCGGTTCCCGTTGAAAGCAAAATTTGTTTTTGAAAACCAAGCGTTTCTGCGTCGAGTTGCGCGGCGTGTTCCAAATCTTTGAGCGCGTGCAACGACAAATACAAAAAATTGCCCGAACCGCACGCCGCGTCTAAAACCCGAAAATTGCGGAGTTGTTCTAAATAACCGAAATACAAATCTTGAGCAGCTTTATGATGTTGTTTTTTTGCGGCGGCGGTTTTAACGGTTTTTTCTTTGGCTAAAAATTCCAACATTTCAGCTTTGACGATTTGCCATTTCGCCGTCAACGGTTCGGTAATCAGCGGGTCAATAATTTTTTTAATCGTGGCAACATCGGTGTAATGTGCGCCGAGTTGCGCTCGATTTGACGGATCCAATCCGCGCTCGAATAACGTGCCAAAAATTGTCGGGTCAATCGCTCGCCAATCTAAATTATGGGCAGCGTTAAACAAGACGGCTAAATCGTTGGCGGTGAGTTCGGGAATCTCGATTTTTTTAAACAAACCGCCGTTAAACCAATGAATATCATCGTTGCCATATTCCCCGCCTTTGTTTTGCATCGCTAAAAATAACGATTTCAACCGATTTGCCGCTTTTTTTTCATCCGTGAGTGTGGCTTTTAGCAAGTGCGTAAAAATGTGAATATCGTCGGTGGCGTTAGCATTTAATAAACCTTCGTCTTCAGCAAACATACAAAAAATACACTGCGTTAGAAAATGCGCGACGATTTGCGGTTTAATGCCACGTTCACGCATTGCCGTTGCCAATGTTGAAAATTCGCCAGCCGCTTGCGCGGTAATGGCGGCGCAGGATTTTAACGGTTTGAGCTTGTCGGGATCGGTGAAAACCCAACGCAGAATTTGCAGGTTTTGCGGCTCGCCAATATCGGGCAACAAAATCGTGCGCGGCTCGTCGGGATAACCTCGAAATACGGTGTGAATTTCAATGCGTTCACGGTCACAAACAACCAACAGCGGCGGATTTCCTAAATGCCCGGCATATTCGCGCAATTGCGCTAAGGCTCGCGTGAGATTTCCGCCAGTTTTTTTGTTTTCCCAACCAAAATGGTCGCGTTTCCAAACATCTGCCCAACCATTTTTGCCGCTGTCTTTAATCGCGCCTTTTTCATAACAAAAATCATCCGAACTGCGCGGCTTTTCGAGTTGCAATAATTCGCATAAATCTTCAATAAAAGCCTGTGCGCCAGCGCGTTCGGTCAAATCGTTTGCTGTCCAAACTTGAACAAATTTCTCAGGTATCATTTATTTTGACGCTGAATTATTCAAATGTGCGATACGAATTGCCGCCGGTGGATGGCTGTAATAAAACGATGCAAAAAGTGGATCTGGCGTTAACGTGCTGGCATTTTCTTCGTACAATTTCACCAACGCACTGACCAATTTACTGGCTTGCGCGTGTTGTGACGCGAAATCATCCGCTTCAAATTCAAATTTACGTTGGAAATACGCGCTGATGGGTTTCATGAAAAAAGTAAAAATGGGCGCAATTAAGGTGAATAACAATAACGCCGCCGCATTCGACGCATGATGCACGCCCAATCCCGCGAAAAACCATTCTTTATCAATCATCCAACCCAATATCGCAAAACCGATGAACATGGTAATCGACGTGGCAATCAGCATTTTGATAACGTGTTTGCATTTGAAATGCCCCAATTCGTGCGCCAAAACGCCTTCCAATTCTTCGTCATCGAGCGACGCGACTAAATTATCGTAAAATACGATGCGTTTGTTTTTTCCTAAACCAGTGAAATAAGCGTTGCCGTGACCCGAACGTTTTGAGCCGTCCATAATGAAAATGCCTTCGCTGTGAAATCCGCACCGTTCCAACAAACTCGAAATGCGCGTTTTTAATGCGCCGTCTGCCATCGGCGTAAATTTGTTGAATAACGGTGCAATCACGGTGGGAAATAACCAGCTCATCAAAAGTGAAAAACTGATTAAAATCGCCCACGCCCATATCCACCAAGTGCTGCCGACGCTGTCCATAATCCACAAAATTAACGCCAAAATCGGCAAACCAATCGCCGCTCCCAGACCTAATTGCATGATTTCATCTTTGATAAATTGCGCGGGCGTGTTTTTGTTGAAACCGAATTTTTCTTCGATGACAAATGTGCCGTACCAACTGACGGGAATTTCAAATAACGACATTAAAACGGTCAATAACGCAATCGCGCTAACGCCCGCCATTAAAGGCGATTCAATGCGAGCGGCGCAAAATTCAAACGCCGCATTGATGCCGCCAAATAACGTTAAAATCAAAATCAAAGCCACACCCAAACCGCGTTCGATGTCGCCCAATTTGGATTTTGCCAACGTGTAATCCGCTGCTTTTTGATGCGCGGTTAACGGAATGGTTTTCGCAAAGGCTTCCGGCACTTCGTCGCGATGCGCCAAAACATAAGCCGCTTGGCGTTTCGCTAACCAAAATTGAGTCGCCGTCACAATGGCAAACGCGAGTAAAAATATCAACGTAAAAGAATTCATGTGTTTTGTTTTAAAATTAGGAAAATAAAAAATAAAAAGCGGAGGTTGCGGTCAATTCAGCCAGATTTTAATCCGCCGTCCAAAATGTCCCCGTGGCTAAATTTGCGGTGCTGCCGATTTTGGAATTCAAACTGAATAACACGCTGTAAAGTTGTTGAGCCGCTTGTTGATTGGCATTTGTCCACGCTGTCACCCGCCCATTACAATAACGCTGCCGCAAAATTTCTGGCGTAAATTGCATTTTGACGGTGGTTTGTTGCCACAAAACGGCATCGTCGCACAACCTATTTTTGGCTTCCGCCGTGGCGGCAAAAAACGCTTTTAACGCCTCTTTATGACTGTCCGCCCACGATTGTTTAAATACATAACCGAGCGTCGGCACGTTTTCAGAAATCCCCAGACTTTGCTGTAATTCTTTGCCGTCGAGTAATTGCCGATAACCTTGCGCTTCCAATTGCGCGGCAAAATGCCAATGCGTCAACACCGCATCAACGCGCTGATTTTTAATTTGCTCATTGATTAACGGCGGCGCACCAAAGGCTTTTTCGACGGTTTTATTTAAATCGACGTTTTGTTTTTTGCCGACGGCTTGCAACAATAACCAATTTTTATCCAATTCCCCGCCCGCAATTCCCAGTCGTTTTCCGACCAAATCTTTGACATCATGAATCCCGCTGCTAACCGGAACCACCAATGCGCCCGACGTGTTGGAATACGGATAAAAGGTGAAATCGGTTCCCATGTTTCGGGTTTGTGAGACCCACAAAAAATCCGACACAATCATATCGACTGCGCCTGATTGCAACGCAATTTTTGCAGCTTCGGCGGTGGCGACCGATTGCGCTTGAATTTGAAAATCGGGCGATTCGGGCAAAACGGACAGCTCCCAATCCAACGTGCCAGACGCTTGTACCGCGATTCGCAACGGCATTTTTTCGGCGGAAAATCCAGTGTGTGCCGCGCATAAGCTGGCGGCGATAAAAAGAGTGCTTAATTTCATGTTGCGTCTAATCCTGTCAAAATAACTGAAACGTTGTGCGTGTCGCCGTCGGCGAATTGCAAAACTTCAATATCGGTTAAAATATCTTTGCCGTCGCGAATGTTGTCGTCATTGCCTTTATATTCGACTACCAGTTGATCGACGACCTCTGCATCGGGGTTGTGTGTAATTTGATAGTCGCTGAATTCGCCGGTAAAAATCGCCGTGTCGTTTCCGTCGCCCCCGTTTAATTCATCGTCACCATCGCCGCCTTCTAACGTATCGTTTCCGCCTTCGCCGTTAATGGTGTCATCGCCCGCGCCGCCGATAAAATTATTTTTCACTTTGCCGCCGTCTATTTCTTGAAGTAAATCATTGCGCGATGTTCCCGTGCCGTTAATCGCTTTCGCACCGGAAAGTGTCAACACTTCGATATTCGCACTTTGGTTTAAATCAAAATCCACTTGAGCAATAATTTGGTCTTTGTCGCCACCGTCTTCTTTTTCAACAATTTTATCTTCCAAATTGTTCATGTAATATAAATCCGAACCGTTGCCGCCGATGAGCGTGTCCATGCCCAAACCGCCGTCCAGCGTGTCGTCACCGTCGCCCGCGTCCAATTTATCATTCCCCGCCATGCCTTTGAGAAAGTTGTCACCGACGCTGCCCGTTATTACATTATTGCCCGCATTGCCCGTGCCATTATTGCCTTTGCCTTGTTCGTCTTTCAGAATCAAATTCTCAATGTTCACGCTCAATGTGTAACTGCTCGACGTACTTTCGACCGTGTCATTGCCGCCCAAGGTGACATTTTTGGCATCTTTACTGTTTTCAACTACCACGTCTTTGATATTATCAACGTAGTAATAATCGTCGCCATCACCGCCACTCATGCTGTCAGACCCCACGCCACCGATTAACGTATCGTTACCAGAACCCCCGTCAATACTGTCGTTTCCTTTGCCACCGTCTAATTTATCGTTGCCACTGCCGCCGAGTAATTTATCGTTACCGTCGCCACCGATTAACTCATCGTTGCCGTTGCCGCCTTCTAACGAATCATTGCCCGCGCCACCGTCTAAGAAATCATTTCCAGCGTTGCCGCGTAAGGTATCTGCCCCTGCCATGCCGGCTAAAGAATCATTTTTTTCGGCACCAATCATCAATTCATTCGCGACGGTGCCGGTTTGTTTTTTGCCATCAACAATGACAGACACACAATAACTTTCGCCACCCAAACCATCAGTGCAGTAAATCCATTTCAATGCGGCTAAATCAAATGCCTGAAACGTGGTTTTATAATCGCCTTCGCTGACGAGAGACATCACGGTATTGTTAGAACTATTTTGACTTTCTAGTAACGGTTTTGCCGATTCAAAAGGATTATTTAAACCTAAAACTTGCGCCACGCCACGCAATAACCGTTCGTAACCGAGCGTGCCGGCTGTAGGTGTTTCATTCTCGTCACGCCATTCCGCATTATCCAAATACACATAGGAATCGGGGGTGTAACTGGTCACGATATTTTTATTGTATTGATAGGTGTAGCCGGTACTGAAAGAATCTGTGATGGTTTCGTTTTCTAAATCGGTGTTAGCAAAATGAATATCCGCCTCTTTCGTCGAAGGCTTTTCTTCAAATTGAATCCCCGTGATACCGCTGGCGTAATTTAAAATTTCGCGCGTTGCCTTTTGTTGTGCAGGATTAAACGATTCAAGTGGCGTTTTCAGATTGGGATCCGCCACATTGTTAATATCAAACGTGTAATAAAGCACGTTTCGCGCAGGTTTCAGATAGTTCCAGTTGGTACTTGCGCCAAGAAACGCATCAATGGTTGGCTCTTTGGAATAAGTGATTTGGCTTAAATCGTTAACTGTTATCGTTAGGGGAATTGTCGTTGTCATTATCGTCACTCCATCAAAAATTAAAGTTATTCACTGCGTTTAAAAATCAATTCATTCTTTATCGT
Source organism: uncultured Pseudomonadota bacterium (assembly GCA_903870545.1). Taxonomy (GTDB): domain Bacteria; phylum Pseudomonadota; class Gammaproteobacteria; order Methylococcales; family Methylomonadaceae; genus UBA10906. The sequence continues at coordinate 126,341 of CAIQDI010000028.1, forward strand.
TCAATTCTTTTACTAATTGCGAATGCAATCCGCCAAAACTACCGTTGCTCATTAAAATAACATGACAACCGTACTGAATTTCACTGCGAAAACGCGCCACAATATCCGCCAAGTTTTGATAAACAACGGTGTTGCTCGCTAACGTCAACGCGCTGTGCGATTCGGGTTGATAAATAATCGCCACATCTGCCGCGCGTAAAGAAGCCGCCAACGTGTGTTGATGCACGCCCAACCGCATGGTATTGGAACGCGGTTCGACAATCGCAATAATTTTTTCATTACCCACGCGCTGGCGCAATCCGTCCAACGTGGTGGCAATCGCGGTGGGATGGTGGGCAAAATCGTCGTAAATCGTCACGCCATTTTTCGACGCTAAAACTTCCATGCGCCGTTTCACATTTTGAAAACACGATAACGCGGCAATCGAATCGTGCGGCAAAATACCAACGTGATGCGCCGCCGCCATTGCCGCTAACGCATTTCTGACGTTATGTTCACCGGTTAAATTCCAATGGATTTCGCCTTGATGATGCACGCCAAAATACACCGCAAAATGACTGCCATCCGATGAAAATAATTGTGCGTTCCACGTTGCTTGACCTTGAATACTGGTGTACGTTACCGGCGACCAACAGCCCAATGCCAAGGTGTCTTCTAACGCTACGTCGTTTTCAGGCGCAATCAATAAACCTTCGCTTGGCACGGTACGAATGAAATAATGAAATTGTTTTTGAATCGCCGCCAAATCGGGAAAAATATCCGCGTGATCGTATTCTAAATTATTCAAAATCGCGGTGTGCGGACGGTAATGAATAAACTTTGACCGTTTATCAAAAAATGCGGCATCGTATTCGTCCGCTTCAATCACGAAAAAATTCGAGTCCGTTAATCGTGCTGATACGCCAAAATTCAACGGAATGCCGCCAATCAAAAAACCTGGATTAAAACCCTGCGATTCTAAAATCCACGCTAACATACTGCTCGTGGTGGTTTTGCCATGTGTACCCGCGACGGCGAGAACCCATTTATCTTGCAACACGTTTTCAGATAACCATTGTGCGCCGCTGGTGTAGCGCAGACCTTGATTTAATACCGCTTCGACTTCCGAATTGCCGCGTGATAAGGCATTGCCAATAACGACTAAATCGGGGCGAGGATTTAAATTTTCGGCGCAATAACCTTCTTTCAGTACGATGCCTTGCGCGAGTAGTTGGTCGCTCATCGGCGGATACACATTTTGATCCGAACCGCTAACTTCATGCCCCAATTGTTTCGCTAGCACCGCCAGCCCTGCCATAAATGTGCCGCAAATACCTAAAATATGAATACGCATAAATTACCGAAAAATCCGTTGGTTGAGTTTAGAGTGTAGTACGTCTAGTGGGGGTTTACGCAGATGTTTCACAGATTTTTTAGGCGACTCCTCGACAGAATCTTGCAGCGTATTTTTTGTCCATTTATCGTGCAATACATATTCAGACAACCACTCTTCGCCAGAAATACACGGTAGCGTATGTCGATGTACTTCGAGTAATTCGGGGTTATCAAGGTGTAAGTCATTGCCGATAACGACTAATTCGGGCAGATACTCAAAATTTTTAATCTTAAAACTTTCTTGTAGCTGCACACCCGCTGCTTCCAATTCCATGCGGGTCGATAAATCAATACAACTATCCGAACCCGTGACTTCGTGTCCTTGATGACTTGCTAACACGGCAAGCCCTTTCATAAATGTCGTCGCTACGCCAATAATGTGCATACGCATCGTAACCCCCTCAACTATCGTTTTTTCTTTGGTTTTTCAGTTGCGGCGGCAGCGGCTTCTTCAGCGGCTTTTTTCGCGGCAAGTTCTTCGGCGGTGGGTTCGGGCGGTGGCGGCGGTTCAGAACCTTTTGCGCCAGCGGCTTCCAACATTTTCACGATATTTTCACCGCTCATTTTTTTTGCGCGTTCCAAAATCGGCACTTTTTGCGCGTCGAGCGCGTTCACATTGGCACCCGCTTTAATCAATAAACTGACAATATCTTCATCACCAAAAATCAGTGCGTCTAATAATGCCCCGTTGCCCACGTTATCGACCGCATTCACATCGGCACCGTACGCTAACAACGTTTTCACGCTGTGTAAATTACCGCTAAAACACGCCGCCATTAACGCCGTCCGCCCACCCGCATTCTTGCTGTTTACGTCCACGCCTTGATTGAGCAAGGTAATGACCCGCTCTTCTTTGCCATTCATTGCCGCAAGAAATAAATCTTTACCGTCCTCCGCGTAAAGCGGCGGCGACGCAACGAGTAATAACATAATCCAATAATTTTTATACTTCATAAGGAATCGTTTACCAGTGTTTAGGGAAAATTAGGATAAAATGCAAAAAAACATTAGCGAACCAATGGAATTTTACCTTAATGAACGAAAATCATAATATCAATGTTACCGCAACCGCTTCTTTTGTTGAAAAGGATTCGGACGTTCACCAAAACCGCTACATCTTTGCCTATACTATCACTATCGCCAACATGGGTAAAAGCACGGCGCAACTATTACAACGCCATTGGATTTTGACCGATGCCAACGGCAAGATTCAGGAAGTACACGGCGAAGGCGTAATTGGGATGCAGCCGCAAATTCACACGCACGAGAGTTTTCAATACACCAGCAGCGCATTATTGGAAACTGATGTCGGTACGATGGAAGGTTATTACACGTTTCGGGACAATCAAGGCGAAACGTTTATCGCGCCCGTGGCGTGTTTTACGCTCGCCATTCCACGCACGCTGCACTAAATATTATGTCTATTTATGCAATTGGCGACGTTCAAGGGTGTTTCGACGAATTATTGCATCTGCTGGAAACGATTGAGTTCAACGAACACACCGACCAACTTTGGTTTGTCGGCGATTTGGTGAATCGGGGTGCGAATTCGTTGGACACGCTGCGTTTTATCAAAAATTTAGGTTCCGCTGCGATTACCGTATTAGGCAATCACGATATTCATTGTTTGGTTGCCGCGCATTTTCCCAAACGGGCAAAGAAAAAAGACACTTTGCACGCTGTTTTTGACGCGCCTGATTGCGAGGAATTACTCGATTGGTTGCGGCAACAACCGCTGTTTCATTACGCGCACGGATTTGGTTTGTTACACGCCGGTTTGCCGCCACAATGGGATTTAGCGCAAACACAAAAAATGGCGCGAATAGCCGAAACGGCGTTGCGTGGCGCGGATTACAAATATATTTTAGGGCAACTTTACGACACGCAAACCGATTTTTGGTCGGACGAATTGACCGAAATGGAACAATTACGGTTTATTTTTAATTGTTTTACGCGAATGCGTTTTTGCGATAAAAATGGGCGGCTAGATTTTGAAAATAGCGGCGAAATCGGTTCACAACCCGCGCATTTAATGCCGTGGTTTACGCTGCCAGAACGCCAAACTGCTCAAACTAAACTTATTTTTGGACATTGGGCGGCGTTAGGTTTTCACGTTGCTCAAAACTGTTATGCCATTGATACCGGTTGTGTGTGGGGACGTGAATTAACCGCCATTCGTTTAGAAGGTGAAACCGTTCAGCGGTTTAGCGTGCCGTCAACATCACCGTGGTGATAGATTTGAATATCGCTAAAAATCCCTTCATTTAATTTTAGAGTTCATTTATGCCAACTAAAAAACTTCCTATTATTCCACCGGTTATCGATGCGCCCGTTGTTCCTGACACGCCCGTTACAGCGGTGTCTTTTATCGATGCACCCATTATCGATGCACCCGTTGACGATGAACATAATGAAAAAGACGTTCCGCGACGCTTTCCCATTGTGGGAATTGGTGCGTCGGCGGGTGGTTTGGAAGCCTTCGAGCAATTTTTTCGCAATGCGCCCGTCAATAGCGGCATGGCGTTTGTACTCGTGCCACATCTGGATCCCAGTCACGCCAGTTTGCTCACTGAAATTTTACAACGCAACACGACCATGCCTGTTGTGGAAGCTCTTAATCAGTTAAAAGTGAAACCGAATTGCGTTTATATTATTCCGCCGAACCGTGATATGGAAATTTCGAATGGCAAATTACAACTGAGCGTTCCCAACGCGCCGCGCGGTCAGCGAATGCCGATTGATGCGTTTTTACGTTCGTTAGCAGAAGATCAAACGGATTATGCTATTGGCATTATTCTTTCTGGTACGGGAACCGACGGCACGCTGGGGCTGCGGACGATTGTCGGCGCAGGTGGTATTTCACTCGTGCAAGAACCGACTACGGCAAAATACGATGGTATGCCGATTAGTGCCATTCATAGCGGTTACGCAACGTATATTTTACATCCCGATAAAATGCTGGAAACGCTGTTGTCCAGCACGATATTTCTAAATTTGTCTCACAACCCCGACGCAAAACTCATCCATCATTCTAATAAAGAAAAAATTAGCGGCGTAAGAAACGTCTTGATGCAATTGCGTAACCTTACCGGACACGATTTCACCGGCTACAAAAAAAGCACCATCAGTCGGCGCATTGAACGGCGAATGTTGAAGCACTCCATTGACGAATTCGACAGTTACGCGCGTTATCTCAAAGCTCATCCTTCTGAAGCGCACATTTTGTTTCAAGAATTACTGATTAACGTCACCAATTTTTTTCGGGATCCCGAGGCATTTTTATTATTAGAACAACAGATTTTGCCTGATTTGCTCAAAGATAAATTTGATGATGAATTCAACGATTACATCTTTCGCGCGTGGGTCGCGGGGTGTGCAACGGGTGAAGAAGCCTATTCGCTGGCGATTTTGCTGCGTGAATATATGAACACGACCCATCGTGAATTCAAAGTGCAGCTTTACAGCACCGATTTAGATGATGAAGCAATTGCCACGGCGCGAACTGGTTTTTATCCGTTGAATATCGCGCAAGATGTCACGCCGGAACGGTTAGAAAAGTTCTTTATCAAAGAAGAAAATGGTTATCGAATTAAAAAAGAAATTCGCGAAATGGTGGTGTTTGCCGTTCAAAACGTGATTAAAGATCCGCCGTTCACGAAATTGGATTTTCTCAGTTGTCGCAATTTGATGATTTATCTGACACCCGAATTACAAGATCGTTTAATTACGGCGTTTCATTACGCGCTAAAACCTGACGGCGTGTTATTGCTGTCGCCGTCGGAAAGTATCGGCAATCACACGGGATTTTTTTCCGCTGTTAATCATAAATGGAAATTTTACCGGGCATCTCATTCTGCTGCGTCCACTCGCGCGATGATGATGGTGAATCCGTTGTCGTACACGGCACAAAGTGATTACAAACTTGTTGAAGAAGTGACCACTGTCAAAAAATTACCCAACTTTGCTGAATTAACGAATCGAATCCTGATACGCTTTTTTGCACCGGCATCTGTCGTCACTGATTTAACCGGCGACATTCTTTATGTGCATGGCGAAACAGGAAAATATCTGCGTCCCGCGCCAGGCAATGCTACGCTTAACGTGATTGAAATGGCACGCGAAGGGCTGGATTTAGAACTTCGTACGGCGATTTATATCGCGGCGAGCGACGGCGTGACGACGCTCAATCGTGAAATGGAAGTCAAAACGAACGGAGGATTTACCACGGTGAGCGTGAGCGTTCGGGTATTGCCGGATTTGGGCAGCGGTCAAAAACAATTATTGGTTAGTTTCCAAGATATTCCAAAGCCGCTCAGTAAACGGGGACGAAAACGATTAAATACGCCCGCTGAACTGACCAAAATTGAAGAATTGGAATACGATTTATCGAATTTGAAACAAAGTTATTTGGCGAATATCGAAGAACAACAATCGTCTAACGAAGAATTGAAATCGACTAACGAAGAAATGCAATCGACCAATGAAGAATTACAATCGACCAACGAAGAATTAGAAACGTCGAAAGAAGAATTGCAATCGGTCAATGAAGAAATGATTACGGTGAATTCAGAATTGCAGCGCAAAATCGAGCAATTGGCGGATATTCAAAACGACATGAAAAACTTGCTGGACAATATCAACGTTGGCATTCTGTTTTTAGATTCGCATTTAATTATTCGTCGTTTTACGCGCGAAACGTTGCGGATTTATCGGTTGGTGAATTCGGACGTGGGACGTGCATTAAACGATATTAAGTGTATGGCGGAAGGCGATGATTTATTGCACGCGGCGCAAAAAGTGCTGGAATCGCTGATTCCGTACGAATGCGAGTTGCGTTTGGCGGGAAATATTTGGGTGCTGGCACGCATTCAACCGTATCGCACGTTGGATAATGTAATTGGCGGCGTGGTGTTAACGTTCACCGATATTACGTCGCGCATTCAGGTGATTGCGACGGAAGAAGCGTTGGCATTGGCGGAAACTATTGTGAATACCATTCCAGATCCGTTTCTTATTTTGAATAATGAATTGCGTGTGGCGGCGGCAAATCGTTTGTTTTATCAATCATTTAAATTTATGCCTGACGATATTATTGGACATCCCCTTTTTGTGCTGGGTGAAACACAATTAGAACATCCTGAATTGCGAGAATGTTTAACGGCGGTTTTAACCGACGACAAAACGTTTGAAGATTATGAGTTGGCATATGATTTTTCGACGATTGGACATCGTTTGTTAACACTGAATGCGCGACGAATTATTGGCAAAATTGGCGTACCAAAAATGATTTTGTTGTCGTTAACTATCAACGAAGTTAAAAAAACGGATGAACTTTAAATCGATTTCAGAGTTTCACAATCGAACGATTGATAAGTTGGTTTTTGAAATTGACCAGCAGAATAATTTATTGTCGGTGGTGCGAAGTGTGTTACCGAAAATGTTGGCGCAACACACGCAACGTTGTGTCATTCATGATGCGACGTTGTTAATTTATACGGATTCGGCGGTGTGGTCGTCGCAATTGCGTTTTTACAATGCGGTTATTTTGGCGGAGATTCAGCTGATAGTTTCTGAACCGATTAAAACGGTTCAAATTCGTTTATCGAGAGGTTAATTTTCGCTCCAAATGATAACGGTTTGCATTTAGACCTCTTTTTTTGTTATGCTTGCTGCATCATTTTTATGGAGCAACGTTTCATGTTTAATTCTAAAAACGCTTTAAATCTTAGCATTATCGGCAGTTTAATTCTGTCATCATCGGCTTTTGCATTGGAAAAACCGAAATCGATGGACGATATGTGGAAGATAATCGAAGCGCAACAAAAGCAAATCGAAGCGTTACAAAACACAAAATCGTTGCCCGAAGAAATCCCGACTAAATCGCCACATTCTGAAGTCAAAACGCTAGAACGTAAAACCGACATTTTGAGTCAAGAAGTGGAAAAACTTCGTACAAATCTCGCCATTCCCGAAGAGGCACAATACAAAAGTGCTTACGGCATGGGGCCAGCGGCATCGAAAGTTTATGCGGTGGGCAAAGGACTTTCAATTGGCGGTTATGGTGAAGGAAATTATCAAGCGAATGTCAGCGATAAAGGCGCAGCAAAAGACAACGCAGACATGGAACGCATGGTTTTATACGTTGGTTATAAATTCACCGACAAAATTTTATTCAACAGTGAAATCGAATTTGAACATGCGAGTTCTGGCGAAGGGTCGGAATTAAAAGGCGAGGTAGGCGTTGAATTTGCGTCGTTAGACTTTTTCATCGACCCGATAGCGAACGCGCGAGCGGGTTTGGTGTTAATGCCGATGGGTTTAGTGAATCGAATTCATGAGCCGTTATTTTATTTTGGTAATCATCGTCCTGAAGTGGAACAACGTATTATTCCTAGCACTTGGCGCGAAATGGGCGCGGGGTTCTTTGGTTCTATCACGCCGAATCTGACTTATACCGCTTATGTGGTGAACGGTTTGGACGCGCTCGGTTTTAGTTCAGATGGGATTGCCGAAGGACGTGGCGGGGGCAGTAATGCGAAAGCCGATAATTTTGGTTACACCGCGCGAGTGGATTACGACCCCACATTTGTGAACGGTTTAACGGTTGGCGCGTCGGGCTATGTCGGAAAATCAGGTCAAAAACAATTAAATGCCGACGTGTTAACACAACTTTATGAAGCGCACGTTCAGTGGAAATATCGTGGTTTAGAGTTCCGTGCGTTGGGTTCGCTAGGATTTATTGACGATGCAGGAATTGTCAGCGCGGCGGTGGGGCAAACGATTGGTTCACAAAATTACGGCTATTATTCTGAGTTGGGTTACGACATTTTGCCGTTGATTTTGCCGAATACCACGCATTATCTCGCGCCGTTTGTGCGTTATGAAAAACTCGATACGATTGCCAAAGCTCCAACAGGTTTTGCGGATGATTTGACGAAAGATTGGCAAATTTACCAAGTCGGTTTGCAATATAAACCGATTCCCAATGTGGTGATTAAAGCCGATTATCGGAATTACGTCACCAAACAAGGCACGCATCCTGATGATTTCAATTTAGGGTTTGGTTTTATTTTTTAGCAGTGGGGAGGGGAGGGGAGGGGAGGGGAGGGGGGGCGAGTTACAAACATTTCGCCGCGATGCGGCTAATAGTTAGGGGTAAATATGGCGAATACTTACACACAGTTGAATATACAATTGGTTTTTGCAGTCAAATATCGAAAAAATTATGTACTCGAATCTTTTCGAGAAGAACTTCAAAAATACATAACGGGGATTGCTCAAAACAAAGGTCATAAAATGTTGGCCATTTACTGCATGCCTGATCACACGCATATTTTGGTAGGTTTAAATCCAAACCAATCAATTTCGGATTTAGTCCGTGACATCAAAGCGAATTCGTCGAAATGGATAAATGAGCAGGGATTTATTGATGTGCTATTTCAATGGCAAAATGGTTATGGTGCATTTTCATACAATCGGAGTTTATTAGATGTCATTACAAAATATATTCATAATCAAGCAGCGCATCATCAAAAGAAAAAATTCAAACAAGAATATCTTGAATTTCTGGAAAAATTTGAAGTTGAATACAATCCAGAATACTTATTTGAATGGACAGACGAAGCCGCATAGCGGCGATATGTTTGTAGCTTTGAAAATAATGCAATCATCGTTGCAATCGATGAAATCAATGCAAAAATCGTTGAAATCGTTGAACGTTGCATCATCATTATTATGGACGTTGTGTTTATTATCATGTTTAACGTTCGCGCCGATTAATAGCTACGCGCAAGTTTTTTACAGCAAAACCGAAGCCTTAGAACTGGCTTTTGGAAAATCGCCCGTTGAAAACTTGTCATTATTTCCCGAAGAATCCGACGTTACAAAAATTCAATCATTAGCGAAAACCAAACTCGAATCGGGTTTATTTACGTTTTACGTTGGCAAAGAAAACGGAAAGATTTTAGGTTTTGCGGCGATTGAAACTGAAAATGTGAGAACCAAACCCGAAACGTTAATGATTGTGTTAACGCCCGAAGGCGAATTGCGAAATGTTTATATTTTGGCGTTTCACGAACCCGCTGAATATATGCCGCCCGAACGCTGGTTTGAATCGTTGGCAAAACGTCCGCTCGCAGAAATGGATTTTTCAAAAGGCGTTGACGGCATTTCTGGCGCGACATTAAGCACGCATTCGGCATTAAACAGCGTCCGAAAAGTCATGGCAATTTATCAAGTGATGGTCAAAAAATAATGCGTTATTTTGTCAGCGGTGAACAGCAGCGAAAATTGTTATTGAATGCGTTGGTGTTGATGTTTTTGGCGTATATGTTTTTGCAATGGATTAGCAACGGCATGATGTATTTTCACCGCATGGATTTAACATTTGATTCGGTCGTGACGTATTACAACGGCAACGAAGAACAATTTATTCCCGCGAAAAGTTACGACGGCATGCTGGAAGTTTTACATTTTCATTTGTTTTCGATGGGAATGTTGGCGGTGACATTGACGCATTTAATGTTGATGACGGAGTTTTCGACGCGCTTGAAAATTTGGTTGAGCAGTTTGACGTTTTTTTCTGCGATTGCCGAAGAATTGGCGGGTTGGCTGGTTCGATTTGCTCATCCATTATTTGCGTATTTCAAAATTGGAATGTTCGTCACGTTGGAATTTTCGTTGTTTGTGCTGATTGCGGTAGTGGTGTGGTCGTTAATTGGCGCGAGGTCAAAAATAAAAAGGGATTCAAAAGTATCTTGAACCCCTTTTTTGAGAAATGTAAAAAACGCTAATTAGTCAAAATGCACCAATTCATAATCCAAAGACGGTTCACGACCTGCCAATAAATCGGTCAAAAACTTCCAAAACACGTCGGCTGACGGTGGGCAACCTGGCAAGAAATAGTCGATTTTCACGACTTCATGCAACGGATGCACTTTGTCCAATAACAACGGCAATTCCACGTCATTCGGAATCTGTGGATTTTCAACGCCGATGCCGCTGATATACGCTTCGTTCAAACAATCTTCCAAACTGATGTGATTTCGCATCGCAGGCAAACCGCCGTTAATCGCACACGCGCCAACCGCCACGAGAATTTTGCAATTCTTACGAAATTCGCGCAAAACGTGAACATTTTCAGAATTACACACGCCGCCTTCAATCAAACCAATATCGCAATCTGGGCTGCAATGTTCAATATCGGTCAGCGGCGAACGGTCAAATTCAATGTGTTCAATCAAATCGACCAGCCGTTCGTCCAAATCCAAAAACGACATGTGGCAACCAAAACATCCCGCCAACGAAACCGTCGCCACTTTTACTTTTTTATTCGTCATGGCTGGCTCCTTCGTTCGCTAAGGTGACGGTGTCGATTTGCGAGTGGTCAAAAATTCGTTGTCCAATCGGCACTTTGTAGCCGGTGCGTTTAATTAAAATCGCGCCCGTCGGACAAATATGCGCGGCACAATCGGTCGCTTCTAAATCCGAATCTTTCAACAAACCGCTTTCAGAATTCACCACCAACCGTTTATCAATACCGCGTCCGCTAATCGCAAACACATTTTTGCCATCGACTTCTTGGCTGGCGCGAACGCACAACGTGCAGAAAATACACCGGTTGTGATCAATCATCACGTCAGGATGCGACGCATCAACTTCGCGATTTTCAAAGAAATGCGGGAAGTGATTGTCCGTCATGCCCAAATGATAAGCGACCGCTTGCAAGTTGCAATTGCCTGTTTTTTCGCACGATGGGCAAAAATGATTGCCTTCGACAAACAACATTTGCGTGATTTTCTCGCGGTCGTCGTTCAATTCTTTGGTAACGTTGGTGATATTTTGACCTTCCGACGCAGGAAACGTACACGCCGAACAATTACGTCCGTTGACTTTCACCGTACACAATTTGCAACTGCCGTGTGGCGTAAAACCGGGGTTGTGGCACAAATGCGGAATATAAATACCCGCCGCTGTCGCCGCTTGCATAATGGTTTGCCCGTCTTCAAACGGCACATTTTTACCGTCAATCACAATGGATTTATTATTCATAACTACTCCTCCACTTGCGCCAAATGCGCCGCTGCATCGTCACGATTCGCCAAGCGTCGTGCGGTTTCTAAAGATTTGTCTAAATCAAAACCTGGTTCATAACTGATTTTTTTCAGCCTGTTTTGATAAACTTCCGGATAACGTTCGAGCGTCGTCAACACAGGATTGGCGGCGGTTTGACCTAAACCACAATGGCTGTAATTTTTAATCAACTGACACAATTCTTCCAACGCCACAATGTCGCCCGCTGAACCGTGACCTTCGACGATTTTATCGACTTGTTTTTTCAACAACGACGTTCCGACGCGGCACGGCGTACAGAATCCACAACTTTCATGTGCGAAGAAATGGCTGAAATTGTGAACGATGTCCAAAATGTTGCGGCTGTTATTAAAGACAATAAACGAGCCGCCCGTCGCTAAATCTTCAAACGCGATTTTGCGTTGAAATTCGTTATCCGCAATAAACGTTCCCGACGGCCCGCCAACTTGAACGCCTAAAATGTCCGTCGCGCCACAATCGTCCAAAATAGTTTGAACGGTTACGCCAAATGGATATTCGTAAATGCCAGGTTTTGCACAATCGCCGCTGATGCTGTGAATTTTCGTGCCTTTCGATTTGGCTGTGCCGAAAGCCGCAAACCATTCGCCGCCATGAATAGCGATATTAGCTGCCGCTAAAAAGGTTTCAACGTTATTCACGGAAGTCGGTTTGTTTAAATAACCGCTGACAACGGGATACGGCGGACGATTACGCGGAATACCTGCTTTGCCTTCGAGCGATTCAATTAACGCCGATTCTTCGCCACAAATATATGCACCCGCACCCAAACAAATTTCAATATCGAAATCAAAACCGTGGTGCAGAATGTTTTTACCGAGTAAATTCGCCGCGCGACGTTCAACTAAAACTGCTTCGAGTTTTTCATACAAATGCAGATATTCGCCGCGCAAATAAATGAAACCTTGCGTCGCGCCAATAATTGCTGCCGCCACGGTCATGCCTTCAAAAACTGAATCCGCGTAAGCATTCAAAATCACGCGGTCTTTAAATGTGCCAGGTTCGCCTTCGTCCGCGTTGCAAATAATGTAACGCTGATCCGCGTTTTCTTCGTGGCAAAATTTCCATTTCCACGCCGTTGTATAACCTGCGCCACCGCGTCCACGCAAACCCGATTTTTCAACTTCATTGAGCGTTTCCGTTAAACCGCGTGCGAATGTTGCTTTAATCGCTGCGCCTTTGATTGGCGTTTCGTTCAGCAACAAACCCGATTGAATAATGTTGTCTTCGACGGTAAAAAAGTCGCGCGACCATTGTTCTAACGGCACAGACTTATTCACATTTTCAACGATTTCGTCGATGCGCGATTTCGTTAAATTCGTAATCGCGTAGCCGTTTACCAAACCCGCCAGCGATTGGTCACACATTCCCGAACACGACGTATTATTCAAACTGACCACGCCATCAGCGCGAACTTCGCCAATTTTTACGCCCAATTTTTCAGCGAAATAATTGATGAGTTCTTCTTTTCCGACCATCAAATCGGTAATCGAATCACTGATTAAAATGTCGAATTGTCCACGCGGTTCAAGGTGAAAAAAGCTGTAAAACTCAATCACGTTTTGAATTTGCGTGCGTGGAATGTTCAGCACGAGCGCGAGTTGTTCAATTGCCGCTTTAGGAATATGAAAATATCGCGCTTGCACTGCACGCAGAATTTTCAATAAGCGCGTCGCTTGAAAATCGTTCTCTTGCGCGAGTTGTCTAATAAATTGTTGCATAAAAATCCTCTTCAATTATTGGCGCAAATCTTTAATCGCCCGCACTACATCGTCTTTGCCAGTAATCATTTCGATACTGAAACCCAATTTTTTCACCATTTCGAGCGTGGGTTCGTTGTCTTTTAACACTTCGGCTTCAAACGACAACATGCCTTTTCCTTTCGCGGTTTGCATTAAAGTTTTCATCAGTTTTGAACCGATGCCCAAACGTTGACAATCGTCCGCCACTACAATCGCAAACTCGACCGAATGCCCGTCAGGATTCACTATGTAACGTCCCACGCCTAATTCGTTCGGCAAATCCGGGTCATCCGTCACCGCGACAAATGCCATTTCGCGATCGTAATCAATTTGCGTAAAACGCACCAACATTTCAGGTGTAAGCTCCTGCAACGCCTGATGAAAACGGAAGTATTTTGTTTTTTCAGACAATCGATTAACAAAATAGGTTTCCATTTTTGCGTCTTCGGGACGAACCGGGCGAATCGTAACGCTTGTGCCGTTCGCTGCCAAATAATGTTGCGTCAATTCGTGCGGATACGGATGAATCGCCATGTGCGCGTAACGGCTAAGTTGATGCGAGGTTTGCGCTTTAATCCGTGCATCGACAGCAATCGCGCCATGTGCGTCAACAATCAACGGGTTAATGTCGAGTTCTAAAATCTCGGGCAATTCGCTGACCATTTCAGAAATGTTCAACAACACGTCAACCAACGCTTGTTTGTTCGCAGGAGGTAAATTACGAAATTGATTCAGATATTTTGCGGCTTTGGTTTTCGCAATCATTTGTTCAACCATGTACGCATTCAACGGTGGCAACGCGACGGCGTTATCTTTGAAAATTTCAACCATCGTGCCGCCCAAACCAAAACTAATCGCCGGGCCAAAAACGGGATCGCGCACCACGCCAATCATCAATTCGCGCCCGCTATCCGATTTAAACATCGCTTCAACCGTCATGCCAACTTCTTTGATTTCGGGATATTTGTTTTGAATCGCGTGTTCCATTTCAGTAAAATTACGCGCAATGTCTTCGACGCTGTTGATGTTCAAACGTACACCACCAATGTCCGATTTGTGGCTAAATTCAGGCATATTGATTTTTAAAACCACAGGAAAACGCAGCGTTTCAGCGGCAATCATGGCATCTTTTGCGCTGGTCACTTTAACAGTTTGATTCACGGGAATATGAAACGCGGCGAGAATGGCTTTCGATTCTTGCGCGGTTAAAACATCGCGTCCTTCGGCTAAAACGCGCTCAATAATTAAACGTGCGCCTTTGACATCGGGTTCGGCACGTTCATCGGAAGGCGACGGAATTTGTTTGAGTAAAATTTGGTTTTGCGCGTAATTCGCCAAAAAGCCGAACGCATCGACCGCGACTTCCGGCGTGTTGAAATGTGCGACGTTGCTGTTGGCAAATAACGCGCGTCCTTCTTCGACTTTCGCGCCACCTGTCCACGCCGCTAAAACAGGTTTTTTGCTGTGTTTTGCGCCTTCGATAATACACTGGGCAATTTCTGTCGGATTGGTCATGGCTTGCGGCGTTAAAATCACCAACACGCCGTCGATATTGTCATCGTTTAAACACACTTCGAGCGATTGTTGATAACGTTCCGAAGTCGCGTCGCCCAAAATATCAACGGGATTTGCGTGCGACCAATGCACCGGTAAAACGGCGTTCAAAGCGTGCAAACTGTCGTCGCTAAGTTCCGCCATTTTGATGCCAACATCTTCGGCGCGGTCGGTACTCATTACGCCAGGCCCGCCCGCGTTGGTGATAATTGCCAAACGGTCTTGCGTGACTTCGTAATTATTCGCCAACACGCGAGCGGCTGAGAATAATTCGGAAATGCTGTAAGCGCGAACCACGCCCGCGCGTGCAATGGCCGCATCGAAAACGCTATCGCCGCCGACCATTGCGCCGGTGTGTGACATGGCAGCTTTGATACCGGCTTCGTGACGACCTGATTTAATTAAAATCACAGGTTTCAAACGTGCCGCTGCTTTCAAGCCGCTTAAAAAACGACGTGCGTCACGAATGCCTTCAACATACATTAAAATGCCGGTGGTTTTGGTATCGGTCGCCAAATAATCTAACACTTCGCCGAAATCAATATCCGCCGCGCCGCCCATTGAAACCACGGTTGAGAAACCAATATCTTGGGATTTTGCCCAATCTAAAATCGCGGTGCAAACTGCGCCCGATTGAGAAAGTAACGCTAAATTACCGTCTTGAATGGTGCCGTCGCCAAAGGTGGCGTTTAAAAATCCGCTTGGACGCGCTACACCTAAACAGTTTGGACCAATTAAACGAATGCCGTAACGGTGCGCGATGTCCAAAACTTCTTGCTGTAAACGTTTGCCTTCTTCGCCCAATTCGCCAAATCCTGCGGTGATAATAATGACGGAATTTACGCCTTTTTCACCGCATTGACGCATTACACCTGGCACGGTTGGCGCGGGGGTTGAAATAACCACCAAATCTAAATCTTCAGGAACTGAATTTAAATCGGGATAGGCTTTCAAGCCTAAAATGTATTCGCGTTTATTGTTAACGGGATACAAACCGCCTTTGAATTCGGCTTCTTGCATATTGAGTAATAATCGATAGCCGACGCTTTCAGGTCGTTCAGATGCACCAACGATGGCAACAGATTTTGGGGTAAAAAAACGATTTAAATAATGTGGTCCCATAACACAACTCCAGAAGTAATAATGATTGTGAAATCCTAGCATTTTTGTGTGTCAATTAAGTGAATGCCTAACCGACCACAATGCCATTGTGACACATCAATTACGAAAAATTGTATCTACGGCAAAAATTTTTTGATTGTGAATTCAGGCGTTATTTTGAGATGGTGCTAAAAAGGGAGGGATTTAAATTTTTGACTGATAAAGCGTTGGGAGGAATTTTTATTGAAGTTGAGCTGAAATTTGTTTGGCGTATTGAAGCAGAAATAATCTTAGCGGAATAAGTTTTTGGCGATGGACTAGGGATTCGAACCCCAGGAACCTTTCGGTTCGACGGTTTTCAAGACCGTTGCTTTCGACCGCTCAGCCAGTCCACCTCAAAACTTACCCTGCGTATTATAGCGACAAAGTCGCTTTTTGCAAGCAAAACGTCAAATTTTTGATGACTTTGACGTTTTTTAGCGATAGTTTCATTTGCTTCGGTCTAATTTGCGATAGCCAATGGCTTCACTTAAATGCTGAATTTCAATGTCTGGCGAATTCGCTAAATCCGCAATCGTTCGTGCTAATTTCAAAATACGATGATACGCCCGATTTGATAAACCAAACCGTTCCATCGCTTGGTCTAACAATCGATGACTAGAATCCGACACTTCGCACCATTGTTTTACTTCTTTCGCGGTTAATGCAGAATTCGCTTTACCGCTACGAGCAATAGCAATATTCCGTGCGGCAACGACTCGCGCCCGAATCGTCGCGCTACTTTCTTCACCATCTGGTGAACCACGTCGTAACACATCGTGCGACACACGCGGAACTTCCAAGTGCATATCAATTCTGTCTAAAAGTGGCCCAGAAATTTTCGCTCGATAACGCCCCACTTGTTCCGAACTGCAATGACAACGCCCCGACGCATCGCCCAAATACCCGCACGGACACGGATTCATTGCCGCAATCAATTGAAAACGCGCCGGAAAATCCACTTGCCGCGCGGCGCGTGAAATCGTGATGTGTCCAGTTTCTAACGGTTCCCGCAATACTTCCAACACTTTGCGATCAAATTCCGGCAACTCATCCAAAAACAAGGTGCCGTAATGCGACAACGAAATTTCACCCGGGCGCGGATTACTGCCGCCACCGACTAACGCCGCAGCTGAAGCCGAATGATGCGGCGCACGATATGGCGGACGTAACCAATTTGCTACGTCCAAACCTTGATCACTAATCGACGCAATCGCCGCCGTTTCTTGCGCTTGTTCCTCGGTCAAAAACGGCAAAATCGTCGGCAATCGCGCCGCCAACATGGATTTTCCCGTTCCCGGTGGCCCCAACATTAACAAATTGTGTGCCCCCGCCGCCGCAATTTCAAACGCACGTTTAACGTGATATTGCCCATGAACGTCCGAAAAATCCAACTCGTGCTGAATTTCCGTCGGTTGCGGTTGCTGATACGTCGTTTGAATCTGCGTTCGTCCATTCAAATGAGCGCACACTTCCAACAAATGTGCCGCCGGTAGAATTTCCACGTTTTTGACTAACGCCGCTTCGGCGGTATTTTCTTTGGGCAAAATCAGTTGCCGATGGCAATCTCGCGCTCGAATCGCCACCGGCAACACGCCCGTAATCGGACGCAATTCACCGCCCAACGACAATTCACCCACGCACTCATATTTGTCCAAATCTTTGGTTGAAATCTGACCGCTTGCCGCCAAAATCCCCAACGCAATCGCTAAATCGAACCGCCCGCCTTCTTTCGGTAAATCGGCGGGCGCAAGATTCACCGTAATCCGTTGCGCGGGAAAATCGAAACGGCAATTTTGAATCGCGCCACGCACACGATCTTTGCTTTCTTTCACCGCCGTTTCAGGCAAACCCACGATATTTAACGCAGGCAAACCATTCGCAACGTGAACTTCAACGGTCACTAAGGGCGCGTCAATGCCAGAACGACCGCGACTGTAAATGACGGCTAAACCCATGTTAATAAACTCAATCTTGGGTTGGCGCGAAGGATTTTTCTAAGGCTTCAACTCGCTTTTCAAGCGTTTCCAAATTCGTGCGTGTTTTGGCTAACACTAATTTTTGCACTTCAAATTCTTCGCGTGTCACCAATTCCATTTTGCCCAACGCGCTTTGTAAAATCGCCCGAAAGGTTTTTTCTAAATCGTCTTTAATCGTGTGCAACGCAGGCGGAATAACGCCGGCTAATTTATTTGCCATTTCATCAATGGTTTTGCTATCAAACATAAGAAACTCTCAGAAAATGGAGGAAAAAAGTCAAACTACGCAAACGCTTTTTTGAAAAATTCAGGTTGCGCCATTGCCGCGTGATGAATGTCGAGGTTGTAATAAACCGTTTCAAACGCTTTGTTCGCGCACTCGTCGGCACGGAAAGTTAATGCCGTTTTGCTGGCAATTGTCGCGCTCCACCAGCCAGATGGATAAATACATTGCGGGAAAAATAACGTTTGTTGATGACCAAAACCCGCCACTTGCATCGCGCCACGCATATCTTTGATTAACTGTAAATGCAATAACGCAGATTCACTTTGTTGAACCAACATGCCGTCTTCAGCCAAACACGCCACGCAATCACGGTAAAACGCTTCGCCGAATAAACCTTCCGCCACACCAACTGGATCGGTGCTATCGACGATGATTAAATCGACCGAATTTGGCGCAGCATCTTTTAACCATTGAATGCCGTCGATGAATTTCAAATCCGCCCGCGCATCGCCGTTGGATTCGCACAATTCGGGGAAATAGATTTCCGCCAAACGGGTGACGCGCTCATCGATGTCAATTTGGACGGCTTCTTCCACGTTTTTATGTTTTAACACTTCGCGCAACGTGCCGCAATCGCCGCCGCCAATAATCCAAACACGTTTTGGATTCGGGTGTAAAAACAACGCGGGGTGACTAATCATTTCGTGATAAAAGAAATTATCGCGCGTTGAAACCATCGTGCAACCGTCAATCACCATCAATTTACCAAACGTTTCTGTGTCGTAAATTTCCAGTTTCTGAAACTCTGATTGTTCTTCGTGCAGCTTTTCGTTAATTTTGAGCGAAAACGCCGTGCCAGTTGACAACATTTGTTCGGTAAACCATTCGTTTGAATTCATGTGCTAAAATCCTATAAATTAAAAAAAGAGAAGTAAGGTCGTCATTATAGTTGGATTAACGCTTTGCTTGCACCTTGAACCTTTCACCTTTTAGCGAAATTAGCGAAACTCATGCAAATTCATTTAATTACCGTCGGAACAAAAATGCCTAATTGGGTTCAACAAGGTTACGACGAATACGCCAAACGCTTGCCGCGCGAGTGTGAATTGGTGTTGAAAGAAATTCCAGCGGGGAAGCGTGGCAAAAATAGTGACGTGGCGCGAATTGTCAAAGACGAAGGCGAGCGAATGTTGGCGGCGATTCCGTCACACAGTCATTTGGTGACGTTAGATTTAGGCGGGAAATTATGGTCAACGGTCGAATTGTCGCAAGCGATGCAACGTTGGCAAGGTAACGGACAACACGTTTCGTTATTGGTCGGTGGCCCAGAAGGTTTAGCAGATGCCGTGAAACAAAGTGCGCGAGAATCCTGGTGTTTGTCGAATCTCACCTTTCCACATCCGCTGGTAAGAATTGTTGTCGCCGAACAGCTTTATCGCGCATGGAGTATTTTGCAAAATCATCCGTATCATCGTTAACCTATCCATTTTGAGTAAAATTGCTATTGAGCTTTTGAACATGAACATTGAGCATTGATGACTGAAAAATATAGGTAAAAATATTTTGCCCATCTTCATAGGTAACGTTATAGAAAATATTATATTTTCCACAAATATTTTTAACCATATTCAGCCCCAATCCTAAACCTCTCTTCGCTTCATCCTCTCTAAAATTTTTCTCAAAGATTTTATTTTTATCTTTAATTTGGTTGCCATACGTTTTAATAGCCAATATTGCTGTGTCATTGGATTGTAAAAGATTGATGTTGATGGGTTTGTTTTTGGTGGCATATTTAATTCCATTTGAGATGTTATTATCAATAATTCTCTCTAGTTCTATTTGATTGATATTGGTAAAAATATCTTCTTCAATAGTTGATTGAATCTCTTTATGACTAACTTTTGAGATAGTTGAAAAAAAATAAATTCGTTTCTTCAAAAAATCACTAAGATTGATATTTTTTGGAGCGTATTCAATCGTATCGGCTGACGCAACATACGCTAAATCTTCATAAAAATTTGAAAGCATATTGATAGATGAATCAATTCTATCAATATAAGATGATAAAGATTTATCGGTTTGAAATTGCTTAATCATTTCACCATTCATCATAATGTTCGTTAATGGCGTTCTTAATTGATGAACCGTATCGGCAATAAACTGATTCTTATCTTTTAAGATATTGGAACTGCGTTCAATCTCTTTATTTAATCGATTATGCAGATTGTTATAGCTTTCATTTAAAACAGCCATTTCTGCAATTTTGATATTGCGAATATCCGAGTATTGATTATTTTTTATATTATCAACAATTTTCAAAAGCGGATTTGAAAGCCTTTTCATAATGAACAGATAAATTACAACTAAAATGCTCAATATGAAAAAAAGTTGGATGACGGCTTGGATAAGTGTTTTTTGTATATCGCTTTCTAACGATTCTGTTGAATAGGTTGTTTTTATGATGAGTTTTGTTCCCGTTGATTGGTTAAACACCCCATTTGTTACAGCGTAGATGGTGAATTGATGTTGTGGCAAATTAAGTGAACTAATAAGATTATCATCACGAAATACTTCATCAATTACTTCATTGATATGTTCTTCATTATTTAGAAGATCTTTAATATCTAATTTTGTTAAATCCTCCAATCGCTTATTCTTGATAGACAAGTCATTATATAGCTGAAATAGAAGACTCTTTGTCGCTTCCCAACCCTCCTGTTGCAAAAATTTTTTGCTGAGATTTATTTTATCGAATTCAAGTTTCTGAATAGCATTATTGCCAAGATAAAGTTCAATTAGTGCAACATTTTTGATTAAGTCGTATTTGGCTTTAAATTCTCTTAAAAAATCCAAGGCGAATGCAATTTGCAGAACATATTTTTCATCACTTGATAATTTTATGAAATATCGCTTAAACCACATAGATGACGAGGTAACTGAGTCAATTATGATGGGAGAGATGTCAATAGCCGCTTTTTTAGTAAAAATGGAACTCATCAGCTCTCTTATATCCATAACGACACCAAAGTTAAGACCTATATCCGTTTTATAAGAGGCATCTTCGATAATGTAGTCTTTATTGATTAGAAATACTTGATAACTTCCAAAGTGAACATCTTTGTTTAATTCTTCAGCGGCTTTATCAACATTAAAACGAGCGCGATCTCTTTTATAAATTTCAGACAGTTGATTTAATTTTGAGATATTTACCGATTCAAATTTGTCGAAATCGTATTGCAATCTATCAAAAATTAGTCGGTAATCTTCTCGGATTTGTTGAGTAACATTGATATATTTATTTGAATAATTTTGAATCAGCATCTGTCGATAATTTTGAAATTTAATCGCGTCACCAATAACCACCACCATGATTACTAATAAAAAAAACGATATTATGTAATGGTTTAGCTTAACTTTTAATTTCAAATTTGTATCCTATTCCTCTATGAGCGAATATAAAACTTTCACCACTATCAAAATGTTTTCTCAGGTCATTTATCAATTGCCTTAAAGGATAAGAATCTTTAATTTCATTTTCCCAAACATAGTTTTCAATTTTTTCAGTCGTTAAGACTTTATTGATATTATTCAAAAATAAATTGAGAAGTCGTTTTTCTTTTTTCCTTAATCGTTTAGCAACACCATTAACACTTAATTCTTCATATTCCAAATCATAAGTGACTGCATCAGATATTTTTATTAGAGTATTTTTATCTTTTAATTTGCTTATTAACTTACCAATTCTTATGTTCAATTCTTCTAAATAAAACGGCTTTTTAAGATAATCATCACAACCATTTTTATAAGCCGATTTTAGGCTCTCCAATTCCATTGAAGCCGTTATCATAATAATTGGCGTTTTTACATCCTTATTTCGAATGTATTTTACAATTTCCAATCCATTGATGTGGGGGATGTTGATGTCGATAATATATAAATCAAAATTAGACTTATCGATAACATTGATGGCATCGGTACCGTCTTCTAAGTCGATTACTTCATTGCCTTTTAGCTTCAGATAATCCGTAATAGTTTCGTTTAATATAGAATCATCTTCTATGAGTAAAATTTTCATTTTTATTATTCACTTTGTATTTTTTAGGAATTCTATCACCGACTTTGTCGGCTGAATGAAAAATTAACTGCTGTGGCATATTACTAAAAAAGCCCCGTTAGCGTTAGTCGCTCACAGGGCTTTTTTATTGCCTAAAATTTAGGGAGAAGGGTATTTAAGCCGCTAATTCAGTTTTATCTTGCTACAACATTCGGAAACTCCGCTAACATATAGTCACATACTTCTTCATGTCCGCGCTCTTTTTCCTTTATATCAAAAAGTTCCATTCCATGCGTCAATAATTTTTTAAATTCTTTGGCTGAAACGCTACTTGAGCAATCCTTTACGTCTTGCATCATTCCTTCGCCGTATTTACTAAAACCACACTGAAACTGAGCGCGAGTCAACATACCATGCGCCCCAATAATATTCTTACAGATTTCTATTTCATTCTGGTCGTTTTTATTTGAACCTGCAAAAGCCGATGTTGATACCAATGCCGCGCCAATAATTAAAAGTGATGTGATTTTTTTCATGATTTTGTTCCTTTTCTATATTTTTGAATGTTTTCAACATCTGGCAAAAAATTTGTGAAATGATTAACCGCTCACCTTCAATAGCAATTGCCAACGGTTGCGACAATTTGCAAATGAAGAATATCAAGAAGTGCAGGCAAAACTATGGTTTGCCTGAACAAGGCTCAAGCTCGATACTAATGTCGGGAGTTCCCGTTGCTCCCCGATATTCCGTTAGTTCAAGGCTTGCTGTCGTATCACTTGTCCTATTGAATTCAGGCATATAATTGATCACTGCCCCCGTCTTTGTACGACAGTCCACCCATCCACTTTTAGTAAAACTGCATATATCTCTTTCCTCACCAGCACGAAAGCTCTTTGCAGCTTTTGTCCCACACATTCCTTTTACTACCCAAGTCACATTATCTATTTTTGTACTTACACCAGCATTTGCAATGCTGAGAAAACACGTTGCTGTAACTATTCCCAATAAAATGGTTTTTTTCATTCTTGTAACTCCATTAAAAAATAAATTGTATTTACTACTTGAATCCGTCTTTTTATTGGCATTTTTGCCACTCTCTTTCATATTCGTAATCGCCTTCTTTTCCAAAACACCAGCCTTTTGCTAAAAGCTCTTCGTAAATTTTGTCGCGCTTGGTGCAAGCCTTCATGGTTTTTGGGTTATCAATGTCATTTTTGGCAATTTTGTTGCCAGTTTTGCAATGGTTTCATGTCCTGAGTTTGGTTTTGCTTGCAACGCTTTATGTCTGCGCCATTCGTACCAGCCCCAAGCAAGTGCAGGGTCTTGAGAAAAACCTTTTGCTGAAGACAGCTTTTCTGGGTTGTAATTTTTCCAAAGTCCAGTCATTGCATCTCGAAAAGTCGGAATGCCTGATTCTGCTGAAATTCCTGCACCCGTTAGAACGACTAGATGCTTGGTTTCTTTTAAACGTGTTAATAAAGTTTCTGAAATCATATTTTCACCAAATCATTTTTGCAGATGGAATACCAGATGCGGGTAATTTATTCAAATCACACAAGAATGTTGCTGAATTGGTCGTAAACGATACGGACACACCAACAATCGATAGTTCAATTTGAAAAGATTGAGCGTTTTTTTGTAAGAAACCAATCAGTGGCAATCGTTGTCCTTTTTGAATATCCATCTTAATTCAATCCAAATTCAGCAGGATTTAATCCTAATTCTTTAGCTATTTTTGCGGCGACAATTTGTTCTTGGGCATCAAAATTACCATCAGCAGAAGCAATCGCAATAATCATTCTAATCAGTAATCTAGCAGACTCGGCGTTCTTCTTAATTCTTCCCAACGCTGTATAGGCTTTAGCTTCACCAATATCTTGATCAAATTCAATCTGAGTTACAAAGTCTTGAAAGGCTTAAATTGCCGCCTTTGTTTATGAAATTGCCATGTTTTTTTCCAGTTAAAAATAAAAATTAAAGATAGTTTTTGTCAGCTAGCGAGTTATACGCTTGTTTATTTGAGAGCGTTGTAGGCTTGTTTATTTCCAGCACAAAAAGCCTTTTCACCCATTGCGTTTTTACGGCTATAGGTGTCATTAGTTACATCGCTTGATACTGCGTCAATGATTTCACCGTTTATCAATGGTACACATCCACCTTCTGCGTAAATGTTTTGCATCTTGGCTTTAACGCCACCATTAAATCCGCAAATTTTTTCAAGTAATCCGTTGTACATTCCTACCTGTAAAACGTTTATGCACGCAGATTTTTTGTCGTCCGCTTGTGCGGTTACTGACAAAATTAGTGCAAGTGCTAAAAGTAACTTTTTCATATTATCGAGCCTCACTTATGTATCGTTTTAGCGTTTTCGCCCGCCCATCATTAAAATCGGTCAAACAACTTGTTCGCGCATCATCGCTATATCCTTCACCTTTGTATGTTATTGCAACGTAATCACAAGTTGATTGCATAAATGTTAGCCAATCGGTTTGAGCTTTTTTAATAGCTTCAATAGCGTCGCGATTTGTGCCTTGCGACTTAATTAACGCCTTATAATTTGCCTCGACAGGTATGTAACTTTGATCAAAAAGGCACTGCCTAATCTCCCCCATGCTATCTGCACCTTTTTCGCAATCTTTGGCAAAAGCCGAAGCCGATACCAATGCCGTGCTGAGAATCAAAAGTGATGTGATTTTTTTCATGATTTTGTTCCTTTTCTATTTTTTCGTTTTAAAAAAATGATTAGTTAGTTATTAAAGTGACACTCCCAGCATCACCCACAAGTTCAACTTTAATAACAGGCGTGCCGTTTAAAATGGCTTTTTCAGTTGCTTTTGAAATGTATAATCCAGTTTTTTCCATATACGCTCGTGATTCTTTAGTTTTAAATGCTTCGTCAGATTCATCTTCGGCATCTTTTATATTAAACACATGAAAATTAGCTCTGTCTTGACGCAAAATAGCTATCGCTGTTGTTAATCGTTTTCCAGAACTACTAAAATGATCCTTTTCACTGAGTCTTGCTTTATAAACTAGACGAAAAACATCATCAGTCGAGTCTTCCTGTGCAAGCGATAACGTTGGCAATAAGAATAATAATGTCAGTGCTGTGAATGTTGGTTTGAAATGGAACATAAATTAACTCCTTTAAAGATTAAGTTTTATTTTGCTAAAACTTTCGGAAATCTAGTAATCATGAATTCACAAACTTCATTGTGTCCATGTTCTCTTTCATTTGTATCGAATTTTTTTGCACCATGCACCATTATTTTTTCCAGCTCCATTTCCGAAAACAAATTTGCACAATTTTCTACAGTTTGCATCACTTTTTCGCTGTATTTACTAAACCCACACTGAAATTGTGCGCGAGTCAACATCCCATGAACTTCGAGAAAACCTTGGCAGGCTTCGTTATCAGCTTTGCTTGCTGCATTGGCTTGATTTAGTGAACCGAGAAAAACAAAAAATAGCCCTGTAAATTTAATGGATTGATAAGCGTAGGTTAATTTCATCAGAGTGTTTCCTTATGATTATTTTAAAAATTGGTAGTGCTATACAAATTTGTAAATATATCTGCCTGCTAAATCCCCATTTGTCATAGCAAATATAACAACGACATCAAGAATTCTGTGGTAATTTCACTTAAATTTTTTCAACAACTGGCAAAACATTAGTGTGATGATGTCGGACAGATTCAAGTCCTTTTACCCGTTGCACTTATGACTTGAATCTACTAATTGATTAGCATCTTCTTCAGTGCGATATTCTGCAATGTTTAATAGCCGATGCTAAATTTTCAAATTGAACGTATCCTGCATCAAGAGAGGATTGACGTTCAGAATGGAAGCCACCATCCAAATCCATTACATACTTTCTTTCACCTACATCCGCCTTTACCTCTGGATCTCCACAACCAATTTTATAAGATTCGTCATATTTATTAGCTTTATAGTAATAACCCACTATATCGTTCTCATAAGCGTGATAAAACAAATGATACTTACCTTTTTCAACCACCACAGGATTGAGTGGTGTATTGCCATCGAAAGCCAAAGCGGATATTGATATAAATAAAGTTGGTAATGCCAACATAGCTAAAACTAATTTTTTCATTTTAAATTTCCTAACGTTAATGATTTTTTGATGTGGTCATAATTATTTTTGGATGCTTTCAACATCCATAAGAACATTCGTGAAATGATGTAGACAGATTCAAGTTTCTTTACCCATTGCACTTATGACTTGAATCTGCTTATTAATTCTTACTTACAGCCCATTTGAATAGCATGAACGGCTTCACTCCTTGATTGGTATTTCTTAGAGGACACTCTCTCCTCGGACGTACTCTTAGTAGCGGTACTACTACCAGCACCACAATAAGCATAATATGCAACCATACCTTCGAACCTTCCATACGTTCCAACAACATGATTTCCATTGTATATAACTTCACGCTCCTCAGGATTTAGAACTTCTGCATTGACTGATGTTGATGTTATAAGTAAAACAGGAAATGCCAACATGGTTAAAGCTAAAACTAATTTTTTCATTTTAAATCTCGTAACATTGATTTTAAAAAGGCGTTAGCATTCTTGTTCAGTGCTAACACCAACCGCAGAGCAGTATATCGACCAATTGTCAGACGAATGTCAGATTGCGTTAAAATGTGCGAAAAATTCAGAAAAACCCTTAACTACAAATGAAAAAATATAACATTTACCTTATTTTCACGCTAATGCCACTCAGTATTCATGCCGAATCCGCCTTAGAATTACCGCCAATGGTGATTACCTCAAATGTCAGCAAAAATAATCATGACGATTTGCAGGAAATGGAATTGCCTGATTTAAACGGCATATTGCGTCAAGAACCAAGCATCACTATCAATCAGGGTAGCGGACAAATGGCTTCAAACCTGAGTTTTCGTGGTGCGGGTGGTCAAGGAATGCTCACATTGGATGGCGTGCCATTATTTAGTGATTTTGTAGGGGTTTATTCTTTGCAGCGTTATTCGATAAATGAATTGAATCGTGTCACGGTATCACGCAGTTTTGATGGTAATTTTAGTGGTAGTCGAACATTAGGCGGAGCGATTCATTTAAAAACTCGACAGCTACAAGAAAACGATAATTTTCTGCATTTTGAAGGCGGAAGTTATGACACCTTGCGTGAATCAGCAGGTGCTGGTTTAACATCGAAACTCGGTAATTTTTCAGCAGTTGTAGGAAGAAGTGATGTTTTCAATGGCGTGAGTGAAGCCCAAAACGGTATCGAACGCGATGAATTTGAAATGAATCATGCGTCAGGCAATTGGAGCAAAAACTTTGACAACGGTGAATTGGACGCATCGCTCTATTTTGTGAAATCGAAACAAGACATCGATGGATCAGGATTATTACCCAATAAAACGTTTGGTTGGGTTGATGATACGCAAGGCAAACTTTCAGATGAAACCTGGGTCACACAATTACACGGACAATATGATTTATCCTCGAATTGGAATACGTCTTTGCAATTAGGTTTTACGCAAGATCAACAAAAAATGAAAACCACCCTAATTAAACCGTTTTCAATCACAAACCAGTTGTTCATGGCAGATTGGAAAAATACGCATCAGTTAGCATTAAGCGAAAATGTTAATCATCGTGCATTCATTGCGTGGGGCGTGAATACGCAACACCAACAAACGTTAAACGCTCCTTCATCGCAAACCATTATTAGTCCTAATGTGCATGGCGAATTGCTTTTAGATAAATGGAAATTCGATGCAGATACCCGTTTTGATCAGAATGACACTTATGGCAATCATCAGGTGTTTTCATTCGGTATAAATCGCTCGTTGTCACAAACGACAAGCGTGTGGGCAAAAGGTGGCACAGGTTATCGTCAGCCAGGTGTGAGTGAGTTAATGCACCCAATTTACGGCAATAAAACTTTACAAGGCGAATCAAGTCGAGGTGGTGAAATGGGTCTGCGTTGGCATCCATTATTGGATACTGAAATTAGCGTTAGTAGTTATTACCAAAATTACCAACAAATGATTATCTTGCAATACGACCCAACAGTGGGAACGGTTAGAGCAGGAAACTTACCCAAAGTAGATGTTTTTGGTACCGAAATCCAATCACAACACCGTTGGTCTGATTTTTGGAAAAGTGGTTTAAATTACGGTTATATGTCTGCCAAAAATACTGAAAATCATTTATATGTGCCGTATCTGCCTGAACATCAAGGTTCGTTTTGGAACGAATTACAACTGCTTCAACCATTGAAAATGCGAGTCGATTTAACATTTCATGATGGGTATTGGTTTGATGGTGCGAATAAAAGGAGAGCGAATGCTGCGCCGCATTTAAATGCGTTGTTGAAATATCAACTCACGCCCAAAACGGATGTATATTTACGCGGGGAAAACATCGGCAATAATCGCACGATGGAAATTTATAATTTCGGTGTTAATGGTGCAGCAGTTTATTTGGGCTTGCAAACTGGGTTTTAGTTGTGTCACCGTTCATCTATGTGCGGAAACGTGTGCGCTTCAACTAAAATTAAAAGCACAATGAATGCGCTACGTTTTTGTCATTTTCGGTTTCAGTGGCGTGGCGTGGCGTGGCGTGGCGTGGCGTGGCGTGTATTATATCATACAAAAACAAACAATTGCCGCCACTGTACTTGCTTTTATGAAAGTGCGATGTCCGCTGCATTCATCAATTCTGTAGATGTAATTCCATGCTGTGGATAAAAGCTAATCCCAATACTCGCGCCAATTTGAGTGTTATTTCCATCCAATAATTTAAACGGAATAGTTAAATTTGTAATTATTTCGGCGGCTACTTTTTCGGCATTTTCGGGTGTGTGACCATTAGGCAACAGAATGACAAATTCATCACCGCCCAAACGCGCTACCATGTCACTATCGCGCAAACATGCCGATATTCTTAGGGCGACTTGTTTGAGTAAATCATCGCCTGCCGCGTGTCCCAGCGTGTCGTTTACAGATTTAAATTTGTCTAAATCCAGCATCATTACTGTAAATTTTCTATCTTCCCGATGACTTAATTGGATTAAAAAATCCATGCGTTCTAGCAATTTTAGGCGATTTGGCAAACCTGTTAATGAATCATAAAAAGCGAGTTGTCTAGTTTCTATTTCGGCTTTTTTATATTCTTGATTTGCCAAAACCAAAGCCTCAATCAATCCTGTCATTTCAGACGCAATTTTTGCGTTTGTTGCCGCGATTTCAGCCGCGACGACCGCTGCCGTAGTCGCCGAATCAGTAGTATTTATTACTATTTCTTTGCGTGCCTCAGCTGTTATGTCTTTTGCCATTTTTTTTGTAACATTCACCACAATCTTTGCTGCTTCTTGTGCCATTCTTTTCGCTTCTAAAATGTCACTTTCATCGCTTATTTCGATTTCCATTTCTTAATCCTTTTCACAAGCTGCTAAATGTTTGTTAATCACTGCGGGCAATTTTGGGGGGGATTTAATGCGAAGTTGTTTATTGACATTAAATCGTCCAAATACTACCTCAATATCCGCATTTGTCACGCCAAATTCACGCGCCAAAAACCGAACCATGTGATCGGTTGCTCTTCCGCCCACCGGTGTCGCAGTCACACTGATTTTCAATTGATTGCCTTTCGGTTTGCCAATAATATCTTGTTTCGCGCTCGGCTTCCCCAAAATGTTAAGCACCAACGTTTCGCCTTCCCACGCACAAAACGAATTCATCACTACTCGCTTATTACTCATGTTTTCTCCGTTTGAAAGATTAAAAAGCGCGAATAAATTCGCGCCCACATTTTGTTTGTTTGAATGTCTTTTTAACTTATAACTCGCGCGTCGAACTAAATTTAATATCCGGATAACGCTCTTGCGCCAATTGTAAATTCACCCGACTATTTGCCACATAAACCAAATAACCGCCGCCATCTTCCGCTAAATTATCAAAGGCTTTCTTTTTGAATTCATCCATTTTCGCGGGATTCTCTGAACTCACCCAACGCACCGCCGAAATTGGAATCGCGTCATAAACACATTCGACGTTGTATTCGCCTTTCAAACGATACGCCGTCACGTCAAATTGCAACACACCGACCGCGCCTAAAATTAAATCGTTGTTTTTCAACGGACGGAACAACTGCGTCGCGCCTTCTTCGGTCAATTGAATCAAGCCTTTTTGTAACGCTTTAGCACGAAGCGGATCTTTCAACACCACCCGACGGAATAATTCGGGCGCGAAATACGGAATGCCGCCGTATTTCAAGGTTTCGCCTTGCGTAAATGTGTCGCCAACTTGAATTGTGCCGTGATTATGCAAGCCAATAATATCGCCAGCGTAAGCCTCTTCTACCGCGTTTCGTGTTGCCGCTTGAAAGGTAATCGCGTTGGCAATTTGAATCGTTTTGCCCAAACGAACGTGGTGAATTTTCATGCCTTTGTCGAACTTCCCCGAACACACGCGCAAAAACGCCACGCGGTCACGGTGCGACGGATCCATATTGGCTTGAACTTTGAACACAAAACCGGTGAATTTATCTTCGTTTGGCAAAACTTCACGCTGAACCGCTTTGCGTGGCAACGGCGACGGCGCGTATTCCACGAAGGCATCGAGCAACTCCAAAATGCCAAAATTATTCACCGCCGAACCAAAGAAAACGGGCGTTAGTGTTCCCGCCAAATAATCAGGCAAATTAAATTCGTGGCTCGCGCCTTTTACTAAATCAATTTCGTCGCGTAATTCTTGCGCTTGGTCGCCGAGTAATTCGTCCAATTT
The DNA here is from genome assembly GCA_903870545.1 of uncultured Pseudomonadota bacterium. Lineage (GTDB taxonomy): Bacteria > Pseudomonadota > Gammaproteobacteria > Methylococcales > Methylomonadaceae > UBA10906. The sequence goes on from CAIQDI010000028.1 coordinate 157,299, forward strand.
TGGATTATTCAAGCCTTTGACCACTTCGGCTTCCGCAATTTTGCCGCCGTGTTGTGCGCTGAATAAATGAATTTCGTCTTTGTACAAATGGTAAACGCCTTTGAAACGTTTCCCCATGCCGATGGGCCAGGTCATTGGCGCACATTGGATTTTCAAAACGTGTTCGACTTCGTCTAACAATTCAATTGGTTCGCGTCCTTCGCGGTCTAATTTATTGATGAACGTTAAAATTGGTGTGGTTCGCAGACGGCAAACTTCCATCAAGTTAATGGTGCGTTCTTCCACGCCTTTTGCCACATCGATAATCATCAACGCCGAATCGACGGCGGTTAGCGTGCGATAAGTATCTTCGGAAAAATCTTCGTGTCCGGGCGTGTCGAGCAAGTTAATCACGCATTCTTTGTGTTCAAATTGCATCACGGACGTGGTGACGGAAATGCCGCGTTCTTTTTCCATCGCCATCCAATCCGAAGTCGCGTGTCGAGCGGCTTTGCGCCCTTTGACCGAACCCGCTAATTGAATCGCGCCACCGAATAATAATAATTTTTCGGTCACGGTGGTTTTACCCGCATCGGGGTGAGAAATAATCGCAAACGTGCGACGGCGTTGTAATTCACTCAGGTTTTCTGACATTGATAAACTCTAAAAAGATAAAAATTAAAAAACGAATTGTAACGAGTTTAAAACAAACTATCTTGCTTAACGCCAGCTAAAATAGGTTTCACAGTGGGCGATGCTAACACGGGTTTTGTAGATTCAATCACCGGTAAACTCGATTCGAGTTGCGGAACGGCTTGAATCGCTTCACCTGCAATGCCCCGAATTGAACCGTACAAATGCGTGGTATTGATTAACACTTTTTGCAATTGTTTTTCACGTTGTTTCCAGCCACTTTCGGTAACACGACGTTCTTTTTCCAAATCATTTTGCATTTGCGTGAAACCATCGACAATGGCTTCAATTTGCGATTTGAATTCGTTACTGGTTAAAAAACCGTACAACATTTCCATTTTTTCGCCTTTGTTTTCTTGAGCAATCGCCACGTCGCTCATGTCAATAAGCCATTGCCGCAATACCACACTCAATCCTTTAAATTCTTCAAACGTACACACCCAAACGCCGTCTTTTAGCCCCATGCGCTCCATTTCTTTGGGCATGGTTTGCGTCACTAAAACGCCAATGCGGATATTTTTGGCGCGTAAATCGCTTTTCAATTTCTCAATCCAATCGCGTCCAAATTCTTGCGTGCGTTTGCTTTCGTAATAAATCATGCCGCAATTTTGGCGCGAGCGCGTGTGAACGATTTGAATGCAATCTGCGCCGCGTTGTCCTTTTTTAATCTCTGCAATTTCGTCAAACGGAAACGAATCGCGCAACCATTCTTCAATTGCTAATTCTTGAACTTCGCCTTGAAGCTGCGTCGAACCTTGTTCGGCGCGACGTTGAACTTCTTGTAATTCGCGTTTCATGTTTTCGAGTTCAAAATCTTTTTCACGCATTTTAAGTTCTACGCCACTTTCGATTTTTTGTTTTTCTTCGCGTAAACGTTGATTTAATTTCGCTTCGGATTCGGCTTCAAGTGTGTCTTTTAATTCCGATTTTTCACGCATTAAACGTTCAACATCGGCTTTCGCTTTATTAAATTCGCGCAATTTTTCCGATTGCTCATTCAATTCATTTCGCATGGATTGAATTTGCGCCTCCGATTCCATTTCAAAATTGGCTTTTAGTGTGTGTTCAATTTTTTGTTTTTCTTCGCGCAATCGTTGATTCAATTTTGCTTCGGATTCGGCTTCAATCGTTTCGCGTAATTCGCCTTTTTCACGTTGCAAACGTTCAATGTCGGCTTTTGCTTTATTAAATTCGCGCAATTTTTCCGATTGTTCATTCAATTCACTTCGCATCGATTGAATTTGATCTGCTGATTCGGCGGCAAAACTGGCTTTCAGCGTGTGTTCAATTTTTTGGCGTTCTTCCGCTAAACGTTGGCTGTGTTTGATTTCAGATTCGGCTTCAATCGTTTCGCGCAATTCGTCTTTTTCGCGTTGCAAACGTTCAATATCGGCTTTCACTTTATTAAATTCGCGCAATTTTTCCGATTGTTGATTTAATTCACTTCGCATCGTTTGAATTTGCGCCTCCGATTCAGCTGCCCAACTCACTTTTAAATTTTGCTCTAACGTCGCTTTTTCAGCCTTTAATTGATGCTCGAATTGCGCTTTATTTTGTGCAGATTGTTCTTCAAAAGACTGACGTAATTTGTCTTCGATTTGACGCGAAAGGACTTCATCCGCATTGAATTGATGGGCGCATTTTGGGCAAGTCACCGTTTGTTTATTTTGATTCATATTCATGATGGTTTTCTTATAAGAAGTTAGTGGCATAATGACAACGGATTAGCGTAGCAGATTTATAGCTCAAAAACACGTCTACCCCGCTAATTTACACACGATTCGATGACTTTTAACAACTAAAAATACAAAAAGTCATTTCCCTAAAAATTGACATTCGAGGAACTCGCATGAAAATTGGTATCCCCAGAGAAATTCACGACGGCGAAAAACGGGTCGCTTTAACGCCCGATTCCGCCACGCATCTCATCAAACTTGGTTTTGCGTTAAGCATTGAAAGTGGCGCGGGTGTTGCCGCCGATATTTCCGACGAAGCGTACAAAACCGCTGGCGTTGAGATTGTTAAAACTGCCAAAACGTTATGGAAAAACGCCGATATTATTCTCAAAGTTCGTGCGCCTGAAGGCAACGAAGTGGATTTATTGTCGAGCGGGAAAACGTTAATCAGCTTTATTTGGGCAGGACAAAATCCTGAATTGTTGGAAAAATTAGCGGCAAAAAATGTCACGGTTTTGGGCATGGACAGCGTGCCGCGAATGTCACGCGCTCAAAAATTGGACGCGCTGAGTTCAATGGCAAATATCGCCGGTTATCGCGCCATTGTGGAAGCGGCGCAGCATTTTGGACGTTTTTTCACGGGACAAATTACCGCTGCGGGGAAAATTCCACCCGCGAAAGTGTTGGTGATTGGCGCGGGCGTGGCGGGTTTAGCGGCGATTGGCGCGGCAAAAAGTATGGGCGCAATCGTTCGTGCTTTCGACACGCGCCCCGAAGTGAAAGAGCAAATCGAAAGCATGGACGCAGAATTTTTGATGCTCGATTTCAAAGACGAAGAAGGCGGCAGCGGCACGGGCGGTTATGCCAAAACGATGTCTGCCGAATTTATCGCGGCAGAAATGGCGTTGTTCGCGCAACAAGCCAAAGAAGTCGATATTGTCATCACCACTGCGTTAATTCCAGGTCGTCCCGCGCCCAAATTGATTACCGCTGAAATGGTGCAATCCATGCGTGCAGGCAGCGTGATTGTTGATTTAGCGGCGGAACAAGGCGGCAATTGTGAACTCACCGAAAAAGATCAAGTCGTGGTCAAACATGGCGTGACAATTATCGGTTACACGAATTTACCGAGCCGTTTGGCGAATCAATCGAGCCAACTTTATGCCACGAATTTACGGCATTTACTCACCGAATTAACGCCCGCCAAAGATGGTGTGATTAACGTCAATTTTGAAGATGAAGTGTTGCGTGGCGCGACGGTGATTAAAGAAGGCAAAATCACTTGGCCGCCACCGCCACCCACTTTATCGGCAGCACCGGCGGCGAAAGTGGAAGCGGCAGTTATTGCAAAAAAACCGTCGTTGATTCCGCCTAAAATCCGAGAATTTTTGCCGCTGCTGGTCGGTGTTTTCGCTTTATTTAGCGTCGGGTCGGTTGCGCCAACTTCGTTCATGTCGCATTTCACCGTATTTGTGTTGGCGTGTTTCATTGGTTATCAAGTGATTTGGAACGTCAAACCATCCTTGCACACGCCGTTGATGAGCGTCACGAATGCGATTAGCGGCATCATCGTGATTGGCGCGTTGGTGCAAGTTTCGTCGCCCAGCATTGGAATTAGTTTGCTTGCGGGTTTAGCGATTTTAATTGCCACTATCAACATATCAGGCGGCTTTTTAGTCACGCGCCGTATGCTCGAAATGTTCAGAAAATAAGGAGAAAACTATGTCACACAGTTTAGTTACGATGTCGTACATCGTCGCCACGATTCTTTTCATTTTGAGTTTGAGTGGTTTAAGCAATCAAGAAACTGCCCGCAAAGGTAATTATTACGGAATGTTGGGCATGGCGATTGCGATTGTCGCCACGGCGTTAAGCGCGTCGGTTTCGTCGTATGTGATTTTGATGATTGCGTTGTTAATCGGCGGATTTATCGGCACCAAAGCGGCGTTGAAAGTTGAAATGACCCAAATGCCCGAACTCGTCGCGATTATGCACAGCTTAGTCGGTATGGCGGCGGTGTTGGTCGGTTACGCAAATTTTCTGGATGATTCGGTCAGCTTGAGCGGCGTTGAAAAAACCATTCACGAAGTCGAAATTTACATCGGCATTTTAATCGGCGCGGTAACGTTTGCGGGTTCGGTGATTGCGTTTGGAAAACTGAGCGAACGCATCAGCGGCAAACCGTTGTTGTTACCGAATCGCCATTTGTTGAATTTAGGGTTGTTGATTTCAGCGATTTTGTTGGGCAGTTGGTTCTTGAGTTCAGCAGAAACGGGCGGCGGCACCATTCCGTTATTGTTGATGACGATGGTGGCGTTAGCATTTGGCGTTCACATGGTAATGGCAATTGGTGGCGCAGATATGCCTGTCGTGGTGTCGATGCTGAACAGTTATTCAGGTTGGGCTGCTGCGGCAACAGGTTTTATGTTGAGCAATGATTTGTTGATTGTCACGGGTGCGTTGGTCGGAAGTAGCGGCGCGATTTTGAGTTACATCATGTGCCGTGCGATGAATCGGCATTTTTTAAGCGTGATTGCCGGTGGTTTTGGCACGGCTTCAGGTGGCGAAGCGGCAGAAGTGGTTGGCGACGTTCAACCGATTGGTGCAGAAGAAACCGCGCAATTATTGTTGGCGGCAAAAACGATTATGATTATTCCAGGTTATGGAATGGCGGTCGCACAAGCTCAACACACGGTTTATGAAATGACCAAATTGTTGCGTGGCAAAGGTAAAAAAGTCGGTTTCGGGATTCATCCTGTTGCGGGTCGGATGCCTGGACACATGAACGTGTTGCTTGCAGAGGCAAAAGTGCCGTATGACATTGTTTATGAAATGGACGAAATTAACGAAGATTGGGGCAATGTCGATGTGTCGATTGTGATTGGTGCCAATGACATTGTGAATCCATCGGCGTTGACCGATCCAAATAGTCCGATTGCGGGAATGCCCGTGTTGGAATGCTGGAAAAGCGAAACCACAATTGTGATGAAACGCTCGATGGCTTCGGGTTATGCGGGTGTCGGCAATCCGTTGTTCGTGCAAGAAAACACGCGGATGCTTTTTGGTGATGCCAATGCGATGTTGCAGGCGGTTTTGAAAGCGTTGAATGCGTAGTTGATACAACTTCGTGAAATTATGTTAGATTTACAACGTGAAGGCGATAGGGCGTTGGACGTTTCGGACGTTTCAGCAGAGGATTCTTGCAATGTAAGAAGTGCATCTAGCACAGCGTTAGTCTTCATAAATGGTATTCCTCGAATTGTTATCGAGGGTAGATGCTATTGAATAAAACTACATTACTATGCAGGACGATACCCCAATCTTTAACTGATAATGGCTAAGTTAAAAAGAGGCTCGTAAATACCGTAGTTATGTAGTGCCATTTTTAAAACTTTCTGCTCCCTTGTTAGAACGGGGTGGTGTAGCTCTAACAAGCGTAGTTCCAGTGCTGCCGCAACCCTCACTGGATACAACAGAGGGTTTCGTTTCATTCCATAAACGGAAGAGCAGGTGATTTATTCACTCTCTTGTAGCCCTGTGGAATTTTGTACCGTTGAAGTTAATTCGTCCAAGGCTTTTCCTCGGGTAGCGGGTTAGCTTCAACACCCACGCTTTAAAAAATCACCCCACCAAAAAATCATGAACAAATCAGACGATGAATTTAAGACCATAGAATTAGATTACCCATAATGCCAATCGCACCATAATCAACGATAGCCGCACAAAATAATCAGACAAGGTAAAAAATGAGCGAAATAACAGATTTAAAAAGTTTGCACGATAAAGCCGATAAATTTTCAAAACAGTTTGAAAATGCCAAATATGAAAGTGGCGAGGCGCAAAAATTTATAAACGGATTATGCGATGTTTATGGCATTAGCCCACTGCATTCGGTCTTTTTTGAAGAACGAGTTGAAAAGGACAGCGGCAAGGGAATCAATCGTATTGACGCGCTTTTTAAAGGCTTGCTACTCGTTGAAATGAAATCAGCAGGCAAAAGTCTTGAGAAGGCTTATGAGCAAACAAAAGGCTACATCGAAAAACTAAAAAAACTTCCCGAAGCCGCGCCGCGCTACGTTTTAGTCAGTGATTTTCAAAATTTAGTGCTTTATGACGAGGAATCGAGCGACAAAGAAACACCAATTGCTAGTTTCAAATTAGCGGATTTTCGGCAAAATGTTGAAGTGCTTGGTTTTTTAAGCGGTTATGAGCGCATCGCTATTTTGTTGCAAGAAGCGGCAAATATCGCAGCGGCTAAAAAACTAGGTTTGTTGCATGACGCAATCAAGGCAGGTGATTATCGCGGCGACGATTTAGAACGTTTGTTAGTGCGAATTCTGTTTTGTTTATTTGGTGATGACACAAATTTGTTTGGTGAATCCGATGTATTTTTACAACTCATCGAACAAACACGCTCCGACGGTGAAGATTTAAGCTGTGTTTTAGATCGATTTTTCAATGTGTTAAATACACCAAAAGAGGCGCGCTCAAAAAGTTATAACGCCAATTATCAAGCGTTGCCTTATGTGAACGGCGAATTGTTCAAAGGACGTTTAGCGGATCACTGTTTTGGTAGTGAAGCGCGAGCTGTTTTGATTGCGTGTTGCAAAATCGATTGGAGCGAAATCAGTCCCGCTATTTTCGGCACGTTATTTCAGGCAATCATGCACCATGAAGACGAAAAAACGACTGATAAACCCAAAAAACGCCGCGAATTCGGCGCACATTACACCAGCGAAGCCAACATTTTAAAAGTGATTGAACCGCTATTTTTAGACGCGCTAAAAGCTGAACTCGAAAAAGCGCGAGGCGTAAAAACAAAACTCAACGCCTTTCATGCCAAATTACGCAAATTGGAATTTTTTGACCCCGCTTGCGGTTGTGGAAACTTTTTAGTTATCGCTTATCGTGAAATCCGATTGTTGGAAGAATTAACGCTGGTGGAACTCGAAAAGCTCACCAATCAACGCCGTGAACCTGTTTGCGACGTTGACCAATTTTACGGCATCGAAATCGATTCAACCTCCGCGCAAATCGCTGTCGTAGCGATGTGGATAACCGACCATCAAATGAATCGTCGCATCAGCAATAACGGCAAACCGTATTTGCGCTTGCCGCTGAATCATCGTGCGAATATCGTTTGTGCCAACGCGCTGCAAATCGATTGGCAAAGTGTTATCAAGCCAAAAGAATGCAGTTTCATCATGGGAAATCCGCCGTTTGTGGGTCGCCAATATCAACACGAAGAACAGAAAACAGATTTAGCATTAGTTTTTCAAGATATGAACGGCGCGGGCGTTTTAGATTATGTGACGGCGTGGCACATCAAAGCGGCGCGTTACATTCAAGCAAATAAAAAAATTCCCGTGGCTTTCGTTTCAACTAATAGCATTTGCCAAGGCGAACAAGTAGCGATTTTGTGGACTGCATTATTGAAATTAAAAGTGAAGTTACATTTTGCACATCGCACATTTCGTTGGAATAACGAAGGAGGTGGCGTGGCAGCGGTACATTGCGTGATTATGGGTTTTGGTTTGCAAGAGCCAACCAGCTACCGATTATTTGATTATGGCGACGACATCAAAGGCGAACCCACCGAAATAAAAGCCGCGCAAATCAATCCGTATTTAGTCGATGCGCCGACGGTTTTGATTGATAAACGTCGTAAACCTTTGAGCATCAATGCGCCTGAAATGGTTTTTGGAAATATGCCAAACGACGGCGGAAACTTGTTGTTATCACAAGATGAAGCGGATGAAATCAAAAAAAACGACCCAATTGCCGCACAATACATTCGGCAATTACTAGGCTCGGAAGAATTTATTAACAACATCCCACGTTATTGTTTGTGGCTCAAAGACAGTACGGGAACTGACCGCGCCAAATCACCAGAAATTAAAAAACGCACCGAAGCTATTAGAAAAATGCGTTCCGAAAGCCCGCGCGAAGCCACGCAAAAACTAGCAGAAACCCCGTATTTATTCGGTGAAATTCGCCAAACCAACCAACCCTATTTGTTAATTCCAAAAGTTTCATCTGAAACGCGCCGTTTTATTCCGATGGGATATGTTGACGCAAATGTGATTTGTAAAGATTCTTCGTTCATGATTCCTAACGCGACGTTCTATGATTTTGGCTTGCTAACTTCAACAATGCACAATGCCTGGATGCGTTCCGTTTGCGGGCGTTTAAAAAGCGATTACAACTATTCGGTTGGAATTGTTTATAACAATTTTCCGTTTCCTGTCGGTGTAAAACCTGCGGCAAAAAAGAAAATTGAAGACGCGGCGCAAGCGGTTTTAGAGGCGCGTGCGGTTCACAAAGATAAATCTTTAGCGGATTTGTACAATCCAAAAACGATGCCTGAAAACTTGGCAAATGCTCATGTTGAACTCGATAAAGCGGTTGATGCGGCTTACAGTTTCAAAGGTAAAAAAGACGACGCGGCGCGAGTGGCGTTTTTGTTTGAGAAATATCAGGAATTGGTTGCGCCGTTGGTGGAAGTTGAGAAGGTGAAAACTAGAAAGGTGAAAAAATGAGTTATCGTGTCAAGCAAACGGACAGCTTTTCTCAATGGCAACGCAACGGGCTTGCCCCAAGTTGAAATCGAACATTTGGGCTAAACGTTGCTGGCGGTTTTGAAGACGGTGAATGGGTAGTTGAGATAATCTGGTGAAATTATGTTAGATTTGTAACGTGAAGGCGATAGGGCGGTGGACGTTTCGGACGTTTTGCACCAAGCCAACATTAAGTTGCAGTAGGTGGCACAGCGTTAGTCTTCACATAAAAATTGCCTTTAGTCGTTTCGGACGTTAGTTGCTGGGAGTTTTCAGGCATGACAACGTTAAAGGCGTTTTTAATGCCATCGATAAAGCTAGCTGTGTCAGCTTTATCCTCTGTGTCGATGGTGTCTATCCTAGTATCGACAATGGTTTTTGTACCGTTGAAGCTAATTCACGACGGGCATAAACCTGTAACGTGATTTAACTTCAACACCCAAACTTTCAAAATCTCCCCACCAAAAAATCATGAAAAAATCAGACGATGAATTTAAAGCCATAGTTAATGCGGCATGGAAAAATGATTTAGAAACAATCCGCATAATGGTTGCAAATGGTTTTGACCTTGCAACAACAAATCAATATGGCGAATCGGTTTTAGATGAAGCAATTTTCAACCTTTCTGTTTATGACGATATGGCATCGTATCGTTTTGACGTTGTAAAACTATTACTTGAATTGGGCGCAAATCCTAATCAACGTGATGCCGATGGTTTTGGTTCATTAACGCAGCCTGTTTTGACAATGGATACAAAACTGATAAAAATTTTGCTTGATGTTGGCGCACGCCCGAATGATTTTTCGGGTTTTCATGGCGGGACGCTTTACGATTGGGCTAACATTGATTATCAGATTGAGATTTGGCATGTTAATAAATTCCCTGAAAAACCCAGCGCAGAATTACTTGCAGATAGCGAAGATGCTTGGCTAAATTGGATGGACGAAATGGCAGTCAAATATCAACGCCGCAGACCAGATTATCTATTTTTGTTACGCGAACATGGTGCGCGTACTTCGGCAGAATTAGCCACAAAATTAGAGGGTAAAAAATGAGCGAAATAACAGATTTAAAAACACGACACGATAAAGCTGATAAATTTTCAAAACAATTTAAAAATACCAAATATGAAAGTGGCGAAGCACAAAGTTCTGTTATCGATTTATGCCGTGTTTTTGGATTAAAATCCCCATCAAAAAAACGCCTATGAAAAAGTTGCCTCGTTACGCTACGGCGTAATTTTTAAATAAGAAAAAAGTTCATGCGTTCTACTATGGAATTTGGTTTTTGAAAAAGCTAATTTGGAACGAGCGGGGAAATAAAAATGGGCGCGTTACAGAAACAGCCATATTTAAGCGAAAAAGAATATCTATTGCTTGAGCAAACCAGCGATATTAAACACGAATTCATCGACGGCGAACTTTACGCAATGGCTGGCGCGGGAACAAATCACAATCGAATTACCGCCACATTGACGCGCCATTTTGGTAATCATTTAGACAGTAAACCGTGTGAAGTGTTTGCTTCGGATATGAAACTCAAAGTACAACACGAGTTTTTTTATCCTGACGTGATGGTGATTTGCCATGAATCTGAAATCCAAAATGGTTACAGTGAAGACGCGCTGATTATTGTTGAAGTGCTGTCAAAATCAACGCGCCGAACCGACCAAACGATTAAACGTTTGCGTTATCAAGGATTACCGAATTTGCAGGAATATGTGTTGATTGAACCTGAATTTGTGGATATTGAAATTTGTCGCCGCAAAAATCATTGGCAATCGGAGCGTTATTACATGGGCGATGACGTGTATTTTGCCGCGATTGATTTAACACTGACAGTTGAGCAAATTTACGCACGGGTTATCAATGAAGATACCGTGAACCACTACGAACAAGAACCCACCACGCACGCAATTAGGTACGACATTGACGAATAAAAAAGAAGGTTTGGTTATCGCGCATTTAGGGCAGGGCATCGCGGTTGAATGCGACGGCGAGATTATTTTATGCCAGCCGTTACGAAAATTAGACACGGTGACGGTCGGCGATAAAGTGTTGTGGTCGCTCGTCGCGCCGGAACAAGGACGCATCGAAGCCCTTTTACCGCGTAAATCCGTTTTAACACGCCCGTCGCGCAACGACAAAATTCGTCCCGTGGCGGCAAATCTCGACAACGTGTTTGTGGTGTTTGCGGTCGAACCATATTGTGATTTTTTACTTTTAGATCAGTATTTGGCGATTTGTGAAAATCGTGATTTTGCCGCGTCGTTGATTTTGAACAAAACGGATTTGCCGCTTTCTGAAAGTATTGAAGCCGAATTGGCAAATTATGTGAGTTTGGGTTACGCGCTGTACCGCGTTTGTGCGAATGACGCGAGCAGTTTAAACGAATTAAAACAAGCGTTGCGCGGGCAAGTGAGCATTTTTACCGGTCAATCTGGCGTGGGTAAATCGTCGTTGACCAACACGCTGATTCCAGATAAAAATCTGAAAACAAACACCGTTTCTGCAACCACCAAACACGGACGACATACCACCACCGCTGCGACGCTGTATCATTTGCCCGAAGGCGGCGATTTAATTGACACACCTGGCGTGGCGATTTTTGGTTTAGCCGACATTACGACCGGACAATTGGCGCAAGGTTTTCGAGAATTTTTACCGTTTTTGGTGAAATGTCAATTTAACGATTGCAGCCACCATAACGATAAAGGCTGCGCGGTTCGAGCTGCCGTTGAAAGCGGTGAAATTTCTACGGCGCGTTATTCTCGCTTTTTAAAATTACACGAAAAAATGTGAAACTTATGACTCAAAATTTACAACTCACTGCCGATGGCAAACTCAAACATTTTTTAACGCCGGAAGGTTTGAGCGCGGAATTATTGACGCAAATTCTCGATACCGCCGACACGTTTATGGATAATTCGTCCGCGCGTCAGCAAATTAAATCTATGCCGTTGTTGCGCGACAAAACGGTGGTGAATTTATTTTTTGAAAATAGCACACGAACCCGCACCACGTTTGAATTGGCGGCGAAAAAATTGGGCGCAGAAGTGGTGAATATGAATATCGCTACGTCGGCGACTTCAAAAGGCGAAAGTTTACTTGATACGATTCGCAATTTGGAAGCGATGTTTGTCGATGCGTTTGTGGTGAGGCACGCGGTGAGTGGCTCGGCGCATTTTGTCGCGCAACAAACCGCACCGCATATTAGCGTGATTAACGCCGGCGACGGTTCACACGCGCACCCGACGCAAGCGATGTTGGATATGTTCACGATTCGGCAACACAAACCGGATTTTTCGTGCTTGCGCGTGGCGATTATCGGCGACATTTTGCATTCGCGGGTGGCGCGTTCGCAAATTCACGCGCTGAACATTTTGGGTGTGAAAGAAGTGCGGGTGATTGCGCCCAAAACGTTATTGCCCGCTGAAATCGAAACCTTGGGCGTGACGGTGTCGCACGATTTGCAGCAAGGTTTGCACGATATTGACGTGATTATTATGCTGCGGCTGCAAAAAGAACGCATGAATTCGGCATTGTTACCGAGTGTCAGTGAGTATTTTCACTGTTTTGGTTTGACGGAAGAAAAATTGAAATTCGCCAAACCCGACGCGATTGTCATGCACCCTGGTCCTATCAATCGCGGCGTGGAAATTGATTCAAAAGTGGCGGACGGAAAACAATCGGTGATTTTGCAACAAGTCAGTAACGGCGTGGCGGTGCGAATGGCGGTGATGGCAATGACGATGGGGAATTTTGCTCATTAACAGCTGTAAAAATGGCGCAGACGTGTGACGAAAATAGTCACACGTCGCGTCGATTAACCTAAATTCAAGCGATTACCACGGCAACGACTTTCCGTCATAACGCAAAAATTCGCCACTTTGCGCCACCGTAAAATTCGCAATGGTGTCGCGCATTTTCTGCACACTTTCGGGAATTTCCAACGGCGCATTTGAACCGCCCATATCGGTTTTTACCCAACCAGGATGCAGAATTAAAACGGCAAGTTCGTTGGCGCGATTGTCAATGGCAACGCTTTTCATCGCAGCATTCAACGCCGCTTTGCTCGACCGATACAAAATACTGCCGCCGCTATCATTGTCCGCCAAACTGCCCATTAAACTGCTCATCGCCACAACTTTCTTTTGTGAACCCAGTTTCAAATTCGGCAAAAATGCTTCCGTCATTTTCACTGGCGCGAACACGTTTATCGTCATGGTTTTTTGCCATTCGGCAACATCCAAATTACCAAAACTGCGTCCTGCCGTATCGCCATAAACGCCGGCGTTATTCAACAAAACATCAATCGCCACGCCGTCTAATTGTTGAGCAAGCTCATCAATTTGCGCTAAATCCGCCACATCCAGCGGCAAAACTGAAATGTTTGAAAACTCATTCGCAATTTTTGTTAAAGCCGTCGCGCTTTCAGGTTCACGGCAACACGCCAAAACTTGCCAGCCATCTGCCGCATATTGTTTGGCAAATTCCAAACCCAATCCCCGATTTGCGCCAGTAATTAAAATCGTCGCCATGTTTTTCTCCAAAATAAAAAGCAAAAGTGCCGTCAGCATTTTACGGCGCAATTGGATTTTTAGCCTATATTCACGATTCGCCCATTTTGTAGGGACAATCTGAATAATTATTAAACAACTTCATAGTTGAACGTAGAAGATACATGATTTTCGCGTGTAGAAGATACATGATTTTCATGTGTAGATATTTTTGCACGTCGTCGATAATCTACATGAATAAACTTTAGCCCGATTATTTCGTTAAATTCATGCGCGTCGTAACATTCGATATTTCGTTGCGTCATAATTTCAAAAGACACGATAATTTCGTCTGAATTAGGCATGACGATTCTGCAATTTTCATAGATTTTATGCGGCATTAAAAAATACGAAAAGACCTCGTTGTGATTGAGGATTGAGCAGCCCGACATACTAATATCGAACAATTGAAAATGGATCAGATTGATTGACATTGGACAATAATCACTGTGAATATGGCTGCGTTTAGACTCCTCGATGGCGAGTGCATATTTTTTCTTATATTCTTCTGAGGAATCCTCTTTGGGAGTCGGAAGCATAAGCTCACAAAAACTAGAGTTCTTAGCGGGAATTTTTGTACGGGGAAATTTGCGGCGTTCTGGTAGATTTTCATCCAAATTCCTGACTGCCTGATAATTAAATTCCATTTTTTCAAGTTTATATTCCAAACTGTCCAAAATATTAAAAATGTATATCGTCAATAAATCCCTTTCTGCCACGGTCATTAGGGACAATTCTTCTAAGCTTGGACTTTTCGTATTATTCGTCATGCTAACCCACCTTTTAGTTTTGATAAATTCCACGACTAGCATTTTACGATTAAATCTTGGTTTTAGCCTATAATTCAAACCTTTTTTTATTCACAGAGTTTTATGGATTTTCAATTACTTTCTACCGACGGTCACGCGCGACGCGGGCGTTTAACGTTTGAACGCGGCATCGTCGAAACACCGATTTTCATGCCAGTTGGTACTTATGGCGCGGTGAAATCGCTCACGCCCGAAGATTTACTCGGCGTGGGCGCACAAATTATTTTGGGCAATACCTTTCATTTGATGTTGCGCCCCACGACAAAAGTTATTCAAGCGCACGGCGATTTGCACGATTTTATGCACTGGCAAAAACCGATTCTGACGGATTCGGGCGGTTTTCAAGTGTTCAGTTTGGGCGCGTTACGCAAAATAAAAGAAGAAGGCGTGACGTTTAAATCGCCGATTAACGGCAGCAAGATTTTCATGTCGCCGGAAAGTTCGATGCAGGTTCAGCGCGAATTAGGCTCGGATATTGTGATGATTTTTGACGAATGCACGCCGTATCCCGCGACCGTTCAAGAAGCGGCGGATTCGATGCGGCTGTCATTACGTTGGGCGCAACGTAGCAAAGACGCGCACGGCGATAATTCATCTGCATTATTTGGCATTGTGCAAGGCGGAATGTATGAACATTTGCGCGACGAATCGATTGCGGGTTTGTTAGATATTGGGTTTGATGGTTACGCAATTGGCGGTTTGTCGGTTGGCGAACCGAAAGAAGAAATGATGGCGACGCTTGACGGGATTCACCAAAAAATGCCCGTCGATAAACCGCGTTATTTGATGGGCGTGGGAACGCCAGAAGATTTAGTCGAAGCGGTTTGTCGCGGCATTGATATGTTTGATTGCGTGATGCCGACTCGAAATGCGCGAAATGGGCATTTATTCACGACGTTTGGCGTGGTGAAAATTCGCAACGCCCAATATGAATTCGACACGAAACCGATTGATGAAAATTGCGCCTGTTACACTTGCCAAAACTATTCGCGGGCGTATTTGCGCCATTTGGATAAGTGTAAAGAAATGCTCGGTTCGCGCCTTAACACCATTCACAATTTGCATTATTATTTGAACTTGATGCAAGGTTTACGCGACGCAATTGCACGCAAAGAATTGGATTTATTTGTGAAAGAATTTTATGCCTCACGCGCCAGTTAATTATGAGTGAAAAACACGTTTTAAATGCGCGTCGCTTACTTTGTCCGTTGCCGGTGATTCGCACGCAAGATGCGGTGAAAAAATTACAAATGGGCGATATTTTGGAAATCATCGGAACGGATTCGGGCGTGTTACAAGATATTCCGACGTGGTGTCGTATCAATGGGCATACCGTTTTAGAGACGTTCACCGACGATTATGACTATCACATTATTTTGCAAGTAGGAAAATAGCCATGTCAAAAAACCATTCGCACGGCAAACACGCGCACGGACATTCCCATTCGCCCGCGAAAGATACCGAAATTTTAGCTCCTGATTTATCGAAATTAAAACGGCGTGCCAGTTACGTTGGCGCGTGCGTGAATGTGTTGCAAACGTTGATTAAAATTACGTTTGGCATTTTAGGACAATCGGCAGCGTTAATTGCGGACGGCATTCATTCATTGTCGGATTTAATGAGCGACGCGCTGGTGATTACGGCGGTACGTTTAGGCAGTCGTGAAGCGGACGCAGAACATCCTTACGGACATCGGCGATTTGAAACAATTGCGGGTGTAATTTTGGGCAGCAGTTTAGTCATCATTGGCGGTGGCATTGGTTGGTCGGTGTTTGAACGGTTGTCGAATCCCGAAAATTTACCGGTGCCGAACGAGTTGAGTTTGGCGATTACCGCCGTGTCGATTTTGCTGAACGAATGGCTGTATCACTACACCAAACGCATTGCGAAAATTACCCGCTCGAAATTATTATTGGCGAATGCGTGGCACCAACGCAGCGATGCGTTTTCGTCGATTGTGGTGATGATTGGTATTGGCGCGGTGATGTTGGGTTATCCGTTGGCGGATGCGGTCGCCGCGATTTTTGTGGCGATATTGGTGATTAAAATCGGGCTGAATTTGGTGATTGATGGCGTAAAAGAATTAGTCGATACTGCGCTGCCTGAAACATTGGTCGCTGAAATTCACCACACTATTTTGGATATTGACGGCGTGGAAGATATTCATTTATTGCGAACCCGTTATATGGGCGAAGACGCGCTGATTGACGCGCACATTATTGTCGATCCGCGTATCAGTGTTTCAGAAGGGCATCGGATTGGCGACCGAGTGCGCGACGAGCTGATTCAACGTTTCGACGATGTGATGGAGGTGTTGGTTCACGTCGATCCCGAAAATGATGAAGCGTTATTTGAACGTGTAAAACTGCTCACTCGCGCCGATGTGCAAACGTTACTGACGCAGTATTTGCCGAATTTGTTACCGTATTTGGAAGATTTTCGGATTCATTATTTGAACCAACAAATCGAAGTCGAATTGATTGTGCCATTTAGTGTGAGCGAACAAATGGATTTATTGCAGAATATAAATGCGACGATTAAACACCTTCAACATGACGTGCCGCAGATAAAAACGGTCTTTTTATTTTTTAAAAAATAATAGGGAAATAGCACTCATTTCGTGTGGTTTTACCGCGTTAAAGAGTGTTAAGGGATTTGTAATTTTAGTGGTATAAATAGCGCGTCTTATTGCCACGCCATTGAGACTATATAACTATAATTAAACTGTGTGATTCACTCAGTTAGGAGAAGAGATAGTATGCACATTAAGAATCCGTTTGATTCGTCGCACCCCGTAGTGGGTGAGGCGAGCATCGACATCGATAAACACATTCATGATGTTTTTTCGTATGTCGGTCAGCACTTTTTTGAAAATTACCCGAAATGGGCGGTCGAAGTTGTGGAATTTGAGCCGCTCGACAACCCAGAAGTTTCAGTCGGCGCAAAAGCCAAACAAATCCGCAAAGACAACGGCGCAAAAGTCGAATCCGTCTTTGAAATTACCGATTATCAACCCGATTCAAAACTCGTTTTTAAAGGTGTTTCCGCACCTTATCGACACAGTTATTTATTAGAAGCTAACGACCAAAATCAACCAACACACCTTACCTTTCGTTTTGAATTATTAGAACTCGATGTGTTTATGCGACCGTTTCAAAAACTCATTCGATCTGCCATCGAAGATGGCGCAGAAAATACTGTTGAAAATATCAAAAATTTAATCGCTGCGGAAAGTGATGCAAAATAATCACACCGTAACAATCACAACTACTGGAGTTTACTTATGTCTTTTATTGTTGAAAAAGATCAGGGCGGTCTGATTCCGCAAATACTGTCTGCTATTTTGGATGAATGCGTGAATGGCGTGACGTTGGCGGATCCTGACTTTGAAGATGCGCCGATTGTGTACGCAAACAAAGCCTTCGAGCGTTTGACAGGTTACGATCAAGAAGAAATTGTGGGTTTCAATTGCCGTTTTCTGCAAGGTGAAGACCGTGACCAACCCCAGCGTCAACAAATTGCCGATGCGATGGAAAAGCATGAATCGATTGAAGTGACGTTACGCAATTACAAAAAAGACGGCACGCTGTTTCACAATCGATTGAAAATCACGCCGTTGTTTGATAAAAAACAGCGTGTCATTTATTACCTTGGCGTGCAATACGACATAACGGAACAAGTCGATTTGAGTAATGAAGTCAAAGAATTGAATGATTTATTAAACGCTAAATCAAGCTAATCATCTGCTCGTGCAACCCAAAAAGGTGAGGTTATGAATAAAACGGAAAGTGTGACTAACAGCGGTTTGATTTTTAATGAAGTCTTGTTCGGGTTTGCAATACTCGCCTTCTTTGTGTTGTTAGTGATTGAGAAAAAACATCCATATCGTCTGTTTTCGCTAAAAATTGCCAAAGAATCGTTTGTCACGAATACCACCGCGTTTTTGGTGAACAACGTGATTTTAACGGTGTTAAGAGCGTCGTCCTTGTTTTTGGTCGCGCAACAATTCTCCTCTTACGGATTATTAAGCGGTTTGAATGACGGTGTCAGTAAAGGCGTGTTGGCGTTCGCTCTTTTTGATTTGTCGATTTACGTTTGGCACGTTGCCAGCCACAAATATGAATTCTTATGGCGATTCCACAAAATTCATCATTGCGACAAAAGTTTTAACGTTTCGACCGGTTTTCGTTTTCACGTTTTCGATTTATTGCTCGAAATTCTTTATAAATGCGTGTTCGTGGTCGTCATTGGCGTGAATGCGTATTTGGTGTTGTCGATTGAAATTGTTGAATTGTTTTTTATCTTTTTTCACCACGCGAACATTCGCGTTCCGAACGAATATAAACTTTCGCAAGTGATTATCACGCCGTCGCTACATCGCACACACCATTCGACATTGCGCTCAGAACATGACAGTAATTACGGCATCGTGTTGGCGTTTTGGGACGAGATATTTGGCACGCGAAAAGAATTAGTGCCTGAAAATATCGGACTGGATTTGATTGAAGCCGAAAATTTTGTTCAACTTTTTTCGCTAGCGTTTATCACGGAACGGAAATTTATGAAATTATTGAGTTACCTTCCTAGAGGTAAAAAATAAGCGATGATTATTAAAACTCACAAGGACATTCCGAGCAGTGAAATCACCGATGAAAAGGTGTTTAACGAACGGCGCACGTTGATTAAAGCAATGCTGGCGACGGCAGCGGGCGCGAGTATTCCTACCGCGTGGGCAAATAATGCTAAACCGAATGCGTGGAATGTGGCGAAAAGCGATTTGTCGAATGCGGCGTTAACGCCAACCCCGATTGAACTGGTTAAAAATTACACCAATTATTACGAATTCACGCTCAACAAAGAAGATTCAACCAAACTCGCGCAGAATTTTATTGCTGATCCGTGGTCGTTGGAAATCAGTGGCGAAGTGGAGAAAGCGGGAACGTATCATTTGGAAGATATTTTGCAGCAGCAAACGTTGGAAGAACGAATTTATCGGTTTCGGTGCGTGGAAGCGTGGTCGATGGTCGTGCCGTGGGTCGGTTTTTCGTTGGCAAATTTATTGAAGCTGGCAAAACCATTATCGACCGCGCATTTTGTAAAATTCACCACGATTCAACAACCCGAAACGATGCCGAATCAACGAAATAAGGTGATGCTCGAATGGCCTTACGTTGAAGGGCTGCGAATTGATGAAGCGATGCACCCGTTGACAATGCTGGCGGTGGGAATGTACGGCGACACATTACCGAAACAAAATGGCGCACCGTTGCGGTTGGTGGTGCCGTGGAAATACGGTTTTAAAAGTATCAAAGCGATTGTCAAAATTGAGCTGTTAAAAAATCCACCTTTGACGACGTGGAATAAATCCGCGCCCGCAGAATATGGTTTTTACGCCAACGTGAATCCCGCCGTTTCACATCCGCGCTGGAGCCAAAATAGCGAGCGACAACTGGGCAGTGGTTTTTTCACGTCGCGTCGGCAAACGGAATTATTTAATGGTTACGGTGAACAGGTTGCTTCACTTTATCAAGACATGGATTTACGGCATTTTTTCTGATGAATTTTCAAATAAAAAACCCGAAATTAGTGACGCTCGCCGCTTGTTTAATTCCACTTTTGTGGTTATTTTTCGATATTGCGTTCGATAATTTAGGTTCAAATCCCATTCAAGCCTTACACATTCGTTTGGGTGATTGGTCGTTACGTTTTTTATGTGTAACGTTAGCGATTACACCGATTCAAACGATGACAAAATGGCGCGGCATGGCGGATTATCGGCAGATGTTTGGCTTGTACTCCTTCTTTTATGCGACGCTGCATTTGCTCACTTATTTGGCAATCGATAATAATTTTGAATGGTCGCTTATCGGCACGGATATTATTGAAAGTCCGTACATTTGGTTTGGCGTAGTGGCGTATTGGGTTGTGTTTGCCTTGGCGATTACGTCGCCAAAATGGGTGATGAAACGCATGGGGAAATCATGGAAAAAGCTGCATCGGCTTATTTATATTGCGTCGATGGCGGCAGTTATTCATTATTTTTGGCAACTGAAAGGCAATCTTGCGGAACCGTTGCTATATTTAATTATCATTTTTTTCTTGCTGGGTTTTCGCGTTTTGGCGGGACTGACGAGTCGTCAATTAAACAAAATGATGATTCCAAAAGGTCACGAATAAAAAGTTCCGCTAAAATACGGCTTTCTTTTTCTTTAATTTTTCTCTCTTTTTATGTCTAAAAAAATTCGCATTGAACGCAAAAGTGGCGCAGCGTTAGAACGCCACATTGCTGATTTAGCTCGTCTCAGAATCGAAGTTTTCCGTGATTTTCCGTATTTGTACGATGGTGATTTTGAATACGAAAAAAAATATCTGCAAACGTATCTCGATTGCCCCGAAAGTGTGATTGTGTTGGCATTTGACGATGAAAAAGTGGTGGGCGCGTCCACCGCGATGCCGATGAAACACGAAACTACTGAAATTCAAAAACCGTTTCTCGAAAACGGTTACGACCTCGACGACGTGTTTTATTGCAGCGAATCGGTATTAAATAAAAATTATCGTGGCTTGGGAATTGGCGTGCGTTTTTTTGAAGAACGTGAAGCGCACGCCGCAGAATTAGGCGGTTTTAAACACATTTCGTTTTGTTGTGTGGAACGTTCTGAAAATCATCCACGTCGTCCCGCGAATTATATGCCGCTCGATGCGTTTTGGAACAAACGCGGTTACGTCAAACATCCCGAATTGCACACCGAATACGTTTGGAAGGATTTGGACGACACCGAAGAAACCGCGAAACCGATGACTTTTTGGCTGAAAAAATGACCGTTAAAATTGCTACCGCTCAATACGATATTTCTTTTTTGGAAACCTGGGAAAATTATCAACGTAAATCTGAACGTTGGGTGAAACAAGCCACCGAACAAGGCGCGAAAATCCTGCTTTTTCCGGAATACAACACGATGGAATTGGCTTCGTTATTTCCTGAAAAAATTTATGCGTCGCTGAATGACCAACTCATCGCACTGCAAACTTTGCACGAAGCGTATTTGAGATTGTTTCAACATTTGGCGCAAGAATACGATTGTTATATTCAAGCGGGAAGTTTTCCGGTGCAAATTTCCGAAGGCATTTATCACAATCGCGCCTATTTATTTATGCCCAATGGCAACGTGGATTTTCAAGATAAAATCATGATGACCCGTTTTGAAAATGAACATTGGCTCATCAGTGCCGGCAATAAATTAAAAACATTCGACACCGATTTTGGACGCATTGCCATTAACATTTGTTACGACTGCGAATTTCCGTTATTGGCGCGACAACAAGTCGAAGCCGGTGCCAATTTGATTTTAGTGCCGAGTTGCACCGACCACGCGGCGGGTTATCATCGTGTCAAAATTGGTTGCCAAGCGCGTGCGTTAGAAAATCAATGTTATGTCGCACAAGCCTGTTTGGTTGGCGATGCGCCATGGTCGCCAGCGGTGGATGTCAATTGTGGTGCGGCGGGAATTTATACGCCGGTCGATTACGGTTTTCCCGACGATGGTATTTTGGCGATGGGCGAACTCAACGTGCCGCAATGGGTTTACGCCACGATTGATTTGCACAATTGTGAAAAGATACGCGCCAGAGGGCAGGTGTTTAATTACCGAGATTGGGCGTTACAAAAAAATGCGGTTTTACGGTAGTAACGTTTTTTTGGCTAAATTGATTTTAGTGGCGAGATAATTCGAGCCACCGCGATCCGGATGCACTTTTTGCATCAATTTACGATGTGCCGTCACAATATCCAAATCCGTCGCGTCCGGCGTTAATCCTAAAATTTCAAACGCTTCGGCGTGCGACATTCCGCCCGAATGATTCGATGGACGTGACTGTTGCGAATTTTGGTATTGCGAATTCGGATTTTTCCAGTGATACCACAATTGACGAATCTGTTGCCAATGCGGCAAAATCCGCATCGCTGTGGGCAATAAACGAAATAAAAATGTCGCGGTCATCACCATAAACGCCAAAAACCAATTTAATCGTCCGGTCGCTAATAAATAACTCAACAACATTCCAACGAAACTAATCATCAGAATTTTGCCGTACTTTTTTAAAGTTTCGGGCGGTTTTTTAAGTAAAACCTGCACCGTAAAAAAAGCGATAATGAATAAAATAATCTGAAACACAACGCGCCTCTTTTGAATTCAACATTTATGACTTTCCATTCTACCATTCCCATTCTAGGTTTTGCAGCTGCCAGCGGTACCGGCAAAACGACTTTGCTGACGCAACTTTTACCGTTGCTCAATCAAGCGGGTTTGCGCGTCGGTTTAATTAAACACAGCCACCACGATTTTGACATTGATCACGCGGGAAAAGACAGCTTTCGGTTGCGCGAAGCCGGTGCAACGCCGGTGGTTTTGGTGTCGAAATATCGTCGCGCGATAATTGAAGAATTTTTAAATCCGCTCGAACCTCAGTTAATCAACCAAATTGCGTTATTTGATGCGGCGAACGTGGATTTAATTTTGGTCGAAGGCTTTCGTAGTGAACCGTTCGCCAAAATTGAATTGCATCGCGCCGCGTTAAATCAGCCGTTTTTGTGTTTGAATGACGTTCACATTATCGCCGTCGCCACCGATAATACGGCGAACGCGCCACACACGTTGCCACATTTAAATTTAAATAATCCCGTCGAAATTGCCGACTTTATTTTGCACACTTTTTTAAAATGATGAATCTTGAATCCTGCGTTAAAACTG
Organism: uncultured Pseudomonadota bacterium; assembly: GCA_903870545.1. Lineage (GTDB taxonomy): Bacteria > Pseudomonadota > Gammaproteobacteria > Methylococcales > Methylomonadaceae > UBA10906. The sequence continues at coordinate 180,322 of CAIQDI010000028.1, forward strand.
AAAAAAAATCGTTATTGTCCGTTGAAGCCGCGCAACAACGCATTCACGCGGCGATTATTCCATTGATTGAAAGCGAAATCGTGCCGTTAAAACAGGCATTCGGGCGCGTGCTGTCACAACCGATTTTTGCGCCGATGAATTTGCCCACCGCTCGAAATTCCGCGATGGATGGTTATGCGTTTGCGTCTGAAAATTTCTCCGCTACGTTAACCAACGTCGGCACGTCGTGGGCAGGAAAACCGTTTGACGGCGTGTTAAATTCAGGCGAATGTGTGCGAATTTTTACCGGCGCGGTGTTGCCTGACAATGCCGATTCCGTTGTAATGCAAGAACTCGTCACGGTGAATGGCACGCAAATCGAATTCCCCGCTGACGTAAAATGCCAAAAAAATGTGCGGGAAATAGGCGAAGATGTGCGCGGCGGCGATGAACTTTGTGCGGTAAATAAAACTGTCACAGCAGTCGATTTAGGATTATTGGCTTCGGCGGGCGTGGAAAATGTGTCGGTCATTCGTCGATTGAAAATCGGTTATTTTTCGACTGGCGACGAATTGACAGCATTAGGAACACCCTTAACGCGCGGTAAAATTTACGACAGCAACCGATACAGTTTGTACGGTTTGTTGCAAAATCCGTGTTATCAAGTGAGCGACGGTGGCGTGATTCCTGACAACAAAGCCGAATTACGGCGCGTTTTAGGTCACGCGGCGACGGAATTTGACGTAATTATTACCACCGGTGGCGCGTCAGTCGGTGCAGCGGATTTTATAAAAGAAATTTTAGACGAATGCGGCGAAGTAGATTTTTGGAAAATTGCCATCAAACCGGGAAAACCGCTGGCGTTTGGCAAAATGGGTGCGTGTTATTTTTTCGGTTTACCTGGAAATCCGGTTGCCGTAACCACCACGTTTGATATTATTGTCAAACTGGCGTTGGCACGATTATCTGGCGCAATCGTTCACAAACCGTGGCAACAAACCGCCGTTTGTACCACGCCATTGAAAAAATCACGCGGACGACAAGAATATCAACGTGGTTTTTTACAACAAATCGACTCAGGCGAATTCCAAGTGGCTTCGTCAGGATTACAAGGTTCACATATTTTAAGTTCGGCAAGCGCGGCAAATTGTTATATTGTTCTACCTACTGAATGCAGCGGTGTGGAAATCGGTGAATCCGTCATTGTTGTTTTAACCTAAAAAATTATAAAAAAACATAAAAACTATGAATTCAAGCAACAAATTCCCTCTCACATATTCTGATGACTTGATGCGGGCGTTAAATAACGCCGCCATTATTACCGAAACCGATTTACAAGGTGTTATCACTTACGCTAACGACAAATTTTGCGAAATTTCAGGTTATAGTCAGCAAGAATTACTCGGTTCAACGCACAGTATCGTTAATTCTGACACGCATTCAACTGAATTTTTTCACGAAATGTGGCAAACCATTCGCAGCCATACCGTGTGGTTTGGTGAAATTTGTAATCGCAAAAAAACGGGCAAATTATATTGGTTGCAAGCGATTATCTTGCCCATTACTGATAAAGACGGCACCATCTATAAATATGTGGCGATTCGTTTTGATATTACTAAACGCAAGAAAGAGGAAGAAGCCGCGCAGAATCGCGCCACACTTTATCGTGCGGTACTTGAAGTGACCGACGGATTTTGCCGTGTTGATTACAGTGGTAACTTTTTAGAAATGAGCGATGGTTATTGCACGCTTTCGGGATACAGTCGCGAAGAATTATTGGGAATGAATATTTTGCAAATGGGCGGTGTGGTGCCGCTGAATTTGGTGCAATTTAGTTTAATGTTGGAAGGACAAGGAAAAACGTTTGAAATTGAACAAAACCGCAAAGATAATTCTGTTCATAACGTTGAAGTGACTGTTTCTTATTCCAGTTTAAAAGACGGTAGTTTATTTGTATTCGTGCATGATATTACCGAGCGTAAAAATTTAGAAAAGCATAATAAACTGTTGCTATTACAAGTCGCTCACATGCAAAAAATAGACAGTATTGGACGATTAACGGCAGGGATTTCGCACGATTTCAATAACCTTTTGGCAGGCGTTTTGGGTTACACAGAACTCAGTCAATTCATTAGTGAAGAGTTGCCCGCGAATGATTTAACAATTGATTTGCAACGTAATTTAAACCAAATTAAAAAAGCGGCGAATCGTGCAGCCGCGTTAATCGCTCAAATGATGACGTATTGTCGTCAAGAAAAAAATGATTTTCAACGAAGCACTCCTGAAAGAAAAGTAACGCATCCGCTGATTAGGGAAATTGTAGCAATGGTGCGGGTTGGTCTAACTGAAAAATTTCATATCGAGCTTGAATTAGATGAAACGCTGGATATTTTTATCGATGCGAGTGATTTACACCAAGTGTTGACTAATTTGTTGGTCAATGCACGGGATGCCATGCGGGCAAAAGGCGGCGTTATACAAGTTAAGCTCGCGCTGGTTGAATTAGAAAGTGCAGTTTGCAACGCTTGTTTAGAAAACATTCAAGGGGAATTTATTGAATTGAGCGTGTCGGATTCTGGAACGGGAATTGAGGAAGGTACGATAACCAAGATATTCGACCCCTTTTTCACTACGAAAAGCGTGGGTGAAGGAACGGGCTTAGGATTATCAATGGTATGCGGCATTGTGCATCGCTCGCATGGGCATATTTTTGTTGAATCAAATCCTAGTGAGGCGACCACCACGTTTCGTTTATTATTCCCCGTTAGCAGTAACGTAAAAAATTAGTCAAACGATTTTTTATGGTCACAAAAAAAGGGCAGATTCTAAATCCGCCCTTTTTATGGTCATTCGTTTATGCCCACCCACGGTTCATTGCCACCGTTAGACTTTTTAATTTTATCTGCGTACGCACTGGCTTCCGCTTTGCTTTTAAACCCGCCGACTTTTAGACGGAATTTCGTACCTGAATTATTCGGATCAACTGGCACAACTTCAACCGGAATGCCTTTTTGTTTTAATTCTGCCGCTTTACTTTCAGCAAACCATTCCTGTTGATACGAAATAACATTCACCGAATACTTGCCAGCAGGCACTGCTTTTTGTGACTTTATTTCCGTATTCAAAATTTCTTTTACGGGTGTTTTAACATTGGTTTTCGTGGCAACGCCCGCATTATTGCTGCCGGCGTGCGCCATTCCGCGCGTCATTCGACCACTGTAACTATCCACTTTGCGTTGTGCATCATTTTTATAACTGGCGGCGGCGGCAGCTCTGGCAACCGCATTCGCTTTGGCAATTTTTTGTGACAATAATTCGGCTTCGGCTTGAGCTTTTTCAGTCTCTTTATCAATTTCGGCTGCTTTGACTGCCTCCGCTTTTTTGGCTGATTTTTTTGACATGTCCGCCAATTTAACGGCTTCAACTGGTTTGAGCGACGTAGTTTCTACGCCACTGGCGGAATGTCCTGACGAACCTTCTCCCAAAGTTTCAGTCACGATGAGTGATCCTGTCATAGCGGATTCTGTTTTCACATTCGACAGTGCAGGAACGGCGGCTTTGCCATTTAATAAATCGACAGCCGAATTCGGTTTAATTGCCGCAACGGCGGGAACGCTAATTTGTGCGGTGGCGATTTTTTCTACTTTTTGATTGAGCTGTTCAACCGATACTTTTAGATTTTCAATTTCTTTTTCGGGATTTTTTGCTAAAAAAGCAGTTACCTTTTCTTCTAACGCCGTGACGGATTCGTTTAATGTTACGGTACTTTTTTTGGTCTCGTACGACAACCAGCCAATTCCCGCACTTCCCAATAAACCAATCACGCCGACACCCAACGCAATATAACCAAACGTCGCGGTTTTCTTTCTTTTCTTTTCAACTTCGACAAATTGCTGTCTATTTTTGCTGTCAACGCTATCTTGATCCGCGCGTAATTGCGACATTGCAAGGTCGTGATTTTCTTTGGCTTGGCTTGCTGCTAACTCTGCGGCTTTTGTAACGAGAGCGTCTTCGTCAATCAATTTGGCTGCATCGGCTTCGTCAGCGATATTAAAGGTATCGGAAATGTTTTCACTCCCGGCATCCATCAACATTTGAGCAGTCTCTTCATCGTGTTCTTCCAAAGCGTCCAACTGTTTTGCCATCCAATCGTCGTCATCTTCAGCAACAGTTTCGGGCAATTCGTCAGCGGCTTTTTCTAAATTAACAGGCAAAACGGCTTCCGTTTCTTTCTTTATAGAATCTTCCAAATCGTCCAATTGTTTCATCCAATCGTCGCCATCTTCAGCAACAGTTTCGGGCAATTCGTCAGCGGCTTTTGCTAAATTAACAGGCAAAA